>JAKAHV010000008.1 GCA_021825295.1 Nitrospirota bacterium
CGACTGCCCTATGCAACAACGCCTGAGGACTACAAGCAACTTACTCCGCTATACCTTGACCGTGGCGAGTTCGACGCTATGCCCACCCCTGTACTTCTCTAAACGCTTACACTGTATGCGATGATTATATATTTTGTTTGCCCGGGCAGCCTAAATTGGGAGGCACGATTACGGGATACGGCCCCGTGCAGTTCTCCGAAGAACCAGACTTCTCAAAAGGTGAACGATATGCAACGGGGGGCCCCCTTTTAGCAAGTGGACGCCTCAGGAGAAAACAAGAAATATATCTGTGGCTATCCTCAAAATGCGCGCGGCCAGCAAAGGGATATGTCCGGCGATGTCTTCTTTGGATGAGTCTGAACGAAACAAGGCGGCCGATTGGTTTAACTGGCTCTGCCGCAAAAGAGTCTCAAATCCGCATTTTTAAAATCAGGTTATCTCTTTTCATTCTCAACATCACACTAGAAAATGCTAGAGAAAAGGTTAGGGTCAGGTCTTTGAATCTTGACATTTAGATTCACATTCCAGGAATCGTGGCACGGAATGACCGCAAAAATGGCGGGGCGCAGCAAGCAGCGCCCCTATGCAACGCTCCTGCGCCCCGCCAAGAGGGAATACAAGAATTCTTTCGGAATCTACCAATCGGATGCAGAAGCAATTGCGCTAATTATTGGCCGAAGTCCGCGCCCTTCAGCTTGTTCCGGGAAGTGCGAACTTCTGGCCGAATCTCTTGTTCGGGAATTATTTCTCCATTATGGCGCCCTTGGCGGCGGAGCTGACCATCGCGCCGTAGCGGGCGAGCCACCCCTTGCTCACCTTGGGCTTCGGCTTTTTCCACCCGGCAAGCCTGGCTGCGATCTCATCTCCGGTGAGTCCCACGTCGATCTTCCTGCCCGGTATGTCTATTGTTATGGTGTCCCCGTCCTTGACGGCCGCGATGGCCCCTCCCTCCATCGCCTCGGGAGAGACGTGGCCGATGCAGGGGCCCCTGGTGCCGCCCGAAAACCTGCCGTCCGTAATCAGGGCGACCGAATCGGACAGACCCATCCCGGCGATGGCCGAGGTGGGCGAGAGCATCTCGCGCATGCCGGGGCCGCCCTTGGGGCCTTCATAACGGATGACGACCACGTCGCCGCCTTTTATCTCACCGCCCATTATCGCCTTCATCGCCTTTTCCTCGGAATCGAACACCCTTGCAGTCCCCTTGAAGCGCATCATCTTCGGGCTGACCGCGGACTGCTTCACGACGGCGCCTCCGGGCGCGATATTGCCCGTGAGCACGGCTATGCCGCCTTCCTTGTGGTAAGGGCGCCCGGCGGGCCTTATCACTTCCTCGTCGAGCACTTCGGCCGCCTCGATGATATCGAATACCTTTTTCCCGCTTACGGTGATGCGGTCGGACAAAAGCCCTTTCAGGCGCTTCATGACGGCGGGTATCCCGCCCGCCCAGTGCAGGTCTTCCAGATAGTGCGCGCCGCCTGGAAGCATGTCGGCTATGTGAGGGGTCTTCCTGGAGAGGCGGTCAAAGGACTCCAGCGTCATCTCCACGCCGGCCTCGTGCGCTATCGCGGGCAGGTGAAGACAGGTGTTCGTGGAGCCGCCCAGGGCAAGGTCCACCACGATTGCGTTGTCGAGCGACTCCTTTGTCACGATCTTCGAGGGGGTTATGCCTTTTTTCACCAGCTCAACCACCCTCCTGCCGCTTTCGAAGGCTATCCTCTTTTTCTCCGCGGAGACGGCCAGCGCGGTGGCGCAGTAGGGAAGGCTCATGCCTATGGCCTCGGTAAGGCAGGCCATTGTGTTGGCCGTGTACATCCCCTGGCAGGAACCCGCTCCGGGACAGGCGCACATCTCCAGTTCCTCCACCTCCCGCTCGCTTATGAGGCCCTTTTTGTACTTGCCCACCGCCTCGAATGTGTCGTTCACCAGCGACAGGCGCCTCCCCCTCAAACGGCCGGAGAGCATCGGCCCGGCGGTGACAACGACCGTGGGCACGTTCACCCGGAGCGCGCCCATGAGCATGCCGGGGGTGATCTTGTCGCAGTTCGTAAGCAGGACCAGGCCGTCCAGCTTATGGGCCTGCATTATGGTCTCAACCATGTCGGCGATAAGCTCGCGGGACGGCAGGGAGTACTGCATGCCGCTATGGCCCATCGCTATGCCGTCGCAGATGCCGGGAAGGCCGAAGAAAAACGGATATCCCCCGCCCGAGTGGACACCCTTCTCGATGAACCGCTCAAGGTCCCTCATGCCGATATGGCCCGGTATGATGTCGGTGAAACTGGTCGCCACCCCTATGAAGGGCTTGTCCATCTCGGACTTTGGAATCCCGGTGGCATAAAGAAGGGCCCTGTGAGGGACCCTTTCTATTCCTTTTTTTATCTCTCGTGAACGTGTCATTTTTGGAAAAAAACATCCTCCCCGTTCTTAAATTGTAAAGGACGATACGAATGCGGCCTAATTGATAGAGTGGTTTTTCCTGTACTTTGTAATGAGTTCCTCCATGCGGTCCCTTTTAAGGAGTTTCAATTTCTGGATACGCTTTTTTTCGATCTCTTCCTCTATGCTCAGGTAGTGCTTCCCGGCCAGGTCTGCCGCCTGGCTATCCAGAACCCTGTGCTCCGCCGCAAGCTTCTTGAACTCCTCGCTTTCCTTCGTAAGGATCTCCGCAATTTGCTCGTCTTTCATCCGCTGTCCTCCTTTACAAAAAAAGTAACATACGAATCGCCGAAAAGACAAGGGTTACAGCATCTTACCTATATTTTGAGCCAGAGCGAAAGAATTGTCGATACAGTCGTTGAGCGCGATGCCCCGGAAGGCGTTGCCGGTTATGAAAAAACCGCGGTGGGCGGCAAGTTTCTCGTCCATCTTTTTCAGCCTTTCCGCATGGCCCAGGGGATACTGCGGAATGGCCCTTTCATGGCGGAAAACCCTTACAAAATCAGGATTTGCCTTAAGCCCGAGCATTCCCCCCAGCTCTCCCATCACCAGGGAGAGGAGTTTTTCATCATCCAGCATCGCCAGAGCGGACGCCCTGGCCCCTCCGGCCATCACCCTTAACAGGACGTGCCCCTCCGGCGCGCGCTCGGGGAATATGCTGGAGTCGTAAAGCATCCCCAGTATCTTCCTGCCTTCCCTGAAGGGCACCAGAAAGCCGAAGGCGTCCACCGGGAAAGGGAGTTTTTCCCTCCTGAAGCCGAGGCTCACGACCGAGACTGCCGGATATTCGATGTCCCGGACAAGACCGGCGAGGCCTTTGTCGAAGCCATCGAGTATTTTCGCCGCCTCGTAGGCAGGACAGGCAAGGACGACCGCATCAGCTTCAATGGCCTCCGCTTTTTCGGTATGCACCCGGTAGCCGCTGCCGCCTTCAATTTTTTCGATCCCCGCCACCCTGAAGCCGGTCTTCAGCCTCTCCCCCAGAACTGTCCTCAGCGCGGTTACAAGCTCCTCCATTCCTCCCGAAAAGGAGGACAAGACGCCGCCCGGTCCGGCCCCGACCGGCCCCTTCCCGGACTTTTTGGCCTCCTTTCCAAGGGCGATCATCGCCTTAATGAGGCTGCCGTACTTGCGTTCCATGGCCTTTATCTTCGGGAAACAGCTCTCAACGCTCATCTTCTCCGGGTTTCCGGCAAATACGCCGGAGGCCATCGGGTCTATCAGGTTCTCGTAGGCCTGTCTGCCCAGGCGTCTTGAGGCGAAGCCCGCAAGGGTCTCGTCGTCTTTATTGGCGGCAATGAAGGGCTCAAGGGCGATGCGGAGTTTTCCTAGTGGGGAGAGAACGCCGGATGTGAGAAAGGAGGCCGGGTTCTCCGGCAGGAGCCTCAGATGTCCTTTCAGGTAAATGAACCTCTTCCTGGCCGAATCGGAGCTGCGCAGCACCTTCAGCCCGAGTCCGCCGGCCACCTGGAGCGTGCGGGGCCTGTTGTCAAGGAACCCGTTTACGCCCCATTCGCAGATATAGCCGCCGGCCTTTTCAGTCCTGATCTTTCCCCCGGGCCGGCTGTCAGCTTCAAGGACGACCGGATCGGCGGAGCCGCTCAGGAAATGGGCAAGGGAGAGCCCGGAGATGCCGCCGCCCACGATCGCTACCTTCAGTCTGTCCGCGGAGCCGCTCGCTTTTACCAGGAAAGCTCCTTCATCTTGTCCAGCACCATCTCTTTAAACGCCTCAATCAGCATCGGGTGGCAATTCAGGGCCGGGGCGCGCCTGAGCTCGATGCCCAGCTCGCCGGCCAGCCGCTTATATAATATATCAATCTCGTAGAGCGTCTCAATGTGGTCCGAGACGAAACTTACCGGCACCGCAAGCACCCTTTTCACCCCGCGCCCCGCAAGCTCCCGGAGCATCTCGTCCGTGTAGGGGGCCAGCCATTTGACAGGCCCCGTGCGGGACTGGTAACTGAGGGCATAATCCACGGGGAGCCGCCTCAGGACCGCATCTATCGTGCGGCGGATATGCCCGACGTAGGGGTCGCCGCCCTCCACTATCTTCATGGGAAGCCCGTGGGCGCTGAAAAGGACGAATACGCCGCCGCCGCCAAAAGAGCCGATGCCCTTTTTAATCGTCTCCGTCAGGGCCTCTATGTAGAGCGGATGTTCGCACCATTGCTCAATCGCCCCCACGCTGATCCCGAGCCCGGAGGCCTCCGCGTTCAGTTGATGCAGCGACGAGCCGGTGGTGGCGATGGAGTAATGGGGATAAAGCGACAGGGCTATCAACTTTCTGACGCCCTCGCGGTGCATCCCGCGGACCGCCTCGCCTATATACGGGCTCCAGTAGCGCATGCCGAAGGAGACATTGAAGTCACCGTAAGGTTTCAGCGCCTGCGCCAGCGCGGCGGCCTGCGCGCCCGTGAATTCGGCAAGCGGGGATTTTCCGCCAATGAGCGCGTACGCCTGTCTCGCCTTTGCCGACCTCCATGCGGCTATTGCCCAGGCGATCGGCCTTTGAAGCGGGGCGGGCCCGAGCCGGATAATCATCCGGTCCGCGAAGAGGTTGAACAGGAATGGCCTTACCGCGCGAAGGCTGTCGGGCCCCCCGAGGTTCAGCAGGAGAACGCCTATGGGGCCTCTGCCGCTCAGCTAACCCGGCCGCCCTTCCCGCTCAGCTCGTGCACGATGTCAACCAGGGCCTTCGCGTTGTCAACCGGTATCTCGGGCAGTATGCCGTGGCCCAGGTTGAAGATATGCCCCTTTGCCGGCTTCGCCTTTTCAAGTATCTCGCGCACCTTCGGCCTAAAATCCGCGGGGGACATCATGAGGGCGCAGGGGTCCAGGTTGCCCTGCACCACGAACCTTTTGCCGAGCTTTTTCGCCGCCTCGCCGATATCAATCCGCCAGTCGACCCCTATGGCCACGGCCCCGGAGGCCTTTATCTCCTTCAAAAGCCCTGCGCACCCGTTTACAAAATAGATGATCGGCGCACCCTCGCCCTTAAGCTCCTTTATTATCTGCTTTACATACGGCAGGGCGTAGGCGCGGTAGTCGTCCGGGGAGAGCACGCCGGCCCAGGTGTCAAAGAGCTGCACGGCATCGGCCCCCGCCCTTATCTGCGCCCGGAGATAGGCCGTCACGGTGTCGGTTATCTTCGTCATCAGTCCGCCGAAGAGGCCGTGATTCTGGTACATCATCTTCTTTGTGTTGAGGAAATTCCTGGAGCCCCCGCCCTCTATCATGTACGTGGCGAGGGTGAAGGGCGCCCCCGCGAACCCTATGAGCGGCACCTTAAGCCCCGCCTTGAGGATTTTAACGGTCTCCAGGACAAACGGCAGGTCGTCTTCGGGATCCGGCACGGAAAGCCTTTCGACGAGCGACCGGCTCCTGATGGGCTCGGCCAGGGAAGGCCCGTGTTTTTCGGAAAAGGCAAGCTTCATCCCCATCGCCTCTACCGGTATAAGGATGTCGGAAAACAATATGGCCGCGTCCACGCCTAAAATGTCAACGGGCTGGAACGTGACCTTGGCCGCCAGCTCGGGCGTCTTGCACAGGGTAAGGAAATCCACGCCCTCCCTCACCTGCCTGTACTCGGGCAGGTACCTGCCGGCCTGGCGCATGATCCAGATGGGCGTGTAGGAAGTCTGCTCGCCCCTGAGAACCTTAAGAAAGGTATCGTTCATGAAAGACCTCCACCTGGAGTTTTTTATTTGCTGCCTTATGCAAAGAAGAACCGGGTATAAAGGTCCCCGGATTGGACCGGATTATCCTGACTGGCCCTTTTCGCCCGGCCTGCCCTTATTCCCCGGTCTGATTTCGCGCTTCGTCATCTTGAGCGGCACATGGCTGCAGAAGGGCTCCTCCTCCAGGTAATCGCCGGTGAGTGAATAGGCCCTGGCCCTGCACCCGCCGCAGACGTTTATGTATTCGCAGGAGCCGCACTTACCCTTGTAACTCTTGAAATCCCTCAGCTCGCGGAAAAGCCCGGAGTTCTCCCAGATGTCCTTGAATGAGCTCTGCCTGACATTGCCGGCCGGCTTCGGGAAGTAGCTGCACGGCAGGACGTTTCCATCCACATCTATTAGGCATATGAGCTGCCCCGCTATGCAGCCCTTCGCCCCACCGGTGGAGAATTTAAGCGTCCTTCTCTCGAATTTGGACTTTTCGCCGCGCGCCCTCTGGAGCACGACCCTGTAGTAATGGGGCGCGCATGTCGGGCGCACGAGCATATCTTTTTCGTCCTTCTCCATGCGGTAGTGCCAGTCCAGTATCTCCTCGTAGTCCTCCCTGGAGATAAGCTCGTTCATGATCTCCTCGCCCCTTCCCGTAGGCACTATCATGAACATGTACCAGGCCGTCGCCCCAAGATCCTTTGCAAGCCGGTAGACTTTGGGTATCTCCTCCTGGTTCCGTTTGGTGAAGGAGGAATTTATTATGAACTCTATCCCGTGCCTGCGGAAAAGGCCGGCCGCGGCGGTTATGCCCCGGAAAGCCCCTTTCACCGACCTGAAATCGTCATGCACCTCCTCCGTGGAGCCGTCGAGGCTTAGCGACACGATCCTTATTCCGGAAGCCTTGATCTTTTCGCATGTCTCCTCCGTCACAAGCATGCCGTTTGTGGCAAGGCACATCCTGAGCCCAAGCCCGGTGCCGTGCCCGGCGATCTCAAAGACGTCGTCCCTCAGAAGAGGCTCGCCGCCCGAAAGCACGATTACAGGCTTCGCATAGGAGGCGATGTCCTCAAGCAGCCTGAAGGCCTCGGCGGTCGTGAAATCGGGATGGCCGCTCACCTCCATCTCCGAGGATGAGCGGCAGTGGACGCACCTCAGATTGCATCTGCGGGTGATCTCCCAGGCTATCCATTTCGGGGCAAATTCCATTTCGCCCTTATTATACCTTTACCTGAGCAGCTTTTTCATTGCCGGCCGGCAGCTTGCCGAAAGCGCTTCTTCGAGCGCGGCATAGAGAGGGCCGAACGTGGAAGGTTTCAGCGCGGATATCGCCACCGCCCCGTAGCGCGCCGAAAGCGCCCTGGCCACATCCGGGGAAAGCCTGTCGGTCTTGTTGAAGACCAGCAGTCCCGGCTTGGACGAGAGCCCCAGCTCGTCGAGTATCTTCGACACGGAGTCCATCTGCTGGGGGAACCCCGGGTTCGACGCATCCACCACATGCAGAAGGAGGTCCGCGTCCTCCAGCTCCTCAAGGGTCGCCTTGAAGGCCGCGACGAGGTCTTTGGGCAGGTCCCGTATGAAGCCCACGGTGTCGGTTATGATCGCCTCCCTCTGCTGCGCGGGGCCGGAAAACTCCGCACTCACGGGGAATTTCAGGCGCCTGCTGGCGGTGTCCAGGGTGGCGAACATCCTGTCCTCGACGGCGGTCTCCGACCCGGTAAGCGCGTTTAGCAGGGTCGATTTCCCGGCGTTCGTGTATCCGACGATGGAGACGATGGGAATCCCCTGCCCGACCCTTCTTTTTTTCCTCTGCAGCCGGCCCAGCGAGAGGGCCTTCAACTGGCGCTCCAGGAGGTGAATGCGGTCCCTGACGCGCCTGCGGTCCACTTCCAGCTTGGTCTCGCCCGGCCCCCTGCCGCCGATTCCCCCCATGAGGCGGGACATGGCGGACCCCTTGCCGGCAAGCCTCGGCAACAGATATTTAAGCTGCGCCAGCTCCACCTGGACCTTGCCTTCGCGGCTGCCCGCCCGCCTGGCGAATATGTCCAGGATGAGCTGTGAGCGGTCGATGACCTTCAGCTCCGTGAGGCCGGTTATGGACTTTATCTGCGAGGGTCCCAAATCCTGGTCGAAGATAAGAAGGGTGGCGCCCTTGTCCAGGGCGTCTATTATCAGCTCCTTCATCCGGCCCGCGCCCATCAGGTATTTGGGGTTGATCTCCTTTGGCCGCTGTATTACGGCATCCAGCACGAGCACGCCCGCGGAGCGCGCAAGCTCCTTCAATTCATCCATCGATTCCTCAAGCGAAGGCCCGCCCGGGGACGAAACGGGCCCGCCGGGCACAAACGTCCTTCCCCCGCGGGTCCTGACGGAGACGCCTACCAGAATCGCGCGCTCCCTTTTATCCTGTTCGAAGTGCCTCCTCCTGGACATCTCGCCCTCCAGGGCGGAGATAAACCCGCCAAAATCGAAACGAAGCCGGCTTATGTCCCCGAAATCGTGCACTTCGAGCCTTTTGCCTGAATCTCTTTCACGGCCATCGCCGCCGGAATAGCCCGGCAGCAGGTGGGCCAGTTGGACAGCCCCGGGCTGACCGTCTTCATGCACCCCTATGGCGCAGACCAGATCGAGGCGCAGGAGGGCCAGGTCGGTGAGATCGTCACGCGTGAGTTTCTCGTCACCCTTCAGGTGGGTATGGACAAGCCGCAGCCCCCTCAGGGCCTTTTTGCCCAGCGGATGGGCCTCCAGCGACGGTATAAATATGCCCCTGGCATCCCCCGCGATGACCTGCAAGACCGCGCCGCGCCTGTCGATAAGGACCCCAAGCTGACGGCCCATACGCGCGGACAGCGAAGACAGATACCTGGCAAGCTCCTGGGTGACGACTTCATCCGGCGGGACCCTTCTCCTGAAAACCCTTTCCAGGAGGCGCAGCTCGCTTCCCTTGAGGCCGGATATATTGCCGGTTATGGAAGGTATTTTAGAGACATCTCCTTTTGGCCATCTCTAGATATATTTTACCAGATTACAAAAAACACCTCCCGGCCAATCATGGCGGGCAGTTGCAGGGTCTCCCCTCCTTTTTTGTGTTTTCCGTTCAAGACAAAAAGCCTAACATTCCGTTTTAAAATGATTCTTTCAGCCCCGTTGTTCAAATCGTTCAATCGGCCCCCCGTCCAGGAACGTCAATTGCGTCTCGCCCGCGGATTGCCGGCTCCACCGGTCCCTTTTTTCATGTGCCTTCCCTTTCCGGCTCCGGTTAAATGAACCTCCCCGCCGTCTCTGCAGCGGGAGGTTCATTATGGCGTCATTTACGGGCAAAGCGCATGGATGGTTTAAAATTCAGACGTCAGCACCCGATGGGGAAATATATCGTTGATTTTGTATGCCTGGAAAAGAAGATTGTAATCGAGCTGGACGGCGGTCAACATACTGAACCGGCTGCAGAAGCATATGACGGCTTAAGGGATAACTGGCTTGAGAAGCGGGGATATCGAGTATTACGTTTCTGGGATAATGATGTCCTGCTGAATATTCAGGGAATTCTTGAGCCTTTTTTATTTTTTCCATTTTTTAACCTCAAAGCTGCTTTTCCCGCGAATCTGTAACCAATCTGTAACTTCAACCCTGATAGTATTCACTGAAAACGATGGTCAGGAAAAGGCATTTTGCCATTTAAAATAAAAATCCTGATAAATTCTTTTGTATATCAAAGGAGGGAGACGAGATGAAGAGATTTTCATTTTCAGCCGGTTTATGTCTGTTTTTTTTAGTTTTTTTATCCGGAAGCGTGTGGGCGGAAATTATTAATTATCCCGGCGCCGTGGCTACTTACGCCAGGGGCGTCAACGGCTCCGGCGATGTTGCGGGGTATTACACCGATGGGACGGGCACGCACGGGTTTCTGGATTCGGGGGGCAGCTTCACCTCAATTGACGCCCCCGGCGCGGAAAACACTTTGGTCACGGGCATAAACGGCGCCGGCGGCATGACCGGGTTTTACAGCGTTGGGTCAACGGATTACGGATTTGTCGATTCCGGCGGCAGCTTTACGTCATTCAGTGTTCCGGGGGCGGCCGATATGAGCGCCGGCGGCATCAACGACTCCGGTGAAATCGCGGGGACTTACGTTGACGGCGCTACTCACAGGTATACAGGCTTTCTTTACTACTTAGGCGGGAGCCTTACCCCGATCAGTGTTCCGGGAGCCACGCTGACTAACGTAAACGGCATAAACAATGCCGGTGAAGTTGTGGGAACTTACCAGGACGCGGCGGGAGAACACGGGTTTATTTATGCCAACGGGTCATTTACCAGGATCGATGCCCCGGGCGCAAGCGGAGGCTTCACCGAAGCTATGGGCATAAATGACCTTGGCGAAATCGCGGGATTATACAGTGACGGTACTGCCTCATACGGGTTTACCGATATCGCGGGCAATTTCACCACCGTAGACCTGGACCACCTTTTAACCGCTGTTTATGGCCTGAACGACTTCGGTGATACAGTGGGCACATTTGTTGATACCTCTTCGCCGGAGTGGCAATACCGCGGGTTTGAAGAGGGCACCGCGAGTCAGTCCGTGCCTGAGCCGCCCACTTTTCTCCTCCTGGGTGCGGCCTTAACGGGGATCGTCATAACGCGGAAGCTGCTTTTAACAAAACAAAGCGACCCGGCCTGAAAATAGAGCCTTTTATTTCAGTGTTTACAGAGGACCCGAATCCAGAACCGGGTCCTCTGTTTCCAATATGCATCTCTCCGTGGAAAATCGCTTCCGCAACGGAAACTGATTAAGAAAGATAATTTTGGTATGCTTGACCCATCGGGCTTGAAATAATGTGTACATTATTTTATTCTGTACACATAGGAGGTGGCATCAATGCAGACTGCGGAAAAGGTGCGCAAGCAGTTTCGTCTCGACCCGGGCAAGATACTCATGGTCAAAAGGATCACGCATGCTTCAACCGAAACTGAAGCAATCAACAGGGCCCTGGACATGGTAATCGCAAATGACAAAATCCGGAAGGCGCTTGCGGCGGCGAAGGGCAAGGGCAAAATCGAGGACGTATTTGGCAGAGTATCCGCTTAAGGCCGTCTGCGATACCTCGATTTACATTCCTTTCATAAATCATGGAATAACGCATCCGGCGTTTTCCGAAAAGTCTTTCTCTCCGGTGTTGCACATGAGTGCGGTTGTCCTTTCGGAACTGTACGCGGGGGCGCACGACCGGCAGACAATCAGACTTCTGGATAAATTGCACCGGACTTTTCAGGACGCCGGGCGGCTTATTGTGCCTGACGGCAGTGATTGGCAACATACGGGCGCCATTATTGCCAGGCTCAGAACGAAATATGGTTTTGAGGCCAGATATCTCTCCCGGATACAAAATGACATTCTTATTGCCTTTTCCGCGCGCAGGATCGGGGCGTTTGTCTTCACGCGTAACGAAAAGGACTTCCGGCGGATAAGGGAATTTATGGATTTTCATATCTATGGGGGAAATAAATGAATATCATCATGGATGTCCCTGTTTTCATGCTGATACTCTTCCCCTGCGCTATCCCGCCCGATGTATGCAATGCCGGTTGAAACATGGCATCTTCAGCAGATTCTCGGTAAGCAACCTTACGTCCAGGAACTATGCGTAAGCGGATGCTAACAGTTGGCGCGTGTTATCCCCTCAACTCTGCTACGAAATAGAAGCACCGTTATGGCAATTTCAGTTTGAATCATGCATTCCGGATGGATGAGTCGGCTGGCTGACCATTATAGGCAGCGATTCCAGCTTCGGGATTCCCGCAACCCGTTCAAGCTGGGATTTATTGACGAGAAGATTCAATTTTGTGTTAATCATCTGGTCACGCGCATCAGCAAGCAGGGTTTCCGCCTGGACAAGCGAAAGAATATCAGCCTCGCCTATTTTATATTCTCCAAACGCCAGCGAATAATTATGCTCCGCATTATGCAATTGATTCTTCGCTACAGTGAGATCCTCAATTGACGTTAAATAATTATCATAGGTCTTCTGAAGATCGAGCACAAGTTGCCGTTTTGTTTCGTCCAGTGTAGCTTCGGATGAAGTCGTTGAGATCGCAGCCGCCTTTTGTCGGAAAAACTTGCCCAGTTCGAAAATATTCCATTTGGCGGACAATCCCACGTATCTGTCTTCAGGGATGAGAACGATGCCGGGCGCGGCGCCAATCGATTTTACATAAGCGGCATCAGCAGATATTGTTGGCCAGAAGGCGCTTAACTCAAGAGATCTGTCGAACCGTGCAATCTTGACAGTATCTGCCGCCTGTTTTATTTCCGGCTTTCGGAGGACCGCCTTTCTCAGGCTTTCAATGGCTGGAAGTGTCGGGATAAAAGATAACGCTCCCTCAAGTGAAGGCTTCGCCTCAAGCGGCATCCCAATCAGAGAGTCCAGGTCAGCAAATGCCTGTCTTAATTCGCCGCGCGCGGCCACGACGTTATATTTCGCCTGTTCCAGCCGGACTGATGCCTGGAGCATATCAGAGAGTTTTACAATACCAAATTTATACCGTCCTTTTGCAACATCGTAGTCTCTTTGAGCATCGTCAAGCTGTAATTTTTTTGAATCGAGCGAAGCCTTCCCGGCGAGCACGGAATAAAACGCGACTTTTACATCGTATTCGAGGGCGATAAGCGTTTTCCGAAGGTTTTCCTTGTCGCTGTCTGAATTCAGAAGCGCAATGTTTCTGTTCGCTTGCCGCTTGCCGCCATCAAAAAGGATGTATGATAAGTCGAACTGATAGACCTGCGCGTTGTAATCTGGAAATTGATTGTAGTGCCGGTCATAAGACCCTGAAGCATCGAGGCTAGGCAGATATGGCCCAAGAGACGCTGTTGCCAGGGCTTTGGTTGCTCTTGCCTTCAGCATTGCCGCCCTATATGCAGGTAGTCTTTCCCTGGCCATGTTAATGGCTTCTCCAATGGTCAATGCATTTACCAGGTTAGGTAGTATTAAAAAAATAACGCACAAGAGGAGCCAATATCTGCCCATGATCGCTCTCACGCTGAATACAGAAGGTTTCATGCTGACATATTTTTATTTGCGTCTCTCTATCTCTCGGTCAGGCTTTCTTTTTCGTATTTCTTGAACGGGGACAGAAAAAATTCAATAATCCTCCTTTTTCCCGTTTTTATTTCCACAGAGCAAGTCATGCCTGGCTCCAGAGGGACCAGCTTGCCATGCACAAGCATATGCGTTTTCTCCATGCTAACCTTTATTTTATAGACCAGCCCCTTTTTCTTGTCTTCAAAGGCATCAGGGCTTACCTGTTTGACCACTCCTTTGACTACTCCATACTTTTGAAAGGAAAAAGTATCCAGTTTGATCTTCGCCTGCTGTCCAGCCTTTACAAAACCAATGTCCTTATTCTCTACCGTGGCCTCCACAACCAGGGACGTCCCCTTTGGCACTATTGACGCAAGAGTTTGCGCCGTGGTCACGACGCCGCCTATTGTATGGACTTTCAGCCCCTGCACGGTGCCTGAAACCGGAGAAACAAGCCTTTCAAGCTTGTACCGCTGCCGAGCTTTTATCATATCATCCTGGTACGTCAATATTTTATTTTCGCTATCAACAATATCCCCGAGGATGTCTTTTTCACGACCGCGCTGCAAGGCAACAAGCATCTGTTTCGCCTCAAGCAGACTTTCCTTTGCCCGTGCAACTTCTTTTTTTTGGGCTTCATACTCTTGTTCGGCCGTAAAAAGCTCCTTTTGCTTCTCCAGATGCTCCATTTTGCTGATGTAATCGGCCTTGTATGCCGCGTTATAGGCTGATGCCTCCTGCCTCAATATCCAACGGGTTTTCAGGTATTGTTCAAGCGTGGCTTCGGCGCCTTGCAGAGCGTCCTTCCGTTGTTCGATTACCGCCTGTTGGGCCTCTTCTTTTGCATCGTATTCAGCCTTTTTGGTGTCGATCAGCCGCCGCTCCAGGGCCGGAACTTCTGGCGATATCTCTTTCCCATCGGGAATTCCTGGAAGATCGCTTTTTCTGCCCGTAAGCTCTTCGATCAGGCGCTGCTTGCCTGCGAGTTGGATCGCAAGGTCTTTGCTTGTGCTTTCAACGTCGGCTCTGTCCATTGTGGGGTCCATTTCGATTAGAAGCTGCCCTTTTTTTACCTGCTGGCCCTCGTAGATAAAGATGGCCCTGATAACTCCCGTATCGAGTGGCTGGATTTCTTTGATCCTGCCGTCCGGGATTATTTTGCCCCTCGCCATGGCGACCTCATCCACCCGCCCGAAATATGCCCAGAGAAATGCTCCTATCAAAAGGATAAGCATTACCCAGATCAGGATTCTTTTGGCCGGCGACGGCGGAGTTTCCTCAATTTCGAGGGCGGGGGGCAGAAACTCATATTCGAGATTGTCCTGGGCGTATTTGCGCTTGATATCCTGAAGAAATTTCCTGATGGATGGCCGTTTCATTTACTTTTTACCGGCCTCATAATGCTCTTTGCTGCTGGCTATAAAGGTGATTATACAATCCCGGCCGGGCAAGCAGTTCATCGTGGCTTCCGTATTCCACCACCTGACCACGGTCGATTACGAGGATTTTGTGAGCGTCTCTCAAGGTCGATAGTCTGTGCGCTATGATAAGAACGGTCCTTCCCTCGCACATGCTTCTTAAATTACGCTGGATGATGCTTTCCGATTCATAATCCAATGCCGACGTAGCCTCATCGAAGATTAAAAGCCGGGGATTGGTCAGAAGGGCTCTTGCGATGGCGATGCGTTGCCTCTGGCCTCCGGAAAGCGCCGTACCCTGTTCACCCACTACCGTATCGTATCCTTCCGGTAATTCCAGGATGAAATCATGGGCCCCGGCCAGCTCCGCCACCCTGACGACCTCGGACATCGGCGCGGATGGATAATGTATCGCTATATTGTCCCTGACACTCCCGTTAAACAGAAAATTCTCCTGAAGGACAACACCTATTTGCCGCCGCAACCACGCCGGATCGGCCAAGGCAATATCAACACCGTCTATAAGAATTCTTCCTCCTTCAGGGATATATAGCCTTTGAAGAAGCTTCGCCATGGTGCTCTTGCCGGAGCCGCTTCTGCCCACTATGCCCAAAACGGTGCCTGCCGGGACCGCAAGCGAAACATTTCTCAGGATTTCCGGGCCGTCCACCCGGTATCTGCACCGTACGCCCTCCATCCGGATATGCCCTTTTACCGCGGGCAGCCTGGCCTTTGCCGGGTTCATGGCGGGTTCCGGCATCGCGTTGAAAATGTCACCAAGACGCTTGAGGGAGATGCCAACCTGCTGAAAATCCTGCCACATCTGTGTGAGTCTCATTACAGGATCGCTCACCCTTCCGGAGAGCATCTGGAAGGCGATAAGCTCACCAACAGTCAGCTTACCACCGATGACAAGGAGAGCGCCGTACCAGAGAATAACAAGATAGGATATCCTGTTTATCATCTGGCCCAGGGCGCTGCCTATGCCTGATATCTGGTAAGTCTTGAAGCTTGAAACAATGTATTTTGAGAAAAGCCCCTCCCATTTTTTCTGGGTCTCCGGCTCCAGGGCGAAGGATTTGACCGTCTGTACGCCCGCGACCGATTCCACCAGATAGGATTGCGCGTCCGCCCCCCGGCTGAACCGTTCGTCAAGATGATGCCGCAGCATGGGCCTGATTATCAGCGACAGGGCCGCGAAAAAAGGGAGGATAGCCAGCGCCACTAGGGTCAGGGGAACGCTGTAAAAAAACATCACCGCGACAAAAACAAATACAAACATGAGGTCCAGCATGAGGGTCAAAGGCGAGCCGGTCAAAAAACGGCGAATGGTCTCGAGTTCCCGCACTCTGGCGATCGTGTCACCAACGCGTCTTACTTCAAAGTACCGCAGCGGCAAGGCAAAAAGATGCCGGAAGAGTCTCGTCCCCAGATGCACATCAATGCGGTTTGTCGTGTGCGTAAAAACATATGTCCTCAGAATATTCAGGGCGGCCTCAAATAAAGTTATCGTTAAAAGTCCGATGGCAAGCACATCAAGTGTGGTAAGCCCATTATGGACAAGCACCTTGTCTATTACGACCTGGGTAAAAATCGGCGTGACGAGGGCAAATATCTGCAGCACCAGCGAGGCTATAAGGACATCATATAATGGCTTCCTATATTTCCAAAGAGAAGGCAAAAACCACTTAAGCCCGAATATCTCCTCTTTTTTTAAAAAGCCGCGCTGTGTAAACAGGACAAGATTGCCTGTCCAGATTTCGGAGAATTCCTCCAGTTTAAGAATGCGTGGCCGTTGCTCGCCGGGATGCATGACAAGGATTTTGGCCGGATCAGCCTTTGCCAGCACAATATAGGACAGCTTGTCCCGCGCTTCCTGGCCGTCCCAGGCCTTGATCTCGGCAATAGCCGGAAGAGGAAGTTTTACCAGTCTCTCAAAAGAAAGATTTGCCGACTTTGTCTTAAAGCCAAGCTCCCTGCCCGCGCGGATGATGTCGCTTGCGGACATGCCGCCCTCCCCGATTGCAAATGTGTGCTTGATCTGGGCAGGGTCTGCCGCCACGCCGTGAAAACGCGCAATCATTATAAGGCAACTAAGACCAGTGTCGATCCCGCCGCAAGACCCATGAGCCTCGTTACGAGACTCGTGGTTACTATTTCCCTCTGTTTTATCCGTGCTCACTGCCATGTGAATAGTTTTAAATTATGGTGACGTTCCGAATATTAAGTCCCGGTTTTTCCCAGAAGCTGGCGGTGGCATATTTGCCGAACAGATCAGGAGGAATACAGGGTTTTTGCTCTATGTATTCGACTTTGTTATGTACTTTGTGCAACCCCGGCATCCCTATGCTACTGTCATAATCCGGCTCATCGTAAACGACATTGTCAAAGTCATGGGCAAATGGCGGTTCTCCCAGTTCAGTATAGAGCCGGTCAAGAGTGTGCCTGGGCTCTTTTGCCAGATGATCGTACGGCACAAGAATCAGCCGTTTAGCCTCTTTTCCAAACCAGGCCTCACGCAGAGCGCACCAAGCCAGGCCGATCAGGCCTGTATCGAAATTCATCAGCGTTTCAACACGGGAATAGATCGAAGCACCTGGCTGGAAATTAAATATGCGTGAAAGCTCCAAAGGATTACTGATAAGCATGCGCTCGATGCTGTTGATAATCCAACCGATTCCACGCACACAACAGATAATGCGCGCTTGCGGGTATATTTCCCCAATCAATGAGGCTCGTCCGGTCCAGGTGCGGTTGGTGTCGAAGACAACGCCGTCCAGCGGAACATCGGCGTAATACGCATCAAAGATCCCTCGCAAGATAGCGGTTCTCCTAGCGTTGTCAAAGAACGGCTTGAATTCGCCTCCACACATTGGAGAATGAACAGCGCCGCACAAGGCGGCAACGGGGCTGGTCATGGCAGCGGTAAAACGAGGATTTTGACGCAACAACGCGCACAGAAGGGTTGAACCTGAACGAGGCAGGCCTGAGATTAAATGAATTCGTGTGATCATGAGTTGACGGTATTCTGCCATGTCCTTCCTTACGCCGGAACGCTTTGTTGTAGCATCGAGCCCACTGAAGCGGTCCGGATGCCTTATGCGTTAATTAACCAATTAACCAGCCCACCCCTTGGAAGGAGCGGGCTGGTTCTGATGTTTCAGGAAAGAGGCCCTCTCCTTTCAATGATGATTGTTTACTGCTAGAACCGGAGTTTGCAGGAACGATTCCTGGGGTGCTAGTTCATGTGTTTGACCGGAGGGTCCTGAACCGAAACCAGCCATGGCCTGTATTAATTGGTTAAGACCATTCCCAGACACATCCGCTCCCGCCGACTGTCCGGGCTCATAAAGCGACTGAATACCCGCGATGTCCGTCGCATCAAGCGTTTGATTATTCGACGTCAATTCATAGCACATTATAGAGTTCGGGTCTGCGTCACAAGCCAGTCCCAAGGCATGGCCGATCTCATGGAGAAGTGTCTGGGACAATGAGGCATCAGTCCCGGAATAAACTTGCTGTCCTGTGGAACTGGTGGTCAGTGCATCTTGGGAAGGGTCTTCCAGCCGGACGATTACACCTGGTTCGATCTTTTCCTCGTAGTCCCGCAAGCTGGTGAAGCCGACAATACCGCTATTGGTGGTATCGAAATCACCCCAGCCAATTCTTATGTCAGATTTCGAAGAGTCCGGGACTTCCTCGAAAGTGATGCCGGCCGCCGCTCCCCATGAAGCAAACGCCTGCTGCACGGCTGCCTCGTCGCTGCCGTTCATATAACTGCTGAAAGGCGAAGCCGAGGAGCCAGGATTGTCCGCCAGACTCCATGTAATAATCTTGCTATCCCATTTTGCGCCTTCTAGAACGGCAGAGCCTGCTCCCGGTGCTTGCGGCGCCATTGATGCCATAGCTTCAGCTTCATGCAGACCGGCCTCTGCGGCATTAGCTGCCGCGAAATCGCCAGTTGCAAAGTCTTGTCGGCTGATTGGTCCGATATTCTTACCAAGTGCTGCCTTGATAACCGCCTGATTGCCTGCTAAACCATATCCATATCCATATCCGCCATATCCGCCGGAAAAAGAAACGCTATAACCAACAAAACTGCTACCGGTATAATCAATATATCCCCCGCTTGATCCAGTATCAAAATTATACCCATCATAGGTGACCGCAATATTTGCACCTGAAATGACATCATTAGTGCCGATGATATGCAACGTGTCACTCGCATTTGCATATATAGTATCATGGCTGCCGTAGACGTACACAGCGTCACCCGTGCCCAGATTTATGCCATTACCGTTGCCGTACACATTGGCCTGGGCATTGTTGTTCACATAAACGCCTGTGCTCTGCCCGTTTGCCGTTGCGCCCCCAAATGCATCCTTGTTGGCGTACACCGCGTCGTACGAATTATTGGTGTTGCCGATCATCGCTAAATCATCGGCTCCCGAGTAGATGGTATTGCCCCCGCCAAAGGCCTGCAAACTGTCACCCGTCCCCAGGTTGACCTGGTCGCCGTTGCCGTTTGCCCAGGCTTGGGAATTATCATCTAAGGTGATTTGCGCACTCGACGCGTTCACGTTATCCGCACTGCCATTCGTTCCAGTTATGGTAACCTGCGCGTTGGCGCTTTCGGTAATGCTGTTTCCACCCTCGTTGACGGTCGCCGAGGCGCCGTTCGCAATATTTATGGCAGCATTGATCAGGGTCAAGTTTGCACCTGTGCCCGTGACACTGGCGTTTTCTGTGCCATTGGCCGCAGTACTTGTCGTTTCGTCGAACTGAAGATTTCCAGAAGTAAATGCTTCGATGTTTACAGTCTGCGTCGTCGCATTAATCTGGATCGAATCGGCGGTATTCCCTGGATTATTTTCAGCAACCGTCACCACAGGATTACCGTTAATATCGGTCGTTGAAGATACCGTCTGGTTATCCGACGTTTGAGTCATTGTTGTTGGCAAAATGTTACCCCAAGCTGGGGCCCAATGAGGTCCCCTTAGTCCCAAATCTTGAGGCACAGTAATACCGGCGGCGGTTAAAGCAGTATCAGCGGCGGAATTGGAATTAAGCGTTAACGGCGAATAGTTTAAGTTTTCATTTGTGATTTGCTGCTCGGCTTCTTCAATTGCCGCCCATTGCGAGCTAAGATCAGCGCCAGATGCTACAGTTTCTGTTTGAAAACTAGGGTTCACTAAATAACCGAGAGCATCACTCACTGTGGTATCTGCAAGCGACCCGGATGTGCATGCCAACGTTCCCCAATCTGTCGAGCTTCCTGATGCGCCTGAAGACAATTGAGAAAGTTGGCTACTAAGCACAGTCGGCCCATTTGCGGTAGGAGCACAAGTGGCAATAAATCGCTGCCCAGAAGAATTCGTATAAACCAAGGTCTCGTGATACCAAGTGGTTCCCGTCCCTGGTATTTGCCCCAACGGCTCGAAGAAAATCTGAATGGATTCGCTCATGTAATAGCTCCTTTCATGATCTAATCACAGGCAGGCTCGTTGTATTGTGGCAGCTATCTTCTGCACAACACTGTAATCGTCAGCTCTGCGCGGACGCAAGACAACGTTAACACTTATTTTGCAAGCCAGCGTTGAAACGTACTGATCGATAGTCGCGAAAACAGCATATTTATTTGGATCCCTCTCTGGTAAATTAGGATTTGGTTGATGAGGATATACTTTAAATCCAGCGGCGCGGAGGATCGCTTCGGCTTCATCAAATGAACTACCATCTGGTATGTACTTGACTACTGTATCTGTTATTGAAACGCCAAACATGATCGCATGCTCATCCGAAAGTTTCTTATAAGCCAAATCTATTGCAATCCTTAGTTGTTTTCCACGTGCTTCAATATCGCTCATATTTTCCCTCTGCCTTCGGTTTGAATTCCCTTGCGGCCACGCTGAAAATGCGATTCCTATCGTCGAGATTATTACAAAAATAGCCAAAGCTACTTTTTTTATATCCATACGCTATCTCCTAATTCCCCCTCGCCGTGATATATGTCCAATCCTCACTAACTCAACTTTCAAGCTTAATCGCGATAAGCCTGACCAGCGTAACACTGGAAAAGCGTTCCGGGCGTCACTCGCCCTTCATCTCCGCGGCATAGTGATTCCTGGAGAGCGCCTACTCCAAAGGTAAATTTGACGTAGTATAAGAAGAAAAAAAAAAAATTGTCAACCAAAAATTGTGCTAAAATTTCTTCAAAATTACCGTTTTTCAAAGGTTTTTGTTATTTAATTTTTTACAAAACTTCAATTTTAGATCAACTTGTTCGCCTGTTGGTAGAGGACTATGTTGAACCTTTTTATATTCAACCGCTGTAATTAAACAGCTATGCGGATTTGCCAGGAGAGGCGCTTGAAAGCATGACGCTAACAGCAGCGATGCGGCTTCAAAGTTATTCGCACCATGCTATAAGATGTCAAACAGGTGACCTCCGCGCTTCGAAACGCTATTCGCGCAAATACTCGCTCAGGCGCGTTACCTTGCCGTATTTCCAAATCCTGAGCATTGTCTTGTCCCCTGCGACCATGGCGTCCTCACCACCGGAGACGCCTATACAAAATACGAATTGAAACATGCGTTCTGCCAAATATCTGAAACAACCAAATTTCAGGGCATACTTTAGTATCCGCCGCTTCCCTCTCCCAGTGAGGAATGGAAGGGGTAATTTGAATCGGGCTTCGGCGGTCAAAGACGTTGATTTTAAAAAGTAATCCGCGCCGGACTTGCTCACGAAACCATATCAGCTTAGATGGTTTATCAACCATTTACTCAAGCAGGAAACGGAAGTCCGCCCTGGTGATTGAAAACCCTTTGCCGCCCCGCCCCGAATCTTCCATGACCGCCTTGTATAGTTCCAGTTTCCTCTTTTTGAGCGCCATCATTTTTTCCTCTATCGTGTGCCGCATGAGTATGCGGGTAATCGTGACGTTCTTTTTCTGCCCGATGCGATGGGCCCGGTCGGAGGCCTGGTTCTCCACGGCAGGGTTCCACCACGGGTCCAGATGAAACACATAGGACGCCTTCGTGAGGTTCAGGCCCTGCCCGCCGGCCTTCAGGCTCAGAAGAAACACGGACTGGCCTTCTTCCTGCTGGAACGTCTCGATGAGTTTTTTCCTCTTTGCCACTGGTGTTGAGCCGTCAAGCCTCAGAAATCTGATTTCATGTCTTTTGAGGTCATCCTCAAGCACGTCAAGGAAAGACGTAAACTGGGAAAACACCAATGCGCTGTGATTTTCTTCAAGGAGTTCCCGCAGGCCTTCGATCAAGAAGACGATCTTTGGCGACGGCTCCCTGAACTCGGGCAACAGGAGCCGCGGAGAGACGCAGATCTGTCTCAACTTGAGAATAGCAGTAAGCGCGATTATCTGGGCCTGCTGACGGGTTTTTGTGCTGTAGGCCTCGTCAATCGTCCTTTTAACCTGCTCCACCGTCTTTTTGTACAGGGCCTTCTGCTTGTCGGTGAGGTCAAGATAAACGTCGGTTTCGGTCTTGGGCGGAAGCTCCTTAAGTATCTTCTCCTTGGTCCTTCGAAGCACAAACGGCCTGGTCCGCCTGATAATCCTGTCCAGGGCCGGAGATGCTTCCCGCCTGATAAGAGGGCTGAACTCGTCGTAATCGCCCATCAGTCCGGGGACGGCAAGGTCGATTATCGAATAGTATTCGCCGACATGGTTTTCAAGGGGCGTCCCGGTCATGGCGAGTTTGAACCCGCTCTTTAACTGCCTGGCGGCGCCGGTTACATCGGCAAAGATGTTCTTTATGGCCTGCGCCTCGTCGAAGACGATCACATCAAACCGGATGTCCCTGAGTTTTTCGATATCCCTGCGCAAAAGACCATAGGTCGTAAGCACAACATCATGCCCCTTGAAAGAAACTTTCCGGTCCTTGCCGGTATAGAAAACGGTTTTAAGCCCTGGATAAAATCTTTTCATCTCGTTTTCCCAGTTAAACAGAAGGCTGGTTGGCAGGACGACAAGGTGCGGGCGCTTTCCGTCTCCCGCCGGGCTTTTGACAAGCCCCTCCCTGACGGCGGCCAGAAGGCTGATGGCCTGGACGGTCTTTCCGAGCCCCATGTCGTCGGCCAGGCAGGCCCCGAACCTGTTTTCATATAAAAAGGAAAGCCAGTAATAACCCTCCTTCTGGTAGCGCCGGAGCCTGGCCTTCAGCTTTGACGGCAGAGGTCTTGCCTCCAGTCTTTCAAAGGCGGCAAGCCTGCCCATGATCCGTTCGTCTTCGGAGGGCAGTTTCACCTTCACGCCGAGCTTTCTAAGCGCGATCCAGTCCAGGATCTGGAGCCGCGGGACATTGACGACCTTTTTTTCTTTTTCGCGTGCGGCTTCCGTCCCGCCGGTTTTATACATGCCGGAAATTAGCCGGAAGATTTTTTGGGAGTTTGCATCCATAATCCGGACATAGCCGTCCTCCTCGCCTGCCCCCCTGCCCGCCAGTATCCTTTGCCATGTCTCGTCATCTATAAGCTTGCCGTCGCAGCGGATCTCGGGTCTGATCTCGAACCAGTCGAGATTCGATTGCCTCGCCGCGTCAAAGGCGAATTCCCACGAGCTGAGCTTCACTGGCTTATGCTCAAAAAAGAGTTCGATGCCCTCCGCTTTAAGCCTTTCATAGAGCGCCGGCAAGCCTTCGCTCATCTCCGCGGCGGGGACGGCCATCATGTCGTGCGACCTCATGCCCTTGAATATCTCCCATCCGAATATCCCGTAAGGTATCCTGTAAAGGGTAAGCTCTTTTTTCTTGTTGACCGGGGCGGTCAGCCACCGCAGTCCGTCGAGCAGCAACCGGCACTCATCGAGATTAAAAGCGGCAAGGTACCGTTTGAGCATCTCGGCCGCCTTTCGGCGAAACCGGCGTTTTCCGAATACGGGGAACCTACTCAGGAAGACGCCAAGAAGGCATTGGAACTGGCAAAAAATATCACGATATGGTTCAGGGAAAAGTTGAAGTTTTAGCTTCGGCCTGTAGCAAGCTACAGGGAATTGCAAGTTAAAAAGCCAGTGTGCGAATTTTTGAAAAAACCTTCATTTTGGAAAGAAATTCTATTTCGTAGAGCCGGCGCTTTGTCTAACCTACCATCTCCTGGTCAGGCTCGCGAAGAAGGCGTGGGCATGGCCGGACGTGTATTCGGGGTTCAGGCTGTTGACCGCGCTGTCAAAGTTGCTGAAGAAATAACTGAGCCCTATTTCCGTCTTCTCGCGCACGGCCCACCTGGCCTTTACGGAATAGACGGTCTCCTTTATGTCCAGGGTCGAAAAGACGGACAGGGGAAGCAGGGAGCCGTTTGCCGAAAAATCGTACTGGCTTGCCGGAGAGAACTGGCCGCTGGCGGAGAAGCGGTTCACCGCCGCCGTCAGACCAAGCCTTCTGACCGGCGAGTAGTTGGCGGAGACCGTGTAGTTATGCGATACGTCGGTGTAGGGCACATTCTGGTCCACCAGCGGCGCGCCCGCGGGGACTGCCGCCGTGTAAACCAGGTCCTGCCTCACCCTTGAGCGCCAGTAGGCATAGCCGGCCTCAAGCGTTATGTTCCGCCTGACCGGCAGCATGAGATTGCCGGCGAATTTGTCCCTTCGCACGTCCCTGTTCGTGGCGTTCGTGATGGCGGACGTGGATTCGTCGATTATCTGCAGGTTGTCCCTCGTCTCATGGGAAAGCTCATAACTGGCGAAGGCCGTGATGCCGCCCAGGAAGCTCCATGTGGCCGACAGGGTGCCGGAGTCGCCGTTGTTGGGCTCGTAGTTGTATGCCGGAGAGCCGTACCATTCGTGTTTGTATTCCCCCCTGATTTTCAGCGTCCGGACGGGGCGGTAATCCACGTTGAGCGAAGTCTTCGCGCTCCTGGTGGATGCGGGCAGCAGCCCGCCCAGCCAGTAGGTGTAGTTTTCGCGCCTTTCGTCGCTCCAGACGATCTGGCCGCTTGCCGTCAGATTGCAGGCAATCCGGTATCGCGCTATCCCCGTGACGGTGTCCGTCACCGAGGAGATGGGAGGCCGGATGGAGTTGATTGCGAAAGCGGGCGGCACCGGCTGGCCGAACTGGTTGTAGAGCCGCGTCAGAAATTCGGTCGCGCTCGCGTTGTCCTCGGAAAGCTCCTCGTGCCTGTACCTTGCCACCAGCATGAGCGGAGTGACCGGTATCACCCTTACCTCGGCGTTTCCAAAGAAATAATCGGCGGCCGCCTGGCTGGTCTCATTCCTCCTTGAGACCTTCGACAGCGTGCCCATGGCATAAATCATCCCGGTATACGATGTGTGGATCCTGAAGGTGTCCGTATTGCCCTCGAATTCGGGTATCAGGTTATGGATCAGGAGCCCGTCCGTGTAATTGCAGCTGCCATTGCCGCAGCCCATTACGTTATTGTCGGCTGAAAACCTCTTGAACCCGTGGGAATAATCCATCTCCACCGGGCCGAGGTGGCCGTTCAGCCCCACCCTTATATCGGTCGTGCGCATGTCAACGGGCCTGTCCTCGGCGACCCTTTCGATATCGCCGGGGCTGGAGAAGGAGCCGGAGCCGCCAAGGAATATCTGCTGGATGTCTCCGGACTGCACCACGTTCATGCCCTGCAGATAAACATGAAAAGGATATTCGTGCGTCTTGAAGCGCAGGAAGACGCGGTTGATCCCCTCTCTTACCCCATAGTGGACACCGGAGTCGTACTGCCGCACCCCGAAATCCTGGCCCGGCGGATTGCCGATGAGGGTAATATTGGGCAGGTTATGGTAGAGACTGCTTCCCAGGAACCTGGAGAGGACCGTATCGCTGTAAGCGTAGCGCAAATCGGCGAAATAGTCCTTCGGATTCAGGACGTCAAGCTCCAGGTGCACACGGTTGGGGAAAGGAAAGGCGATGATCTCGCCTCCCGCGCCAAGGGAAGCCTCCGGGTAGCCGTAGGGCAGCGCGTAGCTGCCGCCGCTCAGATGGGCGTCAGTGAAACCTCCCCACAGACTGTATTCGGGGGCTATCTTCGGGTATTTGTAGACCTGGTTGTCCGTTTCGTCCTGCGCGTAGGCCGCCGCGGCAAGCATAATGAGTATCACCGGCAGGAAAAGGGCTGTCCGCCACCTCACCGTGTGAACCACCCTTCCCCGGATGCGGGCGGCAGGTCGGAGCCATGTATCTGCGAATGGCAGTCCGTGCACCTGGTATAGAGGGCGGCCCTGCGCGCCAGAGGATCGGCCGGATTTATCCTGTGCCCTTCATGGCACTGGAGGCAGAGAAAAGGCTGCCTCAGCTTAAGCAGGTCGTTGTTCGGCGAGCCGTGCTGGTTGTGGCAGATAAGGCAGTTTTCCGTGTTTTCCGCATGCTCGTAAATGAAGGGGCCCTCCTTGTCCGCGTGGCACTGGGTGCAGGTGGCCTTGATAGTCGGTTTCCTTAAAAGCTTAGGGTTTCCCCCGTGGGGGTCGTGACAGTCGGTGCAGAATATCTTGCCTTCGGGCACCGGATGATGGCTTGGCTGATTGAATTCGCTCTTGACGTCCTGGTGGCACCTGAAACACATCGCAGCCGTGTCCCTGGGGCTCACGATGAGGTCCGGCCCGTGGTGGATATTGTGGCAATCCTCGCAGGCCACGCCGTTTAGGGCATGGGGGCTTGTGTCCCAGGCGTGAAGATTGAAAGTGGCGTTGCCGGTATGGCATTTAAGGCATATCAGGGATTTCGCCGTCGGAGGCAGGCGCTTTATGTCGATGAGCGTTTTATAGTTGCAGGAGAGGATCTTCCCCTGCGCTTCCGCCTCCTTCACCTTCCGGCGCGTAAGCCCCTTTATGGCCAGGCTCCCCGGCCCGTGGCAGGACTCGCAGTCCACAATAGGCAGGCCGGATTTGGGCGAGAGCTGGGCGCCCATCGTGCTCGCCTCAAAGTCCTTCTTTATCTGGTCGTGGTAATGGCAGGCCCTCAGGCAGTTGGCATTGCCCACATAGTCGGCATCGAACCTGCCCACCAGCATCTTCTCATAATCCTTTATGGGTATAAGAGGCTTCGAGGTTTTCAGGGTCTCGCAGCCCGACGGCAACAGCAGGGCCGCCAGCGCCAGAAAAACTCCGGGGAGAAGAAACCTGCGAAAAGCAACACCCCTCCCCTTGTCCGCTGGGAGGTTCCATCCGGATGGATTTTCACTTTCAACGCGGGGAGTTTTTCTATCTTTTATTTTTATTCGCTCGCTTGCCCCTTTCAGGACAATACGCTCGCTTTGCATTAATCCCCCACTGCATATAAAAAAAGCCGTGGAAAAATATATATATTAGACCCTCAAAAAGTCAAGCTCGGGTAATCAGGTGTGTCAAGGCAAAGTAGAAATGTCCTACTTTGGGCAAAGTAGAAATGCCCGGTCATGGGGTTGTGCCCGCGTCAGGATGGGGCCCCATGGCCGCTTGTTAAAGCGCGGCGGGTGTGGCTAGGGAGCGATTTTTTTTATGGCCTTCTCGATGAATGCGGCTCCGCCGGAAAGGCAGGTTTGAACGATTTCAGAGCCGATCGCCTTTGCCTCCCTGTAAGTCTCATCAACCGCCTTTTCAACGCCTGTCCAGTCTGCCCGCCGGCCGTCTCCGCCTTTTTCAAGGAAAAGGCCGATGGCCTTGTCTATCCGCCCGGAAAGGAGCTTCCTGTAGCCCGCCAGGAAGACGGCGTAGAACGCCAGGGAACCCTCCTTCCTTCCGTCGATGATGTAGCGAAGCATCCCTTCAGGGCAGGTGTCCGCGAGCACGTCTTTCAAGGCCCTGAGGAACATGGCGTGCCTTGCCTCCCGGGTGTCCGCAAGCACCTCCGGCCATGCCGGGCCGAGCCTTTTCCGCTCGGCCGCCTCTCCAAGCTCGTGCCTTATGTACGTCCTCAGCTCCTCCTTCGAAACGGCTGACAGGATTTTTAAAATCCCGGGGTCTGCCTCGGCCCCGGCCTCCGCCTTGTGCAAAATCCCCTGGCCGAGGCCGTAATACGAGAACGCCGCCTGCAGGAGACCGGATTGTTTTGCCCTGTATTCCTCGAATTTCTGCCATATGAGATTTTCATTGGTCTCCAGGCGCGCAAAGACGCAGTCCCCGACGAGCATGGCCGCCGCGGCCGAAAGGTCCCTCGCGTATTCCCTGCCGCAAGTATAGATTTCGAGGCCGTCGAGCCTCTCGCGCCCGATGACATCGGCAAGAAAGAATGTGGTCCTCAGATGGGGCCCGCAGCCGGCCGCGTAAACGAGCCTGCGGTCAGCCAGTATCCGGTTTATGCCGGGCAGATCAAACGGGTCGAAGCGTGAGCCGCCGTCAGGGCCGCTCGCCACACTGGCGGCCGGACCGGCCGGCCCCCCTGTCTCAACCAGTCCGAACGGACGCCCGGCAACCTCGCCCCAAAGGGCCTCCCTTTCGCCAATCCACCCGGATATAAGCGCGTTTTGCACCTTCTGCCAGGGCCGCAGGCCGTGCTCCGAGTAATATAGCTCCCGAAGCCTCATCAAAAGCCCGCAGACGGAATAAGCGCCCCAGCTTTTGGCGTCCGCGATATTGCAGTTGCCCTTTACGCTCTTTAAGAGCCTCTCATCGGGAGTCATTACTAAATGATAACACGGGTGTTTCAGGATGCGTAAACGGGCAGTCCGCCAATGCGCTTATTTGATGTAAATATACTCCGGCGTTAAAATAAAAGGCTCTTCAGGGTTTAGTATGGGTTAAAATAGTTTCTCCTGAGGAAGATGGCAGGGGCACAGGGTTGAGAGGGCGGGGGAGGCTGTTATCTCCTCTCCCAAGGGGAGAGGCAGGGAGAGGGTGCTTAATAATGACTGACAGACTGCAGAAGCATATGACGGCTTAAGGGATAACTGGCTTGAGAAGCAGGGATATCGAATATTACGTTTCTGGGATAATGATGTCCTGCTGAATATTCAGGGAATTCTTGAGGCACCTTTATCCCCTCCCCTCAAGGGAGGGGGAATACCCACAGGAAACCCGGTAGAGCCAAATAAAAAAACCGGAAATGCCCGCAAGAAAGATAAGACTCCTGCTCGAATATGACGGCACCCGCTACAGCGGCTGGCAGAGCCAGCGCAAGGGCGATGGCGTCCCCACCATCCAGGAAGAAATTGAAAAGCAGTTGAAGAAACTCCTGAAATCGGGGGATGTGTCCGTCGTTTCCGCGGGAAGGACGGACGCGGGGGTGCATGCCCTGGGCCAGGTGGCGGCCTTTATCGCGGCAGAGGGCTTCGACCTGGCGCCGGACGTAGTGAGAAAGGCCATGAACGCCATGCTGCCTTCAGACATAAGCGTGATTGAGGCCGCCGACTGCCCCGCAATGTTCCACCCGAGACGGGACGCAATAAAAAAGACCTATTTCTATCTGATCGCGGCCATGGCCCGCCCGCCCGTCTTTGTCAGGCCCTATTCGTGGCGGCTGCCTTTCCGCCTGGACCTGGAGCAGATGAAGATGGCTGCCCGGCCCCTTGTGGGGAAGATGGATTTTTCCTCGTTCCGGGCATCCGGGTGCGGGGCGAAGACGCCTGTGAAAGAGCTTTTTTCGGTTGAAATAACGCCGCTTCGGGAAGTGGAGTTTCTGACCGTACGGCTCAGCGGGGATTTCATCAGGATCAGCATTACGGCGGATGCGTTCCTGAGGCACATGGCCAGAAACATCGTGGGCACCCTCGTCGAGGCCGGCAGGGGCAGGATAAGGCCGGAACAGATGGAAGAGATCATCGCCTGCCGGGACAGGCGGCTTGCGGGGCCGACCGCGCCGGCCCGCGGATTGTTTCTGGAGAGGGTATATTACCGTCCTGATCAGGCAGGCGGCCGCTGACCGCCCGGCCGGTTCAGATGCTGGTTTCCCTCTCGAGCGCCTCCAGTATCTCTTTCTTCTCCTGGTCTTCCTTGCAGTATATGGCGAAAGGAAGCACCTTCAGGCGCTCGATGTCTATCTCCTCGCCGCACTCCTCGCAGATGCCGTAGGTGCCTTCATCCAGTTTCCTGAGGGCCTCGTCTATCTTGGCCAGGTTTCCCCTGTGGGTGCTGAGCTGCTTCAGGCTTATGTCCTCGGAGAGGTCGATCACCGACCAGTCGCCGTCGTCCAGGGCGGTCTCCACAATCTGCCTGTTCTCCCCGCTGATGATCCTGCCTATCTCCTTTTTCGCTTCGCCGAGGATTACGTCGCGTTGCCGGAGAAGCTCCCTTCTGAGCGCGGCCGTTCTGTCCGCGGGCTCCTCCGCCTGCCTGGATTTTGGAGCAGGGGTTTTCGCCGCGGGGGCCGCTTCCTTGCCGGCTGCCGCTTTCTCTTTTTCCGGGCGGGATGAAGCCGGGGGCCGGGGCTTCTTTTCCCCCGTATGCTTCCCGGCAGGCTCCTGCCTGCCGGCAGGCCCTTTTGCGGTTTTTTTCGTGGGCATTTTTATTTTTTCTCCTGCTCGGCGGGATCGGTTTCCTTATAGATCTCCTGGATGCTCCTGATCTTTATGCCTGCCTGCTGAAGGGCCTTCTGTATATCCACGGTCTTTGCGTCTTCTACTTTCAGCATGAAATTGGATTTCATCGTCTAGACCTCCATTATCTCTTTTTCCTTGATTTCGAGAAGGTCGTCAACCTTCCCGATATAGGAATCGGTTATTTTCTGGACCTCGGCGATGGTTTTTTTCACCTCATCCTCGCTTATGTGCTGGTCTTTTTCGAGCTTCTTGACATGCTCGTTCATATCGCGCCGGATGTTCCTCAGGGCCACGCGTGTCTCCTCGGCCTTTTTCTTGACCACCTTTGCCAGTTCGCGCCTGCGCTCCTCGGTGAGCATGGGTATGGGCAGCCTGATGACCTTCCCGTCATTGGCCGGGGTCAGGCCAAGGTCGGATTTCATCAGCGCGCGCTCAATCTCGCCGATCATCTTCTGCTCCCACGGCTGGATGACTATCAGGCGGCTTTCGGGCACGGAGAGGGCGGCAACCTGCTGGATAGGGGTGGGGGTATTGTAGTAGTCGACCATTATCCCCTCCAGAAGCGACAGCGAAGCCCTTCCGGTCCTTACCGAATTGAACTCCTTATGGAGGGCGTCTATTGCGCCGTCCATGCGGTGAAGGAGCTTGTCCTTTATCGCCTTTTCCATATTAATCTATTATAGTGCCTACTTTTTTCCCCGCAACAAGGCCCTTTATGTTGCCTTTCCCCTTGAGATTAAATACCACAATCGGCATGTGGTTGTCCATACATAAAGTTATGGCGGTGGAATCCATCACCTTGAGCCCCTTCCTTATCACGTCCAGGTATGATATCCTGTCGTACTTCTTCGCCCTGGGGTCCTTGACCGGGTCCGCGGTATAGACGCCGTCCACCTTGGTCGCCTTGAAGATCACGTCCGCCCCGATTTCCATCGCCCTCAGGGCCGCGGCGGTGTCCGTGGTGAAATACGGGTTGCCGGTGCCCGCGGCGAAGATGACGACACGCCCCTTTTCGAGGTGCCTTACCGCCTTTCTCCTTATGTACGGCTCGGCAAGCTCGCGCATCTCTATTGCGGACTGCACCCTGGTGGGGATGTCCAGCTTCTCAAGGGCGTTCTGGACGGCAAGGGCGTTGATGACAGTCGCCAGCATGCCCATGTAGTCCGCCGACGACCGCTCCATGCCCTGGGCCGACGCCTCGATGCCCCTGAATATGTTGCCTCCGCCTATTACAAGGGCTATCTGGGCCCCTGTCTTCAGCGTATCCCTGACCTCATGGGCTATGAAATCGACGGTCCCGGGGTCTATGCCGTAGGAGCGCTCCCCCATCAGGGCCTCTCCGCTCAGCTTTATGAGAAGGCGCTTGAAGCCGGGGTTTTTTACCTTTTGGGCGGCGGCACTCATCTTTTGGGGAACACCCCCCTTATTTCGCGGTTTCGCCAAGCTGGTACCTTGCAAAACGTCTGACTATGATATTTTCCCCTATCTTGGCCACCTTCTCCGTGATGATGTCCTTCACCTTCTTCTTTCCCTCCGGGTCCTTCACGAATATCTGGTCCAGAAGGCAGCTCTCCTCATAGAATTTTTCAAGCTTGCCCTGGATTATCTTTTCGACAACATGCTCCGGCTTGCCCTGGACCTGGGCCTTGTAGATCTCCTTTTCGTGGTCGATTACGTCCTGCGGGACGTCATCCCTCTGCAGGTAAGCCGGGCTTGCCGCCGCCACGTGCATGGCGATGTCCTTCGCGAGCCCCTTGAAATCCTCCGTGCGCGCGACAAAGTCCGTCTCGCAGTTGATCTCCAGGAGCACGCCTATCTTGTCCATGTGTATGTAAGAGCTTACAAGCCCCTGCGAGGCCGTCCGCGCGGCCTTTTTCTGGGCGGTCGCCATCCCCTTCTGCCTGAGGATATCCACTGCCTTGTCCATGTCCCCGCCGGTCTGCTCGAGGGCCTTCTTGCACTCCATCATGCCGGCGCCGGTCTTCTCCCGGAGGTTCCTTACCAGTTCCGCGGTAATCATTGCGCCGCCCCTCCCGGCAATTCGCTGGCGCCTGCGGCGCCGCCCACCGGCGTTTCCCCGGCCAGCCCGGCTGGGGCCGGCACGGCCTCTTCCGCGGCCTTCTTTTCCTCTATCTTCGCCTCTTCGGCCGCCTGCGCCGTCTTTTTGTTGTATATCTCCCTGCCGGCTATCACCGCCTCGGCCATCTTGGAGGAGATGAGCGTAATGGCCCTGATGGCATCGTCGTTACCGGGGATGACATAATCTATCTCGTCCGGGTCGCAGTTCGTGTCGACTATCGCCACAGAGGGTATCGAGAGCTTCCTGACCTCCGAAACCACTATCCTCTCCTTCTTGGGGTCCACGATGAAGACCGCCCCCGGAAGCTGGGTCATGCCCTTTATGCCGCTTAAATATTTTTCCAGCTTTGCCCTTTCCTTTTCGAGGAGGGACACCTCTTTTTTGGTGAGGCGGCTATACGTGCCGTCCTCGCGCATGGTGTTTATCTTCTGCAGCCTGTCGATGCTCTTTCTCACGGTCTGGAAGTTGGTCAGCATCCCGCCCAGCCAGCGCTGGTTCACCCAGAACACGCCGGCCCTCTTCGCCTCCTCCGAAATGGAGTCCTGGGCCTGCTTCTTGGTGCCAACGAACAAAACAGACTGGTTTTCAGCCGCCACGTCGCGGATGAAATTATATGCCTCCTCGAGACCCTTCAGGGTCTTCTGAAGGTCTATGATGTATATGCCGTTTCTCTCCCCGAAGATGTACCGCTTCATCTTGGGGTTCCATCTCTTGACCTGGTGCCCGAAATGGACGCCGGCCTCGAGAAGCTCCTTCATTGTCGCTATCATCGCTTGCTTTTCCCCCTTTTCCGGTTTTTTCCGCCGCCCTCGCCCCTTTGCCCGCATTATCCGGGACCAGCCGGGGTCGATTTGCCGGGCGTGTGTAAGTTAGCTTTTTAGCTTATCATGAAAGTTTTCTTTTTTCAATAATAATAAAGGATTCAAAAGGTTGTGTCCCGGTCCGGACAATACGGCCGGGGCAAAAAAATCCCGGCGGCAAAGGGGAAAAAGTGAGGCCGCGGCCGCCCGCGTGTTAAAATCACATACCATGATAGGGCTCGTTTCATCCGTCCCGTTCGAGGCCGGGCTTATACTCGAATCCCTGAAAAGGAAAACGGGTGGGGTTTCATCTCCGCTCGTTGAAGGGACGGCCGGCAGGAGGAAGGTGGCCTACATATGCTCCGGCATAGGGGTTGTCAACGCCGCCCGCGCCCTCGCCATCCTGGCCGAAAGGACAAGACCGGAGGCGGTCATTTTCTTCGGCATAGGCGGCGCATACGCCTCAAGCGGGCTCCGTAAAGGGGACCTTGCCGCGGCCAGCGTGGAGGTCTACGCGGGGGGCGGTCTGACTGAGGGGGGAAAACGGGCGGCGGCATCCCCGGCAGGGCCATATGACGGCTTCAAGGCCCTGGGGTTTCCGCTTCTAACAAAGGGCGGGAGGGATTATTTCAGCAGCTTCCCCCTGGACAAACGCCTGCTCAAAGAGGCAAAAAAAAGCATCCCCGGCCTGCGGACCGGCCGGTTTCTTACGGTATGGGCCGCCTGCAGGTCAACCAGGAAAGCCGGCCTGCTGGGCGGCAGATACGGCGCGATAGTGGAGAACATGGAGGGCGCGGCAGCCACCCACACCTCCCTCTTCTACGGCATCCCCCTGCTGGAGATAAGGGGGATAAGCAACATGGCGGGAGAGCCGCCTTCCAGATGGATCAAGGAGGAGGCCGCCATCAACTGCCAGAAGGCGGTTCTCGGATTGCTCGAAGTCCTGTAAAATTCGGCCTTTTTGAAAACATCCGTCCCGGATTTGTATAATCAGGGATATGCTTGGAAATCCGCTCATGACAAGGTCCCCCTCCTGTAATGAATGATGTGATCAAGGCAGCCGGCGAGCGGGAAACCAGCAAGCTCGGGGAACTGGCCAGTCTCCTTAAAAAATTCCATATCACCGAGCACACCGCGCTCATAATCCTCTCGTTCCTTGTGGGGGCGCTCGCGGGGCTTGCGAACATCCTTTTCCGCTCCACGCTGAACCTCGTGCACCAGGTTGTCTTCGTCCAGGGCTCAAGACTCCTCTCCATAGACCAGGGCGGTCTTCACCGGGTCCTGCTGCCGCTTCTTCCTGTGGCCGGCGCGCTTCTTATCATCCCTCTGTCGCTGGCCTTCCCGGGCGAGGTGAACGGCTACGGCTTCCCCAAATTCATTGAGCTTGTGAACATAAGGGGCGGCGTGATAAGGATAAGAAATATCCTTCTTAAAACCCTTGCCCCCGCGCTCACCATAGGCACCGGCGGCTCGGCGGGCGTGGAGGGGCCGATTGCCATCATCGGGGGGACTGTGGGTTCCGGCGTCGGACAGCTCTTCCGGGCCTCGGGAAGCCGGATGAAGCTGCTGATTGCCGCGGGGTCCGCCGGGGCCATAGCCGCCACATTCAACGCCCCCATAGCAGGCGTGATGTTCGCGATAGAGATAGTGCTGCTTGGGGACTACGAGATTTCGTCCTTCGCGGCCATAGTCATATCCTCCGGCATCGCAACCGTCATATCCAGGGGATTTTACGGTTCGACCCCTGCCTTCTCCGTCCCGCAATACCATTTGAGAAGCCCTGTGGAGATACCGCTTTACATATTTTTCGGCGTGCTGGCCGGCACGCTGGCCGTCATCTACATAAAGGTGTTCCACAGGATAAATGACGTGTTTGACGCGCTTGTGGTGCACCCCCAGATGAAGCCCGTAATCGGGGCCCTCATCGTCGGCCTGATCGGGATATTCCTTCCCCAGGTCATGGGCAACGGCTACGAGTTCATCGAGGCATCCCTCATGGGGAAAATCGTGTTTCCCGTGATGGTCGCGCTCGTAATTCTAAAGATCCTCGCCACTTCCGCCACCATCGGCTCCGGCGGGGCGGGCGGGGTCTTTGCGCCCTCGCTTTTCATAGGGGCGATGGCGGGAGGAAGCTACGGCTGGCTCGTCCACTGGCTTTTCCCCGCCTACACGGCGTCGCCCGGCGCCTACGCCACGGTGGGCATCGGCTCCTTTCTTGCCGCTGCGACCCACGCGCCGCTTACCGGGATCTTCCTTCTCTTCGAGATGACCGGCAACTACAGGATAATAATCCCCCTGATGTTCTCCTCCATAATCGGCACACTCGTGGCAAAAAGGCTTTATCCGGATTCGATCGACACCGTGGACATCACAAAAAAGGGGATAAAGATACACATGGGGCGGGAAGCCGCCATCATGAGCGGCATCCGGATAAAAGACATCATGAGAGGTGATTTCATAACAGCGCCCGAGGACTCGACGCTGGACGCCATCATAAACGACATGATCGGCAAGGAGAAATTCTATATCCCCGTAGTAAACCCCGAAGGGCTGATGACCGGCATAGTCTCCTTTCAGGACGTAAGGCCCGTGCTGCTTGAGGAGAAGATAAAAGGCATTGTCAGGGCAAGGCAGGTCGCAACCGAGGAGGTCATCGTGATGTACCCGGACGAAGACCTCAACGCGGCGATTGAAAGGTTTTCGCTGAAGGACATAGCCGAGATCCCGGTGGTGACGAGACAGGAGCCCAAAAAAGTAATCGGTATGGTAAGCAGAGGAGACGTAATTTCCGCCTATAACAAGGAGGTCCTGAAAAAAAGGAAGTCCTGAACCCCGGCCAGATAATATCGGGCTCCTGCGCCGCACGCGTTATCCCCGCCACGCTTGAAAGCAGGCGGATGGAGCTTATCCTCTCAACCCGCCTCACCTCCCTGACGCCGAAAGGGATGAAAAAGGCCGCGACCAGTCCGGCCGCGGTGGAAACCAGAAAGAGCGAGAATATCCTGTGTCCTAAAACGGGAGGCAGCAGAGGTATGAGAAGGCCCCCCGCGAGCGCGCCCAGGCAAAGTCCGGTTCCCGTCGCCGCGTTTAAATGGGCGATGCGGCCCGTCCTGTCGCCGGGGCTTGATGCATCGTACACGAAATTCGAGGCCGACAGATTGAACCCGGCCCAGATGAACCCGGAGAGGACCTGCGCCAGTATCAGATACAGGGGGCTGCTGCCGGCGAGCCAGAGCGCCGGCACAAACACCACGAGCCTGGAGGTCACCCTGATGATCTTCATATTGCCGGTCCTGTCCGCATGCCTGCCCCACCGCTTCATTGACAGGTAGATTGCGAGGGCCTGCACGGAGCTGACCGCAATGTAGGTGGTATAGGCGAAGTGCAGGTCCTTCAGCATCAGCACCGTAAAAAACGGGCCCGCCATGTTCGCGGAGAAATTGATTGCCCCCACGAAAAAGGCAAACCGGGTGAAATTGCTGAGCCCGCCGCGGGCCGGCAGGCCCTGGCTTGCCTGCTTCATCGCCGGCTCTTCCATGCGCCTCAGGCACCTCCACGAAAAAATCCTGGATACAAAGGCCGCGACGAAAAGCGCGGCGAAGCCCGTGAAGATATCAGTTGCCCTCGCGAAGCCAAGCACGATGGCCGCTATCAATGCGGCAACGACGGATATGATGCCCAGCACCTGGTTTCGCCAGCCGAAATACTCGCCCCATTTCTCCTTTTCGACTATCTCGGACATCATGCTGCTCCAGGCCGGGTAGACCATGGCGCCGGACGAGGTAAAAAGCGCCACGGCAGCCATGAAGACCCACGGGGCCGGCCGCCCGGAGAGAAAAAACGCCTGCAGCGCCATGAACAGAAGCGAGAGGGCCTGCAGGGGGACAAACAGGTCCATTACGGGCCTCCTGGAACGGAACCTCTCCACCAGTGCCGGGCTTTTAAGCTGGATTATCGAGGCAAAAAGGTTCGGGACCGCGCCAAGGATGCCCACCTGGCCCACGGTGCCGCCCATGGCGAGCAGAAAGGGCGTGAAATAATTCTGGACAAACCCGCCCATCAGGCTTGCAAACACCCCGTCCAGAAACGAGTATCTCAGGGTCCTTTTTCTATCCGTGATTATTTTCTGCGCCATGGATTATTTTCTGCGAAATGGGGGGGAAACCCGTCGCTTTGGACCGGCTTGAAGCGCGGCCCTTTAAAAATGGTTTCAGGGGTTATTTTAAATGCCGGAGGGGGGTGCTGTCTGTGATTAGAATCGCAATTGATTGATTAAGGCGGGATTCAGATCGTCTTAAGGGCGAAGGGCAAAAGGATGCACTCCCCCCTCAAGGGGGAGGAGTTAGCGGAAACCCTGTAGCAAGCTACAGGGAATTGCTAGTTAAAAAGGGGGGGGCGGCGGCCGGAATCGATTTTGAGTCAGGCGGTCCGGTCAAAGGGCCTTAACGCCTCCAGAAACCGCCTCACATTGCCGCTGATGTCTCCGCGGGCAATCGCGGCCGAGACGGCTGCGGCATTGGCGCCGACCCTTATCACCCCGCCGATGTTCTCAGGGGTTATGCCGCCGATTGCAACCATAGGTATCTTCACCTGCCGCCTCACTTCCTGAAGCGGACCTATCCCCCTGGCAGGTCCCGCGTCCTTTGTGGCGGTCTCGAAGATGGGGCCGAATCCTATGTAGTCCGCCCCGCCTTCCGACGCCTCCCTAGCCTCGGCCATGTTATGGGTAGATATTCCAATCAGCTTGTTGCCCATAAGCCGCCTGGCCTCTTCAAGGGGGAAATCATCCTGCCCCAGGTGAACGCCGTCCGCATCCACCGCCAGCGCGATATCGGGGTAGTCGTTTATGAAAAGAAGGGCGCCATGTTCCCGGGAAATCCCGCGCAGATATGATGCGGCCTCGAACACCTGCCTCCTTGGGGCGTCTTTCATCCTCAACTGCACCCATTTCAGGCCGGCCAGAAACGCGGAGGCGGCCTGTTTTGCCGCGGGGACGCCGCAGGCGGATTCCTCCGCCGTGAGAAAGCAGAGGCCGCCCAGATACAGGCCGTGGGGGGATTCATTCGGGGAACGCTCCATGGGGGCAGCAGGCAGGGATCGAATCTCAGCCCGTGGGGGTTTCGGGCTTATGGAGTCTGTCCAGGAAGGAGGTGTTTATCCTGCCCTCCTTGAAATCCCTGTTTTCAAGGACCCGCTTGTGAAACGGGATCGTCGTTTTTATCCCCTCGATGACAAACTCGTCAAGGGCGCGCTTCATCCTCGCGATGGCCTCCTGCCTGTTGGAGCCGAATGTTATCAGCTTGGCTATCAGCGAATCGTAGTGGGAGGGGACGGTCCAGCCGCAGTAGGCGGCGGTGTCCACCCGCACGCCGGGGCCGCCCGGCTGGTGCAGAAACTCTATCTTCCCGGGCGAGGGGATGAAGCGGTCCGGGTCTTCCGCGTTTATCCTGCACTCTATGGCCGAGCCCCGCGGCTTGAAGACCTTTTTCGCCGTGATGGGCATGCCCGCCGAAAGAAGTATCTGCTCCTTCACGAGGTCCACGCCCATGACCATCTCGGTCACCGGGTGCTCGACCTGCACCCTGGTGTTGAACTCCATGAAATAGACCTCCTCTTCGGGGGTGACAATGAACTCCACGGTGCCGATATTCCTGTATTTGACGGCCCTGGCCGCCCTTATGGCAAGCTCCCCCAGGCGCTTGCGGAGTTTTTCCGAGACAAAAGAAGAAGGAGACTCCTCGATCAGTTTCTGGTGCCTGCGCTGGATGGAGCATTCCCTCTCTCCCAGATGGATGATCCTGCCCTTGGTGTCGGCCAGCACCTGGACCTCTATATGCCTTATGTCCTGGAGATATTTTTCAAGGTAGAGCTCGCTGGAGCCGAAGGCGGTAAGCGCCTCCCTCTGGGCCATGTAAAACGCGTCTTCTATCTGCTCCTCGGCGTTTACTATCTTCATGCCCCTGCCGCCCCCGCCCATGGAGGCCTTGATGATGCAGGGGAAACCTATCTTCTTTGCGGCCTTTACCGCCGCGGCCACGCTGTCCAGGGGGCCGTCGCTGCCGGGCACAACCGGCACGCCCCTCCTCTTCATCACCTGCCTGGCCTTGGCCTTGTCCCCGCCAAGCCTGATGTTGTCCGGCGACGGACCGATAAACGCTATTCCGGAGGCGGCGCAGGCCTCGGCGAACTGCGGGTTTTCGGACAGGAACCCGTAGCCGGGATGAATGGCCTCGGAGTCCGTTATCTCGGCGGCGGTCAGTATCGCGGGCACGTTCAGATAGCTCTGCTCGGCCTGGGCGGGCCCTATGCAGATGGCCTCGTCCGCGAGTCTGACATGCATGTTCTGCCGGTCGGCCTCCGAATAGACGGAGACCGTGCGGATGTCAAGCTCGCGGCAAGCCCTGATTATCCTGACGGCGATCTCCCCCCGGTTGGCTATCAATATCTTTTTAAACATTTATTATTGCTGGACGGCGGGCTCTATCAGGAAAAGCGGCTCTCCGTATTCGACCGGCTGGCCGTTTTCGACCAGGACCTTCACAACCTGGCCCTCGATTTCGGACTCGATTTCATTCATGAGCTTCATGGCCTCCACTATGCAGAGCACCTGGCCCTTTTTCACGAAGGAGCCGATCTCCACGAAGGACGGGGCCTCCGGGGTGGGCGCCCTGTAGAAAGTCCCTACAAGCGGGGCCGTTATCGTTATGAGGCGATCTTTTTCGGCCTCTTCATGTTTTATCTGCGGGGGCGCGCCCGGCGCCTCCGCCGGAAACTCGACCGAGGTGTAGAACCGTCCGCGCCGGATCTTTACCTTCGAGCCCTCCTTCTCCACCTGTATCTCGGTGACGTCGGTGTCTTTAAGAAGCTCCAGGAGAGCCTTTATGTCCTCTAACTCCATCTACTTGACCCTCTCCACGTATTCCCCGGTCCTCGTGTCCACCCGGATGACGTCCCCGATATTTATATGAAACGGCACCTTTATGGTCGCCCCGGTCTCGAGCTTGGCGGGCTTGTAGCCGCCGGCGGCCGTGTCCCCCTTGAAGCCGGGCTCCGTCTGCGCCACCTGGAGCTCCACAAAGGTCGGCAGTTCCGTACCGATCGGGGCGCCCTTGTAATAGAGCACCGTCGCCACGGTGTTTTCCTTGAGAAAAAGCCTGGCGTCCCCGAGCTGATTTTCATTGAAAGGCACCTGCTCATAGCTTTCCGTATCCATGAAATAGTACAGGCCGTCCTGGTAATAGAGATACTGCATCGCCTTTTCTTCCAGTTCGGGACGGTCGAACTTCTCGCCGGACCGGAATGTGTCCTCCAGGACGTTGCCTGTCTTCAGGCTCTTCATCCTAGTGCGCACGACGGCGCCGCCGCGCCCCATCTTCACGTGCTGGAAATCCACTATCTCGCAGGGCTCGCCCTTGTATACTATCTTCATGCCTTTTCTGAAATCGCTTGTCGAAATCACGCTTTGAAAAACCTCCCCTGTATGTGAAACCTAAATTCCGCTTTTGCCTCTGGGCAGATGGGTGAGCACTTCCGGGCGGTCTTCCGCCAGGTATACCATGTCCTCGATTCTTACGCCCCCAAGCCCGGGGACATAAATGCCCGGTTCTATTGTAAAGACCGTTCCGCGGGCAAGCGGCTTATTTAGCCCCGGACGTGGCGAAACCCCGGGCTGCTCATGCACTTCCAGACCGATGCCATGCCCGAGGCTGTGCCCGAAATACTCCCCATAGCCTGCCTGTTTTATAACATATCTGGCCGAATTGTCAATATCTTTCGGCCTCTTGCCGCCGCCGTCCCCCTTCGAATACGCCTTCGTCACGAAGGCGACGGCCTCGGACCGGGCCTGAAACACGGTCCGGTAAATCCTCTTTTTCCGGGCCAAGCCCGGCCCCTTTTGCCCCCCCGCAATCAGAAAAGTCCTGGTCATGTCGGAGCAGTAGCCTTCGCACTCGGCCCCCCAGTCTATTACGACCAGATCGCCCGGCGCAATCCTGCGCCCGGTGGGCCTGGCATGCGGAATTGCGGAGTTCTCGCCGGATGCCACTATCGCGGGAAAGGCCGGCTTTTGGGACCCCTTCTTTAAAATCGCCTCCTCAAGGCGCAGGGCCAGCGCCTTTTCAGTTACGCCAGGCCTGATATGGCCCTTTATATCGTTAAAGGCATCCTCGGCCCGCTTGACAGCCTTCCTGATGCACTCCATTTCATAATCGTCCTTGATGGTCCTCAGCCCTTCTACAACCCCGCCCAGCGGGACCACCCCCGACCCGAAAATACGCCTGAGCTTTTCGTAAAAGCCATAGGAGACGGTCTTCTCGAAGGCAAGTTTTTTATTTTCGGCCGCCAGCCTGCGGCTAAGCCGCGCAAGCGTCCTCTCCAGCGTGCCCTTTATGACGATTGTCTCGTAGAGACGCCCCGCCTCGCCAAGCGCGCCGCCGCCGTATCTGGAGTCCGTAATGAAAAGGGCCTCTTTCCCGGTGACGATCACGTAGCCCGCGGAGCCTGTAAACCCCGTCAGGTACCTGACGTTCACCAGGTTGCTTACCAGGAGGGCGCCAGCCCCCTTCAGGGCTGTCCGCAGGGCGGCCAGTCTTTTTTGGAGAGACTCGACGGGCGTCAATGCTTGTGCGGGACCCCTTCCAGAAGTATCTTCGCCGCGGCCCGCAGGGCCAGCATGTAGCTGCCCGGCCCAAAACCGCTTATCTGCCCGAGCGCGACCTCCGCTATGTATGAGCGCCTGCGGAATTCCTCGCGCCTGTGGATGTTCGAAAGGTGCACCTCAATGGCCGGCTTTTCCACCGCCGATATCGCATCCCGGATGGCAATGCTCGTGTGCGTGTAGGCCGCCGGATTTATGATCAGCAGGTCATAGTCGGCCGCCTGGATTGCATCGATTATCCCCGCCTCGCTGTTTGTCTGCACGGCGGCGATCTCGAGCCCCAGCCGGCCGGCCATCGCCTTCATCGCCTCATTTATCTGGTCAAGCGTGCCGGCGCCGTAAACAGAAACCTCGCGCCTTCCAAGCAGGTTCAGATTCGGTCCGTGAATCACCTTTACCTTCGGCATCACTCGTGCTCCTGCACCACTCTGTAGCCGGCGTTTTTTATCGCCTGCTCTATCTCCGTGCGCCCCGTCTTGCCTTCATCGTACCGGACAACGGCCTTCCCGATTTCCACCTGTGAGCCTGCCACTCCGCTTACGGCTTCCACGGCCTTCCTGACAGCCATGACACAATGCTGGCAACTCATGCCCTCAATCTTGATGGTGGCCTCCGTCATTCTGGTTCCTCCTGAAAAAGTAAATTATAAAAACCAATATTTTCAGAAACTTACCCGGAAGACCAAAGACTTTTCTTTAACAAATGCCCGAAAAACGCCTCCCGGAAAATCCATCCACCCCGCGGCGGGGCGAGCTGCAACGGCAATCATGCCGCGGCAATGGCGTAAAAATAAAACAAGACTTTTTCAGCAGCCCGTTAAATGCCGGGGGAAAAAAATCAGAAATCGCTTTCTATCCGGCCAGCGGCCTGCCTCAGATAGAACCTGCCCTTTCCGAGGCTTGCATCCGGCCTCATCACAAGGGCAAGGCAATACTCCGGGTTGATTCTACGAATTATTATAACGCAGGTCTGCGCGAGGATGGTAATTTCGACAGCGTCCCCGATCTGAAGATTTCTCGCGGCCCTGCCCGCCTCTCTTATGATTTGCGAAGTCTCAGCCCCGATGGTCTCGGGATCCATAATTCCAGACCCGGGGAATTCCTCCCGTGAAGTTCCGGATGCGATGGCGCCCTCGCCCACCGGGATGCCGTCCGTCCCGAGTATCACGGCATAGAGCACGCCTTCCGCCTTTTCGGTCACTTCCTTAAGGGCTTCCGAAAAAGTCATCTTTTTTTCTTTTGGCCGACTCAAGGAATGCGCCAAGCATGGATATCTTCACGTCATCTTCGATGCCAAGGAGTTTAATAAGCATCTTCAGCTCTTCATGGCTCTGGAGGGCCCGAACGTCATCAGGATAAAGCTCCAGGTGTCTTCTGAGCAGGAGAAGCCCCCGGGCATACTCTCCCTTTTGAACCAGGAAATCGGTTTTCGAAAAAACATCATCTGCCGTTCCGGTTCCGGCCTCTTCGCCGCCTGTCGCGATTGCAGAGTCATCCTCTATGACATCGTCTTTCAACTCGTCGTCTTCGATTACATCATCGGCCCCGGCTTCGATCTCGTCCACCGTTTCGATTTCGGCCCCAGCCTCTATTACAATCCCGCCGTCCTCTTCGCGGTCATCCTCCCCGTTTTTCTCGAACCAGCCGGCCAGGTCTTCCTCCGCGGGCTGCGAGGCCTCCACAGGCTGCAAAGCGCCTTCCGCCTCTTCTTCCCCCGTCTCCAAAGAGATTTCTCCTGCGTCTCCGGTCCGGGCCGGGCTTTCACCCTCGTCCCCGCCCCCAACCGCCGGTCCTTCCGCGGCGGCGAAACTCGCATCATCAACCCTGATATCCTCTGATTCACCTGCGATGGGATTTTCCCCGGGCCCTGCATCTACCCCCCGAACGGGACCGGCGGCGGGCTCTACGGATACCGGTTCTTCCGGTGTCCCGGCGCCCCCCGGCTCTTCCATTGCCCCGGCTGCGCCAGGTTCCGGGGACGCCGCGCCGGGCGCATCCCGGCCGTTCAGTTTCTCCAGGGCTTCCTTTGCTTCCATATCCATGGGGTTTAGGCGGACAACCATTTCGAACGATCTCTTCGCGTTTTCCAGGTCCCCCAGGCTGAGATAGATGTCCGCCAGCCTTCTCTGGGCGAAGAGGTTGTCCGGGATGGCATCAGCCACGCGCCTGAATTCCACCAGCGCGGCCTCCAGGTTGTCTTCCTCGAGGTAGAGCTTGCCCAGGGCGACCCGCGCGCTCATGTAGTCGGGCTGTCTTTCAAGCCCGTCGTGAAGCACCTGGACCGCCTCCACACGCAGGCCGGCCTTTCTCAATTCATCGGCAAGGGATATGAAAAGCCTGGATGAGGGGTCTTTCTGGACCCGTTCCTTCAATCTCTCAAGTTCGCCAGGCATTGTAGATTTTCAATTAATAATACTTAAAAGTCAAGCATTCAGAAGCTGTAAAACACTATCCAGGATTTCGTTGGCAACATCTTCCTTGTCCATCATGGGGATCTCCCTGCGGCCTCCCCCCCGTTCAATAATCGTCACCGCGTTTGTCCGGCAATCGAAACCGGCCCCCGGCCTTGTGACATCGTTAAAAACGATCATGTCAAGCCCTTTTTTCTTCATCTTCCCCTCGGCCCTCCCGGTGCCGGAGCCGGTCTCCGCCGCAAACCCGACCGTAAAAGGCCTCTTCCGCCGCCGGGAGACCTCGAGCAAAATATCATGCGTTGCTTTAAGTTTCAGGTCTAAAGTATCCGATTTTGAAATCTTTTCCGTAAATGTCTCTTCGGGTGTAAAATCCGCCGGAGCGGCGGCCATAATCAGCACCCCGGCATCATTCACTTCCTCCAGGACGGCTTTTCCCATCTGGGCCGCGGTCTCCACGCGGATGAATTTCCCGATGCCGGAAGGCGGCTCTATTGCGGTGGGGCCGCTTATGAGTGTGACGTCCGCCCCGCGGGCGGCGGCCGCCCTTGCCAGTGCAAACCCCATCCTGCCGCTTGAGCGGTTGGAAATGAACCTGACCGGGTCGATCTGTTCCCTCGTGGGGCCAGCGGTCACGAGCACCCGCCGGCCCTGAAAATCCTTGCCGGCAAAGGCGTCCCTTGCGGCCTCCACAATCCTCTCCACGGCGGCCATCCGGCCGATGCCGGCGGCTCCGCAGGCAAGCGGCCCTTCCTCGGGGGCTATCTCGATTGCTCCGAGCGCGTTTTTAAGGAAATCCAGGTTTCTTCCGAATGCCGGATGAGTGTACATCGCGGGGTTCATGGCGGGAGCGACAAGTGTTTTTCCCTTATAAGCCAGAAAGCATGCCGTAATGATGTCGTCCGCCACCCCGAGGGCCATCCTGCTTATGGTATTCGCGGTGGCCGGGGCCACGATGAACAGGTCGGCGGACGCGGCAAGGTTCACATGCGCCAGGGGTTCTTCCAGGAGGCTTGTGAGGGGCTTCCGGCCGGATGCAAGCTCCAGTGAAAGGGGTGTTATAAAATTCAAGGAAGCGGATGTCATGATGACCCTCACATCCGCTTCCTCGTCTTTCAGCCTCCTGGCAAGCTCGACCGCCTTGTAAGCGGCAACGCTGCCGGTTACCCCCAAAAGCAGGTTTTTATTCTTTAGGGGACTCCTCTTCGCCATTTTTTTCCACAAAAAGCTCCTCGAGGCCCTCCTTGCCCTTCTCCTCTTTCTCATGCAGGTACACCTTGAGGTCGCGTTCGAGTTCCGAGAGTTCTTCCACCCTCGCCTCGCGCTTCTTCGTTTCAAGGAGCCGGCGCATATCGAGTTTCTTTGCCTCCTCCAGGGCGGTGCGCGCCTCTTCGCCGGTCAGAAACTCAAGCTGGTTTTCCACGGCTTCGAGAATGCCCTGTGAGGCCACCTTCCTGTATTTGCTCGGCAGTTTCGCTTTTGCGCCCAGGGAAAGGTCCTTCGCCCTTTGAGAGGCGATTGTCACCAGGCGGAACCTGCTGTCTATGTTCTTCTTTTCTATCTTGACGGGCAGCGATATTATGTCCATCAGTCCACCTCCTTATTCGTTCAGCTTGAAATGTTTCTCCACCCAGGCCGGGTCGACCCTTTTCGCGCGCGATCTCTCCGCCAGTATGACCGCCTTAAGGCGCTCCAGGGCCTCTTCGAGCCTGTCGTTCACTATAACATAATCATACATCCCGTATTGCATTATTTCTCCGGCCGCGTTTTGAATCCTGAGCTTCACCTGCTCCGGGGAGTCGGATTTCCGGTTTTCAAGCCTCTGCCTTAGCGCCTCCATGGACGGGGGCAGGACGAATATGTACAGCGCCTCCGGCAGCTCCCTGTTTTCCCCTTTTTCCTTTTTCTCCCTGATCTGCCTTGCGCCCTGCGTGTCTATGTCCAGTATGACGTCCACGCCGCGGGCAAGCAGCCCGTTGAGGTCTTTAAGCGAGGTCCCGTAGCGGTTCCCATGGACCTCCGCGCTTTCAAGAAATTCTCCCCTTCCGGCCATGGAGGCAAACTCCTCTTCCCGGATGAAATGGTAATCCACGCCGTCCCTCTCGCCTTCCCTTGGCCTTCTCGTGGTGTACGAGACTGACTCCTCCATGTCCGGCACGGTCTTTAACATCTCGCGCACAAGCGTGGTCTTGCCCGCGCCGGAGGGGGCGGAAATTATAAAGAGCGTGCCGGGGGCGATGTGTCCGCCCGTGGAGAGCCGCCGTGCCGCCTCCGGCCGCCCGAAATTATTCATTCTGCGCCGGCCTGCCCAAAAACCTCTGCGTGATGGTCTCCGCCTGGAGGGCGGAGAGTATCACGTGGTCGCTGTCGGTTATCAGGATGGAGCGTGTGCGCCTTCCCTCGGTCGCGTCAACGAGCTTTCCCCTTTCGCGCGCCTCTTCCCGGAGGCGTTTCATGGGGGCCGAGCCCGGAGTGAGTATGGCCACCACCTTCGCCCCCGCCACCATGTTGCCGAACCCTATATTGACAAGGACCGGGGCAAGATCGTCTTTTTTAGCCGTCATATCCATCGGGAATGAAAATTCCGGTTCATTGGAGGTTCTGGGCCTGCTGCCGGATCCTCTCCACCTCCGTCTTGAACTCTATTACCCTGGCGGTAATCTCCATGTCAGTGGTCTTTGAGCCTATGGTGTTGGCCTCCCTGTGGAGCTCCTGCAGGAGGAAATCCAGCTCTCTGCCTATTTTATCATTACCGCCAATGATTTTTCTCATCTGCCCGAGATGGCCCGTGATCCTCGTCAGCTCCTCGGCGATATCGGCCTTCTCGGCCAGTATCGCCGCCTCCTGCATCAGGCGCCCCTCGTCCCATCCGCTCTCCTGGAGCATCGATTTTATCTTCGAGGCGAACTTCTCCTTGAGGGCGGAAAGTGTCACGGGCAGGAGATCTTTCATCCGGCCGTTTATCCGTTCGAGCATCTCCAGGCGGCCCGTAATGTCTTCGGCTATCATCAGGCCCTCCTTGGCCCTCATCGCCTCCACCTGGGAGATCGCCTCCTCGCATGCCTCCGTGAATGAAACGATATCGTAGCCGGTCTCCTCGGAGATAAACAGGTCCTTCATGGCAAGAAGCTCCGGCAGGCCGGCCGGAGCGCCGATGGAAAGCTCCCTTCTGAGCCCCTCCAGGGCCTCGTACACCTGCTTGGCCTTTGATGCGTTCAGGCTAAAACCCTGCCTGCCGGGTTTTACAACCGCGAAGACATCGAATCTGCCCCTGGCAAACCTGCCCCTTATGATGTTTCTGAGAGGGACCTCCTGCTCCATGAGGCCAGGGGAAAGCCGTAAATTCATCTCCAGAAACCTGCTGTTCAAAGAGCGGATTTCCACCCTGAAATCGCCTTTTTCGGAAGAGCCGAAACCTGTCATTCCCTGGAGCATAGCTATGATATTAAATCAGAAGCCGCCTTTAGTCAAAGAAAAAACCGTGGGAGCTGCGCCGGATTTGTGGGGCAGGCGTTGACGCAGACCTCCGGGAAAAAGAGAGTGCCATGATGCAACCGGCAGGTGATTTTGCCATTTGCCAATGCCTCTTAAAATAACTACAATCTAGATAGAAACCGGCATCCCTTTTCCGAAGCAAAACCCAAAGAAAAAACTGGCGGGGAACAAAAACCCTGGCGGCGATTTTCGAGCGCTGCCTCAAAAACATCAATTCCGGACCAAAAAGGCGGCTGCATGAAGATTTTTGCCCTGAAAACAAAAACCGGCCTGCTGCGGGCCTTGCCCCTGCTGGTCATGATATCCGCCGGACTTTGGGCTCCGGGTGCCGCCCTGGCCTTCCATAACGGGGGGACCGGCGAGTGTGACGGCTGCCACACAACGCACCGTGCGCCGGCCATCATAACCCAGACCGCAACCGAGCATGGCGTCTATATGTTAAAAGGGTCCGATGCGGGTTCGACGTGTCTGAATTGCCATCAGTCGGCCGGCCTCACCGGGCCAAACGGCTGGCACATAAGCACGCCGGAGGCCGAGATGCCCACCGGCATCCCCCCGAAACAGCTCACTCCCGGAGGCGATTTCGGATGGCTCAAAAAGGACTATACCTGGGGAACCGGAACCGGCATGCAAACAAGCCCCGGATACAGGCACGGCCACAACATAGTCGCGGTAGATTACGGGTACAAGTCCAACCCGATTATCATGAGGGCCCCCGGCGGCTCGTATCCGTCCTCAAACCTTTCATGCGTCAGTTGCCACGACCCCCACGGGACCTTCCGCAGGAACATGGACGGCACGATTACCTCCTCCGGGCCAAAGATTTGCAATTCCGGCTCGTACGACACAAGCCCCGACCCCACCCCGGACTGCCCCGTCGGGGTCTACCGGCTGCTGGGAGGCATCGGCTACCAGCCCGGGGGCGGTTTTGAGTTTACCGCCAACCCGCCGGCCGCCGTCGCCCCTTCGGTCTATAACAGGCCGGAGGAAACGACGATGACACGCGTCGCCTACGGCTCCGGAATGTCTGAATGGTGCGAAAATTGCCATACCATGAATTCCAACAGCGGCCGCCACGGCCACCCGGCAGGCAGCGACGCCAGGCTGGGGACCCTGGCAAGAAACTACAATATGTACATAAAAAGCGGAGACATTACCGGCACCAGCACCTCCTCCTACTTAAGCCTTGTGCCGTTCGAGGAAGGGACCTCCGACTACAGGGTCCTGAAATCCCACGCGAAAAATGACGACTCCTACCTGCAGGGGCCGGATGAAAACGCCAACGTCATGTGCCTCACCTGCCACAGGGCCCACGCATCCGGCTGGGATTTCGGCCTGAGGTTCAACGCGAACGACCAGGATTTCATTACGACGTCAAACCAGGCAGCCATCCCGCTTTGGCCGGGCACCGACACAACCAGCAACGCCGACTGGGCGATGGGGAAGACGTCCGAGGAGACAAGAAGGGCCTATTACAACATCCCCGCAAGAAGGTTCTCCCCCTACCAGCGGACCCTCTGCAACAAATGCCACATCCGGGACTGAAACCCGGCGCTTGCCAAATTTTTAGTTTTTTTGGTAATTCCACCTTTACATTTCCAAAGGCCCCAATTTAAAATATAGCGGCATGAGAAAGATGGTGGTTGCCTTGGCCCTTGTGGCGGTCGTCCTCGCCGGTGTCGATGCCAGGGGATGGGCATTCCATGACGGCGGCGTCGGCGCATGCGACGGATGCCACACTATGCACAATTCTCAGGGCAGCCAGCCGGTCCAGCTCAATAACGGGGCTGTCCCTTCCGCCACGGTCGGTCAGGCGGCCAATCAATATCTTCTAAAGGGCACGGACCCAAGTTCCACCTGCCTTAACTGCCATGAAGAGACGGGAGACGCTGCCGCCAGCGGCCAGTTCGTAAGCACCGCCCCGGCGGACATGCCTAATGGCTATCCTCCGATAGAGCTTACCCCTGGAGGGGATTTCGGGTGGCTAAAGAAAAGCTATGCGTGGGTGTACTCGGGCACCCAGTACACGGACCAGGGCCAAACCCACGGGCACAATATAATCGCGGCAGACTACAATTACGTGCAGGACACCGTAAACAACACGGCCCCCGGCGGCACATATCCCGCCTCCGCCCTTACCTGCATAAGCTGCCACGATCCTCACGGGAAATACAGGCGCAACGCGAACGGAAGCATTACAAAGGGCGGGGCCCCCATAATAGCGTCCGGCTCCTACAATACAAGCCCTACCCCCGCGACCGGCCAGGCAGTCGGCGTTTACCGGCTCCTGGGAGGCGTGGGTTACCAGCCCGGCTATCTCCAGGGCAGCTACGCCTTTACTTACGCGTCGCCACCTGCTGTCGCTCCATCGGTTTACAACAGGTCCGAGGCAAGCACTCCGACTCGCGTGGCCTACGGCAGCGACGGCTCCAGCAATGGAATGGGCTTCTGGTGCAAAAACTGCCATCCGAATATACACACCTATAACGGCCCGCCGGCGCCCTTGAACGTCTATAATCAAACGTACAGTTTCCCGCAAACTCACCCGATTGAACAACAGTTGAGCATGGTAACAAGCAGTTACAACGCATATGTGGAATCGGGGGTCTACACGGGCACTCAGAGCACATCCTACTGGTCCATTGTGCCCTATGAGGAAAACACCACAAATTACGCGACCCTGGCATCCCATGCAAACAATAACGGCAGTTACCTGCAAGGCCCATCGACCAGTGACTACGTCTCCTGCATGACCTGCCACCGGGCGCACGCCTCAGGTTGGGACTATATGCTTCGCTTCAACTATCTTGGCATAAATGACGGCCTGAACGGATGGACCCAGATCATAGACGACAACAGCGCCGGGGCCGTATGGCCGGACCCCGGCCTGGACCCTTACAAGGCCATGGGGCGCACCGTAACGGAAACGACGCAGGCATATTACGGCAGGCCGGCAAGCACCTATGCGGCCGTCCAGTATGTTTTATGCAATAAATGTCACTATGCCGGCATGGGAGGCGGCGGGGGCAGCGGCCGGTAACTCCTTAGCAAGTCCAGGTGCGGAGCAGATTTAGGTCCAGGTTTTTCCTTGCGGCCTTTTCAAGGGCCGAAGCGCCCAGGCCGGCCAGACTCGGAAAGATTCCGATTAGCGGCACGCCTGCCAGTTCTCTTATCGCTTGCGGGTTCGTGCGCCATGAGGGGTCCATATCTTCGCCAGCAGCGCCGCAGCGATTTATTACCACCCCGGCCACCTTTGCGCCAGCGCCCAGCGCGCACCGCACCGTCAGAAGCGTGTGGTTTATCGTCCCCAGGCCCGCTCTTGCGACAACAATGACCGGAAGCCCCAGATCGCCTATCAGATCGAGAACGAAATAATCCCTCCTGATTGGCACAAGCAGGCCCCCTACCCCCTCGACAACGGCCGCATCGTATTTTTCCGACAACCCTTTAAATGTCCTTTTTATCCTCTCCGGTTCGATGCGGACCCCCTCTATCCCGGCCGCAACCATCGGGGCAAGCGGGGCCTCCAGGGCGTAGGGGGTCACCATGGAGATGTCTTCATCCATCCCCGCCATTGTCCTCAGAAAAGTCCCGTCCCCGGGGACCAGGGTATCGCCATCTCTTCGGCAGCCGGACTCAACCGGCTTCATCGCAAAAACGGAGAGCCCGGCGCTCTTCAAAAGACGCACGAGCGCGGCCGAGACGACCGTCTTTCCTACGCCCGTATCGGTCCCCGTCACAAAAAAACCCTTTGGCATGTCTTAGATTAACACACCCTCCTTTTAATCCCGTCCCTCTTCTTTCCCCAACCCCGCCTTAAAATCGGTAATGCATCAGATTTCGCCAGTCAATGGCGCCTCCAAACAAACCTGGCATGTGCGAATCGCGCGTGAGGCAGAAGGTGGATAGGGGCAGCCCGGAGATGGACGTCCGGGCAGGCATGAGCGAAGTGTGGTTGGCGGTGAGCGAGACGCGCCCTGGGGGCCCACGCGGGATGAAGTGTGCGGCCCACATTGGCGCGGGCAGCGAATCGCCGGCCGCGCTTCGCTTATCTCCCCATACGTTGGCTCCTCACGCTTACATACGCCGGCTTGGAAATGCCAGACGATAGCGTCCGGAGTGAACCCGCAAAGAGAAGGTTGAGAGGGGGGTTTAACAGCAGGGGTTTGGGGGAGTATCCCCCAAAGAGATAAAAAAGAGCGGGTGGGCGGGTTCCATTATATCCTGCTCTCAACCGAAAAGACCTGTCCGGTCACGCATTTCATTTCAAGGAGTCCGGCGATGAAAGAAGCTGCCTCCCCGGGGTCTGACAGCCTGCCAATGAGGCTCTCTTTTTCCGCCTCCCGCATGGCGGCCGCCGCGGCCGCGCCCATCCGGGTGGGCATATAGCCCGGCAGCACGGCGTTTACGCGGATATTGTGCGCTCCAAGCTCCGCCGCCGCCCCGATGGTAAGCCCAATAAGCGCGGCCTTCGATGCGCTGTAAGCCGCCTGGCCCCGCTTGCCCTTCAGGCCGGAGTACGAGGAGATGTTTATGATATGCCCCCCGCCGCCCTCAGCCATCAGCGGCGCGAAGGCCCGGATCGCATTGAAGGCACCGGTGAGGTTCACCCTTATGACTTCGTCCCACTTCGCGGGCGAATGCCTTACGAGCAGGGCGTCCCTGGTGATCGCGGCGCAGTTTATGAGGGCATCGAGCCTGCCCCATCGCCTCCGGAGGGCTTCCGCCATGGAATTGACCTCCTCATACACACCCACGTCCGCCTGAAGCGCGATGGCCGATGCCCCCATCGCCTCAGTAAGTCTTTCCGCCCCGGCCCGGTCATTATGGAAATTTACGGCGACCCTGTAGCCCGCCCTGACGAGAGTCACGGCCATGGCGCTCCCAAGCCCGCCCGTGCCGCCCGTGATGAGTACGGTTTGAATCCAGGCCATAAGGGGAATATAACAGATTGAAGGCCACCCGCGCCAGGGACCTGGGCCCGCAATGGGACTCGGATTTGTGGGGCAAGGCGGGGCATCCGTCCCGCCTTTGGCGGGATTCCGGACGCGCCATTTACACAAATCTGATTTATAATGTTTCCGGGGCCAGGGGAATCATAGGTAGCGGCATGTTGAGGCGCAGGAATTTAGGTATCGGTGCGGTTTCAGGGTTGGCTTGCGACGCAGATTGAAGGAGAACAAGGATGGGAAAACCTGGAAAAGCCGGCCGTCCCGCATGTAATTTTCAAAGGCGTCAGATAAAAAAGGGGAAACCTGTCCTCTCCTTCAACCTCGGTTCCTCCTCGCTGAAATTTGCCCTGTTTCTGATGGGCGAAAAAGAGAAACTGCTGGCCCGTGGAGAAGTGGAGCGGATAGGGGCCCCGGGCGGCCGGTTCCGGATGAGCGACGCGGAAAACCGGGTCCTCGAAGATGCGCAGGGCGACTTCCCGGAGCATCTGATTGCGGTCAAAGCGGTCTTTTCCGCCCTGGAAAAACTGGATCTTCCGAGGCCCCGGGCCGTGGGGCATCGCGTCGTCCACGGCGGCGCGGAACACTCGCATCCGGCAATAATAGACAGGGGCCTCCTGGTCGAACTGAAAAAGTTGATACCCTTTGCCCCCCTTCATCTGCCGTATGAGATCAGGTGCATGGAGGCGGTAGCCGGTCATTTCCCGGAAATCCCCCAGGTCGCCTGTTTCGATACCGCGTTCCACCGGCGGATGCCGGAGATCGCCCAGCGGTTCCCCCTCCCTGGCGACCTCTGGGACGATGGCGTGAGGCGCTACGGTTTTCACGGCCTCTCGTATGAATATATCCTGAGCGTTCTGGGGGCGAGAGCCCGCGGGCGCGTCATCATGGCGCATCTGGGAAACGGGGCAAGCATGGCCGCGGTCAAAAACGGACGGCCCATGGACACCACCATGGGATTTTCACCAACCGGGGGTTTCATGATGGGCACCCGGAGCGGCGACCTGGACCCCGGCATCCTGATTTATCTGATGGCTGAAAAAGGCTATGATGCCGGCAGGATAGAACACCTGGTAAACCACCAGGCCGGGCTGCTCGGGGTCTCCGGCATCAGCGCCGATATGAAAACGCTCCTGGACAGCAGAAGGGATGACCCCCGGGCCGCCCTGGCCGTTGACATGTTCTGCTATCATCTGCGCAGGCAGGCAGGGGCCCTGGCTGCCGTTCTAGGCGGAATAGACACATTCGTATTCACTGGCGGCATCGGGGAGAGGGCCGCTGCGGTCCGAAGGGATGTCTGCCGCGGCCTTGATCACCTTGGCATTTATATCGATTCTCACAGCAACAAAATCCACGCCCCCGTCATTTCGAGGCCGGCCGGCCCGTGCACTGTAATGGTAATACCCGCCAATGAGGACCTGATGATCGCGCGCCATACGTTCAGACTGCTGAGCGGGGAATAGCTGCGGAGAGATACATGTTTTTGTTCCAATTCCGGAAGCATTTTTCCATCCGGCTCAGGACAGCGGCGTTAATTGTGTTTTCAGTCACTGAAAAACACGGCATAACATGGCATGTTACTTCCCGGAAAAACGAAACCGCGGCCACCAGGGATATGCTTGTTTCAAAAATAAGATTTTTTTAAAAAAAGGACTCTTCAGATTCCAGTGGGTAAATTGCCAAAAAAAATTTCCGGCGGGGATTTTTTTGGGGGAGGAGGTCCGTTGCGGGGCATCAGGCTGCTCATTAAAAGGCTGTTTAAGCCCATAACGATCATGATAATACCCCATGACCGATCAGGCCCGTTCAGTTTTAAACTTCCTTCCATAGGCCTGATAATGGCCGCCGCGCTTGCCCTCGGAACGGTCGCGTATGCGGTCAGGGTTTCCATTAATGCCGCCAGGTACGATCAGATGAAAAAGAGACTGGATTACTATACCGGAGAATTCCTCGAATTAAACGATACGATTGTGGCGCTGAGGAAAACACAGGAGGAGTTCGACAGGCTCTTCGGGCTCAAGACCAGGCGGGCCGTGCTGGAAAAATACAAGCCGGCCAGTGAGGGGTCCATCGATTTCGAGGACATTAAAAGAAAGCTGAACGATTCGATGAAGATGGTTGCGGGAATCAGGAAATACCTGTCCAAGGAGAAAAGCCTCTATGATGCCCTCCCGGATGGTTGGCCGGTCGGAGGTGAAATAACCTCCCCTTTCGGGGAAAGGACAAATCCCATAACGGGACAGCCGGAGTTCCATGGGGGGATGGATATCGCCTGCAATACCGGCACCCCCGTGCGCGCCACAGCGGACGGGATAGTGAGTTTCGCCGGCTGGGGACACGGCAGCGGCAACCTGGTGGCCATAGAGCATGGCCACGGGTATGCCACCTTTTATGCGCACAACAGCAGGATCGTAGTCCGGGTGGGGCAGGTCGTAAAACGCGGGCAGATCATATCCTACAGCGGCTCGACCGGTTATTCCACCGGCCCGCACGTCCACTACGAAATCTGGAAAGACGGCAAGCGGATCAACCCCCAACCCTATTTGCTGGGAAAAGTCTTCTTTCAAGGAGGATCACAAAATGTTTTCAAAAAGTGAACGGAAAGTCGATGCTCTTATCGGCCCAAGCAGCGTTTTCAAAGGCAATGCGCAGGTAAAGGGCACTTTGCGCGTAGACGGCGTCCTTGAGGGCGACATCGAGACCGACTGGCTCGTCCTGGGCGAAAAGGGGCTGATAAAAGGCAATGTATCCGCAAAATCGGCGCTCATCGGCGGCAGGGTGGATGGAAACATCCGGGCCTCGGAGAACCTGGAGATAGAGCGGAAAGGCCAGGTGTCCGGAGATATTCATACGGCAAAACTTTCGGTTCACGAGGGCGGATGCATAAACGGCAGGACGAATATGCATAAGGTGGAAGCCAGTGTCGTCGAGCTGAAGCAGGCCAACTAGAACCTATCTCAAAATCGCTTCCGGCTGCAAGAGGCCGAAATCACGGCATACGGCGTCGTACAGGGAAAATCGTCCTCAACGCAGCGCTGCTGCGCCTCCGGGCGATTTCCCCTTTCCTCCTTGCCTGCAGCGATTTCTTCTCTCTTTCGCTTCAGAATCAATTTTGAGATAGGTTCCAGAGATCACTCAAAAAACCAGTCTTATGATTTTCGCCACGATTTCTTCAATGGGAAAGGATATAAGGACAAGAGGAAGCATCGGAACGACCGCCCCCGCGAGAAGGGGCACAAAGGTTTCCAGATTCAGAGGAATGAGCCGCAGAGGTTTCCCGTTTTTATTTTTACCCTAGCATATGCCTGACTCCTGTCAACTTGACGTATGCTGAATTCATGCAGGCGACACCGGCCCGTGCCTTTGATAATACGAGGGTGGTCCCGGGCCTGATTCCCTGGCAGAGGGACTGGGCGCCAGGCCGCAGGAATATCAATTCACAACTGGGGGAAATGCCCCATTTTGCGCCAAATAAAACATTCCCAAAAACTAATACAACCAAAAAATCTTTAAATTTAAATAAGTTACTATCGGGCGCATAATTTGCTAATAAATATATTTAAAAAATATTTTTTTATTTTTTTGTAAATATCCCAGAGTTGCGGAGGGAAACATACCGTGAAAAATGGAAGGCATTATAAATGCCCTTTGACGCTTGAATCATGCATCGATTGCCGTGAGAGAAAAATTCTCAACCGCAAGGAGATATGCTTTTTCACTCTGGAGCCATGCTACTTTGGCGCAATAGACAGCCATCTGCGCACCGGGGGGCTTTCCGGCAACCAGGGCCCCGGTTGCGCGACGATTCCCAAATCCGCAGGAACATTTCAAACCTTTAAAGCCGGCAATCCGGTTTTAATGTCCGGGGCGCACCATGCGCATTGATGTGGGCCGGACAAAAAACGAGATAATGATGCTGCTGAAAAAAACCGGCGGCCTTACGACCGAAGAGTTGAGCGGCCAGATAGGCATCACTCCTATGGGCATCAGGCAGCATCTGCTCGCCCTGGAAAGAAAAAACCTGATAAGCCATGAAATGAAAAAACAGGGCATCGGAAGGCCGACTTTCATTTACAGGCTTACGGATACCGCGGACGATATCTTCCCCAAGGATTACTCCGGATTTGCACTTAATCTGCTTTCAGACCTGGAGGCAATGGACGGCCGTGAAAAGATAGACGCCCTTTTCAAAAGGCGCAAAGAAAAGCTCCTCAGGGAAAGGGGACAGCTCCTTGCGAGGTATGACTTCAACGGCAAGGTCAGGGCGCTTTCAAATTTGTTTGAAGAGGACGGATATTTTGTCGAGCTTGCCAATGGGAGGCAGAACTATATTCTGAATCTGTATAACTGCCTGTTTTTAAAAATTTCAAACCGCTACAGGACGGCCTGCAATTACGAAATAGAGCTTGTTGCCGAACTCCTTGGCAGGCAGGTCACACTGGAAAAGACGGCATCGGCCGGCGACACTTTCTGCTCCGTCAGAATCCCCAAGAGATAAACCGTTTGCCGGCAGATTACCCGCCCCGTACTCTCAGGAAATCCCGGTGGCCAGCCTGCGGGAATTCCTGAATATCCTGCCTGAGTGAGGGCGCGGATCACCTGATTTTTATGAGGGGGTATCTTTCCTTCATCCGCCTCGTGATGAGGCCGATGCCGGCCACATTTCCGGCGGTCTCCAGGACGATCATCTTCTCAAACCCCTCGATGTCCACTACGGCCTTTTCCCCCTCTTTTCCGAGGGATTCCATGATGAAACCGTCCAGTTTCTTTTCCGTATCCTGGCTCGAAATCTCGCCTTTATGCCCTCTTCTTACGACGCGGACAAAGAATCTGCAATCTGCCAGTTGATCAACATAACGGGAAACCGCTTCCTCCGCCTTTTCCGCAAAATCCGTGACATCAAATTGAAAGTTCCCCTCTATGGGTACGACTTGTCCAAGCGGCCGCAGCTTCCCCGGACTTTTCAGTCTCATGTCTTCCAGCGCATCCAGAAAGCCGCGCACATCCCCAACATGCCCCAGGACAACATCGCGATACCCGGAATGCCTGAATTCGCCCAATTTTTTCAGAAGCCACAATAAATAGCGCTCCTGTCTCCTCTGCGCCGTTGCCAGGATGTTCCATTCCCTGGCGCAACCGCCGGCCTTTCCCATAATGGAATCATATCAGCATTGGAGGATATCCGCCCGGTTCTTGAGGGAGGGAGCAAGCGGACGGACCACGGCGCGCCGCATCTAAAGAAACGGCTTACCGGATGAAATTTAGCCCGGATTGTGTTGCGAAGCCCACAGCCTCTTCAAATTCAGCCGGCATGAGCCGCCGGTTGATCTCCGGGTAAAGATGGGCCCTCCAGCAGGGATAATACTGGTCCATGAGATTGACCAGGCATCTGTCCCTGATGTTTTCCGCTATCCACTTCAGCACGGGCTTTGTGCAGCATTCCACATGTCCAGGCAATACCAGATGCCTCACTGTCATCTCGGCGTGCGCCGAACCGATTAAATGGTTTCTGGAAGACACTCCGAAATACCCCTTCACCTTTGAGAGTCTCAGTGCGCAGCCGTCGTTGCCGTATTTGAAATCCGAAAGGTACATGTCCACAATCCCGTTCAGTATATCCATTGTCTTTTCGGTCATGTACATGTTGGAGTTCCAGACAACCGCCACATTCTCCCTGCAATACTTCAGGGCCTCTATAATCCAGAAAAGCTGGGGAGTGGGCTCGCCGCCCACGAAATTGACGTTTCTCGCCCCCTCCCTCCTCCTGGCATCGATGATCCCGGCCAGGGTCTTTGCATCTGTCCGCGTCCCCTCTTCATACCACTGCGAGATGGTCCAGTTCTGGCAAAACTGGCACTTAAACGGGCAACCCATGAAAAAGACCGTATGGCTGGGCGTAATGTAGGGTTCTTCTCCCATATGTATGAACTCCGTCGAAATCAGACAGCGGGCCCCGACACGGCAGACCCCGAGCTCGCCGGCCCACCTGTTTACTCCGCATCTCCTCTCGCACAACTGGCAGGATTCCATGATCCTTTTAACCAGCAGCAGTTTCAAATCCAGCAGCGATCTTCCATCCGTTTCCAGGCCTTCCGGACCTGCTTCTCCGGCGTCTGTCCGCCTCCTGGCTTCGTTAAAAACCTTCATTGACCGCCCGTGCGCCTCCCACAGGGCCCCGATGTCCGCCCTTTCATCGAATTCCGCTTTGATCCCCTTCGAAATCCGGAAGAAGGCGGGCAGTTGTCCCCTGACTATTTTTATATACCTGGGGAAGAGCTTCCTGACTGCCGGCATGTCCAGCGCGGACACCGAATCCGGCCTTAAATATTCCATATGATTATTTTACATCGGCCCTGAGGACGCCTGCATCACATGAAATGCAATGCCTAAACCAACTGCCTTTTTTCCGCGCCGGCCCCGCCGCTTTTTGCCTTTCTCCTCCTCAAAAGCAGCCCAGCCCTCAGAAGCGCCGATTCAAGATCGGCGAAATCCGTCCTGCTTCCCCCCTCCTCCTGCCATAGTTGAAGAAGCATCTCCAGGACGTTTTTGCCGCCCCTTAAACCCCTGGGGACAAGCCCGAAATCCCTTGCCGCCGCCAACACAAGCTCCTGGGGAAGAGGTTCCGCCTTCCGCCATAGCCCTCTCATCTCCCGCAGGAAGATATTTGCAGTTACATCCCCTATGCCCTTTGCGAGGGCCTTGATCCTTGCCTCAAGTTCAAGGCTGTCCGCTGAGCGCATGTGCAGTTCGTTCAGATCGCCTCTGTATTCATCCAGAAGGGACCGGCTCATATCGAGAAGCTTCGTTGCGGTCTTGAAATCGTATCTGGCATAACCGCCCCGGTCAAGGATATCCACCAGTCCGTCCCATCCGGTCCTGAGGACCGCCCCGGGGGATGTAACATTCGCCTTTTCGAACTCCGCGTAAGTCCTCTTTGCAACGGCCTGGGATATCCTGGCGCCGAAAAGCACCGATGCAAGCAGCCACTTGAAGATATCGTCCGCATGAAGCCCGGAGAGTTTGATGCCCAGCTCGCTGGAGAACCTTCCCCCAAACTTCCCGGCCAGCTCCGTTAACGGCCTCGCCGCTCCTTGAGTTCGCGAAGTCATGAAAATTTCACACCTGCGCCCTCGGGATCCTTTCCGGCCTGTGGGCCGTGAAATGTTGTTGATATCCCACTGAACATACTTCAATTTTATCACCGCGGTCTTTGTTCCAGCCGGGGACTATTTTGAATAGGCCTTAGTGGACGGAACAGGAAAAGCACGGGTCGTAGGCCCTTATGAGCGCCTCCGCAAGCAGCCGGATGCGCTCCGCAGGTTTATCGATATTATTTTCGATCAGTCTTCTCAGGTTTTCCTCGATTCCAAGGTAATTATGGGCCGTCGGGGTGACGATGTCGGCTTTTCGCACGACCCCTCTGCGGTCAACGGCATAGCGGTGATAGAGCAACCCCCTCGGGGCTTCGGTCAAAGCCGCGCCCTCGCCCTCCTTAGGCCTCAGCTTCGGAAGGGCCGTCCCGGATTGCACCTTATCAAGCAGCGCCCGGCATTCCTCGGTAAAATGGACGATCTCGACTGCCTGCGCCCGGATGTTGTAAAAAGGATTTTTATTTTTCCCGGCGAGGCCCGACTCCAGGGCAAGTTTCCTGGCGCTCTCCGAGAGCCTGTCCGGATGCAGGCTGACCCTGGAGAGCGCGCCGACCATCAGCGCGCCCCTTCCCCTTACCGCCGTTTTTTTTGCGTTCGAGTATGGGACCTCCTTCTCATGAAAAAGCCTTTCGTAGTCTTCCTCTTCTCCGTCGAGGCCCATATCCGAGGAAATGCGCCCCTTGTTTACCGCGTACCCGCCCTCTTCCGAGAGCGCGACAAGCTCCGAATCGGTTTTCAAATCCGGCAGCTCAAGCGCTGAGACGGTTTTAAAAACGTCCATCATGTCTTCTCCGGCGGCAGGCAGGCCCGATCTCAGTCCGCGAATCCTGCCTTCATCGGGCAGCGCGGTAAAGCCGCCCACGACCATCGAGACCGGATGGAGCGCCCTGCCTCCGCCAAAGGCCGCGGTAATGCCGTTAAAAACATCCTTGAGCCTTATGAATTTTTTCAAAAGGGCCTCTTCGCCCGGAAGAAGCTCCATGAAGGAACTCCTGCCATAATAATCGGGAAGCGCAAGCATGACAAGATGCACAAGGTGGCTGGAGGCTATCTGGCTGTATGACATGATTTTCCTGGCAAGAAGAACATTTTCATCAGGCTCAAAGCCTATTGCCTTTTCAATGGCGCGTATGGATGTAACCATATGGGACACGGGGCATATCCCGCATATCCGGGCCACGATATCCGGGACCTCGTCGAAACTTCTGCCCACAAGCATCCCTTCAAAAAAACGGGGCGGCTCCCAGATATTTATCCTGAGGCGTCTGAGCTTCCCCCCCCGTATTTCAAATTCGACGCCCGCTTCGCCCTCGACCCTGCCCAGATAATCGATCTTTATCTTCATTTTTTCAGCTTCAACCCGTCAAAGAGGGTAAACCTTCTTTCTATCTCCTCCCCGCTTAAGCCCAACTGCCTGAATTTGTCTTTAAGGGCGGGAATGTTCGCCTGGCCCATCAGGCCGAAACATGAGTAGCAGGCCCTGTGGCAGGACGGACAGAGAGCGCCGCATCCGGCGTTCGTCACGGGTCCCATGCACGGAAGCCCCTCATCCACAAGCAGGCAGATATTGCCCTTCATCTTGCACTCCACGCAGACGCTGTATTCAATAAACTCCGGCTTCCTGTCAAGGAGGACGGAAACAAGGGCCTCTTCCAGGTCATGCCTGCCAGGCGGGCATCCTCTCACGCAGCCGTCAACCTTCACGTAGTCGCCCAGGACCGAGGGGCGTATGGAGGTGAGCCTGTACAATTTCTTCTGGTAGGCCCTCTTCTCGATTTCAAGTTCCAGGCCCCCCGCCTTAATCGCGGGGATGCCTCCCGCTATGGCGCATGAGCCGACGGCATAAAGAACAGCGCTGTTTTTCCTGATCTTCTTAAGCTCGACGGCCTGAAACGGCTCCGTAACGGTCCCCTCCACCAGGGCCAGGTCCAGGAGGCTGTCAAAGTCGCCTGATGAAGAGGCGAGCCTGAAGAAAGCAAAGTCAAAGGACTTTAAGGTATCTTCCAGGGACCTTTGGAAATAGGCCAGCTCGAAACCGCAGCCCGTGCAGCAGGAGAACTTGAAAAACCCGGCCCGCGGCCTCCATTTTTCCCCGCTAGAAAAGGGCATCGGGATATCCCTTCAGCTCAGGGTATGAAAAGACCGGCCCGTCCTTGCAGACAAACCAGACACCGTGCTGGCAATGCCCGCACAGGCCCATCCCGCACCTCATCCTTCTTTCCGGCGAGACGTAGACGCTTGAGCCGGGGACGTCCTTCAGGAAAAGCTCGTCTGCCGCAAACCTCATCATGATCTCCGGCCCGCAGATGAAGGCCACTGTTTCAGCCGGCCGTATTTGAAGCTCGCGCACGATTTCCGTAACCATGCCCGCGTGATGCCGCCAGCCTCCTCCGGGCTCGTCAACGGTCAGCCGCACATCGATCCCCTTTTTTCTCCAGTGCCTGAACTCGGTTTTAAAAATAACGCTGCCCGGGTCCCGGGCGCCATGAAGAAGCGTGATGCGCCTGGCCTGCAGTTTATCGGACATCTGTATCACCGGCCTGATAGGGGCAAGCCCAAGCCCGCCCGATATGAGAACGAGGTGTTTCCCCCCGGCCTCGTTAACGGGCCAGCCCCTCCCGAAGGGCCCTCTCAGGAAAATTTCATCGCCCTGCCTGAAAGCGGACAGAAAATACGTGACCCTGCCCACCGCCCTGATTGTATGCTCAAGGAGGTCCGAGCCTTCCATGGGGACCCGGCTGAGGGAAATGGGCGCCTCCCCTACCCCTGGATAACCCACCATGTTGAACTGCCCGGGCGCTCCCGGAGGCAGTCCGCTCTCCGGCTCAAGAAGAAAGGTACTGACATCGCCTGTCTCCCGCCTGATGCCTCTTATTGCGGCTTTAAACGGAACATAAGGGTTTTTTCTCATTTCATCATTTCTTTTGCTATTTCGGTCAGGTCTATGCCCGTGGGGCACCACCTTATGCACCGGCCGCAGCCCACGGTGCCTTTCACGCCGAACTGCCCCTCGTAATCGAGCTTGTGAAAAACAAACTGCCTGAGTCTCGCCTGCCTTTCCTGCCTGAAATTGCCCCCGTGGACCCTGGCGAAAGAGTAATCCTGGCAGGCGTCCCACCTTCTCATCCTTTTTATGCCGGTCCGCGAAACACGGGTCTCATCGTAAATGTCATGGCAGAAGCATGTTGGGCAGACCATCACGCAGTTGGCGCAGGAAAGACACCTGCCCTCCGCGGTTTCCCTGAGTGCGGGATGGTCCGGGCGCGAAAGGAAAACCTCCCGAAGCCCGTCGGCCCTGAAATCCTTACTGAAGCTCTTTAAAAGTTCAAGCTCCATCTCTTCCTTTCTTTTCCAGTCCTTTTCTTCCGGCGGCCTGCCCTCGATACGGAACAGCTTTCTTGCCCGTTCACTTTTAAGCTCCACAAGAAATTCGCCGTCCATATCCGTCAGGAGCACATCGTAACCCGATTGGGCCTTAAGGAAGGGCCCGGCGCCCACAAGATGGCAGAAACAAAACTCGGTGACCGCCCTGCAATTAAGCGAAATGATAAGGGTGTTTTCCCTTCGGGCCCTGTAAAGCGGGTCCGGAAAGGCGCCCAGGAAGACCTTGTCCAGATAGAGTATCGCATGGGTGTCGCAGGCATGGACCCCGAAAAGCACCCTCTTTTGATGCGGCAGGGGCGGCTCTTTCGCCACAGGGCCCTCCGGCGTAATATCGAATGAAAGGATTTCCTCCTCGGGCTTCAAAAGAAAAGTTTTCCCCGGGGGCAGCATGGTGCTCCGGTAGCCGGGATTTATTTCATCAAATGAGAAGACTTCCCTGAATTCCGCCTCATCCTTGACGCCCACGGGCCCGATGAGCTGGAAGTTCTCCCTGAGGCCTTCAACCCATGAGGCGAGCTGCTGCCTGGAAATGAGAATTTCATAATTTTTTTGGGAAGTGTTCTCCCCATTCATACCATTTCCACACATCACTTTGCAGTTCCCGGTATTCCTTTTTTATGCGATCAAAAAGGCGTGCGTTCTCCATGGCAACCGCCCCCTGGCAGGAAAGGCCGTTCAGAAAATCCATCTCCTCCTGCCTGAAACCATACGGATAGGATGTATATACCTTGAGTACGCCGGCTACCGAGCCCCTGACCGCGAGCGGTACGCAAAGCATCCCCGCTATGCCTTCCCTCGCCAGCTCATCCCTGTCCGGCAACTTGTCTTCCACGCCTATATCGGGCACGCTGACGACATTGCATTCCAGGCATTGCCTGTCCAGCGGGCTTTTTTCGAGGGGGACAGGGCCTGTCGCCAGGTATTCGTCCGAGAGGCCAAACGCCGCCCTGGTCACGACCTCGTTCTTCTCCCTGTCCAGAATCCCTATCGAGGCGGCCCGGACACCCAGACCCGTCACGGCCGCCCTGACGATCAGACCCAAAACCTCGTCGAGAGACAGCGTTCCCGATATGGACCGGGCTATTTCAATGAGCGCCTTCAGCCGGTCCCATGTCCTCGCCTTTTCAATGAGGATACCCCCGATCGAGGCAAAAAAAAGGACCTGTTCTATCTCGTCAGCGGTGAATTTGCGGGGCGCATCGGAATAAGCCCTCAGGATGCCGATGGCTCTTCCGCCGGCGCTGAGCGGCACGCTCAGGACGGACTTTATGCCTTCCCTTCTGATCTCATCCAGATAGGGCGGCTCCTCCTCTGCGATATCATATGTGCTCCTGATTTCTCCCCCGAGCACCATGCTGTCCGCAGAGTGGGCCTCCAGCTTTACCGGCCCCTTTTCAAGATATTCCCTGCTCAGCCCGTAGGAGGCGGCGACTTCAAGAGTACGGTTTTTCTCGTCAAGCAGCCTTATGGCGCAGCCCCTCACCCTGATATGCCCCGCGACCATTCCGGCAAGCGCGTTCAGGGTTTCCCCGAGGTCGTATTTGGCAATCAGCTCCTTGCAGATATCGCACGTTTTTTCCATGACTAAAGGCTAGCATGGTCAAAAAAGCTGTCAACGTGCCGGAATGGCAGCGGTTGCAATGGCATTTTAAGGACGGTCAATGAACATTCCTTTGCCGTCCGGCTTATGAAATGCGGAATATTTGTGATAGCATCTTTATTAGAACAAATTTTGAGATAGGTTCTAAGGCCGGATTGGTCCGGAGTCAGCAAATGACTGAAAGGGTTTTAAATCAAACCGGGCGATGAATGACCTGGAAAAAATGCAGCGGCTCCAGCAGCGGTTGGAAGCGTGTATAGGCGAACTGCACGGCGCGCAAAAGGAATATGCCGGCCTGCTGGAGACGGTCCCGGACGCCTTAATATTCATCAACAAGGATGGCAGGATAGTGCTTGTTAATGCCCGGCTTGAAAGGATGTTCGGGTATCGAAGGGAAGAATTGATCGGAGAAGGAATTGAAATCCTGGTGCCGGAGCCCGACCGCGCGGGCAAAAGCGTGCTGAGCTATTGTTCGAACCCCGGCACGCGGCCCATGGGCGCGGGCCTTGAAATCCGCGGCCGGAAAAAAGACGGCACGGAATTCCCAGCCGAAATCAGCTTGTTCCCGATAGAGATTAACAGGGAACCGGTGGCCGCCGGGACCGTCAGGGATATTACGGAACGCAAGCACATCGAACGCCAGATAGAGGAGAACTACTTCATCCAAAAGGTCATAAGCTCGGTCCTTAAAATTTCCCTGGAGCCGGTACCCCTGGAAGAGCAGCTCGACCGCATCCTGGACCTGATACTGACGATACCCGGCATTGCGTTGCAGCCGATGGGCAGCATCTACCTTGTGGAGGAGGAGCCGGAGGTGCTCGTCCTGAAAACAGAGCGCAGATTGAGGGGCACCGGGACTTTCTGCGCGAAGATCCCTTTCGGCAAATGCCTGTGCGGCAAGGCTGCGTCTGAACGGACAATAATATTTGCGGAACGCATTGATGACCGCCACGAAATCAGGTATCCGGGAGAGCTTCCGCACGGGCATTATTGTGTGCCGATCGTTTCAGGCGGAGAGGTCCTCGGCCTGATTAACCTGCTGGTGAAGGAGGGGCACCGGAGCACTCCGGAAGAGAAGGAATTCCTCTTTTCGATTGCGGAAACCCTCGCCGGCATAATCGAGCGGCACAGGGCGGAAAAGGAAAAGCTCAAGCTTATAGAGCAGGTAGCCCAATCTGAAAAAATGGCCGCGCTGGGCAGAATTACCGCCGGTGTAGCACATGAGATCCGAAACCCGCTGACGGCGATAGGCGGGTTCACGCGAAGGCTCCACAAGAAATTTGCCGACGGGACCAAGGAAAAGGAATATACCGGTTTTATCATTTCCGAAGTATTGAGGCTGGAGAATATCCTGCATGACGTGCTTTCCTTTTCACGCGGCGTAACCCCGCACATGGAAGAATGCAACATTCACGAAATCCTGGAGGAGGCCCTGAAAATCTTCCAGGAAAGCTGCCTGGAACAGTCCATTGCCATAAACAGGTCTTTCGGGGACATACCTTTGATGAAGGCGGACAGGGAGCTGGCCCTGGAGGCAATCGAAAACCTGGTATCAAACGCGGTGGAGGCAATGCCGGACGGCGGAACGCTTACCGTTACCACCGGCAGGGAAGTGATCGCGGGAGCGGCCTACGCGACCGTAAAGGTGGCGGACACGGGGCCGGGGATAAAAGAAAAAGATTTAGCCATGATTTTCGAACCCTTTTTCACCACCAAATTGGGCTCGAAAAAGACCGGGCTTGGGCTTTCCATTACAAAAAAGATCATGGAGGACCATGGCGGGTTTGTCAGGGTGGAGAGCAAGCCCGGCGAGGGGGCCGTTTTCAGCCTTTATTTTCCATCCGCGCCCAAGCCTTAGTGTAGCGCCCCGCCCCAAAAATAACCTGAAATAATCCTGTAATTTCCCGAAATACCTTCCTCCCCGATATCCGCCCGGTCTTTCGTTCGGTCGCGCGGTTCCGGCCGTATATAAAAGGGGTTGTTTAGTTCGTCTTTCAGGGCGAATGGCGAAAGGTCGGCAGGATGCAGTGCGCCGTGATCCGTCCGCTTGCTCCTCTCTCAGGAACCGGGCGGATATCCTCCCATGCCTGTAATTTTAACGGGAATTTTGGGGACATCACATTAGTTTAGCAGAGGGTTTCCCTCTGTCCCGGACTCAAAGGATTTTTTCCCGGATCAAAAATATTTTTCTTCGAATTCGATATTGGCGCTTTTCAGCCTCCGGTAGTCCTGTTTCAGGCGATCATTGGCGATATTTTTGTTTATTCTGCTGTCACTGAGGGTTTCTTCAGAAGAGGCATATATGTAGGGTTTTGAAACGACCTTTTCCAGATCGCCCGCCCTGAAGGTATAATCGGCGCTAAGAAGATACATTTGCACCGTGTCCTCACATCCGGTTGTTTCATTGGGATGCACCCTTTGCAACACCGTCTGTTTCCCCAGATTGACGATCACCTTCACCTCTTTGCCTTCATTTGCCAACTGGATGAAATCCTCAATTCTCGGCAGCTCTTTTGCAGTTGTCCCGGCCATATTTTCACCCCTCTTTCCCCGTTCTCACGCACTCCAAACCAACCCGCCTTCAAGCCCGCCTTCTTCCGGATCTTCCATGACCGATATGTCGCAATGGACCCTGTGAATAATGTCGCCTATGTACCCGGAAAGCGATCTGACGCGGGTAAAAGGAAGCGATCTGAATTCATCCGGCTGCGGAATGCTGTCAGTCGTCACCAATTCCCTCAGGTTGTAGCGCAGATGCATTTCGGAAAGCTTTTCCAATGCCGTTTTTAAGCATAAATTGTGGGTAACTCCAAGATATATCTCTCCGACTTTTCTTTCCTCCACAAGCTTCCTTGCCAGGGCATAGACCGTGCCGCCCGTGCTTATCATGTCGTCAAGCACTATGGCCGTCCTTTTCCCTTCAAACTCGCCCATGATCTCATGGACTACGGCCTCTTCCCTGCGGGGCCGGTATTTGGAGGCCGTCGCGCTGCTGATCCCGAGAATACGGCTGAATTCGGCCACAAACTTGGAAGCGCCCGGATCGGGGGCGACGGCAATCACGTCATTGCGTCCGCTAAAGCGGGAGAATTCCCCGGCGAATATCGGAAGGGACTCCAGGCTCAGGACCGGTATTTTTCCGAAAAAGCCGTGCACCTTGCTATGCGGATGGACAGTGATGAGCCGGTCGATTCCTGCCTCCAGCATAAGGTCGGCAACAAGCTTCGCGGTTGTAGGCTCCCTTTTCAACCGGGTGGGATTGTCCTGCCGCGCGTATGCCAGATATGGCACAACGGCGGTTATATGCCTGGCGCCCCATTCACGGAATGCCCTTGCAGCGATCAGGAAAGACATCAGGTTCTGGTCCACGCCGCGCCCGGGACCCGGCGTATACAGCGCCTGGCACACAAACACGTCTTTTCCGCTGGCATCCATTTCCAGCCGGACGCACGTTTCGGAATCCGAGAACTGGAAATCTATGTCCTCAAGATAGCAGGCGGCGCCCTCGCGGCACGCCTCCGCCATCAAATCCCTGCATCGCTTTGCCACCTGGTTGGCCAGATAAGACCCGGCCCTGCAGGCTGCGATCAGCAATCCTCCGCGGGGAGATGCCGACTTTGAATTTTTACCGGAGGACTCGCAGGTAAAAAAATTTTCCATGACGATATATCTTCCATGAATGCGCTCGCTCTACATTTATATTCTACTCCAATCTGAAACGGCCGCCAGAGCGCTTAGGGGAATTCCCGGCAGAGCCTTTTTTCTTATTCGCCCGCTATCCGTTTATCCTGTCAGTTGCAGCTTGTCTTCATATCCTGCTTCGCCACAGCGGCAATCTTTCTGTCCGGGTCTTTCATCGGGTCCGGCAGGGCGGGTATAGTCACCTTTACGACCCTTCTTGCAGCCGCCTCTTCCGGCTTCTCCCTGCGATCTGAATTTTTTATTCTGCGCGAACTTTTAATCTTCCGGACGGCCCCGAACCTGCAGACCTCAAAACAACTGCCGCATTTGATGCAGGCCCCGGCGTTTATGGCATGGGGCGCCTTCTTCAGGCCGCTGATGGCGGCAGCCGGACAGGCCCTCACGCAAGCCCCGCAGCCTTTGCATAGCTCCTTCCGTATGCGGAAAGCCATGAGCGCCTTGCACGCCCTGGCGGTACATTTCTTCTCCAGCACATGGGCCTCGTATTCGTGCCTGAAATACTGCAGAGTGCTCAATACCGGATTCGGAGCGGTCTGGCCCAGCCCGCAAAGGGAGGCCAGTTTCACATCCTTCGAGAGTTTCTCCAGAAGCTCCAGGTCCTCCTCCCTGCCCTCCCCCTTTGTGATGCGGTCCAGTATCTCGTAGAGCCTTTTTGTCCCGATGCGGCATGGCACGCACTTCCCGCAGGACTCCATCTGGGTGAAATTGAGGAAGTATTTCGCGACACTCACCATGCAGTCGTCCTCATCCAGCACTATCATGCCGCCGGAGCCCATGATGGCCCCGAGCTTCATCAGGTTTTCGTAACAGACCTTTACGTCAAGGAGGCGTTCCGGGATGCAGCCGCCGGAGGGCCCTCCCATCTGCACGGCCTTGAATTTTTTGCCGCCCTCTATCCCGCCTCCGATGGAAAAGATGATGTCCCTCATGCTCATTCCCATGGGGACTTCTATGAGGCCGGTATTTTTGACCTTTCCCGTGAGCGCGAAAACCTTTGTACCTTTCGATTTTTCGGTGCCCAGGGAAGAAAACCAGTCCGCGCCGCGCCTTATTATGTAAGGGATGTTGGCCAGGGTCTCCACGTTATTTATCACGGTGGGCCTGCCCCAGAGGCCGCTTACAACCGGAAACGGCGGCTTCGCTCTGGGCATGCCGCGCTGCCCCTCGATGCTCGCGATCAAAGCGGTCTCCTCGCCGCAGACAAAGGCGCCTGCCCCGAGCTTTATCCTGATATCGAAGTTCACGCCGGCTGCCATGATGTTTTTCCCGAGCAGGTTTTTCCCCCGCGCCTGGTCAATTGCTATTTTGAGGCGTTCGACGGCAAGCGGGTATTCCGCCCTTACGTATACATAACCCTCCTCCGCCCCGATGGCGTAAGCGGCTATAATCATGCCTTCCAGGACGGCATGCGGATTTCCTTCGAGCACTGCGCGGTCCATGAAGGCGCCGGGGTCCCCCTCGTCGGCGTTGCAGATGAGGTATTTCAGGCCCGGGGGCTGTTTTCTTGCCGCCTCCCATTTCACCCCGGTCGGGAAACCCGCGCCGCCCCTCCCCCTGAGGCCCGATTTCCTTATGGTCTCTATCACTTCTTCGGGAGTCATGCCGGCAATCGCCTTTTTTGCCGCCCCGTATCCGCCTCCGTCCATGTAGGCGTCTATGTCTTCGGGGTCTATCTCTCCGCAGTCGGAGAGCACCACCTTCACCTGCCTTTCATGGAAGCTGCGGTAATCCTCCTTCACCTCCCATTCGGCAACAGGCGCCCCGCCTATGATATGTTCCTCCACAATCCTGGCGGCCATACCGGGTTTTACATACTGGTAAGTGGTCCTGAGACCGTCTATTATCACGTCCACAAGGACGTCCCTGGAGCAAAATCCCTTGCAGCCTACCTTGTGCCTCGTACAGTTCTTTCCGAGTTTGGCGGCAATGCCGGCGCGCTTCAGCTCATCCCCGAACGCATCGAGAACCTCCTGGCCGCCCGAGGTAATCCCGACGGGGCCCATGCATACTTTTATCTCAACCCTTTCACTATCGTTTTCCATCGTCACACGCCTTTAAGTTAAGTAGTCCTTTGTCGCTTTTTCCGTTCATATTCCTGCGGCAAACCTTGTTCACAACCATGGAACCGGACGGGCGGCGCCGCCGCGCACGCATTCGCCCGTTTCACCCTGCCATTTGTGCACGAGCCCTGAAAGACCCTATACGCTCCAGGGGCCAAATTGCCGGTGCTGCGGACAGCACTACGCTTCTTGGCATACAGGCAGGCTTTTTCCCGGAAATCATCGGGATTTCTTTTAATTCGGGGGATTTGCCCGCCGTAAGGGCCGCGCCGCAAGGGGTGGAAAGTTTGTGGTCATGTCTTCCCAAATAATCTTTCCGGGTGCTCATAAACAATACTATGGCTATTTTAACATTTGGGGCAGGAAAGCAGAAAGGGGGTCATCGCAAGCAGCACGCTTCAGAAAACAGTTGGAATCAAAGAGGAAAACATGGTAGGCGATGCAGGTTTCGAACCTGCGGCCTCTGCCGTGTGAAGACTGTGCAGGGAGGGGATTTTGGGGGGCGGGGTTTTCCTATATGCCTATTTACATATTTTCATACAATATGTATAATAAAATTATCTTCGGGAAGGCGGTGAAATGCAATGGAGACCGTAATTGTCGGCGAGAGAGGGCAGGTGACGATCCCAAAGAAGTTAAGAGACCGGTTCGGCATCAAGTCAAAGTCCCCCGTGGTGTTTGAACTCAGGGATGACGGCATAATGATCAAACCGGCCGTGACCGTCATGGTGCGGGAGTTTTCAGATGATTTTATAAAAAGCATCTCGAAGGCGGACCGGCTGAAAGAAGGGGAAGCGAGGGACATCCTTGCTAAATGGAAAGGCAAATAAAGGTCTTTCTTGACAGCAACGTGGTGTTTTCGATTGCCTATACTGGCAAGGAACGGTCGCGGTCATACCTCATCTATGAAATCCAGGCGCCTGGCAGGCTCAAGGTGTATCTCTCCGACCTGGTTTGCAAAGAGGCCCTTTTCAACATCAGGAGGAAGAGGCCCGAAGCGGAGCCGCTCCTTAATAAATTGATTACTCAATCAAAGGTATTGGCGGATATCGCCGCTGACCTCAAACACCCGGAAATACATAAACTCCCCCTGAATGACCGGATCATCCTTTCAACAGCGGTCTATCACAAGGCGGATGTTTTTTTGACCGGCAACGAGAGAGACTTCAACGACTTTTATCATAAAAAAGTCCTGGGCACTCTCATTCTTAAACCGGTGGATTTTCTGGACATGAACTTTTGACGCTGTTTCCGCCCCTGATTTGCAAAGACAATTTCAAAAAAGTGTAAAAATTTTCCGGCAAACCGTAAGGTTTCCTTACACTTTTCGTCACGATTTTTTCGAGGACCGCAACCGCATAAGAGGCATTCCCGTATTTCAGGCCCCGCCCTTTTTGCTTTTGCTTGCGCCATCATTGATTTTACCCTAGTTTAAAATGTATACTTTAAAATATACAAAAGAGGTGAGACGATGAAGACTGCTACTGCAAAAGAATTGAGGACCAGGGCCGCGGAGATCCTCGAAAGGGTCATCAAGGGCGATGAGGTTGTGATTACAAAAAGGGGCAAATCGATAGCCGTGCTGAAACCCGTGCACGAGGATCACGAAAGGAAATTCAGCCCTGTCGGATTCGGCCAGTGGAGGGACCGGGAAGACTTGAAAGACGTCTCCGGCTGGCTCGATAAGAGAAGAAAAGAGAGGTTTCCACGGTAATCATCGACACGGACATCCTTATATGGTATTTCCGTGGAAACCAAGGCGCGCAGGACTTCATGGCCCGTGTTCCCTATGAAAAGAGGACGACCAGCGTTCTTTGCATTATGGAACTGGTTCAGGGATGTCTGAACAAAAAAGAGTTGAAGAACGTAAAAGAGTTCGCTCGCGTCAATTTTTCCAAAATTATTTATCCGGACGACAGGATTTTCGAAAAGGCGAAGCTGCTGCTGGAGCATCACGCCTTGCCGGATGGCTTAAGGACGATTGATGCTCTTATAGCTGCCTCGGCCATATCACGCAAGACAGCGCTCGCCACCTCCAATTACGCGCATTTTAAAGCAATAGACGGACTCCGCATCGAACGCTTCAAGCCATAAGACGGGAAAGAAAAAAATGGGCGATGTAGGTTTCGAACCTGCCGCCTCTGCCGTGTGAAGACTGTGCAGGGAGGGGATTTTGGCGGCGGGGTTTTCCAGATTTTTCCGAATTTATACTGCACAAAAACTGCACAATGACCGCGGCAGGATGATCGGGGGAAAGCGGGATCAGGATACCGCAGCATGTTGAACTTCGCATAGTCGTTCAGGTACCCGGCCCCCTTGGTCTCGCCGACCCGGGGACGCCAAGCTGTTTTCCCTCCTCCGCGAGACCAATGTTGTCCGCGGCCTGGCCACGTCCGAAGATAACTGTATATCAATTGTGATACAATAGGACCATTAGGAGGTGTCATATGGCGAAGACGGCGATGATAACGACGAGGGTTGATCCCGGCTTGAAGACGGATGCCGAAAAGATATTGCGCAAGCTGGGGATCAGCACGACGGAGGCAATAAATCTCTTTCTGTCGCAGGTGCGGCTGCGCAAGGGCCTGCCTTTTGACGTAAAAATACCCAATAAGGCCACCCTGAAGGCCATGAGGGACGCGGAAGAGAGACGGGATATCACGGAGAGCGAGAACGCCGAGGACATGTTCAGGAAGCTTGGCATATAGAAATGCCCAAGTCTCTGTATACCACGCAGTTCAGGAGGGACGTAAAGAGGATCCAGAAGGCGGGCAGCAAGGACCTGGAAAAGCTTAAGACCGTTGTGCGAATGCTTGTAGATGGCAAGCCGCTTGAAAGCAAATATGTTGATCATCCGACCGGGGGAAATCTGAAAGGGCACAGGGACTGCCACATAGAGGCGGACTGGATATTGCCCTACCGGATAGATAAAGATAGACAGGAGATTGTCTTCGTCCGAACCGGTAGCCATTCCGAACTTTTTGGATAAAAGATATTAAGTAAAAAGCTGCTGGAGACCAAGCCAGGGCCATGGGAAACTCCTTTTTCCACCTGACGTTTTACTTATCATAGGGTCCAAAGGGTCTATGGACTTCATATTCTCACACAAGGTCACGATCCGGCACAATATCATTTAATCGTAAATCTTCCAGTGGAATTCCAAAACCTTCCGCCTATTGACCGCTCGGGGGAAAGCGGGAGCCCCGCGCTCCGTCATGGTTCATGTATAATGAAAGCAGGCTAATATTTTTTGGAGGAATAAATGAAGACAAAAGGCGCTGCCGCGGAGGTCTTTCTGACGGCCTTCAAGACGTTGCCCAAAAATGAGCAGGATATCTTCCTTTCTGAAATCCTGAAGGACAAAAAACTCAGGGAAGACCTCATAGACATAGCTATTGCGGAGAGCCGGGCGGAAGACAAGGGCAAGCCGTTTAAGGATTTCTTAAAAGAACATAAAAATTAGATGCGGAAGTATGAACCATAGAGGAAACATAGAAATCCCACAAGAAAAGATTGCCGAATTCTGCAGGCGTAATCATATTCTAAAATTGTCGCTTTTTGGTTCAGCCTTAAGGGGCGAATTAAGACCTGACAGCGATATAGACCTTCTTGTCGAATTTGATCCGAACCATATTCCCGGCCTGATAAGGCTGGCGGGCATGGAAATAGAACTTTCAGAAATCCTGGGACGCAAGGTCGACCTGAGGACGCCTAACGACCTCAGCCGGTATTTCAGGAAAGAAGTTATCGAACAGGCGGAACCGCAATATGCGGAAAGATGACGCTGTCCGTCTGAAGCACATGCTTGATGCTTCAAGAGAAGTTATTTCTTTTGCCAAGGGCAAGAACCGAAGCGACCTCGATACAGACAGAAAACTCGCACTTGCACTCGTAAAATCCATCGAAATCATAGGTGAGGCCGCATCAAAAATATCGGCAGAAGGCCGAGACAGCCATTCGCATATACCATGGGCAAGCATAATTTCCATGAGGAACCGGCTTATTCATGCTTATTATGAAATTGACCTCGATATTTTATGGAAAACCGTCATTGAAGACATCCCTCCGCTTTTAAAGGAACTTGAACAAATTAACCCGAGCTGCTGAACTGCCAATTGCCCCAAAACCGTCCGGCTCAAAAAAATTAAGGGAGACCGATTTTTACAGAATAAGAATAGGTGACTACAGGGTTATATACAGCATCGAAGAAAACAGCCGTCTGGTTAAGGTCCTCTCCATTGCCCACAGGAAAGAAGTCTACAGAGGATTGTAAGCAGGTGCCTATTGATTTGAGGGGTTCTGCTTGCTGCGCCCCGGCTTTTTTTATCTGAAAATTAATTAGTATCTGGCATGGGTAGTGCACGAGGAGGGGCCGCCTCAAAGCTTTTGGATTCGCGGTAACTGCGGCACCATCCAGCCGTTGCTCGTGTAATGATCAATGAACCGCCTCAAAGCTTTTGGATTCGCGGTAACTGCGGCTGTGGGCAAGCAGAAAAATCACAAGGTTATACCGCCGCCTCAAAGCTTTTGGATTCGCGGTAACTGCGGCATATCAGGTGAGGGTTTCAGGGCTCGTTTGGGGCCGCCTCAAAGCTTTTGGATTCGCGGTAACTGCGGCTAAATCATGATATGTCCTTATACAGGAGTTTCAGCCGCCTCAAAGCTTTTGGATTCGCGGTAACTGCGGCTTAGATTAACTGAAAATTTTGATTTTTGCAAGGGTCCGCCTCAAAGCTTTTGGATTCGCGGTAACTGCGGCAACCGTGGGAATGCAATTTAGCACGCACTGGACACGCCGCCTCAAAGCTTTTGGATTCGCGGTAACTGCGGCAGCGCCTTTCGAAATCCATTATAAGTACAGGAGTTATAGTGTCCTTTGCGAGTACTGCCCTTTCAAAAACAATAATTATACCCGTACAATTCATTAAAATCGCCTTTAACTCATTGAAAAATAAAGCCCGCGAATGCCATTGCGGGAGGACTCCGGCATTACCGCGCTCGCGTTTCCAAAGAACTTTGTCATCTCAATGGCGGAGAGATGAGGTCGATGCCCGTAGGCATAAAGAATATAACATTTTTATGGCGGGTAAACAACCTAGCCCTGTTTAAATTATTGTTATGCGGCCAGCGGACCGGTACGGCTTTCCAAGATAATCGAAACGCCGAAAGGTCTGGCTGGTATCGGGTCCCAAACAGATTATAAGAATCTGATCCTCATCCGCTTTAATAACGGGGGCAATTGCAGCCTTAAGCTTTTCAAGGCCAAGGTCGTCGAGCGGGCATTGAAACACAGAGAACTGTATGCGGTGGCCATATCCTTCCATTAGACGCGCCACGAGGCGAAGACGCCTAGGATCGGCGATATCATACGAAATGAGATAATGTTTCCGGCTCATACTTTGTTCATCGAGTAGTAAAAGCAGTATAGGTCTTTGCCTCTCCGCGAAGAAAGCGCCACAACTGGCGAGCTTGCACCTCAAACATGCGGCGATAGGACATACGATAGCCAAAGACAGGATGGGTTATTTCGTCATCAAGACGCCGGAACCAACCTTGAAAGAAGGCGCGACGGCCATGTTCATTGAGGTTGCATCCTTGTGATGAAAAAAGAAAATCAGAGGCCGCGACTTCGCAACGGTTGATAAGCGAAATGGCAAGACTGTCCACCGTAAGGGGACGAAATTCCTCCATGAGGTCAAGGGCAAGCGCAGGCCTTCCGTAACGGGGTTTATGATAGAACCCGAAGAAAGGGTCCAGCCCGACAGAATGACATACGCCCGCCAGTTCCTTGGCCAATATGGAGTAGCCCAGAGAGAGAAGGGCGTTTATGGGATCGCGCGGCGGACGGCGGTTCCTTTGGGAAAAAGAGAATTCAGCCATCTTCTTGTCTTTGATCATGGACCCAAAATTATTAAAATATATAGCAGCGGCCCGGCCTTCAAGCCCAAGAAGTGCAGTCAAATCCATTGCCTCGGCGGTGCTGTCGCGGAGAGTGCGTAATTGATCGGTCTCCGCTCTGGAGGCATCTCCATTGCGCAAAAGCAGAACACGCTGGTTATGGATTTTTGCCCGGACGATTTCGCGCGCAAGCCCCAGACAGGTTTCATTCTCGCGAAAAAGACTGTATTGGCCGAGACGGGCATCGATGCCGGATGCCGGGAGGCCGCGCAGAAGCCCCAGAAACCGGCCTGATGGCGCGAAATATGATATATCCTTGCCTTCCTCCAGACATGCCTGCACGAGCTGTGCGCTCATCTGCACAGGCCCAAAAAGGTAAACGGCCCTTACCTGGCGGAACGGGTGCTTTGATACCAGTTCGCCGTCACGGGTTATTTGGATTTGATCGCCGTGCTTGGAAAGATATGCACGGGCGTCCTGAACGACAACGACTTCTCCTTCATCGCCGTCCACAACGGGCGGATACTGAATATTAGAGCTTTCCTGCACCGCACCGGCCCAATAGCGCGATTCACCTGGCAGACAGACGGGATATGCGGAACAGTATTTGCATCGGGCATCGTTTTCGAGCGGAGGGGGGCATGTGCCTGACCCGGCTACAGCCCGAGCTTCGGCAATAAGCGCCGGCACACGGGCAAGGAGTTCATCCGATAAATCGACAGTTACACGCCGACGGTCCCCGGCATAATAAACAGCCGCGCCGTTGACAGGGATTTCGTGCTCACGGGCCATGAGCACATAAGCGGCAACCTGGAGCGCATCAGGCGCCTTTGGAATGAGTTCCCCTGTTTCGTCACGACGGGCAGAGCCGCGCTTGTAATCAAGGATCAGGCAGCCTTCCGGACCGTTTTCGACAACATCTATTACACCGGCAAGGCCAAGAGTTTCGCTGGTGAGGCGGAGGCTCCGGACAGTGACGTCTTCCGGAATATCAATCCCCTCTTTTGTATCCAGGCGAGTAGGCTTGTCCACCTGCCTGTGCGCCTCGCTGCCTGCCGCCGTGTCGGCGTTTTCAACAAATATGCGCTCTACCCATTGATAATAGAATAGTCTTGGACAATAAGCGTAGTTGTGGAGCCGGCGCACATCCATAAGGGGCGCAGCTTCGCCGCAAGCTCCGGCAAAACGCATATCGGCTTCGATCGACATGGTATTTTTTCATTGTTGCACATTTCGAGAGAAGGTCAAGCCCCGGCTGCGCTATTTCTTTTCAACCTCCTTGTTGTTTTTAAGATTTCGCTTCTGACTCTCATCCAGCCTGCGCCAATTGATTTCCTTACACCTGTCCCATTGTTTGGCTTTAACAGTACCCCACAGCGCTTTGCCGGAGACAAGTGGCGTCGCAATTTCTTCATTTTCAAGGACAGCCCTACCCCAGCCAGCGCAGTTTGCGAAATCCGCAAAATAGTTGGGATTTCGGACATCATCTTTCTCTTTACCAGTATCGCCAATTGGCCGAATGGCAACGGCATTTGCGCCGAATTTGCGTTTTTCGCGGGCGAAAAGCTGTCCTGATTTGTGCGCGGTGCGAAGCCGCGGATGAATTGACCATTCGCGGGGGTCTGAAATTGCCCGTAACCCGAGGTTTATGGCAGCATTGATATCGGCTTGAACAATTGCAGGCTGAAATTCCGCATATGGAGTTTGGTCTGATATAGGGACAAAAATTGGGCCACCAGCAATAGGCAGAATGAGCGTGCGCGGCTTGATTGGATTGTCGGCATTAAAATCGGCAAGCATGAAAATGGTTTCCCGGATGTCCACGGACTCTTTAGTAAGGTTTCCATCCTTATCTGTATTGTCCTTAAGCCAATACCACGGGGCCTTATTTTCAAACCCCGGCGCAATCTCCATAGCACGGAACCCGGCAACGCCGCTTCTGGAGCAGAAGCGCGACGAATAGGCCGCCGGGGTTTCGAGAACAGGGATACCAAACGGCTCACACAGTTCTTTTAGCTTATCACGAACGGCGCGGTGGCACCATTTCATGAGACGGCTGTTTTCGCGTGGCGCACGGCCTTGGGATGCCCGGTAACGAGAGAGGTCCTCAATTACGATAAAGCTGGCCGGGCTGCGTTTTTGAAGATATTGCCCGTGCACATCGCGTTTTTCGCGGAGCATTTTTTTATCGCCTGGCGGAACGGCAAGTTCCAGCCCAAGGGCTTCGGAGAGAATCAAATGGGCTGTTTGGTTTATGCGCTGCTCCTTAATGCGTTCGAGCTTATCAAGGAGGTCAGGACAGCAATCGGGGATGGAATCATCCCGCCTTGCCGGTGCCTTTTTGCCGATTTCGCGCCTGAGGGCCTGGTTTAATGATTGAAAACGCCTACGAAGCTCGCTAATTTGCTCTATTCGCTCCATGGAGATCCCGCGCTGTCCGCGAATCCTTATACCTTGTATAGCCGGTCCGGTCTGTTCAAGAATGAAGCAGTCCGTTTTTTGAGGATGTTTTTTCCATTCCCAACTGCGCCCTCTAAGGGGCAGGATACGATTTGCAAGGCGCACAAGCAAACCCGGAATGGTCTGGCGCAAGGAATGAATTTGCGCCGGGATGAGTTCAGCAAGTTCTTGCTGTTTACCATCTTTGGTGAGCTTTGCCAATTCCCATATATTCGATTCGGAGATTTCATTACTGGCCGCTTCCCGGTTATTGGCGTCTCCAAAAAACCATGCCCAGCGGTGCAGTCTGGCAAGGCGGGACTGGGAGCGGCGGGCAGCCACTAGAAGCTTGTCATTCTGCTCAGGGAAGGAGAGCACATTTCGCCAATTATCGGGCATAAGGTCCTTTTCTTCCACACCGAATGCCCGAAAGAGATCAGAGGCATCATCAGTTTCGTCGGCGGTTGCACGGCGGCCTTTCTCGCCGGACAGTTCTGCGCGGAATGCGGGGCCTGCGGTCTTGTCTTTTTTTGAGGCTTCGCGCCACATAACTGCGTCCTCGCCGGGAAGACGGAATAGCCCAAGCCGGGAAACAGAAGCAAACCATTTTTTGCCTTCAGTCTCACCAATAAACCGGCCCGTGCCCGCGGGCTGATTATGGACAATTTCGAGTCGGGCAAAGGCGCCGGCATCGCGCTGGCCCAAGTCAACTGAAAGGCCTGAGAACATGTCGGTCATTTCCCACCACCACTGCGGCGGAGACTTCTTCGGCTTTTCCTCATACGGCCAACGGAGGGAAGACAAGGTTTTTCCACCACCCCAATTGAATTGTCTATCCCAGGATAGTCCATTGGCTACATGTGCCCGGAGGTTATCTGAATTTGCGTCCACAGGGAAAATAAGTTGCATTTCTCGCTCTCCGTAGCGAGGGCTATCACAAGTGTTCGGCATCAGGGTAATGCGTGTGTTGGCAAAATTCTGCCTATCGGGTTCAGATAGCCCCAACGCGGCTATCATAGGTTGGACCCATGGAACGGCAAAAAGATCCTCGCCTGCGTTCCCGCGCAATCGATCGCGCCGAAGCCTTGGCGCGGAATAGGTAAAGCGCACTGGGACCGGCTGTAAATGCCTTTGCGCGTTCCGGATGACAATCCCCGCGGTAAATTGCATGGCGATATTTTCATTCGTGCAGGCTATATGCTTTGATAACAAGCTAGGTTTGATGCCCCTCTGCTTACGCGTCGTGCTCTCTTTTTTTGATGTGCTCGATGTTTTAGGGAAAATGAAATAACGCGGTGAATGAATTGCATGCGCTGGAGTAAAACGAATAGAGCGCTCCTTATCCGCAAGCTCGTATTGGATTTTCTTGTAGTTGAGCCATGCATTTAATGGATCATCCGCATGCCAGGGCTCGGAACCGGCATCCCGCCAGATAGGCTGAAATTCAGGTTTGGCAAGCTGCCGATAAAGCGCGGCGCTGCCGAAATCGTCACGGTGGGAGGTCTGTTCCGCTGCCAATACTTCCAGAAGTGCAGATTCATCTGATTTGTTTTTTCCCAACAGTTTTCGCCATTGCGCCTTTATACCTGAGAAGCCGCGCAGTGTGCGCTCGCTGATGGAATACTCAATTTTTCCGCCATCACTGGCATCTTCAGGATTATTCACCTCGCCAAGATATCCAAGCGTGTACGTAACGAGCTTACGGATTAGGTCAATTCTCTTATCTCTTTCAAAACCAAAGTATTCGCCGGGTTCCTCTTCATCGATTGCGTCTATTTTCCCGCCCTGGCCCTTCATTGCCTCGAGTTTTTTGCGCAGTTCGGTAATCGCCTCTTTCCGTTTTTGTGTATCTTGGTAAAAACGGTGGGGCGACTTGATCGCCTCAACAAAGGCGGCAAGATCGTATTCGAACCAGACGGCGCGTTTCTCCTTACCACCAGGACTACCGACCATGGTGATATTGGAGAAGTAATCGAAAGGAGGTTCATCGTCAACGCGAAGAATAGCTAACGGGTCGGCTGTAGCAGATCCAGTATTCTGTCCTTTTTTTGCAGCTTTATAGATAGACTGGGTTGATTTCTTGAATGCTTCCCATATTTCTTTACTAGGGCAATACCTGAATATGACAGCATAGGGGAAAGCTCCCTTAGTTTTACGCCCAGGATCACGGAGAGGATATTTTCTGGCTTTCTCTTCGACAGCGGCTTTAAATTCATCTCTGAAAGATTGCCATTCGGGATGTTTTTTCCTGATCAAATCGTCAAAGTATTTCATTGCCAGCTTAACTGTGCCTTCCTCGGCATGCTGTTTTTCTTCGGCTGGATAATTAGTTAGAAAGAATCCCGGGTCTACTATACCGGCAAGGCCATCGAAATCGTCTCCGCCGCATTCGTGAACTTTAATAATTATTTCATTCATACAAGCGGCTTGTTTAGCGGCAACATCGTCTGGAGTGGCTTTCAGCTTTCCCTTCCCAGTGCAAAGCCAGGGGAGGCAGCCTACGCATAGTTGGCTCAAATCGCCGGCTTTATTTGCTTCTTCCAGCAGCTTGACAATAGCTGCTCCCCGTTTCTCTTTATCAGCTCTGCACTTTTGCAGAATAGCATTCAAGCATTCGTTAACGCCGGTTTTTTCAGGGTCGATTTTTAGCAAAGAAGCGATCCGCTTGTGAGGACCAGGAAAAGTTATAGCCTTCCGGTTTGCTTGTTCCCAGGATTCTTTTACGCGGGCAACCCACGCCTTTATCGCCTCTGACTTGTCATCATTGCCTTCTATACTGTCAGCCAGTGCAGCAAGTGCGAGCGTGTAGTAATTAACCGCATCCTGAAACAGCTCGTGATGCCTCCATAGAACGGCCTTCCAATCCGGAAGTTCTTTCCAGGAGCCCTGCTCAAGCGTTTCGACCTTTGTAACTTTACCCTGATAAATGCGCTTCATCTTTATTTCAATATCTTTTTAGTAATAAGATCGCTTCATCTGATCTTCGAGTTTTCGCCTTGCACATCAGCATTTAAAACCCGCACGATTATAACAAAACCCGTAGCGTGTAGTGTATGAGGCAGAATTTTAAAATCGAAAGAGATTATGCGCTGCGAGAACTTGAAAGGGATTTCGAACCTGGCAGCATCCGGCAAAAACAATTTCTTGCCGGAAGAAATCCGCGCTTGGGCAAAAAAGCAGCCGCGAAAGGAAAGTCACCAAAAAATGCCCCCTTCAGTATATCTTTTAAGATGAATATGAAAAGGGCGTTTGGCTAATTCTCGTAACAGGACTTTAAAATAAGTGCACAATTTGGCTGTCACAAGCTGAAATCCGGCTAAGATTTAACTGCCGATAAGTTCAGGATTTTAAAGAGGAATTAAGAAATGGGCGATGAGGGTTTCGAACCCACGACCTCTGCCGTGTGAAGACTGTGCAGGGAAGGCCCCGCCTTTTCCGAATCTTTCCGAATCTTTCGTTTTATTTCCTTTTTTCGAGATTTCGGGGGGCGGGGTTTTCCGGATTTTTCCGAATCTTTCCGAATTTATACTGCACAATTACTGCACAGTAGGATAAGTCCCACTGCGTCGCGGAAGGGGGCCTGAGCACTCTTGACTGTGAACATTCGTTCAATATAGAATACCAGCATGGTGAACATCCGTTCAAATCCGAATGATGAAGAGAAATTAAAATCCAGGGCTACGGAGATATCCGCTTTTTACTCCAATAAGGGCCGGATGCCGAGCTTTTCCGAAATCGGGCAGTTATTCGGCTTCAAGTCGAAAAATGCGGTCTTCAGACTGGTAAACAGACTTGAGAAGCTAGGCGTGCTTGGTAGAGATGAAAAGGGCAGGCTACTTCCAGGCCGGATCATGACAGCCCCTTTAAAGGTACTTGGAACGGTCGAGGCCGGATTTCCCAGCCCGGCCGAAGAGGAACTATCCGATACCATGTCTCTGGATAAATTCCTCATACAAAACCCCTCCGCCACTTTCGTTCTCAAAGTCTCAGGCGATTCCATGTCCGGCGCCGGCATACTTCCCGGAGACATGGTGCTTGTGGACAAGGGACAGACCCCCAAAAGTGGGGACATCGTCATTGCCGAGGTGGACGGCCAATGGACCATGAAATACCTAAAAAAACGGGGAGAGCAGGTCGTACTCTTGCCCGCAAACCCGGCCTACAAGCCTATCAGGCCCAAAACCGAGCTGAAGATTTCCGGGGTGGTGACGGCTGTGATACGGAAGTACAAGTAAGGGCGGAAAGTTGAGAAAAATACCGATCGTCGGCGATGTGGATGACGAGTGCCGGGTGCACGTCATCGATGGATTTTGGGCGGCCCTGGAGAAGGATTCAAATAATCGCTATGGCGCTCAGGTCTGGAGAAAATGCTCCCGGTGCGATCAGACCACAATCACCAGAACGAAAAAGTGGACGGGCCTTTGCGATAAATGCCGGGATAAAGCCGGATCGCCAGGGGAAAGATAATGCAAAATGAGCCGGCCTTTGACCATAAGCTCATGGCCCAGGGCCATTCTCCACATGGATGCCGACGCCTTCTTTGCCTCCTGCGAGCAGGCCATCCACCCGGAACTCAAAGGCAGGCCGGTGATCACCGGCAAAGAACGCGGCATCGTCTCCGCGGCAAGCTATGAGGCCAAGGCCAGGGGCGTCAGCCGGGGAGTAAGCCTTTCCGAGGTCAAGAAGATTTGTCCCGATGCCGTCATACTCCCCTCGGATTACGAGACATACAGCCTCTTTTCAGTCCGGATGTTCGAGATACTCGGGCGCTTTACCCCGGATGTGGAGGAATATTCCATAGACGAGGCCTTTGCCGACCTCACGGGGCTCAGAAGGAGTTTCCACGGTCCCTACGGGATGATCGCGCAAAGGATACAGGAGACAATCCATTCGGAGCTAGGCATAACGGTTTCGGTCGGGGTAAGCCTTTCCAAGGTGCTGGCAAAGGTCGCCTCCAAATACAATAAGCCCCGTGGCCTCACGCTTATACCGGGCAGGGACATACATATCTATCTCGAAAAAATCCCTATTGAAAAAGTCTGGGGCGTAGGGCCCAATACGGCGGCGTTTCTCCGGAAGTTCGGGATTGGCACCGCCCTCGATTTTGCAAAAGCCGATGAGAGATTTGTAGAAGATCGCCTCTCCAAGCCTTATAGGGAAATCTGGCACGAGCTTAACGGAAGGAGCGTATATCCGGTAGTAAAGGAATCGAAGAGCGATTACCAGTCCATCAGCAAGGCCCGCACGTTTACGCCGCCTTCCAGGGATGCCGCCTTTATTTTCGCCCAGCTTTCGAGGAATCTGGAGAACGCCTGTATAAAGGCACGGCGCTATAAGCTGGCGGCCGAGCGGCTGGTCGTTTTCCTAAGAATGCAGGATTTCCGCAATACGGGAATGGAGATCAAATTGAGCTGCCCCAGCGCTTATCCGGCCCAGTTGTTTCAGGCCCTGAAGGAGGGGTTCGGGCATGTCTTCAGGCCGGACTGTCTTTACCGGCAGACCGGGGTGGTCCTCTCGGGTCTTATGCCGGAGAGGAAAATCCAATATACTCTTTTTGACGATGCCGCGAGGATAGAGAAGATGTCCAGGGTCTATGAAGTGATAGATTCTCTATCTCAAAGATACGGAAAGTATGCCGTCCACCACGCGGCGAGCCTTCCCACAAAACTTCAGGCCCGGCACGAAGGCGAAAGAGGGGACACTCCTACGCGGGTATCGAAACTCCTCAAGGGGGAAAACGCCAGGCAGAGGCTTGGGTTGCCGATGCTGCACATCAAGATATGAGCGGGCCTGAATAAAAACTGATGTTTTATCTCAGGGCGATCGCCTTCTCGGGGCACATCTCCTGGCAGCAAAAGCACGCGATACAGACCCCGTCATCCACCTGCGGAATGCTTTTATCGCCTATGGACAACGCCGATACCGGGCAATGATCGACGCAGGTGCCGCAGCCGGTGCATTGATCGGGATCGGCCTTCGGCCGGAGGACCGTCCGGCTGTGGATCATCTGCTGTATGGCCTCGTTTTGGAGCAAGACCTCCCCGCCCAGGGGAGGCAGCTTGAAATCCGGCAGCCGTTTCAGCTCGCCGATAACTTCAATCGTGTCAAGGTCATAATCTCCGAGACCCGCCTCTTTCGCCTTTTGCAGGAACCGGAGCCGGCCGGGCTCCAAACCCATCATGGTCGCGATTACGGAATCCATGGCCACGGCGTTGTCGGAGGCGAGAATGAGCCCGATATCCCTAAGGTCGGGGGAAGCCGGACCGTTTCCCTCCATGCCGACCACCGCGTCCACTATGAACAGGTCCGGGACACGCAGGCGAAATACCTCCACCACAACCTCGTGGAAGCGCCCGGGGCTGCCCGCCGCCTTATGCAGCATGGCCTTCTGTGCGCCGGGCAAAATGCCGTAACTGTTTTTGATCGCGCCGGTCATGACAGTCAGCCCATGGGTCTTGAACTTTGGCAGACTGATGATTACATCGGCTTCCATCACGGCCCGCGAAACGCTGACAGAGGGCAGGAATTCGGCAATGAACCCTACCCTCACCGAATCGTCTCCTATATTTTGATAATGCCCCTTGGATGCCTCCATAAGGCCCGTTTTTATGAAACTCTGCTCGTTTGCCCCATAGTCGAAAAGCCCCGGGTTGTCGCCGACGACGATGGAAGAGGCCCCCAGTTCCTCAACCTTGTCGACCACGGCGCGAAGGACCGCCGGGTTCGTGACGATGCTTTCCTTTGCCTCCGAGGCCCTGAGGACGTTCGGCTTTATCAAGACCTTCTTACCCTTCAGCGGAAGTGGAAAAATTTCAAAGGCCTGGTTTACGGCCAGCCGGACATCGTTGTATGTGGCCGGATGGATCAATACTTTTGACAAAATCTTCCCCTTAAGGCTATTTCTTCCCGAGTATTGCGTCCTTGGCGGCCTTGGCCACCCGGAACTTTACGGCCTTTTTGGCCGGTATCTTTATCGACTCTCCGGTCCGGGGGTTTCTTCCCGTGCGGGCCTTGCGCTTGACGAGCGCGATCTTCCCGATGCCGGGCAGCGTGAAGGAGTTTTTGGCCTCCTTGTAGGCGAGCGCCGCGATTTCGTTAAGGACCGTCACCGCCTGGGACTTTTTTATCTCCGCCTTCTTTGCCAGATGCTCCGCAATCTGCGTCTTCGTCATCGGTTTGGCCATAAACCTTCTCCTCCTGTAGAATTCTTTTTTGAAAAGCTCCAAATAGTATAAAAGATTGTTCTGAAAATAGACGGCCGATTCCGGCCGATCCGGCAAATTTTAAACCCAAAAACTATCAAACTTTCGGACTAACAAACGAACAGGGCTTCAGGCAACAAACGGCATTATGGAACAAACGAGAAAACGAAGAAACTTTTTTAGTCCGTCCCAAATAGCCTAAAAAGCTGATCGACCCTGGCCGTATCGATGCAACACCTGTTAAAATGATATGTTTATAAAAGGCATGGAAATTAAACGATTGTATATATCATGAACCCTGTAGCCGAGTACATAAGCGAAAGGAGAAAGGCCCTTGGGCTGCCTGCGAGCGAGGTCGCGAGAATCGCCGGGATCTCAGCGGAGTATGTCCACTACATTGAAAAAGGGAAAAGGAAACCCTCTTTCGATATCGCCATGAGAATCCTCAGGGCCCTGCGTGCGGCACCTCTGGAATTCTTGCAGACAACCGGTTATTTGTCTGCTGACGCCGAACCCGCGCCGTTTAAAACTATGAGACTGGTGCCTATCATCTCATGGGCGTCGGCTGGCAATTGGCACCTGGATGGCGCCCCGGACTATCCCGCCGGAGCCGACGAATGGACTGAAACGGACGCGGAAGGTAAAAAAGTCTTTGCCTTGAAGGTAAAGAACGACTGCATGGAGCCCGAATTCGCAGAGGGAAACGTTATCATCGTCAACCCCCACATAGAGGCAGTCCCCGGGGATTTCGTAATCGTGAAAAACGGCGGGGAAGAGGCCATCTTAAGGCAGTTGAAAAAATACGGCAGAACCCTTGTCCTTCATCCCCTCAACCACAGATACCCGGATATCGAGCTAAAAAGAGGTCATAGGTATAGGATCATTGGCAAAGTAGAAAAGAAGGAGAAAAAATATGATCCACATGCCTAGCGGGTTTTCTGCAGGCATTATTTCACCTAATTAAGGATTTGAGGGTTAAAGCTATGGACGAAAGCAAGCAATTTCTATATCGGTATCGCCACTTGGATGGTTCACATCGAGAGTGGACAAAGAAAATCATCACCGAATCGATTCTACATTTTTCCAGCCCGGCTGATTTTAATGACCCATTTGATTGCAAGATCCAATTCCTGCCGGTTATTCAATCTGGAGAACTCAAACGGCAACAATCGGACCGAATCAAGAGATGCCAACCATGGCTTAATCGTAAGCGGCGCATAGCGCAAGCAAAACAAGACGCAAGGACCATAAAAGCCGATCCTGAGAATTTTATTGAATTTGCTACAAATGGTCTTCAAGAATTTACAAATAAGATTGGTATATTATCGCTCTCGGCCACGGATCGAAATATCTTGCTCTGGTCTCACTACGCACATGGTCACACCGGTTTATGTCTTAAGTTCCTTGCGTCGGTGGAGAATCCATTTTTTGCGTCTGCTTTATCTGTTACATACGCGACATCATATCCGATTATCAAAATCACGGACCCAATTCAAAAACAGGTTGACGCACACCTTCGTACTAAAGCATTTGACTGGCATTACGAAGAAGAATACCGAATCATAGACCATGATAAAGGAAAAGGCGACCATGTATTTCCTGCTGAACTTCTGGTAGGCGTAATATTCGGCGCACGGATGACATCAGAAGACAAAAGAGAAATTGCGGATTGGGTGCTTATGCGAAAATCTCCTACAGAATTACTCGAAGCTTCGGTTGCATCCGAATCATACTCGCTTGAAATCCGGCCATATAAGGGTGCTTAGTTTAAATCAGATCTCCTATTCGATTTCTCTATTTCTTTTTCAGTGATCTTACAACAGTTTCCAATTTACGGCCTGCCTCTGCGTCGATAGAGAATAAGGTACTCATGAAACGATAGTTCACGCCGCATATTTCCTTGATCTCGGATGCCGTCATCGGCGTTTCCAGCATCTCAAATTTCGTTAGCGGCATTGAGAAATCCTCGTTGGGTTTTTCTTGGTAGTCACGTTTCAGAAGTTTACCTGTGGCGACACCGACGGCGACTATACCCACCCCAGACTGATAGAGAAAAACAACATCCCCTTTTTGAATGCGCGCAATCTTCTCTTTCCAGGGTGTAAAGAATGCCGATGCGACATGCTCCTTAAGCATCATTTCATGGTCTTCGGTTTCATTCCTGGAATTCGTGTTAACAATATAATAGCCTTCTTGAATATCTTCATAAGGATCATCCATTGTCGCGAAACGGGAAATTTCGAGAAGCATTTTTTTATCTGCATCCGCATAAACTCGATAGACCCAGGGCCGAATATCGAGACCTCTAGTTCTCCAGTACTGGACAGCTTCCCGCGTTTTGTGGTCTATTCCATTGGTCATAACGACAAAAACTTGGTTTGTGTTAAAGGCCTCTTCCTTAAGAGATATATCGAAAGATACTTGATGTGCTTCCTTGAGCGATTTCTTTCCAGTGTAGAATGAACGAAAAATGTGATCAAGCTGCTCATAATTATATTGCCCGTATATTTGGCCGTATCTAAGAGCTTGGAGGATATTTTCAGAACGCGATTCCCATGCTTTCAACTCAAAAATATAGAGCGAGCCCTTTGCATCCAGTGCCATGAGGTCTGGTTCCTCCTGCCACTGCCGTGATTGCATTATCAGAAGAAGTTCATCCTCAGGTATTAGCCGATCCAACGCTCTGAACAGAATATGCTGAAGTCCCCGTTCATCCAAGTCAAAGTCGACGAGACGGACACTTCGCGCTTTGGTTGCAAGCTGTCCTGCTATATCGACTCTAAGAAGCATCTTGTTTCTCTTCTGTTCTCTTACTTCTTCCCAAGGATCGCGTCCTTTGCGGCCTTTGCCACACGGAATTTTACGGCCTTCTTGGCCGGTATTTTTATGGACTCTCCGGTCCGGGGGTTTCTTCCCGTGCGTGCCTTGCGCTTTACGAGCGCGATCTTCCCGATACCGGGCAGCGTGAAGGAGTTCTTTGCTTCCTTATATGCAAGCGCCGCGATCTCGTTAAGGACCCCCGTCGCCTGTGACTTCTTGATGTCCACCTTCTTTGCAAGATGCTCCGCTATCTGAGACTTCGTAAGCGCCATATGTCCTCCTTGAATAGGTAGTGGTGCGGCCCCGATAGTATAAAATAAGGGGGCGGGAAAATAAAATATGTTCACCGAGATCAAAGGGCAGATCGAAAGAATCACTTTCTACAACGAAGAAAACGGCTACACCATCGCAAAAATGAAGGCCGGAGGGAGGCACGACCTGGTCACCGTGGTCGACAACCTTCTTTCCGTCAGCGCCGGCGAGGTCCTGAAGCTCAAGGGACAGTGGAAGAACCATCCCAAGTTCGGTGAGCAGTTCGAGGTCGTCTCTTATGAATCCATTGTACCTGCCACAGTCAAAGGCATAGAAAAATACCTTGGTTCGGGGCTGATAAAGGGCATCGGGCCGGTCATGGCCAGGAGGCTTGTTGCCAAATTTGGCCTTGAGACCCTGAACGTCATCGAAGCCGAAACGGGAAGGCTAAGCGAGGTCGACGGCATCGGGGAAAAAAGAATCTGGATGATCAGGAAGGCGTGGGACGACCAGAAGGAGATTCGGGACGTCATGGTCTTCCTCCAGGGCCATGGCGTGAGCCCCGCCTACGCCGCGAAGATATACAAGCAGTATGCAAAGGAATCCATAAAAATCGTCCAGGAGAACCCCTACAGGCTCGCCACAGACATTTTCGGCATTGGTTTCATTACGGCGGACAAAATAGCCGAAAAACTGGGCATAGCCAGGGACTCCCAGATCAGGGCCGAGGCGGGCATCCTCTATGTCCTCCACCAGCTCTCTGACGATGGACACGTCTATTATCCCTATGAGCCCCTGATTGAAGAATGCAAGAAGATCCTTGGGCTTGAGCGGGACGTAATTGTCAGGGCCTTCGGCAAGATCGCCGAGGACCGCAAGATAATCATCGAAGACCTGAACGCCGGGGAGTTCAAGGAGAACAATAAAGCCGTTTACCTGGCAAAATTCCACGTCTGCGAGACCGGCGTGGCCGCCCGGCTGAAAGGCCTCATGCGGCATCCCAAGAAGCCCCGGGCCTTCGACAGGAACAAAGCCCTCGAATGGGTCCAGAAGGAGCTGAAGATAGACCTCGCGGAAAACCAGAAACAGGCGGTCAGGGAGGCCATCGACAAGAAAGTTATGGTGGTCACGGGCGGCCCGGGTACCGGCAAAACCACAATCATCAATTCGATCATACGGATATATAGGAAACTGGGACAGAGGGTGCTCCTGGCAGCGCCTACCGGCCGGGCGGCAAAGAGAATGTCCGAGGCCACGGGGCATGAGGCCAAAACGGTCCATCGCCTCCTTGAGTTCAGCCCGAAGGGGGGCGGGTTCAAGAAGGATGAAAATAACCCGCTTTCGGCCGACCTTATCGTCATCGACGAGGTCTCCATGATGGATACGGTCCTCATGTACCAGTTCCTGAAAGCGGTCCCCAGGGAGGCCACGCTGGTGCTTGTAGGCGATGTAGACCAGTTGCCCTCCGTAGGCGCCGGCAACGTTCTGAAGGACATCATAGATTCGGAACGCATTCCCACGGTGAGGCTCACCGAGATTTTCAGGCAGGCCAAGGAGAGCATGATTGTCGTTAATGCCCATAGGATCAACAACGGCCATATGCCGGTAACGGACAAAACCAACGACTCCCTCCAGGACTTCTATTTCTTCCAGGCAGAGGATCCCGAGTTGGCCCTGCAGAAGATCATCGAGCTTTGCAAGGAGAAAATCCCCAGGAAGTTCGGTTTCAAGCCCGTGGACGACATCCAGGTCCTTACCCCCATGCATAGGGGAATTATTGGCGCGGCCAACCTGAACGCCGAGTTGCAAAAGCACCTGAACCCCTCAACCAACGAGCTCATAAGGGGCGGCATGAGCCTTAAGACGGGGGACAAGGTCATGCAGATCAGGAACAACTACGACAAGGAAGTTTTTAATGGCGACATCGGCAGGATTGTAAAAATAGACAGGGAGGAGCAGGAAGTCGCAATCGATTTTGACGGAAAGGTCGTCCATTACGATTATCCGGAGCTTGACGAGATCGTCCTCGCCTATGCCGTCTCGATTCACAAATCCCAGGGGAGCGAATATCCCGCCATAGTCATGCCCGTCCTGACGCAGCATTATATTTTGCTGCAGCGAAACATGCTCTATACCGGCATCACCCGGGGCAAGCGGCTGGTCGTGCTGGTCGGCACGAAGAAGGCCGTCGCCATCGCGATTAAAAACGACAAGCCTCAAAAAAGGTATACTTTGCTGCGGGAAAGGCTGTTTAACCCGTGAAAGTGGCATTGTTTTCGCGCGGGCTTCAGTTGAAGTATAGTATCTTCAGCGATTTGGGCAAAAACAAAAGTCCGTCCAGGACACCTCAAGGTCGTTAAAAAATCACGCTAGTTACGCCCCAAAGCCCGCGCCGTAAGATTGCCAGCATTGTGCGGATTTTCAAAAGAATTTGGTTATAGCTTTCATGGCCGAATGATGGCAAATCTATCCACGACGGATTAGTTTTGTTCTTAATTCCCTTTTTTTCGAAGATAAAATATCTACCTCATCAGCTCCTTTGTAAAAATAGGATGGATGCTTAATAGAAACTAAAGGGATACTCAGTTGCTTTCTTTTAAGATATTTTGACACTTCATTGCCTAAAGCAAGAATAATTTGTGGTTTTATTAATTCAATTTCTCGAATAAAATATTTTTCGTAGCATACTCCAAACGAGTTGTCCTTTATTTTTTCTTGTTCACATTCAGTGCTGCATTTAAATAAGTTCGAAAAGGAGACAGCCTTTTTAATTGCATTTTCGCCGGTACCTGGTTTGTATTCATCATATTGCTCCAGTTTAGCGCTCAGGTCTAAGAAATATCGTAAATATCGTCTAAGATTTTTATGATATTTTAGTGAATTATCGTTGGTATTTTTTAGCCTCTTGAGCCATTCAATGCTCCATTTTTCTCTGGCTGATAATAAAACTTCACCTTTTTTATTCTTGTAGAATGACGTTTCTCCTTCAAGTGGGTGACCAGGATTTTTGCCTACGACAAGAATTTTTGTTCTTGAGGAATTATGGGGACTAAAACCGCGAGGAACCCAGCCGGTGCGAAAACTCTTTAATGCCTGAGGACACTCACTTTTCCCGCAGTTGCAATTCATAACCTCAATATAAAATGATCTAATTTTTTTCGTCAATATTTACTCCCCTAATACTGCGGAAACTTTCATAGCTGGGCTTCGACACTTCCATCCAGTATTTATTCCGTCCTTGCCTGGATCAAACTTTATAAGTCACCCTCTTGAAGTACCCGGCCAAGACCATTTGACTCAAGATACCAATATGTGAAATGCTTGGATATCCAGCTTGCAGCTTTCTCTTCGGCCAAAGGCCGATAACTTGAGGCATAAATAACGGGGATACCAAAGCGCGCCTCTATGGCGTCAAGAGTACCCGAAACCGCATTTGGATGAGCCAGAATATTATAATCCTCACCATAGGGCGATTTGATATCTTCATAACTTGCTTCAACTATTAGAGTTCGCCAGCGATAATCCGTCATTTGTTGACACATCTTGAAGAACCTCGACCTTTGTTGCATAAGCGTAGTAATAAGATCAGTCAGTGTTTTCCGCTCGATGACAAGTAATTTTTCCATTCCTTCTATGCTGTAATCACCAACATTTAGCTTCTGTTTCTTTTGGTCGGAAATCCAATTGGGAAATCGAGCAAAATCAAAAGGTGCTTTTTCACGAGTGTCGATTAAGACAACAGGTTTGGGAATTTTGCGCGTAATGCTATGCTCATTACGTTTTACTAACAGACGACCCTTCGGCGGCGAAACAGGCACCGGATGGAAACTGTGCTTTTTTGATTGCATTTTTAGTCTAATTTTTTCACGTGATATTAAAACTCGCCACAGGTGTTATTTATTATTTGTCCTGTATTTCTCAGGAATGCGTATGGCCTTAAAGCTAGGCACTATTTGCAATGAACCGTCTACCGCCGTATATTTGAAAACACCCGTTCCTTTCAAAGCGTATTTGTCACCATATATGAAAGAAGGCGCAGAGTCGTGCCCGAAATTTATTAAAGCAAATACTTTTATATTTCCAAATAACGCTGTTGTTCTATTAAGAAGTTGTATATTCCTACTGGATATAAGTGTAAAGCATTTATTTTTAAAATCGTAAGGGTTACCCGTAAGAATCTCATTCATAGTCCCGGCGCCCGCCGGACATTTGTGCCTCAAGAAAATTGCTTCCTCCGCATTAAAATATCCTGATTCCCATTTGGTAACTTGGCTGCTACTGAAACCAGCCTTTTTCCACTCGCGTCTTTCTGCCTTTTCTTCTTGTTCCTCTTTTCGTTCCGCTTCCCGTTCTGCTTTTTCTTTTTGCAATTGCTCCGCCTTCATCTTTTTTTCTTCTTCTTTTCGCTGCTCTTCCTTCTTCTTTTCAACGCGGAGTTGCTCTTGCCTTTTTATTTTATTCTTTAAATTGGTTTCTTGTTCGTTCAATTCATCAATATAAATGTTTTCTAAATCTCCAATAGAGACACATTTATATTTAGATTGTGCTGATTTCCATATTTCGTGAAGTTTAACCTGAATCGAGGTTTTGCTCTCATTTATTCTGCGTAGTTTAATATCGAGTACTAAAAATTCAGGATAAATGTAATTCTTATAAGCATTATATATCCCAGTATATCCGCGCCATCCGCAATCGACAGGATGAGTATAGTTGGAATAATCACCTTTGAGTTTAATCTGAATAATACCTGAATTCTTAATTTGATTTATATTATTATTTACTTGAGCATTTGGCGATAGCCACACATTCATATTATCATCGACATCATGACTGGCCGCTTTCGTTGCAAGAACCCACGCCATATCATATGGCTCATCAATAATTTTATTTATACCATTTTCATTTTTTTTATAAAGCTTCGCATCTGGCGGAATATATGTGCAATTGTTCAGACTCAGCTGCGATTGATTGCTCATGCTCGCACACGATTGAAGGCACAAGCTAATAGCAATAATAAAAAAAAATAAGAGGAATAATGGATTACTACATTGAACTTCATAGTTTACCATATCCCTTTTCATAGCCTTAAAGAAGAATTTTAAATTCTCTTTATTTTCCACAATTCCTCCCCTTTACGACGGTAATTAAAAATAACATTCTTGAATTCAAATGTCGAATTAGAAATTCTTTAAGGATGGCTTTCTTTGATTATAAGCTTTATTTATTATATGCGGTGCAGAAGATCGAAAAATTTCTATTTATCATCAATTTTTGCGTAAGCTATACAGCAGCAAAATATAACATTGCCGGGAAATAGGCGTGGCACATAATACTTGTTGAACATGCATCCTGCGAGAGATCGAACAGATATAAAGCTTCGGAGCATACTTTCGTATCCGCCGCACTCGTCCCAAAGTGTTATTAAGAAGTCAACTATTCCACCGGGCCTCGGCCATCAAAAGTGTCTTTTCCTGATTGAAACCTTGCGCCCTGGACCTGAACGCGCCTGCCTAAAATAGCCCGCTAAAGTTGCCCCCGTCCTATATCACTATAGATGGATATAAAAAGGGTCCTTATTGCCTTTATCCTCGTTTTTTCATTCGCCGTTCCGGCCTTCGCCTTTTGCTTCGAGGCCGCCGGAGCGGAGTACGGCGTATCTCCCCGCCTCCTCTGGTCGATCGCTAAGGTCGAGTCCGATTTCACCCCTGGGGCGGTCAACTGGAACCAAAACGGCTCTTACGATTACGGCCTGATGCAGATCAACTCCGGATGGGCCCGGAAGCTCGGCGCAGGTGTCTGGCGGTCCCTTGGAGACCCGTGCACAAATGTGAAAGCGGGCGCCTGGATACTGGCTAGGTGCGTCCGGAGATACGGCTATACCTGGGAGGCCGTGGGCTGCTACAACGCCTCGAATGACGCAAAAAGGGCTCAATACGCGAGGAGGGTCTATGCGGTTTTTAAAAAATATTTCAGACGGCGCTGACCTCCGGGCCGTCGCGGAGAAGTACGAGCTTCCCTATGGCGAGGCCAAAGCGGCCATCGAGAGGTCCATATCCGGCACTCTGTCGGGCATCTTCCGCCTGGATGTGGAGTGCATGCTGACCGGCGAGGGGTGCGAAATCTACGTTTTCAGGGAAAACAGGGTCGAAATGCTCCCCATGGAGCGCCTCAAAAAGAACGTCCTTCGGGCAATCAAGTACGGCATCGTCTCAGCCCTTCAAAAGGAGGCAACGGTCCGGGGCTACGAAAAACTCCGCTATCTTACGGGCGGAATCATCGGCGGGCATGTCGCTGCGGCGTTCGAGGAGCGCATATTCGTCGAGTTGGATGGCGAGGCCGGCCGGCTCGTGGTCGGCGTATGCGAAAAAGAGCACCAGACGCCTAAGGAAAGGGGCCTTTACCGGACCGGCGACTACCTTAACTTCTACGTATCGAGCGTGACGCCATCATCAAACGGCCGCGTCCCTGTCCTGAAAGTCTCCCTGAGCCGGACATCGAGGAGCCTCACGGAGGGTCTTTTCCAGAGGGAGCTTTCGGACAGGCTCCTGGCCATAAGGGTCAGGTGCGTGAAAAGGGCCGCAGGGGTTTTCAGCCTGGTCGAGGCGGAGGGCAGGGTCCCCGGGGAGTGCATAAAAGCGGTCTCGGGGGAGATTAAGGAAAGGATCATCGTCCATTTTGTCCGGGGGAGATAAGGAGAGCCAACTCATACTCGGCCGGGGCCAGAAACTCGCCGATCCCACCCGCAATATCCGGATAGCCATCCCGGACGCGCATCGTAACGGCCACCTCTGGTGCTTCGGGACCACCCGCGTGGGCAAGACCCGAGTCATAGAGAACATGGCCGAGCAGGACATAAGAAAGGGCCACAGCGTGGTCCTCATAGATCCCAAGGGAGACG
>JAKAHV010000043.1 GCA_021825295.1 Nitrospirota bacterium
CCGCGCGGGAGCGTGGATTGAAACTTTAAAAAAGGTTAAAAGAAGCTTTCTGACGTCGTCGCTCCCCGCGCGGGAGCGTGGATTGAAACCCCTCCTCCAGGCGGCTTTTCAAAACCGCTTGATGTCGCTCCCCGCGCGGGAGCGTGGATTGAAACCAAGCCGGAATGACAACGTCAATCGAGGGGGAAACGTCGCTCCCCGCGCGGGAGCGTGGATTGAAACAGGGATTAAAGGGGGAGTTGAGGAGCCGGAAATTCGTCGCTCCCCGCGCGGGAGCGTGGATTGAAACTTGAATATGAGCGCGTTGTTGCCCGGGCCCAGCTGGTCGCTCCCCGCGCGGGAGGATTGAAACTGTTTCCTGGAATCTACCCGGGGCCGGATACCCGGCATTACAGGCGGCCTGATGGAAAGGATTTTCCACCTTAAATTGGCCGCTCAACTGTACAAACAATGGGGACCACCTCTGATTATCAGGTGTGGCGCTCGCCGGGATCTCTTACTTTACAAAACCGTTCGGATGGTGATATATTGTTATTACAATGATGCTACGAAGGAGGAAAAGCTATGGTAAAGAAACTGACCAGGCACGGCAACAGCCTGGCGCTCGTCATAGACAGGGGCGTGCTGGACCTTCTTGATATCGACGACAAGACCCCGCTTGACATCTCTACCGACGGCAAGCTGCTGATAATTTCGCCTGTAAGGGATGAAAAAAGAAAAAAGGCATTCAAAGCGGCCCTGGAGAAGACCAATAAAAAATACGGGGGCGCGCTTAGAAGGCTCGCAAGTTGAAAAGTCCGCTTTTTCTCGGTCTCGACGAGGTCATCGAAATTCACCGTGATCAAATTGAGAGATACGGCGGCCACTCCGGGATTCGAGATATTGATCTGCTGAAATCGGCCGTGGCCATGCCGTCCGCCGGTTTCGAAAGGGATTATCTGCACGCGGATATTTTTGAAATGGCCGCCGCGTACCTCTTTCATATAATCAGGAACCATCCTTTTGTGGACGGCAATAAGAGGACAGGGACAGCAGCTGCGCTGGTTTTTTTACTGTTGAACGGCAAGGAGGTTGATGTAGATGAGGATCGCCTGGAGACCGTTGTGCGATCAGTAGCTGAAGGAAATGCGGACAAGTCAGGGATAGCTGAATTTTTCAGACGGCATGCCCGGAAATCCTGATTCTTTATTTCAGAATCGAATCAAGAGCCGTCTGCAGCGGCACTGGTTTCAAACGGCATTTCACATAACCGGCGGAACAGCCAGGGTGCGGGTTATTGTGAGATTGCGACTGCACCTGCGACCAATACAGGCTAGCCAAGGTGCGGATTATCAGGTGTTTTATCCGATAAAGACTTGCGGCTAAACAAACGTAAGAATGCTTTTTTAAGGTTGACAATTAGTTTCTTTGGATGATACTATTGATTTGTGATAGTATCTTTTAAAGACGGTGAAACGGAACTCATATGGCGCGGGAATTTTTCAAAAAAGATCAAGCTGCCGGCAAAGCTTCATAATGTCGCCAGGCGGAAGCTGAGGATGATAGCTGCCGCCACTGCGTTGGAGACCCTGAGGATCCCTCCCAATAACAGGCTTGAGCGACTGGGCGGCAATCGGAAAGGGCAATGGAGCATCCGTATAAACGATCAATGGCGCATTTGCTTCAGGTGGCAAAATGGAAGCGCACATGACGTGGAGATAACCGACTATCATTAAAGTGAGGTGATGCAAATGGCACGTTTAAAGAATATACATCCCGGCGAGGTGCTGAAAGAGGAGTTTCTCGTTCCCATGGTCATTTCGGTTTACCGAATATCCAAGGAAACGGGACTGTCTCAGACCCACCTTGGCCAGATCATCCGTGGTGAGCGGAGCATTACGGCCGAAACTGCCATCAAAATTGGCCGTTACCTGAATACGGGTCCGGAGTTCTGGATGAACCTGCAGGCGCTATATGATATAGAGGAGGCGGGCAGGCGGCTGGGCAAAAGGATCGAGACAATTCATCCATACTCTCCGGCCAATGCCGCCTGATTCAGGTTTCTTTCAATAAGCACATTCCGGGAAATGGCCTCGGCGCAGGTTATCAGGTGGAGTCGCAATCTCACAATGCGCCGCGGGAGGCCTTTTTACTTCTTCCTCGTAAGCGCCAGCTCCAGCCTTATATCAAGCGCGGGCGCGGAAAAGGAGTTTTTGAATTCCGCCTGCCTGATCGTGAGCATCATGGGCGCGTTTTCGATCTTGTACAGCAGGTTTACGGTCTCGTTCAGGTTTACCTGTTTCAGCGCTATCTGGGCCTGTTCCGAGGTGAGGCCGTTTATATGCACCGTATCCAGGGATTTCAGGGTCGCTATCTTTCCCTTCAGCCCCATCCCCGTAAATATATCGTCTACGGCCTTCAGTATTCCCTGAGAGGGGCTCAGGGCCGCGCGCCTCACGAACTCGTCCCTGTCGGCCCTCAGGGCGAGGTACTGCCGGCTGACCTCCTCGATGCGGGCCTCCGTCTTTTTGTCATTGGAGAGTCTCCGTCCGGCCGCGCCCCTGGCCGCCAGCAGCGATACGGCCAGCACCAGGAGGGCCAGCAGCGCGGCAGCCGGCAAAAGCCTCTGCCTGCCTATTTTACGGACGATTCCCTGGAGTTCCGGCCTTTCAAGCAGCTTTTCAATGTATGTTCTTATGTCCATCGCTCAACTCTTTACGCTCATGGTGAAGAGCACCACGTTATCGGGTGAATTTTTGGTCTCAAGCACTGTCACATGGGCCCCGCCCCGCGCAAGCGCGTTTTTTTCGACGTCCACATCCCCGAGTGTGGGGGCCTCGCCCTTTATTATCATGCCCCCGGGGTTCATCGATATCTCCTTGATCACCGCGCCCCTGGCGCTGTGGGCGGTCAGCTCTTTCAGCTCCTCCAGCGCCGGCAGGCCCCCGATCTGGGATTTTTCCTTTCTTAGCTGGGCCAGGCTCCCCTCGAGCTCCATCAGCGCCACCTGCGCGTTTCGCCCCTGTATCCCCTGGCCCGGCAGCAGCTTCGACAGTGACCTGCCCATGCGCTCCTCAAGGCGCACGGCATCCCTGTGAATGAAATACAGGCCGACCGCTGACTTTGCGGAAAAAATGAGAAGCACGAGCGCGGCCAGCACGAAGGACGTCCTCACCCGGCGCGAAAACTCCTCTTTTGTTTTCGTGAATTCCAGATCGCCTGTCCTGAAGTTTATGGTCGGCTTAGGCCTGCCAAGCTCCCTGTCCGCGAGGGCGGCCCTTTCGCCCTCGTCGTCGGCCGGGGGTTCCATGAGCGCCTCCGCGATGCCGGCCCCGCCTTCCGTCGCCCGGGCAAGCTCGATGGATGTGACGACGGCGGGCTCCGCGCCGCCGGCCTTCAGGGATTCTATGAGGCCTTTAAGCGTGCCCTTGTCCGTGTAGACGGCAAGGACTTTCCGGGCGCCGCCCTCTTCCCCGACGGGCAGCGCGTCCAGGGCGACACCGTCAGGCCCCTGCAGGATCAGGCCCTCCAGTTCGAAGGGCAGGGTCTGGCGTATCTTTTCGATATCGGAAAAGGGGAATTCCAGCATCCTGAAGCCAAGCATGGAAACCGGAAGGCCGAGGCAGCTCTCACTGATTCCCTGCGGCAGCGGGGCCTCAAGCTCAAGCCTTCCGTCTTCCAGGATTTTAAATTTAAAGGGGATGGACTGGATGCGGCCCTCGCTCCTCCCGCCGTCAAGGATATAGACGGCCCCGCCCCCCCCGGCTTTCGTGTCGAAATGTCTGAGGTCAAAAAAAGCCTTCATGGGTCAGTACTCCCTCCAGTAAAGTATCTTCCCGGACGAATCCAGAACGCCTTCCACAATCCTCGTTATCCCCTCCTGCCGGGCGCTCGCCGTTATGCCTATCGCGGAGCTTGAAACCGTTATCCTGGGCGCGAGGTCCATCCCCAGTCTCTCGAATCCCGCAACCTGGGAAAGCTCGCCGATGTTTTTGAAGGGATCGAGCTTTCTTCTCTCGATTACGCGCTCCGCCAAATCCTCGCTTACGTCATCGGAGAGGCTCATCAGCACGGGGGCCGTGGCGCTGTTTATGTTTATCAGGCCGTCGCCAAAGACAGTCACGTAATTTTTTAGTGTATCATAAGACGCCTTGTCAATGAGCAGCCCCAGCTCCGCGGTGCTCGTCAGATACCCGTTTTTGACGTTTTCACCTTCCCCCCCGCCGAGCTGCTGCGACGGCAATGCCTGCGGATCTATCCAGCCCACGACTTTGTCCGCTATCGTCTCGTCTAGGTTGAGGGCCTTCAGGAGGCGCCTGAAGGAGTCGTAGGCGTCCTTGTTCAAGTCCCCGTTCTGGCTGACAAGGGTGTTTATGTTGAACTTGGAGTTCTCATCGTCCGCCTGGAAGTAGACCGTCGTGCTGCTGTCAATGGGGATTTCCATCTGCTGCCCGTCCAGGGGTATGTCGCCCTGCGACAGCGACTGCATGAACGGCCCGGCCGAGCTGTCGATGAGGGAGGAGCCCTCGATGGAGAGTTTTTCCAGGACCTGCATGTTATGTATGCCGCTTATGTTGACGTAGACGCTGTATGCAAAATCCGTTGCGATCGCCATGAGCGCCGCAAGAATCAGCAGCACAAGTATGAGGACGAAGCCGCGTTCGCTTTCCGTTTTCATGGCCGCCTGCCCGTCATAACTGTTTGCCTATCCTCGGCGTCACCGTCTCCTCGAGGACAATCGGCTTGTCCTTGAAGACCAGCTTGAGGGTAATCCTCATTTCATCCGGCGGGCTTCCTGCCTCGAGCGTGCTTGCCCACTTGCCGCCCGAGTAGGCCTGCACCTGGAACTCGTCGATATTTTCGAGCAGGTCGGCCTCCTGCGGCTTCCGGCCCGGGGTCTGAAGCTGCTTCTCCAGGGTTATGGTCCTGTTTTTTTCGTCCCCTTCCTTCGCCAGGTAGACGATCTTGGAGAGGACGCCGTCCCTTGGGGAAAAGGCGCTGAAGGTGAGGGTGGACCCGTGCTTGCCGAAATACTCCTTGTCCACTATCGTCATCGGGCCCTCGGAGGCCTCAAGCTCACGCCGCATCAGGTCCATGGTCTTTTGGGCCTCATAGAGCACCAGAAGCGACTGCTGCCCCCTCCTGCTCGCCCTTTCGACAAGGAAGAAGGTCGCATAAACGGCGCCGAGCACGATTACGGTGAGCGCCGTCGCCAGAAGCACCTCCAGCAGCGTGAACCCCTCCGCGCCCGGGTTTCTTCTCATTTTCCCCATTTGCCGATCATCATCTTGAAATCCGTCTCGTCCCGCCCCTTTGAGACCGTAAGCACCAGCTCGTTCAGGAAGGGAAGCGGGCCGTTTACTATCTCGGATTTGTAGGAGTAGGCGGAGTAGGGTTTTGGAAAGACCCCTTTCTCCTCGCGGGGCGCCGCCTTCAGCTCCATGAGCTTTTCCTTTGCCAGCATGGTTTCGATGCTCAGGGTCTGATACCTGTCGATCACGGAGAGGTGGTGGTTCACCAGGTCTATTATGGCCACAAGCAGGCCCCCCGTGATCGCCACGGCTATGAGCACCTCCAGGAGCGAAAATCCCTTATTTTTTTTCAACGCTGCTTACCTTCACCCTGCCGCTCAACTCGTTCAGGGAGACCCTGTATGTCCGCGTGCCGCCTTCCATGTAGACGTCCATGTCCTCGGGCGCGCCCTGGACGCCGAAGAACACCGTGAGCGTGCCCTCCCTGACCGCCCCCCTGGAAGGGGTATCCACTTCAGTAAGCCCCTTGAAGTGAGCGGACCTCTTGCCATCCGGACCCGTCCATGAGACATCCCCCGTGTCCATGTTGAAGGTGATGTTGAAGTTTTTTTTCATTGCTATCGAGGAGTCGTTCAGCTCGGAAAGCAGGGAGGCCATCTTCATGGCGTCCGGGTGGGCGTAGTTCCTCCTGAAAGCGGGGACGGCAAGGGTGAAAAAAAGGGAGATGATGAAAATCACTACGACAAGTTCGAGGAGCGTGAAACCCTTATTGCATCTGCCAGTTGTCGATGTCCGCGTCATAACCCTCCCCCCCTGGTTTTCCGTCGGCGCCGAGGGAGGATAGGTCGTAATCGCCGTGCTGCCCGGGGCAGATGTAGACAAAGGGGTTGCCCCATGGGTCCAGGGGGACTTTTTTCTGCTCCAGGTATCCGCCCGGCCTGTAGTGCTTCGGCAAGTCTCCGGCCGTGGGGGGGTCTATCAGGGCCTGCAGGCCCTGTTCGGTCGTGGGATATGAGCCGTTGTCCAGCTTGTAGAGTTTCAGCGCCGTTTCGAAGTCCTTTACCTGCACTTTCGCCTCGGCGACCTTCGCGTCGTCGGTCCTGCCCATTATCTTGGGGGCTACTATGGCGGCGAGGATTCCCAGAATGAATACAACGACGAGAATTTCGAGAAGCGTAAAACCTTTGCTGTCCCTGTGCATTACCTAACTATTTTACACATTCGCGGCAATTATTTCCAAGTGCCCGCATCACAAAGCGCCGCCCTTTACTTGACCAACTGGTTAAGCTGGAATATGGGCAGCAGGACGGAAAACACTATGAACCCCACGATGGCCCCCATCACCAGTATCATCGTGGGCTCCATGAGCGCCAGGGCCCTGTCGAGCCTGCGTTTGAAATCCTCCTCGTACGAGGAGGCCGCCTTCTTGACTGCGGGGGCAAGCTGGCCGCTCTTCTGGCCGGTGCTCAGAAGCTGGGTGAACACAGGCGGGAACCCGTGGAGGGCCTGCGAGAGGTCGGCCCCCTCGGACAGCCTCTGCCTGGCCTCGCGGACTTCCGTCTCGATCCGCCGGTTGCCTGAGGACGGGCCAGAAAGCTCAAGCGCCTTCAGCACGGGAAGGCCCCCGTCCAGGAGAAAGCCGAAGGCGCGGGTGAACCTGCTTAAATAGAGGCTCCTCGTGAGCGCGAAGCCCATCAGCAGCCCGTCCACCTTGAGCCTGTTTTTCCTTAAATATCCCCTTAAACCGTACCCCGCGACGATCACCGCGAGCATCATGGCCCACCAGTAGTTCACGAAGGCGCTGCTGATGAAGATGAGTATCCTGGTGACGAGCGGAAGGGCCTTGCCGGAATCGATGAATATCCTGGTGATCTTGGGCATCACGAAGGCGAATATGAACGAGAGGATTATGGTGCCCACAACGACCATGAACGCCGGATAGATGAGGGCGGACTTGATCCTCGCCTTTGTCCGCGCCTCCTCCTCCAGGAAATCGGCCAGGCTCCTCATGACGGCCTCCATGGTGCCGCTTGCCTCGCCGGAGGCCACCATCCTGACATAAAATTCCGGGAATACGCCGTACTGCTGCAGGGCGCGGGAAAACCTCATGCCCGAGGTCACGTCGTCCGCGATATTTCCCAGAAGGTCCGCCCAGGGGCCTTTCGCCTCACCCTGCAGGCTCCGGAGGGCATCAAGGACCGGCACCCCTGAGGCCAGCAGCAGAGAGAGCTCCCTGGTCATGAAGGGCAGGGCCGAGGAGTTTACCTTCGAGGCCGAAGTCTTCTGCGGTGTGAGCTGCCTCGGATAGATGCCCTGCTCGCGGAGTTTAAGGGCGGCCTCTTTTTCCGTTTCGGCCGTTATGACGCCGGAGGTCTCGCGGCCGGCCCCCGCGTACGCCTTATACCTGAATGCCGTCATTTTCCTTCTGCGTTACCCTCAAGACCTCTTCGGGCGTCGTATGGCCGGATGCCACCTTGAGAAGGCCGTCTTCGCGCAGGGTCCTCATCCCGTACGCAACCGCCTGTTCGGCGATGCTCTTCGCGTCCGCCCTTTCGGTGATGAGCCTTCTTTCCGCCGGTCCCACGGGCAGGAACTCGAATATGCCCATCCTTCCCATATAGCCGGTGCCCCCGCATTTGGCGCAGCCCGCTCCCTTTACGGCCTTCAGCCTGCCGTCGGGCCGCAGGAGGGAGGCAGCCTCCTCGGCGGACATCTCGTAGGGCGCGCTGCAGCCGGCGCAGTTTCTGCGCACAAGCCTCTGGGCAAGCACTCCCGCCAGTGAAGACGCCACAAGGAACGGCTCCACCCCGATGTCGATAAGCCTCGCGATTGCGGAGGCCGCGTCATTGGTATGGAGGGTGGAGAGCACCAGATGGCCTGTCAGCGAGGCCTGTATGGCTATCTGCGCGGTCTCCAGGTCCCTGATCTCGCCCACCATTATAACGTCCGGGTCCTGCCGCAGTATGGAGCGCAGCCCCGACGCAAACGTAAGGCCGATCCTCGGGTTTATCTGTATCTGCCCGATGCCCGCAAGCTCATACTCGACCGGGTCCTCGATGGTGACGATGTTTTTTTCTTCCGAATAAATCCGCTTGAGCGCCGCGTAGAGCGTGGTGGTCTTGCCGCTTCCGGTGGGGCCGGTGACGAGGATTATCCCGTTTTGCCTTGCCAGCAGGTCCTCGAACCGCGCCCGGAGGCTGTCATCCATTCCCAGCTCCTTCAGGCCTATCGAGCCGCTCTTCCTGTCCAGTATCCTCATGACCACGCGCTCGCCGTGTATGGTCGGAATCAGGGAGACCCTGATATCTATGTCCCTGCCGCCGATGAGCAGCCGGATGCGGCCGTCCTGCGGCAGGCGCCTCTCGGCTATGTCCAGGTTCGCCATTATCTTCACACGGCTTACGAGGGCCTCCTGTATGATCTTCGGCGGGGCCAGTATTTTTTTGAGCACGCCGTCGACGCGTATCCGCACCTCGAGATCCTTCTCGAAGGGTTCGATGTGGATGTCGCTTGCCCTCTCCTTCAGCGCCTGCCGCAGAAGGGCGTTCAGGAGCCTTATGATCGGGGCCTCCTCGGTCAGCTCCAGGATGTCCTTGGGCTTTTCGAATTCGGTCGCGACCGAGGAGAGGTCGTCCTCGCGGATGTCCTCCATCACGTCCTTCGCGGAGCCCATCTGGCCGTAATAACGGTTTATCGCCTCGAGTATGGCGTCCTTTTCCCCCCAGATGGGTTTCGGTTTCAGCGACATCTCCCTCGCCAGGTCAAACAGGGCGAAAAGCCCGCCCTCGTCGGCCACCGCGCCGGAGAGCCAGCCGTCCTGCCTCTTTAGCGGCATCAGCAGGTTGCCCTTGGCGTAGGTGAGGGGGATGCCAGCCAGAAGCGGCAGCTCCACCTCATCATCCATGATCCTGCCTGTTTTTAATGATTCCTTCATTTGCTTCCTCGCTGCGGCGTGTTTATTTGGAAATTGAAAGTCCCGGGGCGGCGACGTATTCGGGCCTGGCGTAGCGGACCTCCGGCATCCCGGAGAGCTCCTTTGCCGTGTCCATCACGTCCTGCCCCTCATGGAGTTTTACACGGTAGATATTGTTGCCGAGAAGTTCCAGCACCTCGATGCCCTTGCGGCCGAGCGCGCGCCTGGCCTCTTCGTCCGTGGTGCCCTTTTTGAATTTGACTATCAGCTCCCCTTCCTTGTAGGTGGAGGTCCTCTTTCCGAAGGCTTCGCTTCTCTCCTGCGTCACCCTTCCGATGTCGGCCGGCGTCTTTATGACCGTGGGGCTGATGAATACAAGGAGGTTCGTCTTTTGCTTGCTGATGGTCCTGTATTTGAAAAGGTTCCCAAGCAGGGGAATGTCGCCAAGCAGCGGCACCTTCGTTACCGTGTCCTCGTCGTTTTCAGACATGAGCCCGCCTATAACGATCGTCTGCCCGTCGTTTACGAATACGGACGTCTTGGTCGAGCGCTTGTCTATGGTCGGGCCCACTGAGGAAAGCAGGTTCACGAGGTTCGTCCCGGATACGCTGGGTTGCACCACGCTGGATATCTCCTGGTAGATATCGAGCCTAACCACGTTGCCCTCGGTTATGTGGGGGGTGATCTTCAGCTTTATGCCCACGTCCTGCCTCTCAACCGTGGTTATAAGGCCCGCGGTGGCCACCTGGCCCACGGCCGTCTGGCTGCCAGTCGGGAAGGGCACGTTCTGGCCGACCAGTATCTCCGCCTCCTGGTTGTCGGAGGTGTATATCTGCGGGGTGCTGAGGATGTGCACCGCGTCCTTGAACTGGCTGAGGTTGAAGAGCGCGGCGAAGCCGGGGATGCTGAGGGTTGACGTCTGTATGACGCCGTTTACGGTTGTGGTGACCGGCACGCTGAGTATGTTTCCAAGGCCCCCCACGCTGGCCCCCGAAAGGCCGCTTACAATGTTCTGGATCGCGGTGGCGTCGATTGTGCCCACGCCGCCTATGAAGATGGGCTGTCCCCCTTCCGTGGCTGTCGCGCGCCACTGTGCGGTCAGGTTCTTGAGATCGCTCAGGGACGCCTCCACTATCATCGCCTGCACGTACACCTGGCTCCTGGCCCTGTCCAGCTCCTTTATCACCGGCAGCAGGCTTTGATAGTCCGCCTGCGAGGCCGCTATTACAAGCGCGTTCGTGCCCTTGTCCGGCGTTATGTTTACCTTCTCCGGGGCCGAGACAATGGTTGCGGCGGCGGGCCCCTTGGCCTGCTGCCCCAACAGTCCCTGAAGGGTCTTGGCGAGGTCCTCGGCGTTCGCGTGCTCCAGGAAATAGACGTGGATGCCGGAGAGCACCATCTTGCTGGGCACATCCAGCATCGCGATGAGGCGCTTCATCGCCTCCTTTTCGGCTTTGTCGCCTATGAGGATAACGCCGTTGAGCCTCGCATCCGCTATGGCGTGGGCCGGGCCGGCAGGCGTCTTTTTCGGCAGCCCCTCGTTGAGGATGCGGGCCACGTCCTGCGCGCTTGCGTGCTTGAGGAACACGATCTCGCTGCGCTGGGCGATCGGGGCCTTGTCGATAACGTCCAGGATGCCCATGATCTTGTCGATGTTCAGCGCGGTGTCGATCACCAGCAGGTAATTGCCCTGGTCAAAGGACGCTATATAGCCGTCCCTCGACACGACCGGGCTCAAAAACCTCACCGCCTCCTGCGCCGAAATATACTGCAGCGGGATCAGCCTGACCATGTAATTCTCATTTACCTGGGTCGTCATGACCGGAAGCCCCATCTGCCTGGCCTCCGTCACGGGTATTATCTTGTAGGCGTTGGCCCCTATCGGCTGGAGAGTGAAACCCTTCAGGTTCAGCACCGACGTGAAGAGCTTGAAGGTCTGCTCCCTGCTGAGGCCGCTGGGCGTAATGACCGTCACCTTGCCCTTGAGCCTGTCATCGAACACGAAATTCCTGCCGGTCGTGTCGCTTACGAATTTGGTGAAGGTGGCAAGGTCTACGTCCACGAAATTAAGCGTGATTTTTTTTGCCGCCCACGCCTGGGAGTACAGCAGCAGCAGAAGCACGGCCGCCAGTGATGTTTTTCTTAGCATTCGCCTACCGTATCTGGTACACAAGCGTGAGTTTTTGCCCGCCTCTTATGATATCGAGGTCCACCCTGTCCAGCCCTTTGAGCGCGGTAAAGGCCCTGAGCGCCATGTCAGGGCCGGAGATCTCATTGTTGTTTATCTTGAGCAGCACGTCCCCGTTTCTGAGGCCAAGCGCGGAGAAGAGGCCCTCGGGCTTTACTTCCCGTATGACAAAGCCCTGCTGTCTGCCATTTACGATGTTTGGCAGCATGCGCGCGTCGGAGAGTATGCGCGTGGGGTTTTGGAGCGCGTCGGCCACCGCCCTTTTGTTAAGGACATAGGAGTCCTGCGCCCCGGACATTACGATCTGGTTTTGCGAGGATGCCGGCCCCTGGGAAGCGGCGGCGTTGCCGTTTGCCGCCTCGATGGTCGCGATGTCCTTGAGGGGAAGCTTCAGGTCGCCCCCGGCCTGGGACGCAATAAGGGCGGAGTCCTTGTTTATGCTCTTCAGATAGCCGACCCCCGGGATCATCTGGCCGGCCCGGTAAACCTCCTCCCTGGCGTCCCTGAGCACCACTGCGTAGCTCCATGCTCCCGAAACCGTGCCAATCAGACTGATGTTTGAAGTTACAGCCTGCGCCGAGGAGGCCGTAAGCTGTTTTATGTCCATCGGCGGGAAGCCAAACAGGTTGTCTTTGCCGGCCACGGCCGAATAGTCGGAGAGCACCGCGCGGGTTTTCGATTCCACAGCCTCCCGGGTGGGAACGAGGCTGTTTTTGATCCCCCGGCTGCCCGAAATGCTCAGGGTTATGAAATCCCTGGCCAGGAATATGCACGTCAGCACAAGAAGGACGGAAAGCAGAATATTGGCCGACGTAACAAGCTTTTTATTGCTCATTACCCCGAATGTCATCATTTTAAAATAACAAAACAAGACAGTGTTGTCAAAAAAGAGATTTTACGGACGAATAAAAATAATCGGCTGGATTTCGGCCATAAACGGCCGAATCCGGTCCGTTTTCAGCCTAATGGGCGACTGTTTTTTAAAAAAACTGGGTGGAGACGGAAAATGGGGATATAATTCTATTTAGATAAAGGTCTTAACCTGGGCAAGGTGGAAATTCCATGGACAGAGCCAAAAAAGACAGGGCCGCTCCGGGAGGGATCAAGCTGTTACGGATAGCCGGAATTCAGATTTCGATTGACTTCTCGTGGTTCATAATCTTTTTTCTTCTTTTATGGAGCCTTTCGGCCGGCTACTTTCCGCGCGCCTTCCCCAGGGAGTCGGCGACGGTCTACTGGGCGGCCGGCTTTGCCGCGACAATTCTGTTTTTTGCCAGCGTGCTCATACACGAACTGTCGCATTCACTGGTGGCCATCCGCCACGGGCTCTCCATCCCTTCAATAACCCTCTTCATTTTCGGCGGCGTCTCGCAGCTTTCCGAGGAGGCCAAGGACCCGGGCAGCGAACTCAAGATAGCCATCGCAGGGCCGATGAGCAGCATTGTGCTGGCGGGGGTCTTTTATGCGCTCCAGGCGCTGGCCTCCGGCTCTTCCTATCCGATAATTGGCGCGGTCATGGGCTACCTGGCGGTCATAAACGGGGCCCTCGCGGTCTTCAACCTCATCCCCGGCTTCCCGCTGGATGGGGGCAGGGTCCTCCGGGCCATATATTGGAAGAAGAAGGGGTCTCTGCCCAAGGCGACAAGGCTCGCCTCGGACATAGGCAAGATAGTGGCGGTAATACTGATCATCTTCGGGGGGCTCCAGGTGCTCGGGGGCGCGCTCATAAGCGGGCTGTGGTTCGTATTCATAGGCATATTCCTGAGGAGCGTCGCCCAGAGCGGCTACCAGGAGGTCGTCCTTAAAAGGCTCCTCAATTCCGCCCTCGTCAGGGACATAATGGTCCGGGACGTGGTGAAGGTATCCCCGCAGATGGGCCTCGACAAACTTGCAAGGGATTATTTTCTGCATTACGGTTACAAGGGCTTCCCTGTATTCGATGATGAAACCCCTGTCGGGCTCGTCTCCCTGGCGGACATAAGGGGGATTCCGGAAGCCATGCTTCCGGTCCGCACCGTAGGCGAGGTGATGAAGCCACTTAATGAGGAGATCATCGTGGCTCCCGACACTCCCCTCTCCGATGCCCTGGCCCGAATGCGGCAGGACGGCAGGCTCCTTGTCATGGCGCAGGGGCATTTCCTGGGGCTCATCACAAAAACCGGCCTTATGCGGTTCCTGGAGATAAAAAAGCTGCTCGGGGAAGATTAGGACGCAGATGAAGTCCGCCTCCGCCTTTGAGAGCGCGAAGAGGAGGATGAAGGAGCGCCCTCAGCCAGGCTCCCTGCGGCCCATGCTTGCCGTGCTCGCCCGGCCGGCGGCCCCTCTGCCTGGAAAAGGCTGGATTTTCGAGCCTAAATTAGACGGGCAGCGCTGCCTGGCCTTCAGGCTGGGCCGCTCGGCAAGACTTCTAAGCCGGAACGGAAGGAATATCAGCGGGAACTATCCGGAGCTGGTCCATGCGCTGCTGGCCCAGCCGGCGGCGGATTTTATCGTCGACGGCGAGATAGTCGCCCTTAAACGCGGGCTTCCCAGTTTTGAGGCGCTCCAGCCCCGCATGCAGATATCCGACCCCGGCAGGGCCCTCCGAAGCGGAATCAAGGTGTTTTACTACCTCTTCGATCTCCTCTATTTTGAGGGGCACGATATCACGGCCCTTCCCCTTGAGTTGAGGAAAGGAATGCTCGGCAATGTCATTTCCTTTTCCGGCCCGCTGAGGGCCACCCCGTATGGCAGGAGCGGAAAGGGGAAGGCCATCTTCAGGGAGCAATGCCGCAGGGGCGGCGAAGGCATACTGGCAAAGCGGGCCGGCTCAACCTATGTCCAGAAACGCTCCCCGGACTGGCTTAAATTCAAGTGCGCGGGCGGACAGGAGTTCGTAATCGGCGGCTATACGGAGCCGGGAGGGGCGCGGGAGGCCTTCGGCGCCCTGCTCATCGGCTATTACAGGGGGGGCAGGCTCGTCTACGCAGGCAGGGTCGGAACGGGCTTCGACGCACGCACATTGAAAGACCTCTTTGAGAGGTTCAAGCCGATCGGGCAAAAGGCCCCGCCCTTCGCGGACTTTGGTGAAAGCAAGGTCCCCCGGGAGGGGGTCCATTGGGTCCGCCCGGAACTGGTCTGCGAGGTCCGGTTCGGCGAATGGACGAGAGACGGTCTTTTACGGCATCCCAGCTTCAAGGGACTCAGGACGGACAAGAGGCCTGAGGATGTCCGGAGGGAGACGGGATTGGACGGGCCGGGATTCAAAAAATGAACGGGCAGAGGCGGGCAAACACGCGCAGGGTGAGGGTGGGCGGCCGCGAGATCGAGCTTACTAATCTGGAAAAGGTGCTCTTTCAGGAACCGGGGATTACGAAAGGCGAACTGATCGGATATTACGGCCGCATCGCCCCCGTCATGCTTCCGCTTATAAAAGGCAGGCCCCTCACCTTGCACAGGTTTCCGGGCGGCGCGGGCGAAGCCGGGTTTTATCAGAAGAAGGCCGCCGGCTATTTCCCCGAGTGGGTAAACCGCGTGAGCATCGATCTCAGAATGGGCAGGGCTGAGAAGCGGATGGTGCAGATAACCTGCGAGAACAAGGCCACTCTCATCTATCTGGCCAATCTTGCCTGCATACCGCATGTCTGGCTGAGCAGGACCGACAGGATCAATTACCCGGACAGGATGATATTTGACCTGGACCCGCCGGATTCGGGCTTTGAGGCCGTGCGGTACGGCGCCCTGATAATGAGGGAGATACTCATGGAGGCCGGCATCGAACCCTTTGTCATGACAACGGGCTCCAGGGGGCTGCATGTGGTGGTCCCGCTGGACCGAGAGACGGATTTCGGCGAGACGAGGGAATTTGCGGCCGCGATTGCCGGAATGATTGCCGGGCTGGCGCCTGATTATTTCACGGTCGAGATCGCAAAGCAAAAGCGCGCCGGAAGACTTTTCATAGACACATACCGCAACAGTTTCGCGCAGACGGCGGTGGCCCCGTACGCGGTGCGCGCGCTTGCCGGCGCGCCCGTGGCCGCGCCGGTCGGCTGGGATGAAGTGAAAGACAAAAGACAGAAGCTCACCCCGCGCAAATACACGATCAGAAATATCCTTGAACGGCTCCGCCAAAGGGGGGACCCTTGGGAGGAAATGGACAGGAAATCCTTTTCGGTGAGGAGCGCCGCCGCCAGACTGCGCAGTTTCTCCCGCACATGATATAATTCATCGCTTTTCATCCCGGGCGGCAGAGGGCCGGAGCGAAAGGGGGTTTTACTTTTATTAACCTGGCTGGGGCTGGAGGCGGCAAACCGGGCGTGCGGAAATTCATGGACATGCTTGCCGGAATGAAGTCCGGTTTGCTGGCAAGGCTTTTTATTTTTTTCGTTGCCGGGATTTTTGTCTCGACCGGTGCGGTGGTCCTCCTCGTGGCCGGCAGGGAAAAGGCCCTGCTTTCATCCATCCGGAGTGAAAAAACGGTTTCGGCTGCCGAAGACGTGGTCGAAACGGTGCGCGAAGAGATGCTGGTCAGGAGAAAACCGGCCGAGATATCAAGGATAGTCAGCGGCCGGATGCGTGCATCCGGCATAAAAATCGCGATATTCAGGAAGGACGGGTCGGTCTATTTCGGCCCCGCCGGGGCAAGGCTGCCCGCGGGCTGGCCTCTTTCAAACGCTTCCCCCAAGGAACACCTTTACAGAGGCTATTCCTATGACAGGGGCGGCGTCTTCGCGTTTTTCAGGCCGCTTGTAAATGAGAGGGCCTGCTGGGGCTGCCACAGCCCCGCGGACCGCATACTGGGTTATGTGGGCGTTTTCATGCCTGACGACGGACTGGGAAGCGGGATAGACAGGGTCCTCGGAAGCTCGCTTCTCTTTGCATTGCTCGTTGCGCTTGCAAGCGGGGCCGGACTGGTGCTGATTGTGAAGAGGATGCTCTACCATGAGCTCTCCAGGGAGAGCGAGGAGAAGCTGAGGGCGCTTGCCGAAAAGGAGTTTTCCGAGGCCATATTCAACTCCACGGCCAGCGGCGTTGCCGTCCTCGACGAAGACGGAAGCATCCTCCGGATGAACCAGTCGGGGCTTGAGATTCTTGGGATTACCCACGAAGAGGCTGTGGGCAAGCGGGTCGATGCGATAGATGCGGCGCTGGCGGACATGATACACACGATGCCCAAACTGAGTCGCGAGGTGGCCATAAGGACCGGAGACGGCGGGATAAGGCCCATTGGGTTTACAAGCTCCCCGCTGCTTGATCAAAACGGAGGGCAAAAGGGCATAATCGTCGTTTTCAGGGACCTGACGGAGATAAAGAAGCTCAGTGACGAGATAAGGAAAAAACAGCATTTCGAGATGATCGGCAAGGTCATCGCGGGGGTCGCCCACGAGATCAGAAACCCCCTGTTCGCCATCCAATCCATCGGACAGCTCCTTGAAAGGGAGATACCGGCCGCCCAGCACCAGGCCCTGATACAGGCCATGCTCAAGGAGACGAAGCGGGTGAAGGCGCTCATTGAGGAGTTGCTCTCCTACAGCCGCCCCTCCAGGCTGGAGATGGGCTGGATAGACCTGCACCTCTTCTTCGAGGACCTTTTCAATTATGCCAGGCTGGGCGGCTACCGCCCGCAGGCCTCATTTAGCTCCAGCGGGACAGCCATGATAAAGGCTGACAGCGACAAGATGAGACAGGTCTTCCTGAACCTGCTTGAAAACGCCTCCGGCGCATCGTGCACAAAGGTGGAGATAACGGCCGAAAGGGAAAACGGCCTGGCCGTCATCACGGTCCGGGACGACGGCCAGGGGATAAAGGATGCCGATATGGAGAGGATATTCGACCCGTTTTTTACGACCAAGAAGGAAGGCACGGGGCTTGGGCTGCCCATCTGCAGGAAGATCGTGGAAGAGCACGGCGGCAGGATGGATATTAAAAGCGTCCCCGGCGCGGGTACGGCCGTTACCGTAAGGATCCCCTGAGGTGCCCCCGCGTTGCCCCGCGGGCCAATTTGCTCAGAACGGAAATTTTCCCTGCAGCTCTTCAGTACGCGGTGCGTGGTTCTGGTTTTTTTTCGGCTTCCTGGGTTCTGAGACGGGGATGCCGCAGGCCGCCACTTTTTCAAGCAGGTCGTTTATTTCGACCGGCTTTTCATAGTAATGATAGGCGCCTTTTTCGTAGGCCGCCTCCTTCATTTCCGCCGTGCCGTAGGCGGTCATTATTATCACCTTGGCGTCCGGGCACGTCCCTTTGACATAGTCCAGGAGCCTGAGCCCCTCGTACCCGTGGACGCCGCTTAAGCGGATGTCCGCCAGGACAAGGTCGATCCTGTGCGCCGAAAGGACCTCTTCAGCCTCCTCGATCTTTCCTGTGGTGATGACCGACACCGACCGGCTGCTTAAAAGATGCGAAAGCGACAGCAGTATGGTCGGCTCGTCATCCACGATGAGCACCTTTTTCATGTCCCGCCATATTACATTTTCAGAGGGTGTTTTTTCAACTGTTTTGACGCGCGCGGGCCTGCGTCAGATTCCGGGCGTAAGTCCCGCCGAGGTCCCGCCTTTGGCGGGGCCGCCAAGGGTGATCCGTCCGCTCTTCGCTTTTTTCTGGAAACAGGCGGGCCAGGAACAGGCAGGTGCCAGCCCCACAAATCTGACGCAGGCCCGCCGGGCGATTAAAAAAATTCCGATTTGCTATACTTTGGCATGGAGAAGGAAAACTGCGGGGTCTGCGGCGCCCCGGTTGAGTACCTCACTTCCTCCCGTGAGCTTACGTGCGAGTCCTGCGGCCGCAGGGAGAAGGCCCACGCCGTCTGCTCAAACGGCCATTACCTCTGCGATTCCTGCCACGGCGCCGGGATAAGGAAGACGATCATGGAGATGGCCTTGATGACGCTTGAGAAGGACCCGTTCAAGACCGCGGAGGCCATGTTCAGCCAGCCGGGCCTTCCCATGCTCGGCTGCGAGCACGCCGTCATCGCCGCCGGGGCCTTCATGTCCGCGGTGAAAAACGACGGCCGCGTAAGGGTTTCAAACGGGGACATGGGGGAGGCCTTTCAGCGGCTTTCAAGGCAGGCGGCCGGGGGGTACTGCGGGCTTACCGGGGTCTGCGGCATCCTGCCCGCGCTCGGGGCCTGCGTTTCCATACTCTACGAGGCCAGATGCGGCAAGGACATCGAACAGCGGCTGACGATGGAGGCCGTGACAAGGATATCGGCGGAGATCGTGAAGCTGACGGGGCCCAGTTGCTGCAAGGCCTATGTGCTGGCGGGGCTCGGTGTTGCGGTTGATTTCCTGAGGGATGCCGCCGGGGTTGCCCTCCCGGTCCAAAACAGGACCATCAAATGTCTGTGGAGCGCCAGGCATCCTCACGGCTGCAGGCTCGACAAATGCCCGTATTTCGACGCCGCAAGATACTGGCCTGTTAAAACCCCGCCGCCCGCCGGACCCTGCTGAAGATAAAAGAAATCCGGCGTCCCGGGAAGGTCGCCGCAGCGGTTTTTATAACCCGTATTCCTTCCATCTGGAGTCCACGAGTTTTTTGATCTCCTCCGGCATCTCGATATCCGGGGGCCACTGGCGGGTAAAGCCTTCCTGGGCGGTCTTCTTTGTGGCGTCTATGCCCATCTTCCCGCCGTACGCGGGGATGGCTGAGGCGTGCTCCAGCACATCGAGAGGCCCCTCCACGACCACGACGTCGCGCTTCGGGTCCGTGTTGTTGCCGAGCCTCCAGAGGACTTCGGAGATGTCCTGGACGTTGACCCAACTGTCCACGACGATTATCATCTTCACGAAACTGAGTTGTCCCAGGCCCCAAAGGGCGTACATTACCTTGCGTGCGTGGCCCGGATAACGCTTGTCTATGGAGACTATGGCCATATTGTGGAAGACCCCCTCCAGGGGCAGGTTCATGTCCACGATCTCAGGCAGTTGCTTTTTTATAAGGGGCAGGAAAATGCGCTCCGTCGCCTTCGCGATGTAACAGTCCTCCATAGGCGGCCTGCCGACTATCGTGGCTGGGTAAATGGGGTCCTTCCGCATCGTCATGCACGTTATATGGAACACCGGGTACATGTCGGCAAGGCTGTAGTAGCCCGTGTGGTCTCCGAAGGGGCCTTCGAGCCTCATCTCCCCAGGCTCGCAGTAGCCCTCCAGCACTATCTCGGAATTCGCGGGCACCTCAAGCCCGGAGGTCTCGCATCTGACAAGCTCCACGGGGGCCCCGCGCAGAAACCCGGCAAGAAGCATCTCGTCCACTCCCTCGGGCAGCGGCGCGGTGGCCGAGTACATGGTGGCGGGGTCGCTGCCGATGGCCACCGCGACGTCGAGTCTTTTGCCCATGCGGGAGGCCTTCCTGTAGTGCCTGGCCCCGTCCTTGTGCATATGCCAGTGCATGCCGGTCGTGAGCCCGTCGAAGACCTGCATACGGTACATTCCGCAGTTGCGTTCGCCCGTTTCGGGGTCCTGGGTGAAGACCATCGGCAGCGTTATGAACCTTCCGCCGTCAAGGGGCCATGTCTTCAGCACGGGCAGGATATCGAGCGAAGGTTTCTGCTGCTGACTTATTATCACCTCTTTGCAGGGGCCGCTTTTAACGTGCTTGGGTATGAAATCGGCGAGCCTTTTGAGCTTTGGCAGGGCCTTGAGCTTCTCTATCAGGTTCGACGGGATGTCGGGCTCCAGGAACTCAAGCATCCTTTTGCCTATCTCATCCAGGTCCTGGACCTCCAGGGCGAGCCTCATCCGCTCGTAGGAGCCGAAGAGGTTTACCGCGCATGGCACATGCGAGCCTTTTGGGTTTTCAAAAAGAAGCGCCGGACCGCCGGCCTTCACTACGCGGTCGTTTATCTGGGCGATCTCCAGATCCGGGTCCACCTGGGCGGACACGCGCTTCAGAAGGCCGCGCCTTTCAAGCTCGCCTATGAAATGCCGCAGATCCTTGTAGGCCATCCAGAGATTATAAGACAGGGCGGAGGATAAAATCTATCGGGGACAAAGGGCTCAAACTAGCGGCGGAAGCGGAAGACGTTTTTAGCCCGGCGTTTGCCAAACCGGGACACCACCAAAGGGTTTATAATAAACGGGTATGGGTTTCGCGGTTTATCTGATAAAGAAGACAGCAATCACCGTCCTGCTCCTGCTTGGAATCCTCTTCATAACTTTCTGCCTGACCAGGGCGCTGCCGGGGGACCCGGCCCTGGCGCTGGTGGGGCAGCGGGCAAGCCCGCGGGTGATTGCCGCCATACGCAGGCAAATCGGCGCGGACAAGCCGTTTCTGGTCCAGTATCTGAGCTACGTGAAACTCCTGTCAAGGGGAGAGATGGGCCGCTCCTACTCCACAAAAAAAGAGGTCCTGGGCGAGATCGAGCAGAAATTCCCAAACACGATGAAGCTGGCCCTTGCGGCCATGCTCCTTGCCGCGCCATTCGGAGTCGTCCTGGGTTTCTGGGCGGCGCTCAGGCGGGGCACGCCTACCGATACCCTTTTAAGCTCCATAAGCATAATCGGGATAAGCGTGCCCGTCTTTTTCAGCGGGCTTCTGCTCATGCTGCTGGTCAGCCTGCGGCTGAAACTCGTTCCGCCCTCCGGCACCGGCGGCATACGGTTTCTCCTGCTGCCCGCGCTCACCCTTGCCCTGCCTTCCGCGGCGACGTTTGCCCGCGTGACCCGCACGATGGTAATAGAGACGATGGACATGCCTTTCATAAGGACCGCGAGGGCGAAGGGGATAGCCGGATGGAGGGTGGGCGCCGTTCACATATTGAGAAACGCCCTTATACCGATTGTAACCGTCATGGGGCTGGATTTCGGCAGCTACCTAAACGGCGCGGTCCTGACGGAGACCATCTTCGGATGGGACGGCATAGGCAGGTACGCCGTGGACGGGATCATCAGAAGGGATTACCCGGTTGTGCTGGGCTCCATACTGGTGGGGACTTTCGTCTTCATCATCGTCAATATGCTTGTGGACATCATCTATCACGTGCTCGACCCGCGGGTGAGGGTCTTTCTTCGAAGGTAAGTCGATGGCAAACCGGCCCATGCCGCTTAAGGGAAAACTCTCGGCCCTGGTCATCGTCCTGATACTGGCTTTTTCGGTCATGGCCCCGCTGGTCTATCCGGTGAACCCTCACGAGATCAACCTGGACTGCCTGAGACAGCCCCCGGGCATCTTCACAGGGCACTTCTTCAGCGCCCATCCGCTTGGCACCGACGAGGAAGGCAGGGACATCCTCGCCCGACTGCTGGAAGGCGCGAAGATATCCATTTCCGTATCGTTTCTGGCGGCCCTCTTCGCCATGACGGTGGGCGTTGCCGTCGGGCTTGTCGCGGGCTACAGCGGAGGGAAGACCGATACGGCGCTCATGGCCCTCTGCGACCTGATTCTCGCGTTTCCATCCCTCCTTCTTGCCATAGGGGTCTCCGTCGTGCTGCCGCCCGGCACCCTTACGGTCATGCTGGCAATGGCGTCGGTTGGATGGGCGTCTTTTGCCCGGCTCATAAGGGGGCATGTGCTCGCCATCAAGGGCTCCCAGTACGTGGACGCCGCGAGGGCCGTGGGGGCGTCCGGCCCGCGGATACTCTGGGCGCACATACTTCCCCAGTGCATGCCGCTTGCCTTTACGCTGATGGCTGTGAAGCTTGGCGGATACATCATCACGGAGGCGTCCCTGAGTTTCCTGGGACTCGGGGCGCAGCCCCCCGTGGCTACCTGGGGTTCGATGATAAGCCAGGGCATGGCCTATATCTATTCGGCGCCGTGGATAGCGGTGCTGCCGGGGCTGGCCATCGCGGTTGCGGCCTTCTGCTTCAATATGCTTGGCGAGGCGCTGGGCGATTCCAGGACTGCCACAAATTCCGGGGCCCAGGCAGCGCCGCAATCGGGGTCCGGGAAAAATTAGATGAAGCGGCCCGGAGATTGTCTCCGCCGGCTGTTTTTAGGCGGTTTCGGTTCGGGAGATTTCAGCTTTTGCCCCGCCGGTCTTTAAACGGTTGCGATCAGACGGCTGATGCGGGGGATGGAGGGCTCAGTGGCCCTTCATTTTTTCGTCTTCTTCCTGCTCCGTCTTGCAGGCGATGCACATCGTGGTAACCGGCCTGGCCGCGAGCCTGTTTATGTCTATCGGCTCCCCGCAGACCTCGCAAATCCCGAACGATCCGGCATCTATCCTGTCGATGGCCTCTTCGATCTTCTTCAGGAGCCTCTGTTCCCTGCCCCTCAGTCTGAGCATGAAATTGCGGTCCGTTTCGGCCGAGGCCTGGTCCCCCAGGTCCGGGAAGACGGTCTGCTCCGGCAGCGCGTTCATAGCGGTCTCGGCCTCGCAGAGGATGCTCTCCTTCTGCCTGAGGAGGTTGTTTTTTATTTCCAGCAGCTTTTCTTCCCTCATAGAGAGTTTCTTCTCGTTGGATTCACCGGAGGAGTTTAAGCCCGTCCTGTTTTTCCGCGTTGACATTTGCGACCTCCCCTGAGTTCTATAAGATAAAAGGATAACAGAAGAAAAAGGTTCCAGTCAAACCGCTTTACTTCCTCGCGACCCCGGCGGCCACCCTGGAGAAGTTCAGTTTAAGCTCGTAGATGATGCCCTTGAGCCCGTTTTCCTCTTCCGGGGTAAGGTTGCCCTTCGTTTTGACGCTCAACATGTCCAGTGAATCCACGATGTACTTTGCCTCCGGCAGATTCGGCTCGGCCGGCGTCTCGCCAAGGCCCAGCGCCATGTAGGCCATCGCCGCCAGGTTTACCACAAACGGCAGGAAGTCCGATGCTCCCGCGGGGGGGACGGCACCCTGGGCGGCCTTCGCAGCGGAGCCCGTCGGGCCCTCCGAATCCGCGCGGACCTTCGCGCCCTCCCGCGCCCGGGCCGTTTCCGCCTTCGGGTTGCCCTGCGCGTCCATCGTCCTTTTGTCCCTTATCTCAAACTCTCCCATAGTTTTATACTTTATAAAATCACAATTGGCATGTCAATTTGGCGAAAATGGGGGGGCCTGCGTCAGATTTGTGGGGCTGGCATCTGCCTGTTCCTGGAGTGAAGCGAAGAGCGGACGGATCACGGCGGGCCGCATCTTGACAATGGCTTGATATTCGCCCTT
>JAKAHV010000044.1 GCA_021825295.1 Nitrospirota bacterium
GCAGGATGCGGCGCGTCGTGATCCGTCCGCCTGCTCTCTCTCTCAAGGACCAGGCAGGTATCAGCCTTATACTCCCGGAAATCTCAGTGATCTACCCACGGAATCTGAAGAGCCCTTTATTTTTTCTGCGAGATTTCCTCGATCGCTTCCCTCGCCGCCTCACGCACGGCCGGGTGCGCATCCGCCAAAGAGCTTTCCAGGAAGGCGACAGCGCTTTTATCGCCTATAATCGACAGCATGTAGGCGGCGTCGGCGCGCACTATGGGGTTTTCATTTTTGAGCGCGCCCGAGATTGAGGGGATGAGGCCCGTGATCCGGGCCCTGTCTTTTCCAAGAAAGGTTTCAACCAGGACGAGCGCTCCTATTCTGACCCGCTGGCGCTCGTCGTTTATAAGGCTGGGGATGAGGCCGAAGCACCTCGTGTCGCGCTTGAGCATGTCCACGATGTTTTCAAGGAAGCCGGCCTCCATATGGTCGGCCACGGTCCGCGCGAACTCCCGCATTTGGTTGTCCATGATTAAATATAATACACCAATCCCTAATCCCCTCCCTGAAAGAGCAGCCGGAGGCAATTTTGAGACAGGTTCCAGTGCGGTGCCCGGGGGACCCCGCTAAAATGGATAGCGGGGCGTATTCTCCTGCGCCAGCCCTCGCCCATTTGTCTGCCTGTCCTATTCATTCGGTCAGGCCGTTCCGGGCGTAAGCCGATAGGTGTTAAGACCGCCTGTAGAAGCGATTGCAACCATTTGTTTTAACGCGTCATCTCCCGTCCGTCGGCTTTCTGCCTCATTCATGAGGACAGGCAGGCATGGGCTGTCCCCGGCCCGATGGTCATGGGGGCATTATGAGGGGTGCGGCTGACAGTGAGCGAGAAGCGAACCGTTAGCCGCACCCGGGAACAATTCTCCGGCAGAGCTTCCGGCAGAGCTTACTTAAGTTTATTTCCGGGACGCCGACTGGTGAAACCCTCCCCGGGGGGAGGGTTGGGAGGGGGCGGTTGGCGCGGCAGCCGTTTTTTTGTTAAATTAAGCGAAGATGGGTATTTTTAACGACCTGCGGCGGGATTTCAGGGCCGTGTTCGAGAAGGACCCGGCCGCGAAAAGCAGGCTCCTGGTGTTCCTGACCTACCCCGGATTTCACGCCATTGTCTTCCACAGGGCGGCGCACGGCTTGAAGAGGCTCGGCGTGCCTGTCCTGCCGGAGTTTCTGGCCTGCCTGTCGCGCGCCCTCACGGGCATCGAGATACACCCGGCCGCCGTTATCGGCCCCGGTTTTTTCATAGACCACGGCATGGGGGTGGTTATCGGCGAGACCACGGAAATCGGCGAGGACTGCCTGCTCTATCAGGGCGTGACGCTTGGCGGCACGGGAAAGGAGAGGGGCAAAAGGCATCCGACGCTGGGAAACAACGTTGTCGTGGGCGCTGGCGCGAAAGTGCTCGGGCCTATAGTCATAGGGGATTATGTTAAGATAGGGGCCAACTCCGTGGTATTGAAATCCGTGCCGGAGCATTCCATAGTGGTCGGGATTCCCGGGCGGGTCATCAAGCGGAAGGTCCTGAAGGTATACCAGGACGGCCTGCAGGAGGTGCTGGACCACTTTCGGATGCCGGACCCCTACGAAGAGAAATTCTCGGTGATCGAGGGCCACCTGCAGGAGATCCAGAGGAGAATTGAAAGGCTTGAGGGAAAGGAAGGGGCCTTGAAGATATATAACACCCTCACGGGCAAAAAGGAGACCTTCGTGCCGCTTGTGGAGGGCCGGGCCGGCATGTATGTCTGTGGCGTGACCGTATACGATGTCTGCCACATAGGGCACGCCAGGAGCGCGGTTGTCTTCGATGTCGTCAGGCGGTATCTCCGCTACAGGGGATTAGACGTGGAGTTCGTGAAGAATTTCACGGACATAGACGACAAGATAATAAACAGGGCCCGCGAAGAGGGCGCAAGCTGGGACGCGGTCGCGGGGAAATACACCGGAAAATACTATGAGGACATGCACAGGCTGGGCGTTGAGGACGCGGACGTCGAGCCCCGCGCGACGGAGCACATCAAGGAGATAATAGAGATGGTGGAGGGCCTGATTGAAAAGGGCCACGCCTACAGCGTAGACGGCGATGTGTATTTTTCCGTCCCGAGTTTCCCGGATTACGGAAAGCTCTCCGGCAGGAAGCTCGAGGAGATGCTTGCCGGGGCCAGGGTGGAGGTGGACCCCCGGAAGAAAGACCCGATGGATTTCGCCCTCTGGAAGTCTTCCAGGGAGGGGGAGCCCTCCTGGCAGAGCCCCTGGGGGCCGGGCCGTCCCGGCTGGCACATAGAGTGCTCCGCGATGAGCATGAAGCACCTTGGGCAGACCATAGATATCCACGCGGGCGGGGCGGACCTCATATTCCCCCATCATGAAAACGAGATCGCGCAGTCCGAGGCGTACAACGGGAAGCCGTTCGTGAGGTATTGGATGCACAACGGGTTCATAACGGTCAACAAGGAGAAGATGTCGAAGAGCCTGGGCAATTTCTTCACCATCCGGGAGATACTGGACCTCTTCGACCCCGAGGCGGTGAGGCTGTTTCTGCTTCAGACGCACTACCGGAGCCCGATCGAGTTTTCAAACGAGCCGCTTGAGGAGGCCACGCACACGCTTGTGCGTTATTATCAGAGCCTCGAACGGCTGGAAGAATTCCTGTCCCTGCCCGAGGGGAAAAAGGAAAATTTCCCCCCCGGTTTCGAGGACGGCATCCTTGGGGCGCAGAGGTTCCAGAAACGCTTCATGCAGGCGATGGATGACGACTTCAACACGGCGCTTGCCATCGGGCACGTCTTCGAGCTTGTCAAGGAGATGAACCGTTTCCTGGACCAGAACCCCGCGGGCGAAAAGGCGAGGGAGTTTCTGCTTAAGGCGAAGGAAGGCCTGTTTGAGGCCGCGGGGGTCCTGAATGTCTTCAACCGCACGCCCTCCGAGTGGCAAAGGGCGCTGCTGAAGATAAAGAAGATCGGGCTTGAGGTGGCGGAGATCGAGCGGCTCATCGGGGAGAGGCGCGCGGCAAGGGCCGGGAAGGATTTCAAGCGCGCCGACGGGATACGCTCCGGGCTTGAGGAAAAGGGCATTGCCCTCGAGGACAAGAAGGACTCAACCGCCTGGCGCGTAAAGTTATAGAACCTATCTCAAAATCGCTTCTGGCTGCAAGAGGTGAAATCGCGGTATACGGCGTCATCAAGGGAAAATCGTCCTCAATCCCGCCTTGGCGGGACTGCTACGCCTCCGGGCGGTTTCCCCTTTCTTCCTTGTCTGCCACGATTTCCTCTCTCTTTCGCTTCAGAATCGATTTTGAGACAGGTTCTAGTCTAGTATTCAATCAATAAAATCGCCCGTGTTATGAGGGGTGCGGCTGGCGGTGAGCGAAGCGCGCCCTGGGGGCCGACGGGAAATCCCGCCTTGGCGGGATGGAGTGTGCGGCCCACATTGGCGCGAGGAGCGAACCGTTAGCCGCACCCGGAGATGATTCGCCCCATGCCATAATTTTAATGGGAATTTCAGGGACGCCACTCTAGCGGCTGTCCCATCCCATCAGCGAAAGGGCGGCCTCGATCACGCGGCCTGCGCTTATGTCCGCCAGGCATTTGAAATCGAGCCTGCTGCGGCATTTAAGCGGGACGGGCGAGTACCTGAAGCACGGGGCGCAGGCGGCGGACGGGCCGTCCGGCCGTATCACCCTTGAAGGGCATTTCCACGGGGACACCCAGCGCGGGTCCGTAGGGCCGAATATGGCCACCGTCGGCAACTGCAGGGCCGCCGCGATGTGCATGAGCCCGGAGTCGTTCGAGATGAAGAGCCGGCATCTTTTCATGAGGGCGGCCGTCTGCCTGATGCCGGGCGTCTCAACCACGCGGACCCTCCCCCTGTTTTGCGGGGCGCAATTTTCCCTGACAGCCTTTTTAAGCGGCGCTTCCTCCGGGCCGCCAAAAAGAAGAAAGTTGTAGTCCGGCCGGATGGAGCAGATGCCGTCTATAAGCTCCGGGAACCTCTCCGGGGGCCATCTCCTCTTCACGTGCTGCTTGAATGCGCTTGTGCCCGGATGGATTCCCACGATGGGCGTGTCCCCGCCCATGCCGTTTTCCATCATCCAGCCCAGCGCCGCCCGGTCCTCCTCTTCCGTCAGGAACGCCTCAAGCGGATACGGGTAGGGGTCCGTTATGCCAAGGAAGGACAGCAGCCGCAGGTTTTCCTCCACGTTGTGCAGCCGGTCGTCTTCCGGCAGGGTGCGGTTTTTAAGGAAATTGAGCTCCCCGAGATTGCCCATCCTGTAAGTATGGCCTATCCGGATGCGGCAGCCGGACAGGAACGAGGCGATGTTGTAATCCCTGCGGTTCGAGGGATAGAAGTTTATGGCCACATCGAATCTCCCCCTGAGGCCAAGGACGAATTTCACGCTCCCGAGCCTGCCCGCCTCGAGGAACGGGAAGCGGACGTTATCGTCGATATTGGGGTTTCCGGCGAGGATGTCCCTCGTGGTCCTGAACATGTGCAGGTATGTGATTCTGGCGGAGGGCATCTTTTCCTTCATGTTTTTAAGGGCCGGGGTCGTCATGAGCACATCCCCTATGCCGTAGAGGGGCAGCACGAGTATCCTCAGATTGTCCGCCATGGGATGCCTATCCATTGCGGGTACCTTTACCGTAAAGGGCGCGGAACTTCGCGAGCAGCTCCTCGCCGCTTACCCGGGGGCTGTCGATGCACACGACGTTGCCGCCTTCGAGCGCGCGCTGGCTGCCGCGGACCTTGTAGTTGTTGAAGACGCCGATTGCCGGCCTGCCCAGCGCGCAGGCCATGTTGAAGACCGCCGAGTCCACGCTCAGTATGAAGTCGCAGTTTTCAATCATCGCGGCCAGTTTCAGCGCGTCCCGCCCGCCGTCCATCCGGAAGGAATAAAGCAGGTTCGGGGCCTCCAGGTGGCGGGCTTCGGACTGCTGCTCAAGCGCATAGCTGGCCTCGTTGGCGAAGACGATAAAAAAGAGTTTCCGCTCTCCGTAGCTCCTGTTGAGGCCGTCTATGAAGGTTTGTGCAGAGTCCATGGGGATGTAGCGGGTCCTGTCCATCGTATTTCTCTGGATGCCTATCAAAATTGAGCCCGCGGGAGCATGCGCTCTGAGCACGCGTTCGCCCTCCCGCCTTTCATTCCCGGGAATTTGAAGGACCGGGCGGTTAAGCTCGGAGGCGGTGAGGCTGACACCGGCTTCCTCCGCCAGCCTGGATATTTTATGGGCCCGCGCCCTCTCCGGGCAGAACGCAAGGTAGAGAAATGTGGGGAAAAGCTGGCTGTAGATGATCTGCACGCGGTCGAATCTTCCGCCCTCAAGCAGCGCGAAAAGGCGTTTTCTTATCATCCAGTATTCCTTTGTCCAGAATATCCACGGAACATAGAAACGGGGGTGTCTTTCAAGCGTTAATTCAAGCACGGTGTCGATATAATCCTGGCTTTCAGCCAGGGCTTTCAGGCCAAGCTCCTTTCTGAGGACGACCGTGGTCTTGATGCCGGGGTTTATGGTCTTTATTTTTTTCAGCACGGGCGTGAACATGACGAAATCCCCTATCCCGTGAAGAAAGACGAAGCATACGCTTTCAACCGATCTGTAATCAGGTGGCCCGCAACAGGCGGCGCCGCGGCCCGCGGGGCGGGCTTGAATTTCCGGCATATTTGATTATAACAGGGGGCGGGCCGAAAGCAAAAACCTCGAAAATCCTGTATAATTGCTGTTATTAACCAAGACTGAGGTCTGCAAGAAAAACCTCTGGAGGTGGCCATGTTTGTTACATCAGCCTGGGCCGCAGCGCCCGCCGCTGGCGGCGGCAGCATGATAACCAGCTTTATCCCGCTTATACTCATATTCGTGATCTTCTATTTCCTCCTCATCAGGCCTCAGCAGAAAAAGGCGAAGGAACACAGGCAGATGCTCGACGCCATCAAGAAAGGCGACAAGATCATGACCTCGGGCGGCATATACGGGGTGGTGGAGCAGGTCGAGCAGAACACGATCATGGTCAAGATAGCGGAAAACGTGAAGGTGAAGGTCCGGAAAGAATACATTGCCACAGTCAGGCCCGAAAAAGAACAGGAATAACGGCAACGGGTTTCATGAGCTTGTAGAGTCCGTTCTTGCCAACGGGAAAGCGGCCCTTTACATCGAGCGCGCCGACGACTTTCTGAAGCAGCTCGGCTATACGGAGCACGGTCCGAGACATGTAAAGATAGTGGCCGGCTCGGCCTACAGGATACTGAAGGAACTCGGCTTCGATAAGAAAGAGGCAAGTCTTGCGTGCCTGGCCGGGCTCCTGCACGACACCGGCAATCTGCTTGGCAGAAGCGAGCACCAGAGGACGGGCGCCCTTCTGGCCAAGGAGGTAATGGAGGATATGGGCTATCCCCTGAAGGATATCGTCACCGTGATGACGGCCATCATGGTGCATGACGATTCGGAGGGGGTCATCCCGCACCCGGTGGCGGGCGCCCTTATCATCGCGGACAAGGCCGACGTCCACCGCAGCCGCGTCAGGAAGGTAAACGACATAAAAGGGGACATCCACGACCGGGTGAACTACGCGGCCACCGAGGCAGGCCTTAACGTCGACTCCGAAAGCAGGGTGATAACCCTGAATCTTGTCATAGATACCCGCATCTCCCATGTCATAGATTATTTCGAGATATTCCTGACCAGGATGAAGGGCTGCCGCGAGGCCGCCAGCCGCCTGGAGGCGGAGTTCCAGCTTTTCATAAACGGCACCCGCATGGCCTGATTTTTATATCGAAACCAAACTGAAACACCACCCGGCGTTTGTCCCCCTTGCCCCTGCGGGCGCATTTATGTCAAAATACCTTTCGATGCCATAAGATCAAAATAATTATTGGAATTTTGATCAATTTTTGTTTCTCCGGGGCATTTCCCGGAGGGGACCTCTCGGGGAGGTTTTAAAAGTTTGATGAAAAAAAAGATACTCTGGCGGATTGTCCTCATAGGGGCGGTTGTAGTCGCCTCGATAGTTTTCTTCCTGCCGAACACCCCGGCGTTCAGGTACATGCCTGCGTGGTGGCAGGACAACATGCCGGCCCGCGGCATATCGCTTGGTCTCGACCTGCAGGGGGGCAGCCATCTCGTCTATGAAGTCGAGGGGGACGAGGCGGTCCGGAATTCCACACAGAGGATAGCCCAGGCGCTGCAGGGGGCCATTGCCGCGAAGGGCCTGAAGGACCAGGTGGCCCTCGCCGGGCAGGACATCCAGGTGGTCCCCGGTTCACTCGAAGCCAGAAAGATCGTAGAAAACAACTACCCCGACCTCGTGGTGCACGAGGGGGCGGGAATGGTCTCTTACAGCCTCAGCGCGAGGGAGGCCCGGGATATAAAGGGCAATGCGGTGGACCAGGCCCTGGAGGTCATCAGAAACAGGGTGGACCAGTTCGGAGTCGCCGAGCCCGTGGTGCAGAGGCAGGGAGAAAACGAGGTGGTGGTCGAGCTGCCCGGCATAAAGGACCCCGCAAGGGCCCTGAAGATAATCGGCAAGACGGCGCTCCTGGAGTTCAAGATAGTCGATGACGAGTCCGCGGTCGCGGCACAACTGCCCGGCAGCATCATGCCCGGCGAGGAAGGCCAGGTGCTCAGCCAGTTTGCGGGCAAGATCCCCCAGGACGACCAGATACTCTTTGGCAGGGTCACCGACAGGGAGAGCGGTTCGGTGCGGGAGGTCCCCTATCTGGTGAAGAAGCAGGCGCTTCTGACGGGCGCGTATCTCACACAGGCAAGGGTTGCGATAGACCCCCGTTTCAACGAGCCGTATGTCGAGCTGAAATTCAACGCCGAGGGGGCGAAGCTCTTCGACCAGATCACGGCCCAGAACGTTAAAAAGAGACTGGCAATCATACTTGACAACAATGTCTACTCCGCGCCCGTCATAAGGGAGCGCATCAGCGGCGGCAGCGCGCAGATATCGGGGAGCTTCTCGATGCAGGAGGCCAAGGACCTCTCCATCGTGCTTAACGCCGGCGCCCTGAAGGCCCCGCTTAAAATGCTCCAGAACGTGACGGTCGGGCCCTCTCTGGGCCGCGATTCCATACGCGCGGGTGAGAAGGCCGGCATCGCGGCGCTTATCGTGGTGCTCGGCTTCATGATCTTCTACTACAGGCTTTCGGGGCTCATCGCGGATTTTGCCGTCGTGCTGAACCTGCTGCTTCTCATGGGCGCGATGGCCTCTCTTAACGCCACGCTCTCGCTGCCCGGCATCGCCGGCGTCATACTCGCGATAGGCATGGCCGTGGACTCCAACGTCCTCATGTTCGAGAGGATGAGGGAGGAGCTGCGCAGCGGCAAGACGCCCAAGGCCGCGGTCGAAAGCGGCTACAACAAGGCGTTCTGGACCATATTCGACTCCCACATCACAACGCTCATCACGTCGGCCGTGCTCTTTCAGTTCGGCACCGGCCCCATCAAGGGGTTCGCCGTCACGCTCTCACTCGGCGTGGCCATAAACCTGTTTACCGCCCTCATCGGCACGAAGACCATCTTCGACATTCTGCACCTGAGAAAGGAAGTGAGAGGGCTGAGCATATGATCGAGCTCATCAAGAATACGAAGATAGATTTCATGGGCAAAAGGAAGTTCATGTTCGTCATCTCGGGGGTGCTGGTATCGCTTGGCATCTTCGGGCTGGTGATGATATGGAGCGGGCACGGCAACCTTGGGATAGACTTTGCAGGGGGCACGGAGGTGCAGGTAAAGTTCAGCAAAATGGTCCCGATGAGCGAGGTGCGAAGCGCGCTGGAGGCGACCGGCCTGAAGGGGCTCCAGCTCCAGGAGCTGCCCACGGTCAACAAGCTCATCGTGATGGTAAAGGGGAAGCAGGAGACCCTGGGCGGGGTTTCAAACACCATAGTCTCCACGCTCCGCAGCAGGTTTGCGGCCGCCTCTCCGGTGGTCGACCTCACCACGGAGGTGGGGCCGAAGGTCGGAAGCCGCCTGAGGAAAGACGCTATCGTGGCGATTCTCTTCGCCACCCTGGGCATTCTCGCCTATATCACGCTGCGTTTCCAGTTCCGCTTCAGCGTGGGGGCGGCGATCGCCACCTTCCACGACGTCTTCGCGGTGCTTGGCGTCTTCTACCTGATGGGCAAGGAGATAAACCTGATACTCATAAGCGCGCTGCTGATAATTGCCGGTTATTCGCTCACGGACACGGTCGTCGTATTCGACCGGATCAGGGAGAACATGCGCTTCATGCTCAAGGAGCCCGTGGAGAAGATCGTCAATGTAAGCATAAACGAGGTCCTCTCCAGGACGGCCATCACCTCTCTTACGGTGCTTTTTTCATCCCTGTCTCTTCTGTTTTTCGGAGGGGAAGTAATACATGATTTCGCGCTCGCCATAACGCTCGGCGTCATCGTCGGCACCTATTCCTCCTGGTTCGTGGCAAGCCCGATGGTCATCCTCATAGGCGGCAAGACGATAAACCGGAAGCGCTGAATGGACCGCCCCCGCCGATGAACCGCCTGTGGGTGGTTCAGCGCGCAAACAAGGATTACGTTGAATATCTGGGAAGGGCAACCGGGATTTCATCCGCCCTTGCCCGCATCCTCATAAACCGCGGGATAAAGACTCCGGAGGCCGTATCCGGTTTTTTTTCCGGTGACATCCGCGGCCTCATGGATCCCCTGGAGATGAAGGGGATTGCCGGGGCCGTGCGGACAATAACCCTGGCGAAATCCTCCGGCAAGCCGGTCCTGGTCCATGGAGACTACGATGTGGACGGGGTTGCCTCGGCGGCCATCATGGTGGAGGCCCTCCGCCGCTTCGGCCTCTCCGCGGATTACTTCATCCCAAACCGCTTCGACCATGGCTATGGTTTCCATGAAGAGGCCGTGTCGCGCGCCATGCGGATGGGCGCCGGGCTGATAGTGACGACCGACTGCGGGATCACGGCCTTTGAGACCGCCAGGCTTGCAAGGGAAAATGGCCTGGAAGTGGTCATCACCGACCATCATGAACCAGAGAGGGACGCGGAAGGCAATCCCCTTGTACCCGGGGCCGCCGCGCTCATAAACCCGAAACTCTCCTCCGGCGAACCGGAGCTCTCCGGCGCCGGCGTGGCATTCAAGCTGGCCCAGGCCCTCCTGGGAGACGACGCGCTTTCCCTTCTGGACTTTGCCGCCCTTGGCACGCTTGCCGACATGGTGCCGCTTACGGGCGAAAACAGGCTGATCGCGAAGGCCGGCCTCGAACTCATTGGAAGCAGCGAACGCGCGCCGATAAAGGCGCTCAAGGAGATCGCCGGATGCCCGGGGAGGCCCGGCTCCCGGCCGGTCAGTTTCGGGCTCATCCCGAGGCTGAACGCCTCCGGCAGGCTCGGGGACGCCTCCCAGGCGGTCCGCTTTCTGCTTTCAGACAGGGAGGAAGACGCCTATGGCGCCGCGCGGGAGCTTGACAGGATAAACAAGGAGAGGCAGCGCCTTGAGGAGGCCGTCCATGCCGAGGCCAGGGCCGCCATAGAGCGGGAGGGTTTCGAGGGCGCCATTGTGGTTTCAGGCGAGGGCTGGCATCGCGGGGTCCTCGGGATCGTGGCCTCCAGGATAGCGGAAAAATACCGCCGGCCCTGCGTGGTCCTGTCCGTGGAGTCGGACCTGGCCAGGGGCTCCGCGCGCAGCATACCGCAGTTCAATCTCCACGAGGGGTTAAGCGAGCTCAGGGAGATGCTGATCACCTTCGGCGGCCACAAACAGGCGGCCGGGCTGAAGCTCCAGGCCGGGATGATCGGCAAATTCCGCAGCGCCCTTTCAAGGCTGGTCCTGGACCGGGTCCCGGACTTCCGGGCGACGCTTAAAATAGACGCGGATGTGGCCCTGAGGGAGCTCAGCATGAACCAGGTGAGGGAGATGTGCCGGCTGGAGCCTTACGGTTTCGGCAACCCCGAGCCGCTCCTGGGGGCCAAGGGGCTTGAAATCCTGAATCCACGCGTAGTGGGCAAGGGGCACCTGAAAATGAAGCTCAGCCAACAGGGCCACTTCCCCGTTGATGCGATAGGCTTTGACATGGCCGACGCCATGAGGCACTTGGAGGAGGCGGCCGCGGTGGATGCCGCCTTCACGCCGGTCATTAACGAATGGGAAGGGGGCAGGGCCGTGCAGCTCAATCTGAAAGGGCTCAGGCCCGCGGTATCATAGGCGCGCGCACATCTCAAAACCCCGATTTTGGGTGCCTCAGTTTGGCTATGCGTACCGGGGCCGGGCGACTCCAAACAAACGGGTATAAGAGAAGCGCGTGTAAGACAGAAGGCGGATGGGGGCATGCGAGCGGGTTTTTTTGCCGAAGCCGCCGCCCGGATGGGGGCGGCAGGCAAAAGCCTCGGAGGCAGCCATGGACGGCTGCCGAGAATGATGCGAGCCATGCTGCCATCCGCCTTCTGTCCCGCTCTGCATTGCCAAACTGACCCACTACCGGATTTTGATATGGGTACGCGATAAATATGTTAGAATTATAGGCGCGCCGGTTGGCTTGGCGCGGGAAGTGAGAGTTCAGAAGGGCGGTTAGCTCAGCTGGGAGAGCACCACGTTCGCAACGTGGGGGTCGAGGGTTCGAATCCCTTACCGTCCACTTTTCTTTTCCCCCTTCAGGATTAAATCCAGGTTCCTTTGCGCGTCGGCCAGGCCCGGCTCTATACTGAGGGCGGCCTGAAACTGCCCGATCGCATCGCCCGGACGGTCCGCCTGGACTAACGCCACACCCAGATTGTTATGCGCCATCGCGTCGTAGGGGTTTAACTTTACGGCCTGGGCAAAGGCCTGAAGGGCCTCATCGGTGCGTCCCGTCCTGAGGCAGATGCTGCCGATATCCGAATAGGCCTCGGCATCCGCCGGGTCGAGCCGGACCGCGTCCCTGAGCTGTCCCTCCGCCTCCTGCGGCCTGTTTTCATTCATCAGGGCTATCCCCAGGGAAAGGCGGGCCATGCCGAAGCGGGGATCAAGCGCGACGGATTTCCGGAACTCCCCGATTGCGTCGTCCAGTCTCCCCTGGCGGGCATAGGCCAGGCCAAGGTAACAGTGGACCCTTCCGCTTTGGGGGTTGGAGCGGACCATGCTTTGAAACAGGCTCAAATCGTCCCTCCAGACAAAATCCCTCGCGAAGGTGCGCGCCCCGAGGGCCAGCGCAAGAAGGACCATCACGGCAAGCCCGGCCGCCTTTTTTCTCCTGTACAGAACCGTAAGCGGATAACCCATGATGAGTGTGGTCCCGAAGAGCACGGGGTAGAGATACCTTTCGGCAACCGGCCCGCTCGATATGAGCACGATGTTGGAGATCGGGATGAGCCCCCAGAAGACCCACTGCGCGCCCGCCCTGACGGGCACGGCGATCCCCCTGCGAAGAGACAAAAAAAGCAGAAGCGCCACGCCGGCCGCGGCAAGGAGCGCCTTGTATGCCGAAAACATCCTTTGCGACAGGGAATAATACGCATTGAGCTTGAAGGGAAAGACCATGAGCTTGAAATCCTCGAATATCGCGGAGGCCATCACCTGCAGTTTTACCAGGACCGGGAACCCCCCTTCGGATGTGAATACCCCGAGGACGAGATGCCTGATGACGAAATAAGCGGCGGTCACGGCAAAAAAGAGGACAAGCGCGCGAAGGACATTGCCCTTTCCGGCGGCGCCTCCAAACCCGGTAAGGGAGAGGCCCAGGAGGAAAAACGGCAGCACCACCGCCTGCTCCTTGCTCAGCAGGGCCAGGAAGTAGAGGACAAGCGACAGGGCCACCGCCGCCGGCCTTCCCTTTAAAAGGAACAAAACTGAGCCCATCATGAAGACCCCGCAGAGAAGGGCGTTTCTGGACGAGATGAAGTTTACCGCCTCCGCGTTTACCGGATAGACCGCAAAAAGGAGCGCGGAGAAGAAGGCAAGCGTCCTGTCGCCGAATGCACGGGCGGCGACCAGGTAGAAAAGGATGGAGGCCAGGGCGTGCAGCAATATGTCTTCCAGATGATACCAGAGAGGATCAAGCCCCCAGAGGTGATAGTCCAGCATGTAGGAGAGCGTGTTTACCGGCCTGTAATAGGACGTCGCGGCCCCGAGGGGGGCATCCGGGGCGGTGATTATCCTGCCGATATTCTTAAGGTCCCCGAAAAAAGGGGCCTTCGCGGCAATCAGCCCGGAGTCGTCCCAGACGAAGCCCGATTTGAGGCTTGCGCAGTACACCAGCAGCACCGCGGCAAGGAGCGCAAGGGGATAAAAAAGAAACGATGCCTTTTTCCAGCGGATAAGAAGGGAGCCCATTTTCAAATAAGCAAAAACCCCACTATAAATATAACGTTTGATGATAAGGAATTTTAAGGGGAAAATGCAACTTTCAAAAACAGGCGGCAGAGGCCGCTTGATAAACGCCGGGCGATTTCGGCTTTCGCTTTTTTCGGCTTCTTTTCTGCCGCTGTCCCGCCTTGGCGGGACTGCATCTCCGGAACTCGCCTTCGGGGATAGGTCCCCTTCGGCTCAGACAGCCGGAGATGCGACCGCTGCGCTTCGCCGGCATCGGCGTGAAAAAACGAAAAAAAGTCAGCCCGGGGCGGGACCGCTCAAGCCGGCATCGCCCGGCGCTCCAAACGAACGGGTATAAGCGAATCGTGTGTAAAGAGGCGGATGGGGGCATGCGCCCTTGTCTCAATATTTTCCTGAATGTATAATCTTTCACGTACCGAATTCATGACATCAGGAGGTATTCCCAGTTGGAAAACAAGCCGAAGGACGAGATGAAATTTTCGGGCAGGCTTGCCCTTACCTGCAAATACGGTGAAAACGGCTACCAGGTGCCGGCGGCGCTTTACGAGGGGGGCTCAGCCGATCCCCTTGCGCTGGACAAGTTCCGGATCGTGGCCGGGACGGAGCCCAGCTACAACAACCTCTGTGACCTGGACCGCCTGCTGCAGACGGTCACCCACATCGCCGCCTCCTTCGAGGTGAACCGGGGCAAGACGCCCCTTATCTCCGTGGGCGTGAAGCATGGCAACTCCTGCGGGGCCGCCGTGGCTGACGGCAATCCTGCGGAGGTCGCCCGCCAGATGATAATAGGAGACCCGCTTGCCATCTTCGGGGGCCTGATAATGGTGAATTACCCGGTAACGGAGGAAGTGGCGGAGGCGCTCGTGGGCCACGGCATGCCGGAGGGGCAGCGCAGGGTGCTGGACGGCATCATAGCCCCTTCGTTCGACTCGGGCGCGACAGGTTACTTCCAGCGCAAGGGGGACAAGTGCAGGCTTCTCGCAAACCCGGCCCTCGCCGGCCTGGGGCGCGCCAGCCTTGATCCCGCTCCCCGCTGCCGTTATGTGCGCGGCGGCTTCCTTGCGCAGCCCAATTACACTTACGTCCTGGACCTTAACGACCCCGAGCTTAAGAAATACGGCCAGGCCACCCGCCGGCAGGAAGACGACATGCTCATGGCGAAGGCCATCGGGGACACAAGCAACAGCAACACGATAACCCTCGTGAAGGACGGCCGGCTCATCGCAAACGGCGTCGGCCAGCAGGCAAGGGTGCGCGGCGCAAAGCTTGCGCTCAATCTTGTCTCCTACTGCGACCACGACGCCAAAGGCGCCTCGGCCTCAAGCGACAGTTTTTTCCCGTTCACCGACGGAGTGGAGGCGCTGGCCGACGGGGGCATCAGGGCCATAGTGGCCACAAGCGGCTCGGTCAAGGACAAGGACGTCGTCAGGTTCTGCGAGGACAGGGGCATCGTCCTCTATCATATCCCGGACAAGAAGGGGCGCGGCTTCTTCGGACACTAGGAATTGAGGTCGCATGGCTGAGAATCGCGGCACCGGGATGATCAGGTTTAAATCGGCGTTCAGGGAGACATTCGGCCTCGGGCCCTTTGCGATCGCCTCTTTTGTTCTTGTCATCCTGTTGACGCTGTTTGCGGTGTTCTGGTTCTTCTACTCGGCCCCGCCGGCAACCATTACGATGACCAGCGGCCCTCCGGGCAGCATCTTCCAGGCGAATGCCGAGAAATACAGGAAGGTCCTGGCCGCAAGCGGCATCACCCTGAAGATACTCACATCGGAGGGGTCTCTCCAGAACCTGAAGAGACTGGCCGACCCGTCCTCCCATGTCGACATCGGATTTGTCCAGGGCGGAGAGGCTGACGGGATGGACATCAGCAATCTCGTGTCGCTGGGGAGCCTCTATTATGCGCCTATACTGGTCTTTTATCGAAACGACAAGCCCATCGATATCCTCCGCCAGTTTGAGGGCATGCGGCTGGCCATAGGCCCGGAAGGCAGCGGGACGCGGACCCTCGCCCTGGCCCTGCTTGCCGCAAACGGAATCAAACCGGGCGGCGCCACCAGGCTGCTGCCCCTGGAGGGGGACAAGGCGGTCCAGGCCCTGATTGACGGCGATGTGAATGCCGTCTTTTTGATGGGCGAGTCCGCATCCGTGCGGAACATTAAGAGGCTCATATACGCCACCGGGGTCCGCATGGTCAGTTTAAGCCAGGCGGAGGGATATTCGCGGCGGATCGCCTATTTGAACAAAATGGTCCTTCCCATGGGCTCCGTCGATTTTGGAAAGAACATCCCCGGGCACGATGTGCAGTTGATCGGCCCTGCAGTCGAACTGGTCGCCAGGAAGGGCCTCCACCCCGCGCTCACGGACCTGCTGATTGAGGCCTCGCAGCAGATATACGGCAAGGCAGGGCTGCTGCATTATCAGGGCGAGTTCCCGGCCCCCCAGCAGCACGAATTCCGCCTGAGCCCCGAGGCGCTCCGGTATTACAAATCGGGCAAGACCTTTCTTTATCGCGCCCTTCCGTTCCGGTTTGCGAGCCTCATAAACCGTGTCCTTCTGGTATTCGTGCCCCTGGCCGTGCTGCTGATCCCGGGAATCAAGGTAATCCCCATGCTCTACAGATGGAGGTTCATGCTCCTTTTCTACCGGTGGTACCGGGCCCTGATGATACTCGAACACGAGCTGCTGGCGCCCCTGACCGCCGGACAGAAGGAGGAACTTCTGAAGCGGCTGGACAAGCTTGAAGATGCTGTCACGAAGTCGAAATTGCCGGCGTCGTTCGCCGATCAGTTCTACGGGCTGCGCGGGGACATAAATTTCGTGCGCAGCCATCTTATGGCGGAAACGCGATAGTGTGGCGTCCCAAGAATTTGCGTTAAAATTATCAACATGGGAGGATATCCGCCCGGACCTTGAGAGAGCGAGCAGGCGGACGGATCACGACGCGCCGTATCTTGCCGATCTTTCGCCATTCGTCATGAAAGGCGCCTAAATAAAGCCGTTTGTGTACGCCCGGAACCGCGCGAGCCGAACGAAAGGCCGGGCGGATATCGGTCATAGGCGGGAGGAAGGGTATTTCGGGAAATGACAGAACTATTTCAAGTTATTTTTGGGGCACCACGCCAGGACCTGGACGCCCCGGTCTGCGGGCGTGTTTCCCTCCCCGGATGATATCGGCGGCGGGGAAGGTTTAAAATAGCAGGATGGGGATTTCAGTCAGGCAGAAGATAATAGAGCGGATACTGCGCGAAGGGCCGATTACCTTCAAGGCGTTCATGGAAATGGCGCTCTACGAGCCCGGGGCCGGCTATTACACCAGGCCGCAGACGGAGATAGGAAAGGCGGGGGATTTTTACACGGGCCCGCACCTGCACCCCGCATTCGGCTGGATGCTGGCGAAGCAGCTTGAGGAGATGTGGTGTCTTCTTGGCAGGGGGGCTTTTCACGTTACGGAGCAGGGGCCGGGCAAGGGCTATATGGCCAAGGACATCCTGGACGGGATCAAGGGGCGAAACGCGGAGTTTTATGACTCGGTCAGCTACCGGCTGGTCGAGCTTAACCCCGCGCTGAGGCAATTCCAGCAGGGGCTGCTTGATGAGCATGCGGGCAAGGTCTCCTGGGCGGACGCATTAAAGGCAGATGCAGGGCCCGTAAATGGGGCCGTGCTTGCCAACGAGCTTCTGGACGCCTTTCCCGTGCACCTGGTGCAAATGGATGGGGGCGAGGCCAGGGAGGTGATGGTGGATTTTAAAGACGGCGCATTTGTCGAAGCGCTGTCCGCGGTTTCCACTGACCGGATCGAGGAGTACCTGAAGATGTTTTCCCCTGGGCCGTCCGAGGGGCAGCCCGGCATGCCGGGCGGGGAATTGCCGTCGCTCCTGCCGGATGGCTACCGGACGGAGGTGAATCTCGCCCTGCGGGACTGGCTCCTGGAGGTCTCGGGCGTGCTCCGTAAGGGTTTCGTGCTTGTGGTGGATTACGGCTACCCGGCATGGGATTATTACAGCCCCGAGCGCGACCGCGGCACACTGCTTTGCTATTACAGGCACAGGGTGGTTGAAGACCCGTATGTGAACGTGGGGGAGATGGACATGACGGCGCACGTGAACTTTTCCGCCCTGAAGGTGTTCGGCGAAGAGGCGGGGTTCCGTTGTGCCGGCTTCTGCCCGCAGGGCACGTATCTGGTGTCTCTGGGGATCGAGGAGGTCCTTGCCAGCCTCGACCAGGCCGGCATCCTGAAATTAAAGGGCCTGCTGCTGCCCGGCACGATGGGCGGGACGCACAAGGTGATGGCCCTGTACAAGGGGCCGGGGGGGGGAAATGTGCCGGAACTGAAGGGTTTTGAGATGCGCAACCAGTGCAGGGTCTTGTAGGGACTTGCAACAGGCCGGCTTCGCCCGTATAAATAACCCCCGGCTATTGACGTCTTTGGTTCCCGTCGCATGCGGATCACTTTTTCCTCCTCCCACAAAACCTGGTTACGTCCAGCACTCCTCGCCGGCGCAGAGTGGTCTAATATAGCAGAGTATGCCCTCAACTATGTGCAGAGAATGATTTGGGACACTGGCGCTTATCAGGAGAAACATGCTAAGAGCGTTCGGCTGAGGCCAACATTCTTCGAGTCTTTATTGCTCATGTCAAGTTAAAATTTATCTTGGACACGAACAGCAAACGAAATTGCTTAGACTTCTTTTTTGGACGGCAGAAGATTTGTAATTTTTCGCCTTATGTTCAGGATCCGGCGAATTGCTCTTTCATTAGGTCAGCGAGGAATTCCCGGAAACCGTTGCCCAATACTCTGTCCTTTAATGCAAGCTCAACAGTTGCTCGTAGGAACCCGAGCTTGTCACCAGCATCATAGCGTTTACCCTTGAATAGAAGCCCGTAGACCGGTCTGCGCTCCGGCGGCAGGAAATACGGCCTTTTTAATAATCTGACATTTCATCTACAATCCTCTCTTCCTTATAGCATTCAAAAGGGGCAAAAATTACAATAATTTGAATAATAGAGAAAGGTGAACATGGAAGAGGAATGCGAAGCGGCTTAAAACATATATTGTGATAATTTACCGTGAATATCCTGATCATTTCAAAGGAATAAAATTCTACCACATGTTCGGAACTACTGACCTTCCGCTATCCTCTTTAAGAGTTCCAGATCGTCCAGCATCTTTCCGGCGCCATTGACCACAGCCGTAAGAGGGTCTTCGGCAACACTTACCGGCAGCCCAGTGGATTCCCTTACGCGGACGTCGAGTCCGCTTAAGAGCGCTCCGCCACCTGCTAGGACTATCCCATTGTCCACGATGTCGGCGGCAAGCTCCGGGGGTGTGTTTTCAAGCGCCGTTTTGATCGTCTCAATTATTGTATTGACCTGCTCCTGCAGGGCCTCCATTATCTCGTCCTCGTTTATTGTGAAGGTCTTTGGTATACCTGAGACAAGGTCTCTGCCCTTTATCTCCATCGTCTTTGGCTCATGGTGGTCGAACTTGCATGCGGAGCCCAGTTCTACCTTTATTGTCTCTGAAGTGCGTTCGCCTATCATGAGGTTGTATCTGCGTTTTATGTAGACCATGATGGACTCGTCCATTTTATCGCCCCCGACTCTGGCGGTCTTGCTTACGACTGTGCCGTCCAGAGAGATTACTGCTATATCCGTTGTCCCGCCGCCTATGTCCACTATCATGCTGCCGGACGGCTCGCCGACCGGGAGTCCCACGCCAAGGGCTGCCGCCATCGGCTCCTCTATCAGGTAGACCTCACGCGCTCCCGTTGACCGCGCCGCATCCTTTACGGCCCTCTGCTCCACCTGGGTTATGCCGGATGGCACGCCGATTATGACTCTCGGTGAGATGAAGCTGTGCCTGTTATGTGCCTTTTCTATAAAATACTTGAGCATCTCGCCCGTTGCGTCAAAATCCGCGATAACGCCTTCCTTCATAGGCCTTATGGCATGTATACTTGCAGGCGTCTTGCCGAGCATCCTTTTGGCTTCCGCACCCACAGCGATCACCTCCTTGGTATCTTTACGCAACACAACCACTGAGGGCTCATTGCATATGATTCCCTTTCCCCTCATGTATACAATGGTGTTAGCAGTGCCAAGGTCTATCGCCAGATCGTTGGAGAACCAGCCCATTATCTCTTTAAAAAACATCTGACCCCCTCATTAATCCCGGCTCGCTTCGTTGTCTTAATCTTTGATTTTTATCATCCCTGCCTGCTTGCCGCTAAAGGCAACGCCGCGAAATGGTTTTGCCTGGTTTTGCCAGCACCGCTTGTTTTGGGAGCCTTTTCAATACATGCACAAAGAGAAAGCAATACAAAAACTGATTTTGACATGAAGAGCGCCTTCCTTTTCATTTCTTTTTACACCTGCCTTTTTAATTTTGGTTGGGATAAACCATTAAGTCCGGGTTCAGCGTTAAAAAGCAGCTTCGGGACTTATTTTATATCGACCACTTTAACCTTAAAATTCAATGTCTTCCCCGCAAGGGGATTGTTAAAGTCAATAGTCACGGATTTCTTTTTGACCCCGATGACTTTTACGGGCACAACCTGTCCGCTAGGCGTCCGTGTGTACAAAACCATGCCGGTAACAGGTTTAATATTTTTAGGCAACTTGTTTTTAGGCACTGCTCTTATGGCGTTCGGGTTTACAGGGCCATATCCCTCCTCCGGGCTGACTTTGAAAGATTTCTTCTCTCCTATTTTCATGCCAATGAGGGCTTTCTCAAACCCTGGAACGACTTGATGGGCGCCGACTTTGAACTGTAAGGGCGTTCCTCTTTTTAGTGAGCTGTCAATGACTTTGCCATCAACCGTAAGGGTATATTGGACTTTGATGATCTTCCCGTTTGCCACCACATTGGCGGCCCAGGAACGGCTTCCCGGAAATGCCGCCAATAGTACAAGAGCCGAAAAAAGAACTATAAGCACCGCCTTCTTGTTTCTCATAGATATCCTCCTTTTTTATTTCAAATTTTTTAAATGCTTGCCCTTTAACTCATATGGCGATCCCCGCCGGAATTATCTTATCCAAAGCAGGCCCCCACTAATCCAGCCGGTGTCCCCGTAATCGTCCAGCACCTTTATCCAGGAGCCCCTTCTCCCGATGACCCTGAAGCTATCATACCTGGCCGCCGGCTCTGTGAATTTCTCCGGATAGGAGAGCCCCGGGCCGGTCCTTATGTTTGCCTTTTTCGACCAGATAGCTGCACACCGGTACCTGGAGGTCGCCAACGGCTTGTAAACATATTCCGTATATCCGTCAATATCTTTTACCCGGTACCAATTGCCAGATGAGGATAGAATCTGCAGAGGCATGAATTTATAAACCTGCCAGACTGTCTTGTATTTTTCCCCCGGGCCGCTGCGCAGATTCGCCAAAGGGACATTCACGCATAAGGCGTAAGAGGTTAGGGGGATGAACAACACTATTAAAAAGATCGTGGCACACACCGCCATCATTTTCTTCATGTCTTTCCTCTCAATAAATTTCAAAAGTTATATTAATTGTCCCTTTCACTTGCTCAGTGTATTCAAATTGACCGGCTGGATTGTCCAACCAAGCCCGCCTTTGCGGCATAGATCGGGGGACGTATCGAGGCCAGTTCATTGTTCATCCGGTCTCGAAAAGCCCTGAATTCGGCCATCTGTTCTCCTGATAAAGGATTTGCCCTTGGTATTTTCGCAAGGAGGGGGTTGACCGGCTTTCCGTCTATCCTTATTTCAAAATGGAGGTGAGGTCCTGTGGCAAGCCCGGTCTCGCCCACATAACCTATGATCTCTCCCTGAGTCACCTTGACCCCTGTTCTTATGCCTTTTGCCATCCTTGATAAGTGACCGTAGCGGGTCGTGTAGCCGCCCCAATGCCTGATTATTATGAGGTTGCCATATTCACCCATGCGACCGGAAAATATGACCGTGCCGTTTCCGACCGCGGAAACGGGCGTTCCCATCGGTGCCGCATAATCGACCCCGTAATGAGGCCTGTAAATCTTCAATATCGGGTTCAAACGCCTGAGTGAGAAACCAGAGCTTATGCGTCTGAAGCTAAGCGGGGCCTTAAGAAATGCCTTTTCGAGCGGCCTTCCGTCAGCGCCATAATACTTGACCTTCCCATCATCTTCAAACCTGTAAGCCCGGTAGTCCCCTTCATTGCCGACGAATTCCGCGGACAGGATATCGCCATATTTTTTGAACTGTCCGTTCCGGTAGAGCTTCTCCACTACAATTTTGAAGACGTCACCGTTCCTCAGATCGCTTGCAAAATCGAGGTCCCATGCGAATATGTCGGACAACTGAAATGCAAGCGACTGATCCTTCCTGCCGTTGCCTATCGAGGATACAAGGTTATCCCTGACCACCACGTACATTTCGCTGGTTCTTTTTTCATAGCTTATCGGTTTTTTTTCGGCCTCGAAAACACCGTTTTCCCTCCTCACGTTGAGCATGGAATCATCATCTATACGGTAAATGAAAGAGCGGACCCTGTTATCGTTTCCGACTATTATTTTGTAAGAATGGCCCGGATGGAGTTCACTGAGTTTCTGGACCGATGCCGAAGCCTCTTTAATTTTGAAAAGCTCCGCCAATGCAAGCCCGGACTTTTTGAACACGTCAAACAGAGTCTGCCCTTTTTTTATGACGCCCGAGATTTCGCGGAGATCTGGCTGTCTAGAAGATACGGTTTCGATCTTCCTCTCCCGGTTTACCAGGCCAAATCTGAAAAAAAGGAAAAAGGTTGCGGCAAGTGATACAAACAATATGAGGTAAAACCGCTTCATGCGTCTCCTTTCCGATAAAATTCTTCCGGTTAAAATTCCAGCACGGCCACCCGGGAAAAGGGCAGGCACATGAGAATTGCCCCCCTGCTGAGGGGGAAAAGCCGCTCCTGGTGAGCACCCTGAATCCCGTCTGATTTTGAGTCAGAGAATCAGGCTAAGGGAGGGGAGAAACCGGAAAAGATACCCAGGAATCCAATTTGGCGTGGATTCCAGGCAATGGAATGAACTTTTTGAATCGAAGAGTTAAATGAAGCTGGATTCGCCTGGGAAGAAGTCAGGTTGTAATCGTGTGGCTGAATCGAAACGCCTGACGTTCCCGCGAAGATACCACTTTCCCCAATAGTTACATGTCGTTTATGACCCTCATTATCTCGTGGAAAGAGCTTAAAAAAAAAGGCTCTTCGTGAAAGCGTGTGGGTAAATTAGTGGTCGTTAGGCGGCGCATTAATGGCTCCAGACAAAGGGAAAAGAGCTTTTAAGGGGACAGGAAAATCCGTATGCTAAACGGATGGGAAAAAG
>JAKAHV010000009.1 GCA_021825295.1 Nitrospirota bacterium
TAAGTTTCACTATTTCCATATTGCTGTCCTCCGGGGCTGCGATGGCGAACGGCACTATTACCGCGACCTTCATTTATAACGGAAGCGGGGTAAACCAGCCGCTATCGGGGGCCTATGTATATCTTCATACATATCCGCCGCTCGGCTCTCCGATCATGCAAAGATATTTCAGGAACGCGCAGTACATACTTGGGCCGTCGGACGCAAACGGGAACATCTCGGTGAGCGTCCCGGAGGGGACTTACCGCATCAGGATAACCAGGAGGGCGCCGCTTACGTCCACGCCCACCCAGTCCCAGGCGTATGGGCCGCCCAGGACGGGAGACTATACCTGGTATGACCCCGGGGCCACGGTAACCGTCGCAACCGGCTCAGTCGTCAACCTTGGGACCGTATACGCCCAGGTATTCGGCTCCGCTCCGATTACCATCACGGGGAGGCTGTTAAGCGGGAGCAATTATCCCATTCCGGGTTACTTCGTATATGCAACGTTCAGCCCCTGTACAATCGGCAGCAGGCAGCGCCACTGGGGCAGTTGCCCGACGGAATATCCCGCCATCCTTCCCACGGACGCAAACGGCAATTTCACCATATATCTGAGAGACCCTGGGACCCTTTATATTTACGGCAGCGCACGCCCCCATGGCGCCGAGGACAATAAACCCGTATGTCTGCCCGGTTGCTGCCCGGTGACTGTAACAGCGGGGGAAAATCTGAACCTGGGGAACATAATATGGTGAAAAATCAGGGATTCTCCGGGATTAAAAATATCCAAAAGGGTTTTAACATCATGAAAAAGACGCCTATGGGGTTTGCCATATTCATCTTTTCAGTGTTGTCTTTTGCCTCGCTTGTCTGCCTGCCGGGGCAGGCGGAAGCCTCCAACACCTACTACTACATCCTCACATGGGGCTCCTACGGCACGGGCAACGGGCAGTTTAATTTTGTGCCTCAATATACCCCGTATAACACCGTGGTGGGCGTTGTAGTGGATGCCTCAGGCGATGTGTATGTCTCCGATGTAGGAAACAACCGCATCGAGAAGTTCGACTCTAACGGCAATTATCTGGCCCAGTGGGGCTCCACCGGCACAGGCAACGGGCAGTTTAATCAACCGGATGGCCTGGCGATGGACGCCTCTGGAGATGTCTATGTCGTAGACACGGGCAACAGCCGCATAGAGAAATTCGACCCAAACGGGGCATTTCTGGCCAAGTTTGGCTCCTACGGAGCAGGCAACGGGCAGTTTAATCGTCCCTACAGCGTCGCGTTGGACGCCTCCGGAGACATCTATGTTGTGGATTCGGGCAACAACCGCATCGAGAAATTCGACCCGAGCGGCAATTATCTTACCCAGTGGGGCTCCTCCGGCTCCGGCAACGGACAGTTCAACGTCCCCTCCGGCATAGCGGTCGACGCCTCCGGCAACGTCTACGTCACCGATACGGGCAACCAGCGCGTCGAGAAATTCGACTCCAGCGGGACATATCTGACCCAGTGGGGTTTTGGCGTGGGCTACAGCGTGGCCGTGGACGGCCTTGGCCATGTCTTTGTCGCCAATTATTACGGCAACAGCATCCAGAAATTCGATTCAAACGGCAACTTGCTGGGCCAGTTCGGCACCGCCGGCTCAGGCAACGGCCAGCTGTACTGGCCGACGGGAGTGGGCCTTGACTCCATCGGCAACGTATATGTCGCCGATACTGAAAACAACCGCATGGAAAAATTCAGCGCTGGCAGCACAATGACGGCGACGTTCGAGTACAAGGACGCCAATGGGGTCGTCACTCCTCTTGCAAACGCATATGTATACCTTCAGGACGGCTCCAAGCTGCCCCCCATGGAAAAATTTTATAATGCCGCCAAGTATATCCTGGGGCCATCGGACTCAAACGGCTATTTCTCAGTCGATGTCCCGCCGGGCACCTATTATGTCCAGATACGGCAGAAGGCCGCTTGCCATTATACAGGATGCACCAGTTACACTTATGAAGCTCCGCCCATTCCAGGCGACTATGTCTGGCATTCAACAAACCCGCCCACCGTCACCTTTAGCTACAACCAGATCCTGAACATGGGGACCATATACGCCGGCATCTACGGACAGCCGGTGACCATATCGGGGACGGTGAAGGGCGCATCGGGCGCCCCCCTTGCGGGATGGGCCGTGAAGGCGGCTACCGTGCCGTGCGAATCGGGCAACTGGGCCTACGCCCACTCCTTCAACGAGTGCGGGTCCGTCAAATACCCGGCCTGGACCGACGCAAACGGCAACTACACCATCACCATCAAGGACCCCGGGACCTATTACGTCTACGCGAGCCCGACCCTGAATTTCGCGAACACCAGCTACCCTGGCGGCTACCCCACATGCCAGACGGCCGCCGGGTGCGAGGCCTGCGGGGACTATTACTATTTCAACTGCCCGGTGAGCGTCACCTCATCCGTGACGGGAGAGAATATCACGGTGCCGGGTTATTGATCCGTACACCCCTGCCTGAAGCAGGCGGAGGTAAAAGTATCAGGTGAAAAGGGCCGCCACTGGCGGCCCTTTTCATGCGTGCCGGACCGCTGCCCCACTCAAACCGGCGTCTCCCTTTTGGTTATAATAGTAACGATGAAGGATGTTTTCGAGAAAAAGAAGTTTTCCGAGAGCACCGGCAAGCTTCACATCCCGTGCCCTCACAAGGATAAGTCCGGGGTTGAGGTGCATGTGGTGATAAAGGGCGGCTACTGTTACCGGTCTGACCAGTGCATGGTGCTCGATTGCAAGTACCATCGCCTGCAGTCGGACATCAAGAGCCTGCTTTCGATAATGTGGTAGGGGTTGATTAAGGCCGCAGGATGGAAGAAATTTTATTGTTCGGGGGAGACACATGAAATATCAAGCGGGCCGGACGGGAAGGGCCTTTGTGGCAAAATTCGAGGACGGGGAGGACTTTCTTCAATCCCTGGCAGGTCTCGCAAGGAAGGAAGAAATCCGCTGCGCGGTCTTTTTTCTCGTGGGCGGCGCGAAAGGCGGCAGGGTGGTCCTGGGCCCCAAAGGGGATGAGATGCCCCCGGAGCCGGTCTGGGGCGAAATAGCCGGCAACAGCGAGATGCTCGGGACGGGCACGATATTCTGGGACGAAACCGGGCCTAAGGCCCATCTTCACATGGCCGCCGGGCGGGGCGAAAGCGTAAAAGTCGGCTGCCTGAGGGAGAAATCGAGGACTTTTCTTGTGTTGGAGGCGGTCATACTGGAAATTACGGGGATTGATGCGTCAAGGCAGGTGGACCCTGCCTCCGGTCTGGCGCTGCTCAGGCTTTAAAAACCAATGGGAGGGGGATTTTTGAATGAACGTTCTTTCCGTCATTATGGGGAGAAGGAGCATCAGGAATTTTGAGGAAAAGCCGGTTCCCCGGGAGGCCATGGACAGGCTCATAGATGCCCTGTTGTGGGCGCCGAGCGCGGGGAACCTCCAGTCGAGGAAGTTCTATTTCGTGACGGACGCCGCTCTCAGACGAAAACTCGCGATGGCCGCATATGGGCAGGCTTTCATAGCAAGGGCGCCGCTCGTCGTGGTTGCCTGCGCGGACAAGGAGGCGGTCTCGGGGAGATACGGAAGGCGCGGCATAGATCTCTATTGTGTGCAGGACGCGACCCTTAGCGCCATGTGCATGATGCTCGAGGCCTGTGAGCTTGGTCTGGGCAGCGTCTATGTGGGTGCCTTCAGCGAAAAGGAGGTCGGCAAGGCCCTGGGGCTGCCCGAATACATCAGGCCCGTGGCCCTCCTGCCCGTGGGCTATCCACTCATAGTGCCCGATGCGCCTGCCAGGGTGCGGGCGGAAGAAGCGGTGGTTTTCAAATGAGTCTCGTATCCGGGGCGGGCGCCTGTTTTTGAAGGTGGTGACCCCGGTCACAGGTTTTATCCCGGCTGCGGGGATAAAATCATAATGATAGGCGGGTAAATACCGGCGATGGATAAAAAATGCAGCGGGAAGTAATATGGGATTTTTTTATGAGGAGAGGTGCATGGTAAAGAAAGCGGGCTTGGTGGTTTTTGGCGCCGCGCTCCTGGTATCAGCAGGGTTGGTTGGCACCAGCAGCGCCAGAGTAAACCTGAGCATCGGAATAGGTATCGGGACCCCGACGGTCGTGTACCCTGCGGCGCCGCCCGTGGTGTACCCGGCGCCGCCGCCCGTGGTGATCCCGGCGCCGCCAGAGATGGCCGTGATTCCGGGCACGTATGTCTACTATGCGCCCGATGTGGACGTGAATCTCTTCTTTTACCACGGTTTCTGGTGGCGTCCGTACAGGGGCTGCTGGTACAGGTCCCGTTACTACAGGGGGCCGTGGGTATATACCGTCCCGGCCAGGGTCCCGCGTCCGGTAATGTATCTGCCCCCGCACTGGCGCGGAAGGCCGGAGCGTTACGAGCGTGTCCCCTATGGGGAACTAAGGGGCCACTGGAGGCGCTGGGAGCGCGACAGGCACTGGGACAGAGACGACAGATGGCGCGATCACGACCGCGGCTGGCACGACGGGGACGACCACGGCTGGCATCACGGCAGGGGCGACCGCGACGACGATTGACGGAAACAGCAACTGATTTTTAAGAGGCGGGTCCCGGCCGGGACCCACCTCTGTTTTTATATGCCCGCCGGTGTCACCCATCCAGGCGTTCTCAATAAAATGCCGGTTTTGCTTGCCTCAGAAAGCTGATAAGATTTAATCAGCCTTATTTGTCCACGGAGGCAGGCGGGCATGAAAAAAATAATCGTATTTACGGCGGCCCTTCTCATATTCGTTTTTTCCCCCCTGTTCGCATCCGCGGCAAAGATACCGGATATGCGGGTGCTCCGGATACGTGACCGACAGGTCATCAGTTTCAGCCGGATGATAGAGGAAATAAGGGGGGCGGATGTCATCCTCCTTGGGGAAAGCCATACCAGCGTGGCGGACCACAGGGCGCAGCTTGCAGTCATCAGTGCGCTGCATGGCGACGGGACGCGTTTTGCCATAGGGCTTGAGATGTTCAGGGCGGACAGCCAGGTGGAGCTGGACCAATGGGTCAACGGGGCGCTGCCGCTAAAAACCTTCCTGAAAATATACTACGACAACTGGTCGGCCCCCTGGCCCTTGTACCGGGACATCTTTCTCTACGCCAGGGAGTTCCGCATACCCATGGCCGGCCTGAACCTGCCGCCTGAGATAAGCGATAAGGTCTTTACGAGCGGGTTTGACTCTCTCTCGCCCTCCGAAAAAAAGCAGATCCCTCCGGGTATCACCTGCACCGTGGACAAGGAATACATGCGCTTCATAGACGAGATGTACAGGTTGCATGAATCGATGGGCGGAAAGTCCTTTAACGACTTCTGCGAGGCCCAGATGCTCTGGGACTCGGTGATGGCATGGCACATCGTCAACCGTCTGAGGGGCGCGCCCGGGCTTAAGATGGTGGTGCTCACCGGCATAGGGCACGCGTGGAAGAAGGGGATACCCGCGCAGATCGGGAAGATTTCAAATTACCGCTGTGCGGTGGTGCTGCCCGGGATGCCAAACGGGAAACCCGACAGCGCAGTGACGCCCGGCGACGCCGATTATATCCTGATGGACGTGAACTGACGGGCGGTCAGACCCATACGAATATGCTCGTCCTGGATGGGTTCAGAAAATCGCAGCTCTTGAGCAATTCCAAGTGTTTTTCGGTCAGGACCGTGTCTTTCGTCAGGAGTAAAACGCCGGTGTCCGTCCTGAAATCCCTTGAAAGCCGCAACCCGGGCCTTAAATTCTCCAGTCCCAGGGCCGACTCGCCGCCTTTGTTCGCGCGATAGCCGGTAAATTCGGCCATGTAATGGGCTATCAGATATGCAAGTTCGGGTTCCAATACGGTGACTGACCTTTTTCTGGTCTCAGCGCCTATTTCGTCCATGGTAAGGCCGCCGCTTAAGAGCCTGTCCAGCAGGTCCGCGCCGGCTATTATCTGCGAGCCAAGCGGGATTTTCTCCCCCTTCAGGCCGTCCGGGAAACCGGAGCCGTCAAAGTTTTCGTGGTGGTGCCGGATAAGCACCCCCAGGTCCCTGAATTCCTCTATCATTCCTATGGCGGACTGTCCCATGACGGGATGGCTCTTATACTGGAGCAGTCCGTCTCCGGAGAGGTCTTCCGGCCTCGCGATGGCGATGGCGTCCGGCATCCCTATTTTGCCTATATCGTGCAGGCGGGCCGCCAGAACTATCCGGTCCAGCGCCTGCTTCTCCATGCCAAGTTTCGATCCTATCCTCTGCGTGATGGCGGCCACGTTTTCCGAGTGCCCGTGGGCGGCGCCGCCCCTTATATCGACCAGATTGGAGAAGGCGGCAATGAACTCCTCGATCTTCTGGCCCAGCCGCCGGTTCAGCTCCGACAATTTCTTGTTCTGCCTGGAAAGCTCTATCGTCTGCTGCTGGACGTCCATCTGCAGCTCATCGCTCCACCTCTTCAGCTCCTCGTTCTGTTTTCTGGTAAGCTCGGTGAGGCGCCTGTTTTCCCGGAGCAGCCTGTATCTGTCCAGGGCGTCCCTGGCCACCATCAGCAGCTCCGCGTCCTTCCAGGGTTTTTCGAGATACCTGTAGGCGCCGCCCTTGTTTATCGCGTCGACAGCGGCCGTGATATCGGCATACCCGGTGAGGATGATCCTTATGGCGTCCGGGGCGATTTCCCGGGCCAGCTTCAGAAATTCCGAGCCGCTCATACCCGGCATCCTCTGGTCCGATATGATCAGGGCGATCTCGTTTTCCTTCAGGATTTCGAGGCCTGCCCTGCCGGATGCGGCGGTAAGCACCTCGGTCTGCTCGTCCATGAAGAGCCGTTTGATGGCCCGCAGGACGTTGTCCTCATCGTCAACAATCAGGGTTTTCAGTACAGGCTCAGGCATTTGGCACCTCCGGCTGCGTATCTTCAGGTCCGATCGGTATCTTGACGGTAAAGGCCGTCCCGGTCCCCGCCGCGCTCTCCACGTTTATCTCTCCACGATGCTTTTTCACGATATCATAGGCGATGCTCAGGCCGAGCCCCGTCCCTTTGCCCACCTCCTTTGTGGTAAAAAAGGGGTCGAATATCCTCGGGATGTTTTCTGACGGTATTCCGCAGCCCGTGTCCGAGACGCGGATATAGACGTATTGCGGGTCTCGCCAGCTCTTGACCTTGATCCGCCCGCTCTTCTCTATCGCCTGGGCGGCGTTTACGAGCAGGTTTAAGAATACCTGGTTGAGCTGCCCCGGATTGCACTTCACAAGGGGCAGGCCGCCGAACTCCTTTTCAAGCTCCGCCTTGTATTTAAGCTCGTTCCATACGATATTGATGGTGCTGGCGAGGCCCGCGTTTATGTCGGCGTATTTGAACTCGGATTCGTCCACATGGGAGAAATCCTTCAGGTTGCGGACTATCTGGCGCACGCGGTCCGCGCCGTCCAGGGACTCCGCTATCAGCGTGTCGACATCCTTTGTGACGCTGTCAATCTTCAGCAGCCGGCCGGCCTCGTTCACACGGCCAAGGGCGGCAGCCGGGTCCTGCCCCTTCGCCATCGCCCCCATCGCCTCCGCCTGGGCCTCAATATAGTCCTTCAGCCTGGAGACGTATTTGGAGAATGAATTCAGATTGCTCATCACGAACGCTATCGGATTGTTTATCTCGTGGGCCACTCCCGCCGCAAGCTGGCCTATCGAGGCCATCTTCTCCTGCTGCAGCATCTGCGACTGCGCGCTCTTCAGTTCCGAGTACGCCGTGGCCAGTTCCCCGTTGCTCAGGCCGAGCATCTGCATCATGTTGTTGAAATATTCCCCGATCTGGTAGATGGGGTCCTTCGTGGCCTCCATGAAGACGGGGCATTCCACGCAGTTTTTTATTTTTTGGGCAAAAGCCCCCTGGACCTCGCCGCCGCAGAACGTGCCCTCCATCTGCCAGCACCTTGCGGCGCCCCGGCCGTAACAGGGGCAGCCGTTCTTCATGCACGAAAGCACCTCGTAGCATTTTGGCAGGAAGGGGTTCTCGAACCTTACCTCGAACCCCTTCCCGTCAACCACCTTCTGCATCAGGGCCGATATGCCGTCCAGGGCCGTCTCCAGTTTTTCCTTGTTCTCGATTATCAGGGCGGTCTTCTCAGCCAGTTCATAATGGGCGTTTTTCAGCTTGTTGTTGTTGATCTCGAGCAGGTGCATCATGTTGTTGAAATGCTCGCCGATCTCATAAACCGGGTCTTTCGTGGCCCCCCTGAAGACGGGGCATTCCACGCAGTTTTTTATTTTTTTGGCAAACGCCCCCTGGACCTCGCCGCCGCAGTACGTGCCCTCCTTCTGCCAGCACCTTGACGCGCCCCGGCCGTAACAGGGGCAGTCCTCCTTTTTGCACGAAAGCATCTCGTAGCACCTGGACAGATGGGGATTTTCGAACCGCACCTCAAAACCCTTGCTCTCCACCACCTGCTTGATCAGGGCCGATATGCCGTCCAGGGCGGTCTTCAGTTCTTCCCGGCTCCGGCTTATCAGTGCGTTTTTCTCCTCCAGTTCGTGGGCCTTCTTGAGGGCCGTCGAATCATAGAGGGTCAATACCCTCCCGAGGCGTTCCCCGCCGGTTTCTCTCAGGTCCCCGCCGGTTTCTCCCAGTTCATAGAAATTAAGGACAAACCATCTGCCGGTGTTTTTCTGGTGCGCCTCGATCTTGTCCGCGTGAAACGCGTCGATTCCGCTTTGATGCAGCAGGATCCAGATGTTTCTGCCGATTATCTGGGAGAAATCCTTGTCCAGGACCTTTTTGGCGGAATAATTGCACCTGCTGACCGCGTCGTCCCGGTCCAGGAGGAAGACAGCGTCTCCAATGCGGTCCATTATTATTTCCCACTCCATCCTCACCTTTTCCACCTGCCTGAAAAGGAGCATGGATTCGCGGCTGTCTCTGACAAGCCTGCCTGATTCGGGGTCGAGGCCCGCTAGCAGGGTGATGGCCGGGGCGGCGGCCCCGTTTGGCTTATTGTCGAACGAAAGGTCGAATGATATCTCCGCGCTGTCTTTTCTGCCGGCGTCCGCCGGCTGCCCCGCCTCCCTGCGGCCCTGAAGTTCGAGGACCTCCTCGCGGCTCTTGCCGATGAGTTCCTCCGGGCTCAGGCCAAGTATTTCGGAGGCGGCAAGATTGGCGAAGACACAGCGTTTTTCCTCGTCAAAGCATAACAATCCGGATCTGACCATCCACAGAGACTCCCGGTAGAAAATTCAGCGCCAACCCGCTATAGTTTACTTATCGAATTTTTTGCTGAAAAAGTTTACTTTTGGAAATTCGTATTAAAATTATCAGGATATCCGCCGGGTTCTTAAGAGAGGGAACAGGCGGACGGATCACGCCGCGCCGCTGCCAATTTTTCGCCATTCGCCCCTGGAAGAATCTTAAAATTAAACGAAGCCGTTTGTATGCGACCGGAAGGGAAAACGCGTGACCGAACGAAAGGACCGGGCGGCTATCAAGGACCGGGCGGATATCAGGCATAAAGCGGGTAGCAGCTATACGGCGGATTTCCTCAGCTCTTCGAGGACGTCGGACATGTCGGACGGCAGGGGGCTTTCGAACTCCAGCGTCTCACGGGTGACCGGGTGGGTAAATCCCAGGAGGCGGGCGTGGAGCATCTGTCTGGGTATCTGTATTTTCCGCCCCTCGATCTCCAGACTGGTCTTCCTGCCGTATGTCCTGTCCCCCAGCACGGGATGCCCTATACTGGCGAAATGGACCCTTATCTGATGGGTCCGCCCGGTGCCGAGCCTGGCAAGCACAAGGCTTGCGGCCGGAAACCTGAAACTTTCCGCCACCCTCCAGCTTGTGACGGCCTCCTTCCCCCGGCTCGTCCTGGTGGACATCTTCTTCCTGTCCGTCCTGGAGCGGCCTATCCTCAGGCTTATCACGCCTTCCTCTTCCTTCATCTCTCCCCATACGAGCGCGGCATACTCGCGTCTTATCGAGCGGGATTTGAACTGCTCAAGGAGTCCGTAATACGTCCTGTCCTCAAGGGCTATGACCATAAGCCCCGTCGTGTCCTTGTCGAGCCTGTGGACTACGCCCGGCCTGAGAGGCGCCCCCACGCCCGCGTGCTTGCCCCCCGTGCGATACAGGAGGGCGTTTAAGAGGGTGCCCTTCCGATGGCCGGCGGCAGGGTACACCACCATCCCCGCGGGCTTGTCCACGACTGCGAGGTAGTCGTCCATGTAGCGGACATCCAGATCGATCGGCTCCGGAAGCAGGCCGCCGGCTTCAGGGCCGGGGACTTCCACTTCCACCACTGCGCCCGCCCGCGGCCTGCCGCCGGCCTTGGAGGGCGGAATGCCGTCCATGAGGACCTTACCCTCTTCGATGAGCTTTTTTGCCTGGGAGCGTGTAATGCCGGCCCGCCCGGCTACGACGGCGTCAAGCCTGCCTGGCTGCCCGCCTGGTGGGATTTTGAAACGCAAGCGCATTTTTTAACCGGGGGCCTACAGGTCCCTGTGGACTACGTTTACCGGAAGCTCAATGTCCGCCAGGCTGGCGGCTATCATCTCCGCTATGACGGGCGAGCGGTGTCTCCCCCCCGTGCAGCCTATGCATATGGTGAGACTGGTCTTGCCCTCCTGCCTGTAATGCGGTATGAGGAAGACAAGCAGGTTTTCGAGCCTGCGCACAAAATCGATGGTGAGGGGGTCGCCCGAGACGAATTTTTTGACCGCGTCGTCCCGGCCCGAGAGCTCCTTGAGCCCGGTGACGAAGAAGGGGTTTGGCAGGAACCTGGCGTCGAAGACCATGTCCGCGTTCGGCGGCACGCCGAACTTGAAACCGAAGGACATTATCTGCACCTGAAAAACCGGGCCGCCTCCCCCGACGAAAGACGTTATGATCTGCCTCAGTTGCTGCGGGGTGAGGGCCGTGGTGTCTATGACCTTGTCGGCCTGCTGCCTCAGGGACGCCAGGGCGGAGGTCTCCGCCTCTATGCTCTTTTCGATGCTTTCCCCCTGCAGGGGGTGGGGCCTCCTGGTCTCCTTGAACCTCCGGATAAGAACGTCATTCTCCGCTTCGAGGAAGATGACCATTATCCGGAGGTGTTCGCGGAGGGACTTGATGACGGCGTCGATCCCGCGGAGAAATCCGCGCTCCCTTATGTCGACCCCTACGCCGATTTTATGGACGTCCTTTTTCTGGGAGGCCACCCTCATGAACTCTCTCATGAGCTGCGGCGGGAGGTTGTCGACGCAAAAAAAATCGTTGTCCTCAAGCGCCCTGAGGGCCAGCGTTTTGCCGGAGCCCGACAGGCCGGTTATTACAACGATAAAGGGCGAGGGCATTCTTTATTTGACGGGCTCTATGAGCCCGTAGTTGCCGTCGGCGCGCTTGTATATGATGTTCAGCGCGCCTGAGGCCGCGTCGGTGAAGACAAAAAAACTCTTGTCCAGCAGTTCCATCTGCAGCGATGCCTCCTCCGGCGTCATCGGCTTGATTCCGAAGCGCTTCATCTTTATTATCCTGCCGCCCTCGTCCGCGGGGGCACCAGTGCCGGACGCGCCGGTGCCGGCAGTCCTGCTGTTTTCGCCCTTCCTGCGCGCGGTCAGCTTCCCCTTGTATTTCTGGACCTGCATATCGAGCTTGTCCACCACCTCGTCTATCGCGGAGTATATGTCTCCGGTCGAGCTTTCCGCCCATATGAGTATCCCGTTTACGTTCAGAAGGATTTCCGCCTTGTGCACGTTTTTCTCCAGGATGAGAGTGACCTTCGCCTCGGTTATGTTGGACAGGAACCTGTCAAACTTAGCGACTTTCTCCTCCGCGTAACTCTTGAGGGCAGGCGTAAGCTCAAGGTGTCTCGCTGTGGTTACTATGTTCATGGTTGTTTTCCTCCTTCTTGCTAGTCGAACCGTTTTCTCTGGTTTTGGGGAGCGATGCACAGCTCTTTGCGGTACTTGGCCACTGTCCTTCTGGCTATTTCGATGCCCCCGGCCTTGCAGAGGGCCACGATCTCCTGGTCGCTCAGGGGATTTTTCTGGTCTTCCTCGGATATCATCTTTTTTATCATGTCTTTCACCGACGTGGAGGAGACCTTCCCGTCGCTTCCCTGCACGCCGCTTGAGAAGAAGAATTTCAGGCTGAAGAGCCCGTGGTCGCATGCAAGATATTTACTGGCCGTGGCCCTGCTTATGGTGCTTTCATGAAGGCTGAGTTCTGTGGCCATGTCCCTGAGATTCAGGGGTTTCAGATACATGCGTCCCTTTTCGAAAAATTCCCGCTGGAATTTAAGTATGCTCTCGGCGACCCTGTAGATCGTCTTGTTCCTCTGGTCCAGGCTCTTTAAAAGCCACACGGCCTGGCGGAGCTTGTCGTCGATGAAGTGTTTTTCCTCCTTGGGGAGGTTGTTGCGCTGCGAAACGAGCTTCTTGTAAAAATGGGAGAGCCTCAGTTTAGGCATCCCTTCGTCGTTGAGGACCACCTGGAACTCCCCCGCGGTCTTCACTATGTAGACGTCCGGGGTAATGTAGACGGGCTGGGAACTCGAATAGTTCCTGCCCGGCTTGGGCTCCAGTTTTTCTATGACCCTGACTGCGCCCAGTATCTCGTCCAGCGTGCAGTTATACTGTTTGGCAAGCTGGTTGTATCTCTTTTTTTCGAGGTCCTGGAGGTTGGAGACTATCAGGGACTGGGCAAGACTGCCGCCCAGGCCGAGGCGCTCAAGCTGCAGGATAAGGCATTCCTTCAGATCGCGGGCGCCCACCCCGGTGGGGTCGAAGCCATGGACGAGTTTTACCGCCAGGCCTGCCTCCTCCGCCGTGCAGCCCGCAATTTCCGCTATGTCCGCATCGGTGGCCCTCAAGTAGCCGTTTTCGTCGATATTGCCGATTACGGCCTCCGCTGCGCCGAGGAGGCCCGCTGGGACGGTTGAAAGCCTCAATTGCCAGTGCAGATGCTCCTGAAGATCGCCCTCCTTGCTCACGAAGTTCTCGAAACTGGTCTGCGCGACAGTCCCCGGATTGAAATATCCGAGGTCCCTGCCGTCAAACCCGCGTTCCTCGAAATAGTCGTCCGATTCCGAGAGGCTCATGAGCTTTTCCAGCGGCGCTTCCGTCTCGTCGAAATCATGGGTTTCCGTCCCCCCCTCCGCCTCCGCCTTTTCCAGGGTGCTTTCCGCGGCTGCGGCCCCGCCTTCTTCCTCGGGGAAAGCGCCTTCCTCGGCCGTCTCCTCCAGGAATGGATTTTCCATCAGCTCGTTTGTCAGGAAAGGGGATAGCTCAAGCTGGGGCATCTGCAGGAGTTTTATCGCTTGCTGAAGCTGGGGGGTAAGGATCAGCTTCTGAAGGAGTTTTATCTCAAGACGGTTGTCCAGAGCCATTTCAGAGCCTGAATTCCTCTCCGAGGTACGTTTCCCTGACCCTGGGTTCCGCCACAAGCTCCCCCGGAGGGCCCTCGAAGAGTATTTTGCCCTCGCTGATGATGTAGGCCCTGTCCGTGATGGAGAGCGTGTCTCTCACGTTATGGTCTGTTATAAGTATTCCCAGGCCCTTTTGCTTCAAATATTCTAACATCTTCTTCAATTCTATTATAGCAATTGGGTCTATCCCGGTGAAAGGCTCATCGAAGAGCATGAAGTCCGGCCGGGTGGCGATGGAGCGGGCTATCTCGGTCCTTCGCCTCTCTCCTCCGGAGAGCCGAAACCCTTCCCTCCCGGCAAAATCCCCGAGATTGAACTCCGCAAGGAGCCTTTCTATCTCCTCTTCCATGCCGGTGCCTTCCAGGTCCGTCAATTCGAGGACCGCCCGGAGGTTGTCCCTGACCGTGAGCTTCCTAAAGATCGAGGGCTCCTGCGGCAGATAACTTATGCCCAGCCTGGCCCTCCGGTACATTGGCAGGCCGCTGATGTCTTTGCCGTCAAGCTCTATCCTGCCGCCTTCCGGCTTCAAAAGGCCGGCTATCACGTAAAAAGTGGTCGTCTTTCCGGCTCCGTTCGGACCCAGCAGGCCGACCGTCTCGCCCGAACGGACCTCTATGCCGATGCCTTTGACGACCGTGCGCCGGCCGTACTTTTTACTGATGTCTATGGCCTTCAGCACATGTGTCATTTGTTCTGCATTATGACCTTGCTGTTTTGAACGTCCATCCGGTCGGAAGATACATAATAGGTTATAATTACCCCGGTCACCACCGTGCTGCCCTGGACGATCTTCGGGTTCTCTGTGAATACGACCCTGTCGTCCGCCTTCGTGTAGCGGGCCTTGCCGGAGGTGATGACCCGGTCTTCCTTGATGAGTTTCACACTGCCTATCGCGTCTATGGTTTGAACGCCGCCCTCTTCGCCATAGTGGACCACCATCTTGTCGGCGTAAAGCCACATATTGCCGTTTCTGGCCTGGACCCTTCCGGAGAAGACGGCTGTGTGGGCGCTTGAATCGGCCGAAAGCCTGTCCGATGTTATCACGATAGGCCCCTTCTTCACGCTCTCCCCCCCGCCCCCGATGCCCTTATTGCCGGTTTTCCCCGTCGCGCCGCCCGCTGCCGCCGGCTTGCCGGCCGTAGCGTTTCCTTCCGCGGCCAATGCGTGTGAAAGGCCGGAAGCCGCGAAAAAGACGGCCAGGACAAGGGGAAAGACCTTAGTAAAAAACCGCTTTGACATCGCCTTCCAATCTCACTTTCTTCTGCTGGTTGGCGTCGAGCCCCCGCCCCTCGATCTCGATGCCTTTTTTCTCTAGGACCACCGGGTCGTTTTTGCCCGTGTTGAGCGTTCCGCCCGGCACGATCCGGACGGAGTTGGTCTTCAGGTCGAACCCTTTCACCTGGCTTTTGATGGCACCGTCCAGCGTAAGGATGTTAGAGTCCAGGTTGAGCTCGCCGCCGCTTGCGTCCAGTTTTGCGTTTTCAGACGGTATGTCTATCGAGACGCCGCTTAAGCGCGCCGTCTGCCCGTCGCCTGTAAAGACCGCCTTTTTCGAGGTGGCCACCCAGAGCGTCCTGTTGTCCTTGATGTTTATGACGCTCACGCCGGTGAGCGAGCTGTAGAGCACCGCTGCCTTGCCTGCCGGAGCCGATGCCGCGCTATCCGCCTTCCTCTTTTCATGGAGATACATAAAGGCAGAGAAAACCCCCGCCGACACTAAAAGGAGCACCGGCGCCATCTTCCGGAAACGGGCCATAGAATATTCACTCCTCTTTCAACCCTCTCAAAAATTCTCCAGCAATGCCCTGCGCATCACATCGTGGGGAGGACGCACGCCCGTCCATAGCTCCGATGCGAGCACCCCCTGCCACAAGAGCATCCCAAGCCCGTTGAACGTCTTCAGGCCGGCCTTTCCCGCCTCCCGCAGGAAGGCCGTCTCTTTGTAAATGAGGTCGCCCGCAACGCAGCCCCGCGGAAATCCCGCGGGATTCGCTGGCAGCGGGTCGGTCTCCTTCAGCCCAAGAGGCGTGGCGTTTATGAATAAATCCATGCCGCCCGTGTCGTGCACGCCGGCGGCCGCCCTTACGTTATTTCTGATCCTGCTTAAATCCGACACGAGCTTATTGAGTTTATTGCCGTCCACATCGAATATGCTCAGGCTCGCGGCCTTCTCCGAGAGGTAATAGCTGATGGCCCTCGATCCCCCGCCGGCGCCGCAGACGAAGACGTTTTTGCCTGAGACGTCAATACCCTCATCCGCCAGCATCTGCATGAAACCCCTGCCATCGGTATTAAAGCCCTTGAGCCTGCCGCCGGTGTTCACGATCGTGTTCACGGCCCCTATGAAAGCGGCCTCCTCGTCGATTTCGTCCAGCAGGGCAATGACCTTTTCCTTGTGCGGGACGGTAATGTTTGCGCCCCTCATTCCAAACGCCCGTATGGCCGCCACCGCGGCAGTCAGGTCTTCGGGCCTTACCTCCAGAGCGAGATAGCAGAAATCGAGCCCCATGCGCTCGAAGGCGGCGTTGTGCATATCGGGCGACAGGCTGTGTCCGGCCGGATAGCCGAAGAGCGCCAAAAGCTTCGTTCTGGCCGTTATCTTCATAGACCCTCTCCAAGCGCCCTCAGGAGTCCGCCCGGGGTCGCCTCTATAAGCCTGGCTTTTATGCCCAGGGCCGCCTCCATATCCGAAATCCTCACGTCGTCCAGGAACATGTCTTCTCCTTCCCTCACCACTGTTTCAGGCACAAGTAGTATATCATGCGAGGCGGCTTCTTCCCCCAGGCTGCCCAGGATGTCCCTGCCGGTGAGAAGTCCGGTGACGGTGACTGAAGGCCCGAAAAAGCTGTTCGTCACGGGGACAAGCGATATTCGATGCCCCTTTTTGCCCAGCCGGTCGGTGAATTTTTTCAGATAGGGATGAAACGAGACGCCGGTAAAGGTCAGGTATTTAAGCCCGGTGGGCTCCACCGGCTTCTGTTTTTTGGCCTCCTGCAGGAAGAGCGGCACCATGCCCACGCCGTTTTCTATCTGCGGCAGGTCGCCGTATTCGGCCACGGGGGGCAGCGCCAGACCGGCCTTGATGTAGAGCTCGTCCGCGCCGCAGACGATGTTTTCGCCGTGCTTTTTCCTGAAACGCCTCTGAAAGCGCTCTATTATTGAGATGGTCTTTACCGCATCTTCCTTTTCCACCGGCCGCACGCCCGCCTTTGCATGGGCGGCCTTTGCATAGGCCGTAAGGCCGACCGGCACGACGGCCACGGACATGACATAGGGGTGGAAGAGGTAAAGGTCCTGTATCGTCCTTGCCAGGTTCTGCCCGTCATTTATGCCCGGACAGAGGACTATCTGGGTGTGGACCCGGAGCCTGTTGTCACGGAAGAATTTCAGGTCCTTCATTATGTCGGGGGCCCGCAGGTTTCCCAGGAGCCGCCTTCTTATCCCGTTGTCGGTGCTGTGAACGGATATGTACAGGGGGCTCAGCCTCTGCCTCGCTATGCGCCTTTTATCGCCCTCGGTGAGGTTCGCCATCGTTATATAGTTGCCGTAGATGAAAGACATCCTGTAGTCTTCGTCCTTTAAGTAAAGGGTCTTCCTCATGCCCCTGGGAAGCTGGGAGACGAAGCAGAATGAGCAGTGGTTGCCGCACCTTTTGACGGGGAAATGCTTCAGCGCTATCCCGGGGTCTTCCCCTTCGGGTACATCCAGCGTTATCCGGCCCGCCCTTTCCGTCTGCAGCGCGAGCCTGGGACCGGCCTTGTGGAAGAGGTAGTCTATCATGTCCGAAACCTTGTTGCCGTTTACGCTTAGAAGCGTGTCGCCGGCTTCGATTCCGGCCCTGCCGGCAATGCTGCCCGGCGCCACGCCTTCTATCTCAACCCCGCATTTTTCTCTCTGATGCAATCCTTAGTCCTCTTTCCACGTATTGCAGGCCGGAGACCGCCGTCAGCGCGGCCGCCAGCCAGATGAGCGTCTCGATTACGGCCGCCGTGATGAAGCCGTAGTTTATCCTGAAGAGCACGGCCGTCAAAAGGGTGAACTGGGCGGCTATGGCGAGCTTGCCGGTGCGTGTGGGCTCGATGCGGACGGAGCCGCCGGCAAGGCTTAGCAGCCCCCATCCCAGTATAACTATTATATCCCGGCTGAGCACCGCAATTGCAAGCCATATGGGGATAAGCCCCAGGATGAGGAAAACTATGAAGGACGTTATGAGCATGAACTTGTCGGCCAGGGGGTCCAGGACGGAGCCCAGATCGGTGGCCTTGCCGGCCAGGCGGGCTATCGTCCCGTCGAGCTTGTCCGTTATGGCCCCGGCCAGGAAGATGTAGAAGGCGTAGTCGAACCTGCGGTAGGACAGGGCCGTCGCGAAACAGGGGATGAGAATTATCCTCATGAGCGTCAGGATGTTGGGGACGTTCAGAGGGAGGTTCAGCACGGCGGGCCCTTCAGGGTATGTTGACTGGGACCTTTCTGAAATCGGGCCTCCTGAGCCCCAGTCTCCGGTAGCAGGTTGTGTCCAGACTGTCGCCCGTCTCCCCTTTAAAAAAATCAAGACAGGCCGAGGCATGGCAGGCCTCTATGGCAAATCCATGCCGCCTTGAGATTTCAAGCGCCCTGGCGGCCAGCTCTATCGGCTTTTTTCCGCCCCCCTTCATCGCCGAAAACTCGGCTTCCGACAAAAGGCAGTATATTTTGCCTCTCGGGTCCCTGGTCCGGGCGAAAAACCCTTCCGCCTCCTTGAGGGCTTTCAGCGCGGGAGCTGGCCTGCCGGTCATCACCAGGGACTTGCTCGTGCTCCAGAGCGTGTACGAGGAGCTTACGATATCGCCAATCCGCCTGTAAATCCGCAGGGCCTGCCTGAAATGTTTCAGCGCCTCTTCATGTCTGCCCGTCATCCTGAGGGCGTTGCCGATGCCGCAGAATGAGTAGGCGAGTCCGAAGGGGTCCTTGAGCTTTTTAAAAAGCGTGTTTGCCTTCGTGTAACAGGCAAGAGAGGTCTTGTAGGCCCCCTTTATCCTGTTTGCCCCGCCTAGCCCGTTCAGGCAGAATCCGACGGCATGCTCGTCCCCAAGAGCGGCGAACATTTTCCTGGCCTCAAGCAACGTCTCTATTGCCCGCCCTATGTCTCCTTTTATCCTGAAAGTGCCCCCCTTCGACCAGAGCACGAAGGCGAGCGCCTCCTCGTCCTTCAGGCGTTTATATGCCTTTTCGGCCTCGCGCAACAGCGAGAGGGCCTCTTTCCAGTCTCCAAGGGCCCTGTAGGCAAGAGACAGGCTCACCGTCGCATCGGGCAGAAGCGTTTTGGCCCCTTCTGCCAGAGAAATATCTGCCGGGGAAATGCCGCCCGCGAAGCTTATCGCCTTCTCATAATGGGCGATGGCCTTCTCGAAATTGCCAAGCATCCTCCAGTTGTGGCCGGAGAGCAGATGGCACCTGTAAGCCCCTTCGAAATCCCGGGGCCCGCATGTCTTCAAGGCCCGGTTGACGATGGAGAGGGACTGCCGGTAGTGCGCCTTCTCCCTCAGCGCGTCCGCCTCTTCAAGCCTGGATTTCAGGCGGTCATTTATCACCTCAGGGCCTGCTTTTTGCCCCGCCGGAGGTTTTGCACAAGGGCCTTGTAATCGCCGGACAGGTAGAACGCCGAACCCATCACCAGGATGTCCGCGCCGCAGTCCGCCAACGTCCGGAAGTTGTCCGGTTTCACCCCGCCGTCAACCTCGATCAGGGCGGATGGGTTTTTAAGCGCAAGCAGTTTTTTTGTCTCTTTTATCTTTTCGAGCGAGTGGGGGATGAAGGCCTGGCCCCCGAACCCCGGGTTTACGGACATGATGAGCACAAAATCAAGGTCGTAGACGGCGCTGGCAAGGCATGAAACCGGCGTGGCCGGGTTGAGCGCGACGCCCGCTTTGGCGCCCTTTTCCTTTATGTGATTCAAAATCCTGTTCAGATGTACGGACGCCTCCATATGGACCGACACGAAATCCGCGCCTGCCCCGATGAAATCGTCAATGTAGCGCTCGGGCCTTTCTATCATGAGGTGGACATCCAGGGGCAGACTCGTCGTCTTTCTTATCGCCTCCACGATAAAGGGGCCGATGGTCATGTTGGGCACGAAATGGCCGTCCATGATGTCAACATGCAGCAGGTCGGCCCCGGCTTCCCCCGTTGCCTCTATCTCCCTGGCCAGGGACATGAAGTCGGCCGAAAGCAGGGACGGCGCAATCAACACTTTTCTTTTTTTCCTGTCAGCGGCGGACTTGTTCATTTCAGCTCCAGAAAGACCTTCTGTCCCTCCGTTATCTCGGAGCCGGGCGCCGGCTTTTGCGATGCCACCAGCGCAGCGGCCGCACCCGGGTTGCCCGTTGAACTTCCGAACACGGGCTCCAGCCCGAGGGCCTGGCAGAGGCTCCGGGCTTCCTCCATGCTCATCAGCCTGAAATCAGGGCACCAATAGCTTACATTAGGGGGGCCGTCGCTCGCAACAAGGGTTACCGGGCCGGCCTTTTCGCCCGGCTCCGGGTCCTGGGCTATGATATTGCCCGCCTGGACCCTGTACGAATGGACCTGGATCGTCTTCGTTACGCCAAGCCCGTCCTTGCCAAGAAACGCCAGCGCGTCCGTCAATTTCCGGCCGAGCACGGAGGGCATCCGGGCGGTCTCGGGGCCTTCGCTGATGATTACCCTTACCGCGGAGCCGATCCTCACCGTCTGCCCGGTTTCCGGCTGCTGGCTGATGACGCCGCCCGGAGGGATTATGGGATCGAACCCCTTGCCCTCTATCCGCAATCCCAGCCCCAGGTCCCGGAGCATGCCCCTTGCGGCCTCCGTCGCGCGGCCTTTCATCTCCGGGACGGCAACTTTTTTATTGAGGAGAATGACCTTGTACGTCACGAAGCCGGAGGCAACCCCCAAAAAAAGAAACAGAAAAAAATAAAAGATTTTCTTCAGCATAGTTTCTTTAATTTTGCCATAAAAAACCCGTCCATGTCCTGGCGATGCGGATACGTCCTCAAAAAACCGTCGCTCATAAGCGGCCGCAGATATGGCGGGACATCCTCATCGAAAGCGAAACATCCCTTCATGGCCTCGAGGAAGCCCCTTATTACCATTTCACCTTCCTCGGGCTCCGTGGAGCAGGTTGAATAGACGAGCGCGCCGCCGGTCTTGAGCGCCCTGGCGGAGGCAAAGAGCATCCGCAATTGCCTTGCGCCAAACCCGGCCAGTTCTTTTTCGCTGTGGCGGTATTTTACATCCGGGTTTCTTCTGATGACGCCCAGGGAGGAGCACGGGGCGTCTATAAGGACCCGGTCAAAGTACCCCGGCCGTGCATGAACCGGGCCGCCTTCATCCGTTATATCGGCCTCGACGGCCGAAACCGAGCGCAGCCCGAGCCGGGTGAGGTTTTCCCGGAGTTTTTGGAGCCTGCCCGGGTCGATATCGGCCGCGGTGATATGACCGGAGTCCTTCATGAGCTCGGCGATATGGGTTGTCTTGCCCCCGGGCGCCGCGCAGGCGTCAAGGATTTTTTCTCCCGGCCTGGGGGCAAGCAGAAATCCGGCCAGTTGCGCGGCCTCGTCCTGGGCCGTGCAAACAGGGTGAATAAATTCGATATCCCGGAAGGCGACCCGCCGGGCGCTTTCTCCTCCTCCTCCTCCTCCTCCTCCTCCTATCTTTACCCCGGCCGGGCTGAATGCCGTGGGTGCGGCCTTAATGCCCTCCCGGGAGAGCATCCGGAGGGTTTCCTCGCGGGTCTTTTTGATCGTGTTGACCCTGAGCACAAGCGGAGGGATGCGGTTGTCTGCGCGGGCAAGCGCAAGCGCATCCTCCGCGCCGAACCTGCGGATCCATCTCCCGATGAGCCATCGGGGATGGGAAGTGAGGGTGCTTATCGCGTTTATCCGGGCTGCCGCGCCGGCGGCCGGGCTTTCAGCGTCCGCCTTCAGCCTGGCAAGTTCCTCTTCGAGAGTTTTTTTGCTCCTGACAACGTTTCTGAGGACCGCGTTTACGAGCGCCGGGCTGCCGCCCCTGGAACTTTTCTCAAGATTGACCGACTCGTTGACTGCGGCCCTCTCCGGCACGCGGGTAAAGAATATCTGGTAGACCGCGAGCCTCAGGTTATCGGCCGTCCGGCTGCGCGGCGGCCTGTTTACAAATTCCGAAATCAGGTGGTCCAGGAGGCCCTTATGCCTTAAAACGCCATAGACCAGCTCCATCAAAAAGGCCCTGTCCCTGCGGGAAAGGGCCTCCTCCAGGGGGGAAAGGGCCTCCTTGGGCAGGACCCTGCCCGTGCCTATCAGGCCCAGGGTTTCAAGCGCATCCGTGCGCGCATCGGAGGGCATGCAGATATGATAATCCAATCGGAGGGTTTGGGGTATAATGACGGTTGCGGTTTCAATTTTATGAAACAATATCTTCAGTTTTTTTAAAAAAATACGGGGGACTTTCCTGCTCCCGCTCTCAAGGACCGGGCAGATATCAGCCCTATGCTCTACGGGAATCCGGGTGATCTGTTGTTAATAGCTACTGACAGATAGGGCCCCCGCAAATCTGGCGCAGGCCGGGCATGGTTCGCTTATTTTCTTGTTTTGTAATAATATATCAGGCGGGTTTCCAATGAAATGAAGAACATTGCAATCCTGGGGTCAACCGGCTCAATCGGTAAAAGTTCGCTCCAAGTGGTTGAAAAATACCCGGAGCGTTTCAGGGTGGTCGCGCTCGCGGCCTGCAAAAACCATGAACTTCTTCTGGAGCAGGCGGAAAAATTCAAGCCGCGGGTGGTTGCGCTTTCGGACCCGGAGGCGGCCCGCGCCCTCAAGGGCCGGATCAAAAACGGGCCGGCCGTTTTAAGCGGCGAAGAGGGGCTCCTGAGGGTGGCCGCTTGCGAGGGCGCCTCTTTCGTGATCTCGGCCATTGTGGGGTTTGCGGGGCTGGCGCCGACCCTGGCCGCCATAAGGGCCGGCAAGGACGTAGGGCTTGCCAACAAGGAGGCCCTGGTCACGGCGGGCGACCTGGTAATGTCCGAGGCCAAAAAATACGGCGTCAGGATACTGCCCGTGGACAGCGAGCACAGCGCGGTCTTCCAGTGCCTGAACGGCAGCGGAGAGGATTTCCAGGGCAGCATAATTCTCACCGCCTCGGGCGGCCCTTTCCTTGGCAGGCGCGCGGAGGACCTGGAGGGCGTCACCGCCAGGGAGGCGGTCAGCCACCCCAACTGGCAGATGGGCAGGAAGATATCCGTGGATTCGGCCACCCTCATGAACAAGGGACTTGAGGTCATAGAGGCCCATCACCTCTTCAATCTGCCCGCGGAGCGGATAAGGGTCCTTGTCCACCCGCAGAGTATCGTGCATTCGATGGTGGAGTTCCCGGACGGCTCGATCATCGCCCAGCTCTCCGTGCCGGACATGAAGGCGCCTATCGCATACGCGCTTTCCTGGCCCGGCAGGCTCCCCGGGGTCATCCCTTCCCTGGACCTGACACGCTTCGAGAGGCTTTCATTCTCCAAACCCGATACCGGGGCTTTCCCGTGTCTGCTCTATGCCTACCGGGCGCTTAGGGAAGGCGGCACGCTTCCCGCCGTCCTGAACGCCGCGAACGAGGCGGCCGTAGAGGCGTTTCTGGCAGGGGAAATAGGGTTCAACGATATTCCTGCTATAATAAATGAAACGATGCAGTTGCACACCCGCAGGGACCTGACCGATGAGAAGCGCGTTATCGAGGCGGACTCCGGCGGGCGCAAATCCGCTTCGGTCCTCATCGAGAAAATTAAACGCGATAAAAGGAGAAAGACTTTTTGATTCTTGTTTGGGCCGCCATCCTCCTGGGGGTTCTGATATTCGTCCACGAATTCGGTCATTTCCTCTTTGCGAAGATACTCGGGGTAAAGGTGCTTAAATTCTCCCTGGGTTTCGGCCCGAAGGTGGCCGGGTTCAAAAAGGGCGGCACCGAGTACATGATATCCGCGCTGCCGCTTGGCGGGTATGTGAAGATGCTCGGCGATGAGCAGGGCGAGGAGCTTGCGCCGGAGGAGAAGGCCTTTGCATTCAATTCCCAGCCTGTATGGAAGAGGGTGCTGATCGCCGTTGCCGGGCCCTTTTTCAATATCCTTCTGACTTTCTGCATCGTGGCGACCGTCCTGGCGGCGGGTCTTCCGGTCAATGTCCCCAAATTAAGCGATATTACCCCAAAGATAGGGGCCGTAATGAAAGGCTCGCCTGCCGAAAAGGCCGGCCTCGAGGCGGGCGACATAATAACCAGTATAAACGGCAAGCCGGTCACCACCTGGATCGACCTCGTGGAGGATGTAAGCTCCAGGCCCGGCCAGCGGCTCAAGGTCGGGGTGAAAAGGGGCGCCCGCGCGCTTACGCTCACGGTCCAGGCCGAGGCGGTAAGTGTAAAGACCCTTGGGGGGCGGCAGGTGGTTATCGGAAGGCTGGGCATAGAGAGGGCGGGGGATGCCATACCCTTTCATATAATAAAGGCCAACAATCTTCTGGGCGTGCCTTTCAAGGCGGCCGTTGCCACGTGGAGGCTCGGGGCCTTCGTCATGGACGCGATAAAGAGCCTGATAACCGGCGCTTTTTCGATAAAGACAATCGGAGGCCCGATTTCGATAGTGCAGGAGTCCGGCAAGGCGGCATCCATGGGGGTGTTCTCCTACCTTGTGTTCATGGCCTTCATAAGCATAAACCTTGCGGTGCTGAACCTCCTGCCCGTGCCGATCCTTGACGGCGGCCATGTGCTTTTCCTGGCTATTGAGGCCGCCAGGGGCAAGCCCCTCAGCGAGACAGTCCAGGTAAACCTTCAGAGGGTGGGGCTCTTCATCCTGGTGACGCTCATGGCCTTCGCCATAAGAAACGACATCATGAGGCTAATCGGGGGCGGTTAGTTGAAGCCGGCCCCGGTAAAGATACAGACTTCGGCGGGAGGTGTCGTCTACAGGCTGACCCCGGAGGGGCCGGAAGTGGCGCTTGTCGCGGTGAAGGGCGGAAAGGTATGGACGCTTCCAAAGGGCACTGTCGACAAAGGGGAAAAAATCGAGCAGACCGCCCTTCGCGAGGTCTCCGAGGAAACCGGCCTTAAGGCCCGGCTGGATAACAGGCTTGGCGAAATCACATACTGGTACTACCTCAGCGAGGAGAAGGCCAGGTGCAAAAAGACCGTCCATTTTTATCTCATGAGATACTTAAGCGGGGACACCGGCGGCCACGACCTGGAGGTTGACGACGCGGCGTGGTTTCCCATCGGGGAAGCGCTGAAGGCTGCCACCTATAAAGGGGACCGCGAGATCCTGGAGAAAGCAAAAGAGATGCTGGAGAAAAAACGGAAGGGCGCGGTCCGCGAGGGGCATGGGAAAAATCCTTAGCAGGCGGGCGCTCAAAAGGGAGCTTTCGCAGTTGAAGGCGCGGCGGTCACCGGCCTCCGGGTTGCGGATAGTCTTTACAAACGGATGCTTCGATATCATCCACGCCGGGCATGTCCGCTATCTGAAAAAGGCGAAAAAGATGGGTGAGGTGCTTGTTGTGGGCATGAATTCCGACCGGTCGGTATCGAAGATAAAGCCTGGCAGGCCCGTAAACGGCCAGAAGGAGAGGGCGGAGGTCCTCGCAGCCCTTGAAATGGTGGATTATGTCGTGGTATTCGATGAGGAGACCCCCTATGAGCTTATCGGATATATCAAACCGGACATACTCGTAAAAGGCGGCGACTGGAAAAAAAAGGATATCGTGGGTTCGAATATCGTGCCGGTTACCCGCTCTCTGCCCTATGTGGAGGGTTTTTCGACAACCGGCGTGATAGACAAGATCAGGCGGCTGCGGAAGGCGTAAATGAACAGAAACCTACCCCAAAAGTCCTCAGTTTCGCAAAGTGGTCCTGTTAAAGGCCTTTAATGAGTTCAAAAAAATAGCTCTCCCCTCCCTGGCCGCCTCCGCGCGGATACATTCCCTGAGGGGTTCCGCCGCGGCCCTGTTGCTGGCAATGGCCGCGCGGCAGCGAAGTGGGAAGCCGGTCCTCTGCGCCGCCCGCAGGGAGTCCGACGCCCAAAAACTCCAAAGGGACGTAAGCTTTTATCTTTCCCTCACGGGCGGCAATATGGCGGAGGTCTTCCTGCTGCCCGAACCGGACGGCCCCGAGATATCGGGCAGGCGCGCGGAGTTTGCGGTTTCGGGGAAAGCCCCCAAGATAGTCATCGCGTCAAAGGCCGCGCTTTCCGCCCCGCTGTGGACCTCCGGCCTGCTTGAAGACATCAGGATACAGCTTTCATATCCGGGGTCGTTTGAAAGGCAGAAACTCGAAGGTAGGCTGACCGCGATGGGCTACAAACCCGCCCCGCTTGTGAGCCTGCCCGGACAGTTCAGGATGAAGGGCTGGATACTGGATGTATTTCCGGCAGGGATGGATGACCCCGTGAGGGTGGAGTTCTTTGGCGACGACATCGACAGCATGAAGCTCTTCGATGTCGAAAGCCAGCTCCATACGAAGGAAGTCTTCCGGCTCTCCATCCTGCCTGCAAGGGAACCGGACAGGGGAGAGCCGGCTGACCTGAACAATTACCGTACGTTTGCCATCGAAGACGCATCCGGCATGCCAGGGGAGACCATCGTGCTTTCTAGTCTTCCTCTGAAGAATCGGGCAAGTCTTCCACTGAAAAGCGGCGCGGGCGAAGACAGCAAGACCAGTCTCGCTGAGGCTGGCCTCCCCGAGGCCAGTCCGGAGGCCAGCCTCCCGCTTGCCGGTTACGGCCTGCTGCACGACGAGAGGCGCGACATAACGGAGCTTCCGGCGGTTGTGAGAAGGCTGAGAAATTCCGGTGCGGAAATTCTCTTTGTTCTTTCCTCCCCCGCACAGGCCGAAAGGGTAAAAAACATCCTCTGGGAAGACGGGCTGCACATGCCCGTGCTGGAGCCCGGAGATGTCCCCGCATATGAAGGGAGCCTTTGCGCGACGTCATTTCCCGGCGGGCTTTCGGCCGGGTTCGCCCTGGGCCTTCCGGAGGGGGAGGGTCCTTCCGGCCGGAGACCAGCGCTTTTCATCGTTACGGACAGGGAACTCTTCGGGGAGAAGCCGGCATGGAAGCCGATGAGAAAATCCCGCATCTCCGGCCTCCTCCAGACGATTGACGACCTGCAGGGGGGCGATTACGTCGTTCATAACGAGCATGGCATCGGCAGGTTTCTTGGATTCGCGCGTCAGGCCGCCCAGGGGGAGGGCGCCGCGCCGAAAACGGACATCCTGGTTATCGAATACGCCGAGGGGGCAAAGATATACCTTCCACTTTACGGGATAGAAAAGATACACAAGTACAAAAGCCCCGAGGGCCTGAAACCCCAGCTTGACCGGCTCGGGGGAAAGGCCTGGGAACGCAGGAAGGCAAAGGTCAAAAAGCGGCTCAAGGAGATAGCGGGAAAGCTCCTTAAAATCTACGCCGAAAGGGAAGTCACAAAGGGGTTTGCTTTCAGCCCCGATACGGAGCTTCACAGGGAATTTGATGATTTCTTTCCTTACGAGGCCACACCCGATCAGGCGCGCGCGATTGCCGAGGTGAAGAAGGACATGGAGGAGCCCAGGCCGATGGAGCGGCTCCTGTGCGGGGACGTAGGCTACGGGAAGACGGAGGTCGCCATGCGGGCGGCCTTCAAGGCGGTCTATGACGCGAAACAGGTGGTGGTCCTGGTGCCGACAACCCTCCTTTGCGAGCAGCATTTCAGGACCTTTTCCGCCAGGTTCGCGGCCTTTCCGGTGCGCATAGACTTCGCAAGCAGGTTCAAGCCGAAGGCCGAAAACCGGCTCGCCTTCGAGGCGTTCGAAAAGGGCGAGGTGGACATACTCATTGCCACGCACTCAGTCCTCAGGGCCGGCCTTAGTTTTAAAAACCTGGGGCTCCTCGTGATAGACGAGGAGCACCGCTTCGGCGTCGCGCAGAAGGAGAAGATAAAGGAGCTAAGCAGGGGTGTGGACGTGCTCATGCTTACGGCCACGCCGATACCCAGGACATTCCAGATGTCGCTTGCGGGCATCAGGGACATGAGTGTAATAGAAACGCCCCCCGAGGAGAGGCTGGCGGTCAAAAGCACCATCGCGGTCTTTGGCAGGAACGTGATAAGGGAGGCCGTTGCCGCCGAGCTGTCAAGGGGCGGGCAGATTTTCTTCGTCCACAACCGGATAGAGGACATTGAAAAGGTAATGGGCCTGTTGAGGGGGATTTTCCCGAACGCCCGGATTGGCATGGCCCATGGGCGGATGAAGGAAAACGAGCTTGAGCGCGTGATGATAAAATTCATGGACGGCGAACTCGACGTTCTGCTGTCGACCGCCATAATAGGCTCGGGGATCGATATACCGACGGCCAACACCATAGTCGTGGACAGGGCCGATATGATGGGCCTGGCGGACCTCTACCAGCTCAGGGGGAGGGTAGGCAGGGGAAACGTCGCCGCCCACGCGTGGTTCCTCATCCCGGGCGGCGACATCATAACCGAAGACGCCAGGAAGAGGCTGGAGGCGCTTGAGGAGCTCAACTATCTGGGCGCGGGCTTCAGGGTGGCGATGAAGGACCTGGAGATAAGGGGGGCCGGCAACATGCTGGGAGCGGAGCAGTCGGGTTATATAAACGACTTGGGCTTCGAGATGTATATGGAGCTTATGGAGCAGGCGGTGGCGGAGCTTAAAGGGGTGGAGATAAGAGAAAAGGTCATGCCTTCGGTTGAGCTGAAGGTGGACGCCCTGATACCGGAGTCCTATATCGAGGACATCGCGCTGCGGCTGGGTTTCTACCGGAGGATCGCGGCCTCCTTGGACCCCGGCCAGTTGAGAAAGATCGCGCAGGAGTGCCAGGAGAGGTTCGGGCCGCTTCCGGACGAGGTAAAAAACCTGATACAGGTCATGTCCCTGAGGATAGCCTCCGAACGCGCGCAGGTGGCCAGGATTGAGCAGACAGGCGGCAGGGCGAGGTTTTATCTCTCCCCCGGGGCCTCCCCGCCGGTGGACGACCTTTTGAAGAGTTTTGAGGGGAGGCTGAGATTCATCCCCGACGGCTTCGAGGTATTCGTCTCCGAACGCATGGTCCTGAGGGACATCATTGCGGTGCTTCATCATTTGACAGGGGACAAGGATTTTGTTATGTTCTAACATGAAAAAAACGCTTTTGTCTTCCGCTTTTTTTTTGTTTTTTTCCCTTTCCCTCCTTCCGGCCGCGCCCTCGCAGGCAAGTGAACTGGGCCTGGTGAGGCCGCTTGCGCCGTATTCCGTCTTCAGCACCTTTTCCGCTTTTTCTTTACCAAAGGGCGCCAGCGCAATATCGCTTACCATCGAGCGCTCGAAAGACCCCAGTTTCTACCGGCACACCCTGGGATTTTCATACGGGATCTCAAGACGGGCGGAGCTGACGGCCGATCTTCCATACGTCGACAGCCTCGACGCCAACAGCGGATTCGAGGACTTCGGGGGCGCTTTCAAATACAGGTTTTGGGACCAGGGAAGGTACAGGCCGGCTGCGGCGGTGCTCGTTTTCGGGTATCTGCCCACGGGCCGGGACAACCTTAGCCGCGGCGGTGGGGGTGGCGGCGGCATGGCCCTGAGCCGCAAACTGGGCCCCTTCCTGGCGCATGCAAACCTCATCTATACTGTCTCGGGCAAGGATTACCTCAAGGACGAGGTGGATTTCCTCTCCGGGCTGGAGTTCGCCGCCGCACATAATGTCCGGATGCTGGGAGAGTTCCAGTTGAGAAAGAGCGCCATCGAGAACAAGGTGGATATGGCCGAAGTGCGGTTCGGATACAGGCTTTCAAGCGGCAACATTTTCAACACCTTCGGCATCGGATTCGACCTTAAGGAGAGGCATCCGGAATTCCGGATCATCTTCTCGATAGGGGCCGCGTTTGACAGGATCGCAAGGGGCCTGCAGAGCTGACGCGGCTAAGACCCCCCTTACCCGCCCCGCCCCGCGGCGAAAATTGTATAATATGTAATAATGTTTGGCGATATCCAGGAACTGCTTGTCATCTTTGTAGTAGCCCTCCTCGTCGTAGGACCCAAGAGATTGCCGCAGTTCGCAAGACAACTCGGCAAGATCGTAGGGGAGCTTAAGCGCGCATTGATGGAGGCCCGGGTCGAAATAGACCGGGAGATCGCCTCCGAGGCCCGCAGGCAGGAAGTCCTCGCCAAAAGGACGGCGGAAGAGGCCGGCCAGGAGACTCCGGCGGTGGACCAGGCCGCGGGCGCCCCGCCAAAAGGACAGGTCCCCGGGCAGGCCGCTGAAGACCTGCGGACGGAGCATAAAGACGCAAATGGCTGACAGAAAGATGCCCCTCACCGAGCACCTGGGAGAACTCAGGAAGAGGCTGATGGTGTCGTTTGCAGGTTTTTTCATCGCCTTCTGCGCGTGCTTCTACTATTCCGGCGCCATCTTCAAGATACTCGTCATGCCGATGAAGTTCTATCCGCGGCTGGACCTCGTTTATCCGTACTATCACCTGATCAGGAGGGCCGGTCCCACGGCGGAGCTGGTCTTTCTGGCCCCCGCGGAGGCTTTCTGGATGTACATAAAGGTTGCCGCCATTGCCGGCCTGATAGTTTCGCTTCCGCTTATCTTCCATCAGGTATGGAAGTTCATCTCGCCGGGGCTCATCCGGAAGGAAAGGAGGCTTGTCGCCCCTTTTGTCCTGGGGGGCTCGGCGCTTTTTGTTCTGGGGGCTGCCTTTTGTTACCTTGTCGTGCTGCCCTTCGCGCTTGATTTCCTGCTTAATTACAAGACCCAGTACATCAAGCCGATGATATCGGTCGGCAACTACATGGATTTCTGTCTGAAATTCATACTGGCCTTCGGGGCCGTCTTCGAGCTGCCCATGATCATAGTGGTGCTGGCCAGGGCCGGGGTGGTCTCCGTGCAGACCCTGGCCAAAAACAGGAAATACGCGATCCTGGCCGCCTTCATCGTGGCGGCCGTCCTTACGCCCACACCCGATGCCTTCAACCAGACCCTTATGGCGGTGCCGATGATATTGCTCTACGAGGTCGGCATAATCGCCGCCAGGATATTCGCCAGGAGGGCCCAGGCTGTCCAATCCGAGGGGTAAGAGCCTGAAATCCGTTGCGCGCGACGTGCGCGAGGGGTTTGTGACCGTCAATCCCCTCTTCCTGAAGGCCTTTGAGACCGAAGACCTGAAGGGCCTGTACAATGAGCTTGAAAAATGCCTCTCCGAGATAAGGGGGGAGAAATTCCCCCACGGGGACATGGAGTCCATAAGGACCAGGAACCTCAGGCTGCAGCGGCTCTACGGCGCATCCATGATCGTAAGGAATTTTGCGAGGGCAAAGAGAATAATCCTCGTCTGATTTGACCCCCCGCAGCCCCGTATGCTAATTTAAACGCGAATTATGGTCTCGGCGGAGGACATAAAACCCGCACAGGAGCTGATTCAGGTTTTCCAGCGGGCCAGGAAGAACCTTCGCATCTATCCGGTCAACAACCCCGTCTACTCCAAAACGATCGAGGACGCGTTCGCGCGCGCCGATGATTTTCTCGAGGAGCACGGGGACCTCGAGCTGAAGTTCAGGCAAAACGAGATAATGATTGGGGACAAGACCATCTACAGCGCCGACAGGGAGGACAACTTCGCCTTCTTTTTCTTCAGGGACGGAGTGCGGGAGCTTTCCTTCAGGCGCGGCCTCACCCTGGATGAAATGAAGGGTTTCCTGCAAGCCATCTCCTTTGACTTTGAGCGGCAGTCCGAGGACGACGACATAGTGACGATGCTGTGGGAGGGGGATTTCGAGCACATAAAATACGTGGTGGACGGCAGCTTTCTCCTGGAAGACGAGGTCTACGAAAACCAGGCCACGGCCCGCGCGAAGACGGAGCCCGCCAGCGAGGTTGACCTCAAGCGGATTTACGATGATGTGTTGATGGAGGAGGCCGCGGCCCGGCAGACGCAGGTGATCCAGGTCACGAAAGCGGACCTCCTTGCGCTTCAGAAGGAGATGGAAAGGGACCAGCAGGACAAGCTCCCAAGGCTCATCGAAATACTCTTTGAGCTTTTTCGCGGCTCCTCCGCCCAGGAATACGGCGGTATCGTCAATCTCATAAACGAGGCGTTTGAATACTGCGCCAGAAACGGCAACCTGCGGATGGCCCTCGGCATACTTGAGGCGGCCAAAAACCCGCCTGGGGGCGCGGAAGACGAAGGCCTCATGAAAGAGGAGCTGAAGCGCGTCTTCGAATTCGCCTGCAGCCCGGGGATCGTCGGCATGCTGGGGGAGCGGCTGGACTCCGGTGAAATCCTCGATGCCGACGCCTTCGATGAATACGTGCGCCACCTGGATAAAAAGGCGGTGCCTTCCTTCATAACGATACTGGGCGAGCTTAAGACCATGGAGGCCAGAAAGCAGGTGATAAACGCCCTCGTCTTCCTGGGGGAAAAGGACATTCATGCCCTGGCTAAAGGCCTCTCGGACGACAGGTGGTATGTCGTAAGGAACATAATCTACATATTCAGGCGGATAGGCGACAAGCGAGCCCTTGAGTTCCTGTCGAGGGCGGCCCATCACCAGGACGTGCGCGTGAGGATGGAGGTCCTGAAGACCCTTGGAGAGCTGGAGGGCCATGGCATGATGTCCGTGCTGAAGGAGGCCCTGGACGACCCGGAGACGTCGATAAGGCTGACGGCGGTCAGGGCCCTGGGCAGGATAAAGTCCAACTCCTCGAAGAGGATAATCATGGACAGGATCAGCTCGAAACCGTTTCTGGACTTCGAGTTCAATGAGAAAAAGGAATGCTTTGAGGCGCTTGCCAACTGGAACGACCCCGGGACGGAGGAGTTCCTCCTGAAGGCGCTGAGGTCGACTTCCTTCTTCAAGAGGGCCAGGATGGACGAATTCAGGGCGTGCGCGGCTTACAGCCTGGGGCTGGTGCGGTGCAGAAGCGCCCTGGAGCCCCTTGAGAAGCTGAAAGGCGCCAAAAACGGGCTGCTGCGCGAATACGCGTACAAGGCCATAAAACGGATCGAATATGGACAGTAGCCAGGGCAAGGGCCGGATATCCAGGGACATAGTAAACCAGCTTTCCGTCATTGTGCGCACGGCGCAGATACATGATCCGAGGAATGTCGCCGTGGCCAGCGCGGTCGAAAAATTCGTCTCCGGCGTAAACGGGCTCATGCTTGAGGAAGGCCCCATCGAGATCGAGATAGTGGGGGAGTACTTCTATTTAAACGGCGAAAGGGTGAAGTTCACGACGGAGCATCTGCTTAATTTCGACTCCCTTCTGCGCGAATTCAAGAGGCGCCGCCTTGGCAGCGTGAAATTTGTGTGCGAGACGAAGCCTGAAGAGGTGCAGGCCTTTCTGGGCGCGTTCGTCTCCAGCCAGTACGCGGCCGAGCCGTTCGAGGACCTGAGGGCGAATACCGAAAGGCTTAAATGCATCAGCGTGGGCGCGCTGAGGAGGATTTCGGAGGGCGCGGAGGACATCAGGAAGGCGGTAAAGCATACCTACTTCAACGCGGTCTCCTTCACCAGGGGCGTCATGAACAGGATAAAGACGGGCGAGCGCATCAGCATGAAAAAGGCCAAAAGGGTCGTGGAGACGATGGTGGACACGCTGCTGGAAAAGGAGGAGTTCCTTTTGGGGATGACCGTCATCAAGGACTACGACGAGTACACGTTCCACCACTCGGTGAACGTCAGCATCCTCTCCGTGGCGCTCGGGCAGAGGCTCGGAATGGACAAGATAAAGCTCATGGAGCTTGGCTTGGTGTCCCTTTTCCACGATATCGGAAAGACGGTGATCCCGAACGAAGTACTGAACAAGCCCGGCGCCTTCGACGAGGAGGACTGGAAACTCATGGCCCGCCACCCCCTGTCAGGCGTAAAGATCATCTTCAACATGAAGAACTTCGATTCATCCAGCATAAGGGCCGCCATAACGGCCTATGAGCACCACATCCACCCGGACGGCTCAGGCTATCCCGCGGCAAGGAAGCTCTCCGAGCTTGACCTCTTCAGCAGGATCGTGGCCATAGCGGACCAGTACGACGCAATGACCTCTTCCAGGGTCTATGCGAGGGTGCCCATGTCCCCCGACAGCGCGCTTGCCCTCATGGTGAAACGGTCCGCCACGCAACTGGACCCCCTGCTTCTGAAATTCTTCATAAACCTTGTGGGCACATATCCGGTTGGCACCCTGGTGATGCTCGATACCAGGGAGCTTGGGATAGTCACGGGCGCCAACACGTCCGAGCACCTGAGGCCGAGGGTGACAATCATAACCGATGCTGACGGCAACAGGATAAGCCCCATGGTGGCGGACCTGGCCGAAAAAGACGGCTCCGGCAGTTATCCGAGGAGCATCGCCAAGGCCGTGGACCACAACAGGTACGGGATCAACCTGGCCGAATACTTCCTTTAACCCCTCTTGCGGCGGGGACCCGCCGGTATTGATAATCCCTGCTACCAGTTCTCTGCCAGAAGCTCGAAGTGGGCCTGCGGGTGGTCACAGGCCGGGCAGCTGGCCGGCGCCTCCGGACCCTCGTGGATATAGCCGCAATTTCTGCATTTCCATTTGCGGGGGGCTTCGCGCTTGAATACGCGGGCCTCCTCAAGGTTGCCCAGCAGCGCCCGGTAACGGCGCTCGTGCTGGCTTTCGGCTACGGCTATCGCCCTGAAGATTGCCGCAATAGCTCCAAACCCCTCTTCGGCGGCAATCCGCGCGAACTCCGGGTACATCACGGTGTGCTCATGATTTTCGCCCTGGGCGGCGGCCTTCAGGTTGGAGGCGGTGTTGCCTATGACGCCGGCCGGAAAGGAGGCGGTAATCTCGACATCTCCGCCTTCAAGGAGCTTGAAGAGACGCTTTGCGTGTTCCTTTTCATTGTCCGCCGTCTCAAGGAAAACTCCCGCAATCTGTTCAAGACCCTCTTTTTTCGCCTGGGAAGCAAAATACGTGTAGCGGTTTCTGGCCTGGGATTCCCCCGCAAAGGCTGTGAGGAGATTTTTCTCCGTTTTCGTCCCTCTGATGCTCTTCATCGCTTTGCATCGCCTCCGGTTTGTAATTTGGATGATCAGATAATTGTATCCGAATCCCGGGAAAAACGGAAATGTTTCCGGAAGGCGGATGGGAGCATGGCTAGCGGCATTATTGCGAAGCGCGGCTGGCGGCTCGCTGCACGCCCAATGTGGGCCGCACACTCCATCCCGCCAAGGCTGGATTCCGCGTCGGCCCCCAGGGGCGTTTCGCTCGCCGCCAACCGCACTTCGCCCCCCGTTCTGGCTCCACGCGTTTTATCAAGCTGACTCACTACCGGAAGGCTGAAAGTACGGAGGTTTCGGCAAGGCGGCATCGTGGGAAAAAGGCAAAAAAGGGCGCCCGTGGAAGCGGGCGCCCATGTGAAGCGGGCTTTCGTCAGGCGGTGGCCGCCTTATGACGGCGGGCGGCTCCGGTGACCCTGTTGATTATGGCGGTTTCACTAAGCAGGTTGGCGAAACCAAGCGAAAGCATCGCCACGAGCGAAAGGGCCATCGGGTTTATGCCGGTCAGTGCGACAACGCCGAGCGCGATAGCGCCTATGCCTACCAGTATCTGCATGCCGGCAGCGGCGAGGACGGCCTCGCGCATGACCTCGCGAATGGCTTCCCTCTGCTCGGTCATCTGGGTAAGGATGGCATTCATCCGCGCCGTTGAGCCCGCCCCTAGTATCAGCGACGCCCCGAAGACGATTGCCGCCGCCGGTATGAGGACGAGCGGCTGCACGCCTATCAGCGCCATCACCCCAAGGACGATGCCGGCAATCCCGCTTACGAACTCGGTGGTCATGCCCAGGCCGAATTGCCTTATGTCAATCGGGACGCGGGCCAGCGAAAACAGGCTGGAGAATCGCGCCGTAATGGTGCCGCCTTCAAAGAGAAGGGCCGAGCCGATGGCGATTGTCGAAATTGGCAGCATTATCTGCGGGAACCTGTTTGCCAGGCCGATAATCGACAATATAACCGCCCCGATGCTCACAAAACCCTCCGCCAGGACGCCGGCGGCCATTACCCCTGTTGATCTCCTTTCCACCAATTCCTGTGCGGTTGACATTTCGTTTACCTCCTTGATGCGCCTGCACCGCCCCCGGCGGCGGCAGGGAAATGCGCAAGCGGCAGCCGGGCACCGCTTTTAACCCGCCGCTTGCGCCTGGGTACAGGCTTTTTGCTTTCGAAGGGTTTTCGATTGTTACCGGTGTGCGTATGCAGCGAAAAGGCGACATCCTGCACTTCCCCGGGGAAAAAAATCTTTCCCCGATTAAATGCTATAACCGGCATGCCCCCTTGTCAATCGGATATAAAGGAACGGGTGCGTCAATTTGCGTGGCTGCTGCGCAAGCTCCCAGATTCAACGCCGGAACCGCACCTGCCTTTACCGGCCAGCCCAGACCTCTATCGCCGACTCAGGGCACATCCGGGCGCAGAGCGCGCACCCGGCGCATGCATCCATCCTGACGGCCAGCGCGGTGAGGAAACCGGAGGCGTCCGGTTTATCATCCAGCTCGATGACCCCCTTCGGGCAGGCAAGCACGCAATATTTGCAGCCTTTGCAGATCTCCCGCCGTATGGCTATCTTCCCTGCGGGCTTGGGCCCTCCGGGCATGGGATTTTGGCCGGTCCGCGCAGCCGGTTTGCGTCTGGTCTTCAGTGTCATAGTGAAAGCCCTCTTTCAATCAGTTCTTTTGCGTGTTTGAGACTGACATCGGAGAGTTTGCCTGAAAGCATGCGGGCAATCTCCTCCAGCCTGGCGCCGCCGTCAAGCTGCCGTATTATAACGCTTGTTTCCCGGCCCCGGGGCGAAAACTCCTTTTCGATTGTGAAGTGGGTGCCGGCCGCCCCCGCGATCTGCGGCTGATGGGTGATGCAGAGCACCTGGTGGGTGCGCGCAAGCTCCTTCAGTTTCCCGGCCACGTTCCACGATGTCTTGCCCCCGATGCCCGCGTCCACCTCATCGAATACGAGCACCGGCACCCCCTTGCTTCTGAGCGCGCTTTTTATGGCGAGCATGAGCCTGGAGAGCTCCCCGCCGGAGGCCACCTTGCCAAGCGGCTTCAGCCCCTCGCCCGGATTGGCATTGAAGAGGAATTCCATCCTGTCAAACCCGTCCGGGCCGATCTCCCCGCGGGACATATCTATCCTGAACTGCGCCTTTTCCAGGGCAAGGTCCCTGAGGGCGAGGCCCACGGCCTTTTCCGCATTTCTGGCGAATTTTTCCCTTTTGGCTGAAAGGGACTCTGCGGCGGCAAGCAGTTTTGCGTCAAGCTCCCGGACTTCCCTTTCCAGGGCGGCCTCGTTTTCGGCATCAAGGGTCATCTGATCGAGCTCCCGGCGCGTGCGCTCGAGGAAAAGGGCCACCTCCTCGATTGAGCCGCCGTATTTTTTCTTTAGCCTCTTTAGAAGCTCCAGCCGCTCCTCCAGGTCCGCCAGCCTTTCCGGGTCGGGCTCGTACCTGTCCCTGCCTGAGCGAAGCAGCATGGCCGATTCTTCCAGCAGCGGCAAGGCCTGGCCGATGAACTCGAGGGGCTGGCCCGCCCTGGGGTCGATTGAGGCCGCCTCATTCAGCGCGGCCCTGGCTTTTTGAAGGTTTTCGAGCGCGGCGCCCTCGGACTCGTAAAGCAGGGAATATGACGTCTCCATCAGCTCCCGCAGCCGGGTCTGGTTGGAGAGGATATTTATTTCCTCCCCGATAGCGGCGTCTTCGCCCGCCTTAAGCCCGGCCGATTCTATCTCCTGGCACTGGAAAGCGAGCAGGTCCCGTTTTTGCGCAATCTGTCCGCGGCTTGACCTGGCCGCCTCCAGTTTTTCCCTTGCCTGTCTGGCCCTGGCGTAAAGCGCGCCCACAAGCATCCTCTCTTCGGAAAGTCCGGCCGAGTCATCGAGTATTTTCATCTGGCTTTGAGGGGAGAGGAGGCTTTGGTGATCGTGCTGGCCGTGGATGTCGACCAGGTCCCTGCCCAGTTCCGAAAGCGTCTGGACGCCTGTCATGGAGTCATTCAGATAGGCCCGGCTCCTGCCGGGCGTGGAGGAGATGACCCGCCTGAGTATTATGCCTCCGGAAGCTGAGACATCGTCCCAGATTCCAAGCTCGTCGAGCAAGGCGAATCTGCCTTGCGGCCCGTCCATGGAGTCCAGGTCAAAAAAGACCTCCACCGTGGCCGAATCGCTGCCGGAGCGTATCATCTCCTGGCTGGCCCTGCCGCCAAGGGCAAGCCCAAGTGCGTCCACGATTATCGACTTGCCCGCGCCGGTCTCGCCGGTCAGCACGGTCAACCCCTCCGAAAACGAGACGCGGAGCTCCCTGATTATCGCAAAATCCCTTATCCTCAGCTCCCTGAGCATTTTACCCCTACTCGTTGAAAACTGGGAAGAGCTTGTCGTACGTGGCAAGCAGATGCTCCGGCACCACGCGCACTTCATCCAGGACTGCCATGAAGCTGCTGTCCCCGGTCCAGCGAGGCACGATGTGCATGTGCAGATGCTCTTCAATCCCCGCGCCGGCCGCCTTGCCTATATTCAGGCCGGTGTTGAACCCCTCTGGGCGCATGACCCTGGAGATGCAGGCGATTGAGCGTTTGGTGAGAGCCATGAGCTCATTGATCTCGTCGTCTCCGAGCCCCTCCAGGTCCCATGCGTGCCTGAAAGGCACCACCATAAGATGCCCCCCGTTATAGGGGTACTTGTTCATCATCACATAGCAGAGGCGGCCCCGGTAGAGGAGGAGCGACTGCCTGTCATCATTTTTTTTGGGGTATTCGCAGAATATGCACTCGCCTGTTTTCTTTGAAAGTATGTATTCGATCCTCCAGGGGGCCCAGAGTTGTTTCATCCGGCATCCATCCCGAGGAGTTTCAGCACCTGCATTGCATCCTGCCAGGTGAGGGCCTTGTCTTTCCGGTTCCTGAGGAGGTAGGCCGGGTGGAAAGTGGGCATAAGGGGAATGCCCTCGTAGCTCTTGAAATTCCCGCGGAGTCTGCTTATCTGGACGGTCGTGCCAAGGAGCGTCTGTGAGGCGACCCGTCCGAGGGCCATAATCGCCTCCGGTGCAATAATCCCGATCTGTTTTTTGAGGAAAGGCAGACATGCCTCTATCTCGTCTTCTTCCGGGTCCCTGTTGCCCTCCGGCCGGCATTTCACGATATTCGCTATGAAGACGTCCTCCCGGCTGAACCCCATCTTCTCTATCAGGCTAGTAAGGAGCTTCCCCGCGTCCCCGACAAACGGCCTGCCCTGCAGGTCCTCTTCCCTGCCGGGGGCCTCGCCGATGAACATGAGCCTCGCGGCCGGGTTGCCCTCGCCAAAGACGATATTGTGCCTGCCGGCCGAGAGCTTGCAACCCGTGCAACCCTTTATTTCTTCATTAAAGAGGGCTTGCAGGGCTTTTTGCTTTTCCTCGCGGCCCTTTTTTTGTTCCGCCGTCTTAAGACGCCGGGCTTTTGCCTTCGTCCCCGGACGGGCTTTGGGTTCGCAGGGGACCGATTCCACTCCGATTGCGCGGTAGAATTCGAGCACGCGCCTGATATCCTCTTTTTTCAACGGCTCCCCCATCTTAGTTTCTCCCTTAGCACCTGGAAATAATCCCTCTCGAAGGGCATGAGCAGCTTCGCCTTGTGCCGCGACATGGCGACCATCACGACGTCTCTTTCCCTAAGGCTGAAACCCACCTGGCCGTCCAGCGAAAGATAGACCTCCACGTTTTTCGTCACAGGCTTTATCTCTATCTCCACGTCCTGCGGCAGCACTATCGGCCTCATGGCAAGGGTGTGGGAGCATATCGGGGTGAGCACTATGCCGGCAACCGTAGGGTAGAGCACGGGCCCCCCGGCCGAAAGGCAGTATGCCGTAGAGCCGGTAGGGGTCGAGGCGATAAGGCCGTCCGCCCGGAACGTGGTCATGAGCGCCCCGTTTACGTATGCCTCTATGTCGATGATGCGCTGGGTGGAGCCCTTGTTTATGACGACGTCGTTCAAGACGGAATATTCCGCGATGAGCTCGCCGTGCCGTTTTATGGAGGCGGCAAGCATCATGCGCTCCTCGGAAGGGCACTCCTCGCATGACAGCGCTTTTTCGACTGCTTCCTTCACACGGTCCCTGCCGACCTCGGTTATGAAGCCGAGGCCCCCCAGGTTCACGCCCAGTATGGGCACGCCCCTGGCGCATACCAGCCTGGCAACGGAGAGTATCGTGCCGTCTCCGCCCAGGGTGATGATAAGGTCCGCGGCCTCAGCCACCTTCGCCCTGGGATAACCCGGCCTGCCCAGGACCTTTGCAGCCTCTTCATCGACCAGATATTCGAAACCCTTTTCCTCGAACCAGGGAAGAAGCTCTTCGAGTATCCTTATGGCTTCCGGGTGTCCTTCTTTAGCTATGATGCCAATCTTTTTCATCAATGCCCTCTATTATAATCTCTCTCGGCCCCTGGCGGGCAACGGGAGCCCCCCTTGTGACGTTGATCCTCACCATTATGCCCTCGCCTGGCGGCGGCGACAGCCTTTCGGCCCATTCGATGACGGCTATGCCGCTTGGGCCCGGATATTCATCAAGGCCGGTCTCATGGATGTCCTCCGCGCTTTCAAGCCTGTAGAGGTCTATGTGGTAGAAGGACATCCCGCCGGAGCCTTCGTGCTCGGCGATTATTGTGAAGCTCGCGCTCGTGATGTCCTCTTCCGGGACCCCGAGGGCCTGGGCCACGCCTTTGACAAAGACGGTCTTCCCGCTGCCAAGCTCGCCGAAGAGATAGACCGTCTGGCCGGCCTTCAGGAGCCCCCCAAGCCGCCTGCCGGCGGCCTTCGTCTGCTTCTCGGTTTTTGAGATTATCCTTATGATGTTTTTTTTAAACCCCCTCCGCCGGCCCTCAGCCCTCAAGGTTGAGGTTTCATTGCCGCCCTGATTATCTCGTGCCTGCCTATGATGCCCACCAGCTTTTTGCCCCTTGTCACGGGCACCAGGTTGATGCGCTTTTCGGCCATTACCGTGGCCACGTCTTCCATCGGGGTGTCCTCCCTGACGGCGATGACGTCCCTCGTGCATATCTCCGCAACCGTGCGCGCGGACATCTTTTTAAGCTCTTTTTCTATTCTCGAGGGCGGCTCCAGAGCTATGTATGCGTCAAAGAGGCGAAGCAGGGTCGGTATGTGGAGCCTCTTGTCCTGGCTGATCAGATCGTTTTCGGTAACGATGCCGTACAGATTGCCTTCCCTGTCGGTCACAGGCGCTCCGCCTATGTTTTTTTCAATGAAAATCCTCCCTAGCTCCTCAACCGTGATTTCGGGAGACACCGTGATGACATCCTGTTTCATGATTTCCCTTGCTAGCGGCATCTTGCCTCCTCTTACGCCCGGATTTTATTTTCTGTGTTTTTGTTTTTCATGATGAAGCCGCCCTGCCTGCCGCCGCCTTCATGGCCCGCATGCATCATTTTCCCGTTCCGGGTATCGCGCCTGTAGGAGTTGAACAGCTCCGGATGGCAGAAGGTGCACATGCCGGACAGCCAGATATTTTCAGCCTTCACCCCGGCTGCAAGCGCCTGAAGCCTGTTTGCGGCAGCCAGGTCCAGATATGCCTTTCCGCCCTTGATCTGGAAATAGTCCGCCCCTCCGGGGCCGGCTCCGCCGCAGCGGGCCCTGACCTCCCGCAGCACATCCATTCCAACCTCATAGCAGCAGCCCCCGATGGAGGGCCCTATTGCAATCTTCATGTCCGCGGGGCGGCTGCCGTAAAGCGCGGCCATCTTTTCGATTGCCGCCGCCAGTATCCCCTTCGCGGTGCCCCTCCAGCCCGCATGGACAGCCCCGATTGCGCCTGTTTTTTCTTCGGCAAGAAGGACCGGCACGCAGTCCGCGGTCTTGACGCCTATGGCGACGCCGCCCATGCCGGTTATTACGCCATCGGCCCCGGCCGGTGCCGCCGCCTGCTTGCCGGTCAGGGCAATTATGTCCGCGGTGTGTCTCTGGATGGGCATGAAAAGCGCGTCATCCGCTATTTCAAGAAGCCCGCAGACGGCCTTTCTGTCCACGCCCGGGACGATGCCTGTGAAAAATGCGCGTATGCGCCCGCCGAATATGTCAGGGTATATGAGGAAACTCCGGCTCATCCTTCATCGCCTGATTGTTCTTGATGGCTTCAAGGGCGTCCTTGATCGTATCGTGGATGTCGGAGGCGAGCATCGAGTGCAGCCCGCGCTTGCAGGCGGCTATCTCGCCCGCGAGCCCGTGGGTGAAGACGGAAAGCAGGGCTGCGTCCAGAGGGTTTAACCCCTGGGCGAGGAAGCCCGCGATCATTCCGGTCAGAACGTCCCCGACCCCGGCCTTGGCCATGCCGGGGGTGCCCGTGGGATTTATAAAAATCCTCCCGCCGGACTCCGCTATGACCGTGCGCGCCCCCTTCAGGATGACGCAGGCCCCGGTCTTTTCAGACAGCGAGGCGGCTGCGCCGAGCCGGTCTTCTTCAATCTCCTGGCCTTTCCTGCCCGTAAGCCTCCCCATCTCCCCCGGATGCGGGGTTATGATGACCGGGGCCTTGACCTCGGCCAGGACACCGGGGTCTCCTCCCAGAGCGTTCAGGGCGTCGGCGTCGAGCACCATCGGGACAGGGCAGGTCCTGACGATTTCAGGCACCAGCCTGCGGATATCGGGCGTGACGCCAAGGCCGGGTCCCATTGCAAGCACGTCCCCGCGCTCCCGGATAAAGGAGAATATGCGCTCCATGGCCCCTATCGAGATGGAGCCGTCCCTGGAGGCAAGCGGCAGTGTCATCTCGTCCAGAACGCGGGACTGAAAGACGTCCGCCACCTCTTCCGGGATGCCCATGGTGACAAGCCCCGCGCCCGATTTCAGCGCCGCCCTTGCGCAGAGAAGCGCCGCGCCCGTTTTGCCCTTGGATCCCGCAAGCGCAAGGACGTGCCCGAATGTGTTTTTGAACGAGTTCAGCGGCCTTTCCGGCACGATGAGCGCCATCTGCCCTTTTTCGATGAGTTCGCAGGGGATCGACCGGTCATCGAGCAGCCCCCGCGGAAAACCAATATCCTCTATAAAGAGCCTGCCCGTGTGTTCGGCCCCGGGATAGAGGACGTGCCCGAGCTTCGGAAGACCGAATGTCACGGTGAAGTCCGCCCTTACCGCGGTACCCATCACCCGCCCGGTATCCGATGAGATCCCGGAGGGGATGTCCACGGAGATTATGTCCTCTCCGAAACGGTTTATCTCCCTGATAACATCGGCGTATCTGCCGGCAACCTCCCTGCCTAGGCCGGTTCCGAATATCGCGTCTATGATCAGGGCCGCGTGAAAATCCTTCTCCCCGGGGGGCGTAAAAATGACGGGCACGCCGAATTTTTTTGCCGCCTCAAGCTGCGCCCTGCACTCCGGGCTTGCCTTTCTGGCGGTGGAGAGGAAATGCACCTTCACGTTCCATCCGCTGTTTTTCAGCAGCCTTGCCACTACAAGTCCGTCGCCGCCGTTATTGCCGCCGCCTGCTATCACGATTGTCTTTTGCGGGCGGAAAAGCTCTTTTATCCTGCCAAGGACCGAAAGCCCGGCCCTCTCCATGAGCACAAGGCCGGGGATGCCGTATTCCTCTATCGTGCGCGCATCTATCATGCGCATCTGTTCGGCGCTGGCAACTTTCATGGGTAAGATTATACCATTTCCCACCCGCCCCCCCCTTGATGTATGGGGCTCCGCCTCTTTGATATCCGGGGGATTCCGCCCCGCATGTTAAAAGCTGTGTTTAGTAATAAAACAGGGAGGGAAATCCGATTAATTCTTTAAGGTATGTTCAAACCATCCAGCAGCGCATAAAACGTCTTCAGCGCGGGCGAGTCCGCGGGCAGCTTCAGCACCGGCACGCCCTGCATGTCGTTATCGAAGAGGTTTTTGTCCTCCGGGACTATTCCAGAGACCTCCACGCCCGCTTCCCGCGCGGTGGCACTCAGCTCTTCCTCATGGCCGGCGGGAGCGCGGTTTATGATGAACAACTGCTTGTCCACGTCCAGTTTCAGTTCGTCCACGAGGGCGCTTATCCTTTGAGCCGTATAAATCCCCTTCCTGGAGGCGTCGCTTACAACGAGCAGGAGGTCCACCTTGTGTGTCGTCTTCCTGCTGAGGTGCTCCATGCCCGCCTCGTTGTCTATCACCACGTAGGGGTATTCGTCGGAGAGCTTGTCGGTGTATTTCCTTATTATATTGTTTGCGGCGCAATAGCAGCCCGGCCCTTCGGGCCTGCCCATCACCAGGAGGTCGAACCCCTCGGACTCTATGATCGACTGCTGGACCTGGTAATCGAATAGCTCTTCCATGCTCATCCCGCCCGGCCTCGCTCCGCCCGCGCGGACCGCCGTAAGCGACTCTTCCCTCAGCCTGCCTATGGTCGAGTGGACGTCCACGCCCAGGGCCTCGTTCAGGCAGGAGTTGCTGTCCGCGTCGACAGCGAGCACCGGCCCCCTTTTCCTTTCGATCAGGTAGCGGACCGTGAGCCCCGCGAGGCTCGTCTTCCCGGTGCCGCCTTTCCCGGCAAAACCTATGACAAATGAGGCTCTCTTCAAGTTGCAAGGCCCCCTTCCCGAAGAAATAAAAACCGTCTTTTTATTTTAACGTGATTCGGGCGGGAAAAAAAGGCTCTCCGAATTTTGTAGAACCTATCTCAAAATCGATTCCGAAGCGAAAGAGAGAGGAAATCGTGGCAGACAAGGAGAAAAGGAAAAATCGCCCGGAGGCGCAACAGCGTTGCGTTGAGGACGATTTTCCCTTGGCGACACCGTATGCTGCGATTTCAGCCTCTTGCAGCCGGAAGCGATTTTGAGATAGGTTCTAGTGTTTCAGTTTGATTTGCCGGTCAATGGCGTATTGAGCGGCATGGCTTATTTTCGTGGCCGATGCCGGCGAAGCGTAGCGGCAGCATCTCCGGCTGTCTGAGTCGAAGGGGACCAGTCCCCGAAGGCGAGTTTCGGAGATGCAGTCCCGCCAAGGCGGGACAGCGGCAGAAAAGAAGCCCAAAAAAGCAAAAGCCGCCATTGACCGGCAAATCACATTCCGCAAAAAAATCGGGGGTAGTGGTACAGTTTGTAAGGTATAGGGCCGATGGGGTTATGCGGAGGTCCAATCCCGGGCGTCTTGTCTTACTCGGCTGCTTTTATTACTTTTAGCGTCCTGAGCCTGGCTATGTCTTCCTGGTAGCCGTAGATATGCGCGCCAGAGCTGTAGGCGTATATCGGCCCGTTCAGGAGCCCTGTCTCGCCCGCAACATAGTTTTTAAGCAGCTCTATGCCCCCGAGGTTAGTGGGAAAACCCGCCCAGAGGTCCCATGAGCGGAAATAACAGCTCACGGTAAGGTGCAGCTCATCGTTTACAGGTATCGCCTTGAAATCCAGAAGCCTCAAACACGGCGGGTCCAGCTTCCCGTCGTTGCCGTAGCACGTGTCATGGTCCTCGGGGTCTCCAATCTCGACTATGGTCTGATTGGTAAGAGGGGTCGTCCTGAGTATTTCTATGACCCGTTCGAGCTGCGTGCCGCCCTTGGGCATGGGATGGTGTATCCTGCTGGCGTATTTGTATGTCTCGTTTTCACTTAGAGAGGGGTCCATCAGGTAGTTGGCGAAATAGTCCTCTATGTATTCCATGGTGGTAGGGGCCGGGATATTCGATCCGGGCGGCATCGTCGGCACCATGTCCTGCGACGGGTGCTCGATGAAAACGGCGATCCCCGGATACTGAAGACGGTACTGTTCCTTCTCGAATGACCCTTTCTGGATTTTCTGGGTGTAGGAGTTGTCAAAGAGGTTATAGATAAGCTGGAACCAGGCGTCGGATATCGTCTTGGCGTTAATGCACAAAGGGTACATGGAAATACTCTCCCGAATTAGATTGCTGTATTTTAGCATATATGGCGCACCGCTGTTTCAGGCCCAGCCGTCGCGCTCGGCGGGAAATGGGAGGACACCTTGCCAGGCGGCCGAAGCGAGCCTATTCGAAGGGGGGCGTGAACTCGAATTTTTCCGAGTCGAAGAGACCTTTGTCGCTCAGTTTCAGCCCCGGTATCACCAGCAACCCCATAAATGAAAGCGTCATGAAAGGCGCCCGGAGCCCCGAGCCAAACCCCTTGGCGAGCCTGTCGATCTTCGAATAATCCCCGGCCACTTTCAGCGCGTCCTCATCGGACATCAGGCCGGCCACCGGCAGCGGCAGGACCATCGCCCCCTCATCCGAAAAAGCGGCAAGCCCACCCCTGTTTTCTATGACCGCGTTCACCGCGCCCGCCATCTCCGCATCCGAGACGCCCACGGCTATTATGTTATGGGAGTCGTGGGAAACGGAGGCGGCGATGGCCCCTTTCTTCAGGCCGAAATTTTTTATGAACGAAACGGCCGGGGGCCTGTCCTCGTAGCGGTTTATGACGGCGATTTTAAGGATGTCCCTGGCGGTGTCGGAGACGGCAAACCTGTTTGCCGCCTTCGGTTTTACCAGGAGGCTTCCGGTCACTATCTGGCCGTCCTCGGCGACTATCACCTTCAGGCGCCGCCCGGCGATTTTCAGTGCGAAATCGGATGGCCGTTTCCTTTTTGCCCCGAAATTGTTTATGGCGCGCGCCCTGGCCGGGCGGATGAGCGCCTTGCCCGCTTCCGCCACGGGTTTCCCGTTTACGCACGTCCTTAATATGTTGAAATCCTCAAAATTGTCTATCATAACGTAATCCGCGAAATCGCCCTCCCGCAAAAGCCCCGCCTGAAGGCGGTAGTGCCTCACAGGGTTCAGGGAGGCGGCCCTGAGGACGCTCATCCTGTCTTTCCCCATGGCGATGGCCCTTTTGACGATCAGGTTTATGTGACCTTTGACGAGGTCGTCCGGGTGCAGATCGTCGGTTGCGAACATTATGGATTCCGGGTGAAGGTCGATAAGGTCTATGAGGGCGTCAAAATTCCTGGCCGCAGAGCCCTCGCGTATGAGCACCTTCATCCCCGCCCTTATTTTTTCCGCCCCCTCGGCCGCGGATGTAGTCTCGTGGTCCGTAGTGGCGCCGGCCCTGATGTATTTGCCCAGCGCCTCTCCCGAGAGCCCTGGCGCATGGCCGTCCACCGGTTTTCCATATTTTAGCGCGGCCCCTATCTTTTCCTGGATTTGCTTCTCCCCGGTTATTACGCCCGGAAAGTTCATGACCTCGCTCAGGAATCCTATGTCCTCTCTCTTAAGCAGGGCGTCCGTTTCCCCGGGCCCAAGCGCCGCGCCCGAGGTCTCGAACATCGTCGCGGGGACCGAGGACGGGGCGCCGAAACAGAATTTGAAAGGTACGGCGCCGCCGTTTTCTATCATGTAGTCCACGCCTTCCGCGCCGAGGACGTTCGCTATCTCGTGTGGGTCCGAGACGGCCGCCACCGTGCCGTGCACAAGGGCGCGCCTTGCGAACTCCGCGGGCACGAGCATCGAGCTTTCTATGTGCACATGGGCGTCCACGAGGGGAGGGATTATGAAATTGCCGTAGCGTCCGGAGGTCTTTCTGATTCTGGCGATCCGCCCGCCCCGTATCTCCATTTCCGCCGGATAGACGGCCCCGTTTATCACGTCCACGAGGTTTCCCGCGACGGTATTTCCTTCAAAATCACCCTGCCTGGCGGAGCGCATGATCGTCTGCTTTCTTTCAGAAATTCCGGAACCTTGCCTCTTCCAGTGCCTGCAAGACGGCAGGATTATTGTAAAAATTTATCAGCCCGATTGGCAACAGGTAAATTCCAGGCCCATTCCAGGCTAGGCGCCGATCCTAAGCACGGGCTTTATCGTCTTTCCGCTGCGCGCATCCCGGATGGCGCGGTTGATATCGCGGAAGCCGTAGAACCTGATCAGGCGGTCGAAAGGGAACAGTCCCCTCCGGTATAACCGGATGAGTTTTGGGATGAATTCCTGCGGCACGGAGTCGCCCTGTATGATGCCGATGCTCTTTCGCCCTCCGGGCAGGGCGCCGCTTGCCCCGGGGCTTGCGATGAGCGCCACCGTGCCATCCGGCTTTAATACGTCGATGGCCATGCGGTGTATCACGGGGTCCCCTGTTATCTCCAGCGAGTAATCCACGCCTCCGCTGCTGATGCCGTCAACGCGGGAAAGGACGTCTTCCCGTCTGCTGTCTATCACATCCGTTGCGCCAAGCTCCAGGGCCAGTTTCAGACGCGCCGGGTTGATGTCCACGCCTATTACAGGGGTACCCCCCACGATTCGGGCGGCCATCACCGCGGCCAGGCCGACCGCTCCCGTGCCGAATACGGCCACGCTTTGCCCCTTCAGGACATGAAGCGAGTTCATCACCGTCCCCGCACCGGTCTGTATGCCGCAGCCCAAAGGGGCCAGAAGCTCCAGGAGATTATCCATTGGCACCTTTACGATATTGCGTCTTGTGGCCAGTACATGGGTGGCGAAGGAGGACTGGCCGAAGAAGTGCCCCCGCACGCCGCTTCGGTGCAGGGCGTTGCTGCCGTCCGGCCGCTGGAAACCGAAGTTCAGGTCCCAGAAACGTTCGCAGCCGGCGGGATGCCCCCTGCGGCATTCGCCGCAGAGGCCGCAGGACTGATAGGACAGGACCACGTGGTCGCCGGGCTTTACGCCCCTCACGCCTTTTCCCGTCCGTTCCACTACACCTGCGCCTTCATGCCCGAGGACCACGGGCCCGTCCGCGCCGTCCATAAAGTCTATATCCGTATGGCAGATGCCGCTGGCCGCAATGCGCACCAGCGCTTCATCGTCGCGGGGGCCTTCGAGTTCCAGGGTCTCGATTTTTAGCGGCCCGCCCGGCCTGCGGAGAACGGCCGCCCTGATCTTCAGTATCTGCGCCCCGGAAGTCCCTGCCGTTTTCCTTTTTGTTTCCTTCGCTTTTCTCATATCTTTTAAGGCCCTTCTGAAATGGCTATGACCATTTTAGCACCCGGACGTCCGGATGGTAAGAAGCAATTTTGGGACAGGTTCTATAATGTAATCAGGAGTCATATGGAGACATTTCAAAGGGAATTGAAATTTTACCGCATGCCGGGCGGGGCGTTCCGGCTGGCCGCCTCGCAGCTTCTGCCGGTGGCGCCGCCACGGGCGTTTTCTTTTTTTGAAGCCCCCGGAAACCTTGCCCGCATAACCCCGCCGTGGCTGGAGTTCAGGCTGCTGGATGATGGCGGCGGCCGCGCTTTCGAGGGGGTGGAGTTCAGGTACACGATAAGATGGCTGGGGCTGCGCATCCCGTGGCGAAGCCGCATCGTGAATTATCATCCGCCTGTGGAGTTCACCGATATACAGGTGATCGGGCCGTACCGTGAGTGGGTGCACCTTCATACGTTTCGTCCGGCGCCGGGAGGGACCCTCATGAAGGACCGTGTGGACTACAGGCTGCCAATGGGCCTGGCCGGAAGGCTGTTGCATATATGGATGGTGGAGAGCCAGTTGAGGGACATCTTTACCTACCGGGCGGAGCGGATTTGCGAGTGGGCCGCGTCCATTCACGAGGCGGAAAACAGGTGATATCATTTAATCAGGAAGGAGATAATCATATGAGAAGATTTCGCCTCGTGTTTCTGCCGGCAGTGATGGCCCTTCTTTTGCCGGTTTTTTCACCCGCGCGTGGGGGTGCGGCCGAAGTGGGAATAGGGATATACGTGTCGCCTCCGCCCTATGCGTTTCCCGCGCCGCCAGCGGTGGTCCTGATACCGGGCACCTATTACGTCTATTACGTCCCAGGCGTGGATTTTGAGATATTGTTTTATCATGGTTACTGGTGGCGTCCCTGGCATCACCGCTGGTACCGTGCCCGCTACTATAACGGGCCGTGGTATTACGACTCGCGTCCGCCGCGTCCCCTGATAGCCCTTCCGCCGCGTTACCGCCGGGTCCCGCCCCGTTACCGGATACCCTACCCGGACTTAAGGAGAAACTGGAGGGCGTGGGAGAGGGACCGGTATTGGGACAGGCACAGGCAATGGCCTGAAAGGGGCCCGGAAGGCCGTGGAGGAAGGGGCCCCGGAATGGGCGGTGGAATGGGCGGCGGAATGGGCCGGGGACGCCGTTAGGGCAAATCCACTTTAAAACCCCCAGGGGGCTTCGAGGAGGAGAAAGATGACGGACCTTAAGGCAAAGGACATAATGTCAAGGCCGGTTGTATCGGCCCGGAAAAACGCATCGGCGCGCGACATCGCGATGCAGATATTGTCCGGCCTGTACAGCGGAATGCCGGTTACAGACGACCAGGGAAAGGTATTGGGGGTGGTGACGGAATTCGATCTCTTGAACCGGATACGTGAAGGAAAGGAACTGGTGAAGCTGACGGCGGACGATGTCATGGCCCAGCCCCCAATAACGGTGGACGTCAACACCCCCGTGGACGAAGTGCTGAAAATAATGACCGAACACAATATCATCAGGGTGCCGGTTACGGAGGAAGGGCAACTGGTGGGCATTATCGCGCGGTGCGATATACTGAGGGCCTTCATAGAGCCGGAATTCGCCACCTACATGTAGGTTTTTTAAAGAGGACGCCGGGGATAACGGCAAGGCCCGCGGGGGACACGGCCCCGGCTTTATTGGCCCGGCGTCTTCCGGACTTTTACCCTGCCCATGTCCGCCCCCTCGAATCTTGCCCCGGCCAGGTCGGCGCCTTCGAGGTTCGCCGCGACCAGGCAGCCGTTATAAAATGCGCTTCCGCGGAGGTTTGCGCCCGAGAGCACCGCGGCGGTGAAATCCGCCCTGGTGAACTCGCAGTTTTCAAGCGCGGCCCCTGTAAAGTCCGTCCTAACGAGGCTTGCGCCGTAGGCGTTCGCTCCGGATAATCTCGCGGACTTGAAGTCGCCCGCGCCGCAGTCCGTCTGCCTCAGGTCGGCCCCCGTGAGGTCCGCCCCTGCGGCGCGCACCGCGGTCATGTTTGCAAGATGCAGTTTGGCCGCCCTGAGATCCGCGCCGGCGAGGTCGGCGCCAGGCATGTGGCAATGGGTGAGGTCCGCGCCCTCCAGCACGGCCTCCCTCAGTATCGCCCCGGTCAGATTGCAGCCGTTTAGGTTGGCCCCCGAAAGGTCGGCCCCCGTGAAATCGCATCCAGCCAGGTTTGAGCTTTCAAAATTTACGCGCTTCAGAACGGCCCCGCGGAAACTCATCGCCGCCAGGGTAAGCCCGCTTAAGTCCGCATCCGATATGTCGTAGCCGTCCGCGGGCCTGTTTTCGGAGGCCAGATAGAGCACTTCCGGCCGGTATATCCTGTCCATGGGTTAATTATATATCCACTTGGGGCGGCTTGCGCTTCAAAAAATCGGCAGTGCATCAGTTTGGCAATGCAGAGCGTGGCAGAAGGCGGATGGCAGTATGGCTCGCATCATTCTCGGCAGCCGTCCATGGCTGCCTCCGAGGCTTTTGCCTGCCGCCGCCATCCGGGCGGCGGCTTCGGCAAAAAAAACCGCTCGCATGCCCCCATCCGCCTTCTGTCTTACACGCGCTTCTCTTATACCCGTTTGTTTGGAGTCGCCGGGCGATAAAAAACGGATTGAGCGGCATGGCTTTTTTTCGTAGCCGATGCCGGTGAAGCGTAGCGGTCGCATCTCCGGCTGTCTGAGCCGAAGGGGGCCAGCCCCAAGGGACCAGTCCCCGAAGGCGAGTTCCGGAGATGCGGCGGAGCGAGGCCATGCAGCGGCAGAACAAAAAGCCCCAAAAAGCGAAAGACGTTTTCTTCGCCCGGCTATGTCAAACTGATGCGCTACCAAAAAATCATTCGCATGGATTTTATTATTTTAAGCGGCCTGTCTGATAATATATGAGCCGCCAATCGGATTTGAAGGGGGACAAGAATGGAACCGCGTATATCCCATGCAGGCTCTAAAATGGAGTTCAGCACGCCGGAGGGCTGCTACATACTCGAGGCCTGGAACAACGGGCAGGACAGGGCCGCCTCCATCGCGCGGGCGCGCGTCCTGCCCGGCACGGCCACCCGCCCGCACCGGCTGCGGGGGACTGTGGAGAGATACCTTATAACGGAGGGGACCGGAAGGGTGAGGATCGGAGACCGGATGGAGCAGGACGTCCGTCCGGGCGATGTGGTCTTCATCCCCGCCGGGTGCGCCCAGCAGATCTCAAACACGGGGGAAAACGACCTTGTCTTTTACTGCATCTGCACCCCCGCCTTCGACGCCGCCTGCTACGAGAGCCTGGAATAAGGACTGACGAGGGGAAAAGCGCGCTTGGGCCTTCTTCTTTTTTTGTGTTTTTTTGTTCAAATCAAAAGTCACAACCAACAGTTTTTAAATGATTTTTTTTAGTCAAGCGTTCAACATGTTCAAATGAGCGCCCCGTGTTTTGCAAGTCCCGGGACAAGATCAAACGCATCCGGGGCGATCTCCCGAATCCCCCGTTTGCGGGATGATGCGGCGAATTTCGTTTTCAATGAACAACGCCCAGCCGGGCCTATCATAATACGCGGGGCCATGAGATTTTCCAATAAAGTAGTTTGCATAAACCAATTTAAAAAAGTGGCCTTCAGCCGTGAATGTTCAGGTTTACACACTTTCTCAAGTCCCCCAGAGTTTCGATTTTTGAGTAGAACCTGTCTCAAAATTGATTCTTAAGCGAAAGAGGGAGGAAATCGTGGCAGACAAGGAGGAAAAGGGAAATCGCCCGGAGGTGCAGCAGCGCTGCGTTGAGAACGGTTTCTCTTTTGCGACACCGTATGACGCGATTTCAGCCTCTTGCAGCAGAAGCAATTTTGAGATAGGTTCTAATCATTTACCCCTTCTGCCTTTCATTTCTGAGTCAATGCCACGGATGCAAGAGTATGCCCTGAACTCTACGGTCTTTAAATCTGTTATAATTCCGCGGGTGTGCGTCCTGAAAGTTGCATCACTCCGCTGGTGAAAGTCCAGACCGGGTAAGCGCCGGAGCGCCCGGAAGCAGGCAGGAGCCATGCTGCAATCTGCGTAGGGAGGAATAAATCCTGTGGAGGGGTTTAAAACGATGGGGCAGGCCAAGCATGTTCTGGTATTTACTGTCTGCTTTTTCACAATGGCCGCGTTTGCAGGGTGTGCCGGCGCGGCGGCAAATCTGCATCCTGGTAATGGTCCGGTCGAGAGCCTGCGACAAGGATATGAAGTCGTGTATCACCCGAAGCTTCGGCCGGGAGACTCACTGGATTCCGTGCAGAAAGCACTGGACATAATAGGAGCACCAAAAAGCTGGATCGTCTTCGTTTCCGACGATACTCCCCATTATAGATATTGGTATCCAATCCTGCATATTAACATTCATAATGATTCAATCGAGCTCCTGAAGTACAACAGCGTTTATCAAGCAGATAAGTTTCTTTCAAATACGGCTTACCAGTTTCCAGGGAGCAAGCTGCCGTTTGGATCTCTCTACTCAAGTTTGTCCAACGATAATTTGCTGAAGTGCACGATTGCGGTCGAAAGAAGCAAAGAAGAAGGGGACTATCCGTACGTGATTTTTCTTAAAGACATGATCACATTCCGATTCTATAAAGATGACCTGGCAGGGGCAGAGACAATCGCCGATGCCCTTTACTTTTTGCAGCAGGAACAGAAAGACAATCGGGACAAACTTGACAAAGAACTCGCTCGTTTCCAGGCGATTGCCGCTCAATACCGTGCGCTGAAGGTCAAACCGCCGGTTTCCGAGGAACAGCGGAAACTCATCGTACAGGCCAATTATTTCAGTGAGCAAAAGGAATACGGCAAGGCCCTCGATCTTTACAAGCAGGCCATCGCTGTCGATCCGGTCGCCTATCCGGCGGCCTATTTCAACATGGCCCTGCTCTCGGCTCAAGAGCACCACCCCGCCACTGCCATCTTTCGTATGAAGCAGTATCTTTTGCTGGCCCCCGACGCAAAGGACGCGCGCAGCGCACAGGACAATATCTATGAGTGGGAAGCCGCGATGGGAAAATAAATGAGTCGAAAATGCAGTGAGGTTTTTAGAATAAACCCTGACGTTGCATTAACGACGAGATTGCCACGGGGGCTGCCGCCCCCTCGCAATGACAACATAAGGCTATTTGCTGTCATTGCGAGCGAAGCGAAGCAATCTCGTAGTTGCAGTAAATGCGGCAAACAGGACTTCACTTTTGGTGAATTCCTCCATAGGTGTTTATTTACGTTGCAAATACAGCAACTTTAAGGCTTTCTGCATTTTCATATGCTGTTTGTTTGCAACTGTAAGGTAAATCAAAAATAAGGAGCAGGTCATGAAGGTTATGATAAAGCGTGTTCTGGTATTAGCTGCCTGCATTTTAATCATGGTTGCATTTGCCGGGTGTGCCGGACCAAACTTCGGTGCGGACAATACGCCTGTAGCCGTGTATCGCCCGAAGCTTCCGGCCGGCATCAAGACCTTCGACGCCGCGAGGAAAGACCTTGCGAGACTGCTGGAGAACAGAGAGTCCAACCTCGATTTGTATTTCGGCAATAACTACCTGGCCCAGCATAATCTCGGCCAGTTGACGCTTTCGTTCGCAGGCATGAAAACGATCGAGGAAGGCGCAATAGCAGCTTCGAGGTACAACTTTGGCATCTCTTCCCCATATCCTCTCGATATAGAGACGAAAACCATTTCTGTTCAAGACGGCATGCTCAAAGAAAGCTCCCGGCTTTTTGTCCGCTACGAAGATTTGCCCGATTTGCCGATCACTGTTAAAAAGTTCAAAAATGGTGAAGCAGTTTTTTTAGGTGATAGGCAGGTAGCCATTGGCGGGCTGAATGAAGAAGAGGCTCATAGAATTGCCAACGACCTCTTTTTCATGCAGCAGGATTTTAAAAATTTAAAAAAAGAGAACGAACATCGACGTGCCCTTTTCGCATCATTTGCGGCGCAATATCGGGGCCTTGCAGTCAAGCCTACCATGCCGGAGAAACAGAGAAAATATGTTGTTCAGGCCAACGCGTTGAACCGGCTCAAAGACTATTACGGAGCCATTGCCCTCTATTTGAAAGCCATCGATGTGAACCCTGTTTCCTATCCCGGGGCCTACTTCAATCTGGCCCTGCTCAACGCGCAAATCAAGCGCTATAACTCAGCTATCAGGTATATGAAACAATACCTGCTGCTGGCACCCGACGCCAGGGACGCCCGCAGCGCCCAGGACAAGATCTACGAGTGGGAAATCATGATGAAAAAATAGGAGCGAACAGATGCGCCACATTATCAGAATCCTCTTGTGCACGATATTGCTGACCGGCATGATATGCGGACCGGTTTATGTTCAGGCCCAGTCCGTCCCGGAAGCATCCGGGCCCGCAGTCGACTGCGAGGGAACGATCGATGCCTGGGTATCGAGCGGCTATTATCGTCCCGGCGACTGTCAATGCATCAACGGACAGCCGGTCTGCGGCAAGTCATCATCAGGGAGGAGTCCGCACGGCAAACATCTTAACTTCGATCAACAAATTAAAATGCAGGTCGTCGGGACCATATTCGAGAGTCTGCTGACTTCCCTGTTTACCGACAATGCGGCCAACGAGAAGGAGGCCCTTGCCGCAAAGCAGAAGGCCGCTCTTGCCGCACGGCAGGCGGCGGAGTGGCAGAGAGAAAAAGCCCGGGCAGAACAGGCCGCATACGAAAAAATGATGAAATCCTACAAACAACTGGATGAGGGCCAGGGAGGCGCCTTTAAGACCCTGTCCGATTCAACCCTGCAATACAAAACCCTGGACAGTGACGCGGAGTCGCTTGAGGCCAATGCCCGAAAGCCTTTTGACACCCCCTCAGATACGGCCTCCACCGCTTCCGGGGTACCAGGGCAGGCCACTCCTTTCTTTGGGGACACCATGCCGCTGGCGGATATCCGGTTGCTGGTCAACCCTGAGAACGATACCAGCGTTATAGACCTGAGAAAAGCCTCTGCTTATGTGGTAAAGAGTTTAAAGAATGACAGCACGAAGCCGGTTGCCGGGAATAAACCGCATAGCGCGAAGGATAACGGCAAGCCCATGATCACTCCCGCCGACTGTGCCAAGCTTAAGCTGAGGCTGAATGGATATATCAGCCAGAGGAGCAAGTTCGAGAAGACTGTCAACCTGGCGCAGGAGCAACTGAACGAATGGGAAACCGAAAACCGCAATGCCCTGGTGAACGCCGCAAAAGACGGCATCGAATATTTCACGGGGCAACTGCTTGAAGGGCTTGCCAACAGAGGAGAAGCGGCGGACCGCCTGCAGCAGATTTATGAGAAGAACGCCCGGCAGATGGCCAGGGACGGCATTGATATTGCCGCACTGGAATCGAAGATCAAGCGATTAAAGGCGCTGTCATCCGCGGGCAAAATATCCGAGCTTGCCGGCAACATAAAGGACTGGCAAACCTTTATCAAGGATGGGATGTCCGCTCTGATGGCGCAATTGACCTCCTCGAACCAGGAGATCCGGGAAATGCTCAACAATCCCAAAATACAGAAATATTTCGAGACGGAATCCCCTAAGCTGAACACGCTGCTCGATATTTCCACCATAGCCGCCGCCAACAAGGTCTTCGGCAAATGGGTAGCGGAGAAGGTGCCCATTATTGCGGGGGTGCAGCTTTCGGTCAATCAGTCCTACAATGCGCTGGACTGGCTGTTGAGCTTCAAGCGGATGACCGAGGCCAACAAGATCAACGGGAAGGTCATGGATGCGGCCATGTCGCTTCAACAGCATATTAACGACACTGCCTTTGCAATGCGGGAATGCACACCTTAGATAGGACCTTTCATTTAGCTTTTGACGTTCGCCGGAATTAGGTGCGCTTGAATTCGAGGTAGAGCAGAAGATTGAGTGCTTAAGCGGACTGTGAGCGGAGTCGTGCAAGGGGCGGGATTTCTTTCCGGAAACAGGTCCGTGCGGTAGGCTGAGAATATTTTAATGCCGGCGGACGATCTATTTGAAACTCTCCTTTTCGGACGGGAATTCCCCTTTTTCGACCTCTTCCCGGAAGGCGCGTATCGCCCTCATCCCCTCTTCCCTCAGGTTTGCGTAGCGCTTCGCGAACCGGGGCAGGAACCGCTCGAAGAGGCCGAGCACATCGTGGAGCACGAGCACCTGTCCGTCCACGCGGGGGCCGGCCCCGATGCCTATGGTAGGGATGGCGAGGGTTTCAGTAATCCTGCCTGCAAGCTCCATCGGCACGGCCTCGATGACTGCCGCGAAGGCGCCGGCCTCCTCGAGGGCCCGGGCCTCCTCCATCAGCCTGGCGGCGGCCTTATCGCCCCGCCCCTGGACCTTGAAGCCCATGCGGTGCACCGCGTGGGGGGTAAGCCCGATATGGGCCATCACCGGTATCTCCGCGCGGGTAAAGGCCTGAACGACGGGGACGGCCTCCATGCCGCCTTCGACCTTCACCGCGTGCGCCCCGCCCTCCTTTATGAACCTTCCGGCGTTCCTGACGGCCTCCTCCGCGCTTACCTGATAAGAGAGAAAAGGCATGTCGCCCACCACGAGGGCGTTTGCAACGCCCCTTCTTGCCATCCTGGTGTGGTATATCATCTCGTCCATGGTGACCGGCAAAGTGTTTTCAAGCCCTTGCACCACCATTGCGACCGAGTCCCCGACGAGGACGATGTCGATGCCGGCCTCATCGACCATCCGGGCAAACGGATAGTCGTACGCGGTGAGCATCGTGATCTTTTTCCCCTCGGACTTCTTCTTCAGAAGCTCCTGGATGGTCATTTCCCTACAGCAGTCCCGCCTTCCGCATTATGACGGGGACCTTGTCCTCCATGCCGATGGCCATGATGTGTATGCCGTCGCAGATATTCTCGTCCCTGAGGCGGCGTATGTGCCTTGCGGCGATATCCATGCCGGTCTCAAGGGCCTTTTCCTTGCCCGCGGCCTTAAGCTCGTTGATGAGGTCTTCGGGCACGCGTATGCCGGGTACGTTCTTGTTCAGGAAGTTCGCCATCCCGGCGCTCTTCAGTATCACGAAGCCGGCCAGGACCTTCACCGGGAACCGCCTGGCGAAGGTCATGAACTCCTTGAACTTGTCTATATCGTATATGGCCTGGGTCTGGAAGAATTTCGCGCCGGCCCTGATCTTCTTCTCGAACTTGGCAAGCTGGGGGGCCAGCGGATTTGCCTCCGGGGTCACGACCCCGCCCTGGAAGAAATGCGTGCCGCCCTTCAGGCCGTTTCCTGCCATGTCCCTGCCGTTGTTGAGGGAGTCCACCGCCGTCAGGAGCTGGACGGATTCCAGGTCGTACACCGGTTTTGCCCCCTTGTGGTCGCCGGCCAGCACATGGTCGCCCGTCATGCACAGGACGTTTCTTATGCCGAGCACATCGGCCCCCAGGAGGTCCGATTGCAGGCCGATGCGGTTTCTGTCGCGGCATGTCATCTGCAGTATGGGTTCGGCGTTGTGCTCAAGGACTATCCTGCAGATTGCCAGCGAGCAGATGCGCATGACCGCCGACTGGTTGTCGGTCACGTTCAGGGCGTCGACCTTGTCCTTCAGGATATCTATGTCATGGTGCAGCGCCGCTATATCGGTGCCCTTCGGCGGGCCGACTTCCGCGGTCACGACGAATTTGCCTGAATTAAGCGCCTCCTGGAAGCTCACTTCTTCTTCTCCTCCCTCGCTGTCAGTTTTCTGGGTTTTACGGAGGCGGACCAGTCCTTGGCCGCGAGCGTGCCGGCCTTGAACTCCTCAAGCCTTCCGGTCTTCTCCATCCTCTCGTATATGCGGACCCACGCGCAGGGTATCTCCGCGCTGACCTCGCAGTGGCCGTCCTTGGTGCCGCCGCAGGGGCCGTTCAGTATCCCCTTGGGGCAGGTCGTGACAGGGCATATACCGCCGGTCTTGTCCAGGATGCACTCGCCGCAGAGGGAGCAGCGCTCGTCGAACATCTGCAGCCTGGTCATGTTCCCGAGGAACATGCTGTCGTTGGCGGGGTAGACCGCCTTGTCCTCGAACATCTCGACCGCGGACTGGGTGCCCGCGCCGCAGGACATCACTATTATGCAGTCGGCCTTGCCCAGCTCTTCCTTGAATTTCTTCAGCTCAACCTTCGTGCCGAGCACCTGGCAGCCCGTCTTTGCAACGAAGGCGCCCGCTACCGCGCGTCCCTCGCCCTCCAGAAGCCCCTTAAGCTCGTCGAGCTGTTCCTGCCCGCCCGTGCCGCAGAGCGTGGCGCACTCCGAGCACCCGAGCAGGAAGAAGCTCCTGTATCCCTTTACGTTCTCCAGAAGTTCTTTCCGGTCTTTTTTCTGAGTTATGATCATCTCGACAAAACCTCCTTTACCTGATGCCCGCTTTGGCCGAAAGCACGGTGTTCTTCATGAGCATCGTAATCGTCATGGGCCCCACGCCTCCGGGCACGGGGGTGATCGCCCCGGCTACTTCCCTGGCCGCCTCGAAGTCCACGTCGCCCTTGAGGATGGGGACCATCCTGCCGGTCTTCTCGCTCTTTTTTTCGCCCACCCGGTTTACGCCCACATCTATCACGCAGGCCCCGGGTTTTATCCACCCCGGCTTCACAAGGCCCGGCACGCCGGCGGCCACGATAAGGATGTCCGCGCGCCTGCAGTGCGCCTCCATGTCCCTGGAGCCGGTATGGACGACCGTGACCGTGGAGTTTGCGCCTTTCCCCTTCTGCATCATCATGATGGCGATGGGCTTGCCCACTATGTTGGAACGCCCGACAACCACGACCTCCGCCCCCGATGTGGCAACGCCGGAGCGCACTATAAGCTCCTGTATGCCGGCCGGGGTGCAGGGAGAAAACCTCGCCTCCGAGCCTCCGATTACGAGCCTGCCGATGTTCACCGGATGGAAGCAGTCCACGTCCTTGTCCGGGTCGATTGCGTTTAAGACCCTTTTTTCGTTGATGTGCTTTGGAAGCGGCAGTTGCACGAGGATGCCGTGTATCTTCGGGTCCCTGTTGTATTTATCGACGAGGGAGAGCAGGTCGGCCTCGGAGATGTCCTCCGGCTGGTCGTCCTGGATGGAATAAAAGCCCAGTTCGTGCGCGGTCTTCTGCTTGCCCGTAACATAGCTTACAGAGGCAGGGTTCTTGCCCACCAGTATGGTCACCAGGCCGGGGACGACCCCGTGCTTATCCTTCATCAGGGCGACTTCCTTCTTCAGCTCCTCCCGTATCTCGGCCGCTATTTCGTTGCCGTTGATTATCTTTGCCGCCATTACAAAAGACCTCCTTGGGTTTTATTGATTGATTTTTAACTTTTCATGAACGAATAGAAGTCATCAGCCGCGCCTGCCCACAAGCGAGAGCATCTCTTCCCTCGTCGTGGCCCTGCTCCTGAATATGCCGCGCACCGCGGACGTGATGGTCCTTGAGCCCGGTTTCTTTATCCCCCGCATGTTCATGCAGAGGTGCTCGGCGTCTATTATGACCATCGTCCCCTTGGGCCTTACCCGCTCCATTATCAGGTCCGCAAGCTGGGAGGTGAGCCTCTCCTGCACCTGCGGACGGTTGGCGAAATGTTCGAGGGCCTTCGCCAGCTCGCTCAGCCCGACGATCCTGCCCTCGGGAATGTAGGCTATGTGCGCCTTGCCGATGAAGGGCAGCAGATGGTGTTCGCAGACCGAGTAAAAAGGGATGTCTTTCAGCAGGACCATCTCGTCGTGCGACTCCCCCTCGATGGGCTTCAGAAGCTCCTCGGAGGGCGTCTTCAGGCCGGAGAATATCTCCTCGCACATCCTGGCCACCCGCTCCGGGGTCTTTCTCAGCCCGGGACGGTCCAGGTCTTCCCCGATGCCCTCCAGAAACAGGCTGACGGCTTTTTTTATCTTCTCTGCGTCCATTGGTCTTCTCCCCCGCCTTCGGCGGCAATCCTGATCGTCCTTTCCTCGGTTATGATCCAATCCATGCGTATGTCGTGGGGCGCCATCGGCACTTTGCCCTCGTATATCTGGGCCTCGTAGGCAAGGGCGACCAGCGGGACCGGCCTGGCGCGCCGCGCAAGGAGCTTGTCATAATACCCCTTGCCGTAGCCGAGCCTGCCTCCGGAGAGGTCAAAGGCCACACCCGGTACGATCACTATATCCGCCTCGTCTATCCCGGCTGCCGGCTCATCGCCTGCCGGCTCGGGTATTCCCATGAACCCCCTGGGCAGCCCGGCTGTGCCCGTGACGCGGTAGAGCTTCAGCTCCGGCCCCTCCACCCTGGGGAGGATCACCTTTTTCCCCTCGTCAAGCGACTCCTCGATAAGCGAAAGCGTATCCACTTCATCCCTGAAGGACGCGTAGAAGAGCACGGTGCCCGCTTTTTTAAAGATATCCAGCGCACGGAGCCTCTGCCTGACGGCCCGGTCCATGCCGGCCTTTCCGGCAGGGCTGATGAGCCTCCTTCGCTCAAGCGCAAGCGCCCTTATTTCCTTTTTGCCCAGCTTGCTTTGGTCCATTTGCCCCGCGATTCAGCGGCCGATACGCTTTTCAATCTCTTCCTTTATCCTGCCCGCCTCCTGCCGCAGCTTTTCCGAGACGAGGTAAGGCGCCTGCCCCTTGATGTCCGCCTCTATGACAAGAGGGTCGTAGCTCAGGGACCCCACGATCTCGACCCCCTCCAGCGCGCTTTCGATGAACTGCAGGTCCGCGGCGGATTTTACCTTGTTTGCCACGGCAAAGACCCTCTCGACGCCAAGGCCGATGGCCATGTCGCGGACCGCGCGCGCGGTCTGAAGGCTCCTTTGTCCCGGCTCCACAACGACGATGAAGGCGTTTACGCCCTGGGCGGTACCCCTCGTGAGGTGCTCTATGCCGGCCTCCATGTCTATGACCACCACTTCGTCTCTCTCGGTCACCAGGTGTTTCAGGAGCCTTCTTAGCAGGACGTTTTCCGGGCAGTAGCAGCCGGAGGCCGCTTCCTTCGATTTTCCCGTAACCAGGAGGACTATGTTGTCTCCGTCAAGCCTCAGGCCGAACTCCTCCGGGATGTCGTCAACCCTTGGGTTCAACTTGTAAAGGCCTCCGGGCGCGCCCGGTCTCTGGCCGGTCCTCTCCTCTATGAGCAGGGGCATCTCGGCGATGGGTTTCAGGGACGCAATCCTGCCGGCGGGCACTCCCAAGGCCGATGCCAGGTTTGCGTCGGGGTCCGCATCGATTGCCAGGACTTTCCTGCCTTCCCGGCCGTAAAGCCAGGCCAGTGTCGCCGAAAGGGTGGTCTTGCCCACGCCTCCCTTGCCGGTCACAGCTATTTTCATGAGAAAAAATTATAACATTGTATAAGGCATTGTTGTCAAAGCGAAATTTGCTTTTTGCAACCGTTTCGGATACTATTAAATGGACAGCGAGCATATTCCCTGCGGCTTGCCGCAGGGCCAAGCGAGCGAATAAGATGAAAAAAAAGTTCCTTACATTAGATTCCCTGCGGCTTGCCGCGGGGAATATCAATGATTGGCGCCGCGTATTCCCCGTGGGGGACGGGCGGGTGGACTTGCGGGATAAATAGTCCTTGCATGAAAGAGCCCCCGGTTTCAAACCGCGGAGCATCTTCCAAATTATGGAAATAAAAAAAATAATCGAAGATTCTTCCCGTTATCTGATGAACACTTACGGCAGGCTCCCCGTGGCGCTCAGGAAGGGCAGGGGTGTGAGAGTCTGGTCCGTCGACGACAAGGAGTACCTCGATTTCGTGGGGGGCATCGCCGTCAATGTGCTTGGCCACTGCCATCCGAAGGTGGTTGTGGCGATACAGAAGCAGGCCCAGAGGCTCATCCACGTCTCGAACCTCTATCACATGGAAAACCAGGTGAAGCTCGCGCGCCTTCTTGTCGAGCATTCCTTCGCGGACAAGGTCTTCTTCTGCAACTCCGGGGCGGAGGCGAACGAGGGGGCCATAAAGCTGGCCCGGAAGTTCGCCCGCGAGCGCTATGGAGAGGGCAGGTTCGGGATAATAACCGCGGTCAACTCCTTCCACGGCAGGACTTACGGGGCGCTTTCGGCCACCGGCCAGTTAAAATTCCATAACGGGTTTGAGCCGATGCTTCCCGGCTTCACATATGTGCCGTTCGGGGACATAGGCGCCATGCGGGAGGCGTTGGGGAAACAGCCCCCCGAAGGCGTCTGCGCCGTGCTCCTTGAGCCCATACAGGCCGAGGGTGGGGTGAGAATGCCGCCTCCGGATTATTTAAGGCAGGTGCGGGAGCTATGCGACGCCTCAGGCGTCCTTCTCATACTGGATGAGGTGCAGACCGGGATGGGCAGGACGGGGGAGCTTTTCGCCTACAAGCATTTTGGCGTCAGGCCGGATATCATGACCTTGGCCAAGGGCCTTGGCGGGGGCACGCCCATCGGGGCCCTTTTGGCGACTGACGAGGTTTCACAGGCATTCACTCCCGGCTCTCATGCGGCGACCTTCGGAGGAAACCCGCTTGTGTGCGCCTCCGCGATAGCGACCATCCAGGCCCTGCTGGAGGACAACTGCTACCTCATAGAGCACGCCAGGAGGATGGGGGATTATTTCGCCGGGAAACTGGCCGCGCTGAAGGAATCGGCCCCCGGGCACGTGGCCGGCGCCAGGGGGCTTGGGCTTCTTCAGGCGCTGGAGCTTACCAGGCCCTGCGGCCCGGTCGTCCTTGAATGCATCGAACGGGGGCTGCTGGTCAACTGCACGGCCGACAGGGTGCTCCGGTTCATGCCTCCGCTTATAGTGCAGGAGCCGGAGATAGACCAGGCCGTCCGGACCGTGTCGGATGTTCTTCTTGGAAAGTCCTGACAAAGGAGTGTAAAAACAAAAACACAGGAAATGAAAAAAGATTTTCTTGCCCTCTCGGATTTTGACGAGACCTGGATAGCGGGGCTCCTGGACCGCGCGATGGAGATGAAAAAAACGCCCGGCTCGGGCGGCTGCCCCCTGATAGGCAAGAGCATAGGGCTTATATTCGAGAAGGCCTCAACGCGCACGAGGGTCAGCTTCGAGGCCGGCATATATCAGCTCGGGGCCCATTCCATTTACATGAACCCGAACGAGATACAGCTTGGCAGGGGCGAGACCGTGGCGGACACGGCCAGGGTCCTCTCCTCCTACCTGGACTGCATCATAATCAGGACCTTCGCCCATGAGCGTGTGGAGGAGTTCGCGGAAAACTCCAGCGTGCCGGTGGTAAACGGCCTTACGGACAGGCATCATCCCTGCCAGACGCTGGCCGATCTCATGACCATGCTGGAGCAAAAGGGCCGTCTTGAGGGTCTCAGGGTGGCCTACATAGGGGACGGCAACAATGTGGCCAATTCCCTCATAGAAGGTGCGTCGCTCATGAAGATGGACCTCTCCATCGCCTGCCCGGACGGCTACGGGCCGGACCCCCTCATCCTTGAAAAGGCGATGCGCTCGGCCCGCGGCGAGATCGTGGTCCTGAGGGACCCGAAGGAGGCGGCCGGCAAGGCGGACGTCATTTACACGGACGTCTGGGTCAGCATGGGCCAGGAGCAGAAGGCGGCCGACAAGAAAAGCAGGTTCAAAAACTACCAGATAAACGAGGCCCTGCTTGCCTGCGCGAAACCGGACGTCATAGTGATGCACTGCCTCCCCGCGCACCGGGGGGAGGAGATAACCTCAAGCGTGATGGACGGCCCGAGGAGCGCCATATTCGGGCAGGCCGAAAACAGGCTCCACACCGGCAAGGCCCTGCTGGAGAGGCTGCTTACCTCATGACCCCCGGTACGCTTTCGCTGATCCCCCTTGGAGGGCTCGAGGAGGTCGGGGGCCTCAACATGATGGTCCTCCAATATGACGATTCCATCATAGTCATAGACGCCGGGCTCATGTTCCCGGAGGAGTACATGCTGGGGGTGGACTTCGTCATCCCGGATTTTTCCTACCTGGTCGAAAACAGGCAGAATGTAAAGGCGATAATAATCACGCACGGCCATGAGGACCACACGGGCGCGCTGCCGTTTCTGCTTAGGTCCGTTCAGGCCCCGATATACGGCACCCCCCTTACGCTTGGGCTCATAAAGGACAAGCTGAAGGAATACCAGATAGAGGCGGAGATGCACCCGGTGAGGCCAAGGGAGACGGTCTCGCTCGGGCCCTTCGAGGTCGAGTTCGTCCGTGTCACCCACAGCATCGTCGACGGCGTGGCGCTCGGCATAAACACCCCCCTGGGCAGGGTGGTGCATACCGGGGATTTCAAGGTGGACCCGACCCCGGTGGACGGTGAGCTTCTCGATTTCCGGAAGTTCGCGGAGTACGGGGAGAAAAAGGCGCTGCTTCTGATGTCCGACTCCACCAATGCCGAGAAGGGCGGTTTTACCTTTTCCGAGAAGGAGGTCCGGAGGGCCTTCGAGGACATATTCGCAACCGCGAAGGGCAGGATCATCATCTCCACCTTCGCCTCCAACATCCACCGCATACAGCAGGCGATAGACGTGGCCGTCATGTTCGGCAGAAAGGTCATCCTTGCCGGCAGGAGCATCGTCTCAAACGCCCAGATCGCGCTGGACCTGGGCTATCTGAGGATACCCCGGGAGACCTGGCTGAGGCTGGAGGACCTGAAGGACCTTGAAGACAGCAAGGCCGTGATAATAACCACCGGCTCCCAGGGGGAGCCGATGAGCGTGCTCTCCAGGATCGCCACCGGCGAGCACAAGCAGATAAAGATAAAGGAAGGCGACACCGTCGTTTTGTCCGCCAAGATGATACCCGGCAACGAGCGCTCCATCGGCAGGATCGTAAACCATCTTTTCCGGCGGGGCGCGAAGGTCATCTACGAGAAGGTATCGGAGATACACGTGTCCGGCCACGCCTCCAAGGAGGAGCTGAAGCTCATGCTGAACCTGGTGAGGCCCAGATACTTCGTGCCCGTGCACGGCGAGTACAGGCACCTTTCGATCCACGCGTCTCTCGCGCTCAAACAGGGCATACCTAAGGAAAACATATTCATACTCGACAACGGCGAGGTGCTGGAGTTTCACGAGGACGAGGTGCACCGCGCCGGCAAGGTGGACTCCGGCCGGGTGTTCATAGACGGCAAGGCGGCCGGCGGCGTGGAGGAGATGGTCCTCAGGGACAGGATGCGGCTCGCCCATGACGGCGTGGTAATCGTGCTCCTGGGGGTGGAAAAACTTACTGGCAACCTTGTCTCCGGCCCGGACGTGATCTCAAGGGGTTTCATATTCGAGGACGCATCGCCGGAGCTGATAGCGGACGTGAAGGAATTTCTCAACAAAACGGTGGCAGCGCTGGACAAGGAGGTCATCACCGACAGCTCGCTCCTGCAGGCAAAGATCAGAAGCTCGCTGAAAAAATATCTGAGAAACGTGCTGGACAGAAGGCCGCTCATAATGCCCATCATAATGGAAGTGTGAGGTGATGGATTGAGGCGGATATATTTTGACCATAACGCGACCACCCCGGTGCATCCCGGCGCGAAGGAGGCGATGGCGCCCTTCCTGGCGGAGGTGTTCGGCAATCCCTCTTCCGCCCACCAGGCGGGAAGGGAGGCGAGAGAGCCCGTCGAGAAGGCCCGGGTGCAGGTTGCGTCCCTGATAAACGCGGAGCCGGAGGAGATCGTCTTTACCAGCGGGGGCACCGAGGGCGACAACATGGCCGTGAAGGGCGTGCTCTTCAATTTTCTTGGAAAAGGCGGCCATATCATCACGACTGCCGTCGAGCACCCCGCGGTCATCGAGACCTTCAGGTTCGCGGAGAGGTTTTTGGGTTTCAAGGCGACATACCTTCCCGTGGACAATTCCGGCATGCCGGATCCGGACGATTTGAGGAAGGCCATGCGCGCCGATACCGTACTTGTCTCGATAATGGCTGCAAACAACGAGACGGGAAACATATTCCCGGTCAAAGAGATGGCGGGTATCGCCAGGCAGCGCGGGGTCCTCTTCCACACGGACGCCGTTCAGGTGGCGGGCAAGATGCCCGTTGACGTGAAGGACCTGGACGTGGACCTGCTTACCGCCAGCGGGCATAAATTCAACGCCCCGAAGGGCGCCGGCTTTCAGTTCATAAAAAAAGGGATTTCGACCATGCCCGCGGCGCTGCTTTCGGGCGGGCACCAGGAGCGCGGGATGCGGTCCGGCACCGAAAATGTCCCGGGCATCGTCGCCCTGGGAGCGGCCTGCGAGCTGGCGCGCGCCGGGATGCAGGAGAAGGCGCAGCGGATAGGCCGCATGAGGGACAGGCTGGAGCAGGCGATTCTGGGCCGCGTTCCGGAGACCGTCCTTAACGGGCACAGGGAAAACAGGATATACAACACCTCCAATATCAGCTTCAAATACATAGAGGCGGAGGCGGTCCTCCAGATGCTCGACATGCGGGGCATCTGCGTGTCGACGGGTTCCGCCTGCTCCTCCGAGACGGGAGAGCCGTCGCACGTGCTTCAGGCAATGGGGCTTGAGCCCACTTGCTCCCGTGGGGCGATAAGGTTTAGCCTGGGGCTTGGAAACACCGAAGATGACGTTGATTACTGTCTTGAAATCCTGCCGCCGGTTGTGGAGCGCCTCCAGAAGATGTCTCCCCTGTTTCCCGCAAAATAGATTTACAGGACCGTTCTCAGTTTCCCGGCGGGGGATAGTCCGGGGGCGGAGGCGGCGTGCTGCTGCGCGGCCTGGGGGCCTCGCGGTAACCCCCGCGGTAATAGCCCGGGATCTGATTTCCCTTGGCGTACATGCACTGCAGGTAGGCGTTGTCGTAGCGCCGCTGGGCGTCGTAGGAAGACTCCGACGCCGCGCCGCTGCCCGCGGCGCTGCCCAGGAGAAGTCCCGTGCCGGCGCCTATTGCCGCGCCCGCGCCCGCATCGCCCGCCCCCGCGCCGATCAACGCTCCTGCGGCCGTGCCCAGGGCCGTGCCGGCAACTGCGCTTGTCACTGCGGAGCCCTGCGCGGCCTGCTGGCCGGCCATCCCGCCCGCCTGCTCGTATGCGTACTGCCTGCATACGGCGTCATCGTTTCTGAACTGTTCGAAGCTTTTCCCCGTGCCCGGAAGGGCCATAACGCTGGGACTGGTGGGGACCGTCACGCACGCCTGAAGCGCGATGAGGACCGCAAACAGCGGAAGCATAAGCAAGCGGCTCATAATATTACCTCGCTGGTCCGGATGACGGCTGTGCCCGGCGCTGTCCGCCAGCCGCCTGGACATTCTCTAGGCCTCTTGCGGGCAATGTAATTCCTATAATGGCCACGATCAATGCCAGCCTGAAGGTTCTCAATCCCGCCTCCCATCTCATCTAAACATTATCATGGCCGAACCTAATGTCAACGCAGGGCTTTTTACAGCGGGTCCCACTGCCGGCCTTCCCTTGCAAGCAGCGCGCCGGCTTCGGCGGGGCCCGAGGAGCCGGCGGCGTAATTGGGGAAGTCCTCCTGCCTGACGGCCGGCTCTATTTTGCCGATCAGGGGCGTAAGCAGCTCCCAGCTTTTTTCCACGGCGTCGGCCCGCACGAAGAGCATCTGGTCTCCCTGCATGGCGTCAAGGAGTATGCGCGCGTAGTCATCGAGTGCGAAGGTCTCGGGGTAGCTGAAATCCATGCTTACGGGGTTCAGGCACAGCCTGGAGCCCGGCAGCTTCGTCTGGAAGAAAAGGTCGATGCCCTCCTGGGGCTGTATCCTCAGGGTGAGGGTGTTCGGGAGGATATCTCCTTCGAGGATGCCCTCGAACATCAGCCGGGGCGCGGGCCTGAAATGCACCGATATCCCGGCCTTGCGTCTTGCAAGCCTTTTCCCGGAACGCAGGTAGAAAGGCACGCCGTGCCATCTCCAGTTGTCGATCTGCACCTTCAGGGCCGCGTATGTGGCAACCGTGGAGCCGGGCGGCACGCCCGGCTCGCCTCTGTAGCCCGCGACCTCCCGCCCGCCGATCCTGCCCGGGCCGTACTGTCCAACGGCCGCCCATTCATTTATTCCGGAAAGGGGAAAGGGTTTTACCGAAGAGAGGACTTTCATTTTCTCGTCCCTTACCTTCTCGGCCTCGAACGAGGAAGGCGGCTCCATGGCGATGAGGGTCATAAGCTGCAGCAGATGGTTCTGAAACATGTCCCGCAGGACGCCGGCCCGTTCGTAGTATTCCGCCCTGTTTTCGATGCCCAAGGTCTCGGCGGCGGTTATCTGGACATGATCGATAAAACGGTTGTTCCAGAGGGGCTCGAAGATGGAGTTTGCGAACCTGAACATGAGGATGTTCTGCACCGTCTCCTTGGCAAGGTAATGGTCCATGAAATAGCACTGGTCCTGCCTGAAATACCTGCCGAGCAGCCCAGTGAGCCTGCGCGCGGATTCGAGGTCATGGCCATGGGGCTTTTCGATCACGATATGCGTATAGCCGCCGCCGTCCGTTTTCAGCCTTGATTCGCCGATTCCCCTTATCAGGGTTTCGAATGCCGGAGGCGGCACCGCCAGATAGAAAAGGCGGTTCTGGTAGGTCTCGTATTTTTTCTCCAGCAGAGAACAGTCCGCAAGCAGGGCGTTGCAGGAGGAAGCCGAGTCGCTTTCAATGTGCGAATAATGGATTTTCTCCGCCAGGTTTTGCCATTTTTTCTCTTCGAACTCCCCCGGAAATGCGCTCCGCACCGCCTGGCGCATATCTTCACGGAACCCTTCGGCGCTCAATTTTCTTCTTGCCGCTCCAAGTATGAAGAAGTGTTCGGGCAGGAGGGAATTTAAGCCAAGCTGGTAGAGAGCTGGAAATATCTTCTTTCGCGCGAGGTCTCCCGTCGCCCCGAATATCAGGAGGCTGAAGGGGCGCGACGCCTCCAGCCTGCAGCCAATCGGAGTTTCCATCGTCCTCATCCGGCCGCCTCCGTCAGGTGAAGACCCGCGTCATGGTATGCAAGGCGGGCTATGGCGGACCAGTCAGCGCCGGCAAGCCCCTGGGCCATGGCGGCCAGATACCGGTCGCGCACAAGGCCGGCCAGCGGCATTGGGACGCGCGCCTCCTCCGCGGCGGCAAGAAGCAGGCGGTTGTCCTTCAATCCCAGCGCCAGCCTGAAACTCGCGGGTTCGAATATGTCGCTGGCGATCATGGCCCCGTAATTCCTGTATATAGGCGCGGAAAACAGCGACTGCGTGAGGACCTCCAGGAATGTGTTGACGTCCACTCCGGATTTGCGCGCCAGCGCGAAGGCCTCGGCCAGGCTTTCAATCACGGCCGTAATAAGGAAGTTGGCGGCAAGCTTGATGACATTTGCCGCCTCCGCCTCCGGGCCCGCAAAAAAAGTCTTCTGCCCCATCGCGTCGAACAGCGGCCGGCAGCGCCCGATTTGTTCTTCCGGTCCGCCGGCGATGATAAACAGTTTTGCGGCCGCCGCCGCATCCGGCCGGCCAAGGACCGGAGCGGCGATGTAGTGCTGGCCTTTTTCCCGGTGCGCCTCCGAAAGCCTGCGTGACAACCGTGTGCTTATGGTGCCCATGGAGATATGGACCGCCCCGGCGGCAATGGAATCCATGGAGTCCGAAATAACATCCTCCAACGCGCGGTCGTCGGAGAGCATCGTGATGAGGGCTTCCACGCCCGAGGCGGCTTCAGCCGGCGAACCTGCAACCCTTGCGCCCGAGGGTTGAAGCTGTTCGGCCCGGCTTCGCGTCCGGTTCCAGACCGTAAGCGCGTGCCCCGCCTTTATCAGGTTCAGCGCCATCGGCGCCCCCATGTTCCCCAAACCGATAAAACCCACTTTCATCTGCCAGACTCCTTTCGCTGAAAATGGCGCAGCTATGCCTTGAACCTATCTCAAAATCGCTTCTGGCTGTAAGAGGCTGAAATCGCGGCACACGGCGTCGTAGAGGGAAAATCGTCCTCAACGCAGCGCTGCTGCGCCTCCGGGCGATTTCCCCTTTCCTCCTTGTTTGCCACGATTTCTTCTCTCTTTCGCTTCAAAATCAATTTTGAGATAGGTTCTTATTAAAACCATCGCAGATATTGTTTGCTTGTCAAGAGAGGCAAAAACGGGGTAGTGCGTCAGTTTGACTATGCAGGCCGGGCAGATGGCGGATTGGAAAGTCTGCCGGAGGCGGGGAAATGATGTAAAATAGGATTCACCTTAAAGATGGAAGAGCTTGAGAGGCAGTACCTTATCTCCCTGTATGACAAACGGGTCGGGCTGCTTGGTGAAACCCCCGCCGCGCTTGGATGGAGCCCGAAGGGGCAGAGGGCGCGCTATGAGGCGGCCCTGGAGCTGTTCGGCCCCGGTTTGGAGGGGGCGGGCATTGCCGACTACGGCTGCGGCATGGGGGATTTCTTGGGCTTCCTCGCCGGCAGGGGGATAAAGGCCCGCTACCGGGGCTACGATATAAACACGGGGCTTATAGGGATAGCAAAGGGCCGTTATCCGGAGGCTGCCTTCAGCGTCCTTGACATTGACGAATCCGGGCTCCCCCTGGACTGCGATTTCGCCCTCATATGCGGGGTGTTCAACCAGAAAATCGAAGGGGCCGTCGAGTCCGCCAGGAGGTGCATCGGGAGGATATGGGGACAGACAAAAAAAGCCCTCTTCTTCGACGCCCTGTCCGGGGATTTTGGCGACAGGGACATTTCTCTTCAGTACTGGAGCCCCCGGGACCTGTTCGATTTCGGTCTTGCGCTGCCCGGGGCAAGGGCCTCGGTGCTTGAGCCCCTTGCCCGCGACGGCGGCATCATCCTTTATCTGCAGAGGCAGTCATGTCCGGTCAAATGAGGATTGGCAGGATCTTTTACCTGAACCTCTATCCCATTTTCCACGGGCTGGATAAGACGGTCCCGGAGGGGCGCTACACCTATTTCGACGGCCATCCCGCGCGCGTAAACGGCGAGCTGCGGACGGGCGGCGTGGATGCGAGCCCCTCGTCCTCGATCGTCTATCTCAAGGCCCCAGGGGATTTCAGCCTCATCGAGGGGCATTCAATCAGCGCCGGCGGTCCGATAAGAAGCATTTACCTTTTCAGCCGGTATCCCATCGAGAGGCTTGGCGGCAAGGTCATAGGCGTCACTAACCAGACCGAGACCTCCGCCGCGCTCCTCCATATAACGCTGAGGAAATTCTACGGCCTCGATGCGGCGATACGGGTGACCGCGCGGCCTGCCGGCGAGGTGCTGGATAAAATCGGAAGGGGGGGCGGCAGATTGGGCGCATACCTTGCAATAGGCGACGACGCGATGCGGGCGCGGAAAAAATTTGGAGAAGAGCCGGGGCGTGGCAGTCCCGGCGGAAAACTCCAGGTTTATGATCGAGACGCCGGGGGCGGCCTGCTGGTTTACGACCTGGGCGAGATATGGTGCGAGAAGACGGGGCTGCCCTTCGTCTTTGCCCTCTGGATAGCGAGAAAGGACAGGGTGGCGGAGAAAAGACGGGCGTTTAAGCAATTCAGGGAAGACCTTGAATGCGCGAAGGGCTACGCGCTATCCCACTTCGAGGAGGCCGCCCGGCGGCAGCCGGTAAAAGAGTTGAGCCGCCAGGAGGTCATGCGGTACTGGGAGGGCATCACGTACGGCCTCGGCCCGTCCGAGAAAAAGGGCCTCCGGCTTTTCGGGAAGTACGCGCGCGAGCTGGGGCTGCTGTGATTGCAATAGCCATCCCGATACTGCCCGCAGCGGTTATTGGAAGTGTATGCTCCAGGAAATCCCGGTGATCCGCCCTGTCCCAAAAATAACCTGAAATAATTCTGTCATTTCCCGAATACCCTACCCCCCGCGATATCCACCCGGCCTTTCGTTCGTCGCGCGGTTCCGGACGTATACAAACGGATTCGTTTAGGGGTCTTTCAGGGCGAATGACATACAAGGAATTCCTGTGGGTAAATCATTGCAAATTATGGGGCTGTTGGCTGGTCCTTGTGCGAGGGATGAAGCGATATGACGTGACGCATCCTGCTGACCGCCCGGCGCTTCGCCCTGAAGACACTCAACAAAATGTTGCTTGCGCCCGGAACCGTTATAAGGGGCCCCCAAAAAGCTCAGGTTTTTGGGGAGGGGGTCCCGAGTGAAAGGGCCAGCCAACAGACATGACAAGACGGGAATATGACATAATCACCCAACACAAAAGCCGGATGAGCCCAATTTTGAGATAGGTTCTAATGCCTGTTGTATTCCTGTATCGGCCTGATGGAATAGGCCCCGGTCTTCAGGCTCTCGATCGCCTCCACGACGGCGCGCGCGCCGGAAATGGTGGTCGTGTAGGGCACGCCGTAGTGGAGCGCGTTTTGTCTTATGTAGTAGGAGTCCTTGTGGGCCCTCGCGTCGCTTATCGTGTTTACGATGAAGCTCAGCTCCCGGTTTTTTATCAGGTCCACCACGTTGGGCCTGCTCTCCATGAGCTTGTTGACGCTCTCCACATGGATGCCGTGCTGGGCAAGGTGTCTCGCCGTGCCTTTCGTCGCCACGATGCCGAAGCCCATTTCGGAAAGCCTCCTGGCCAGCGCGACCGAAGCCGGTTTGTCCTTGTCCCTGAGGCTGAAAAATATCTTTCCCGCCTCCGGTATCCTGTTTCTGGTGGCGTTTTGGGCCTTTGCGAAGGCAAGCCCGAAATTCCGGTCTATCCCCATGACCTCGCCCGTGGATTTCATCTCCGGCCCGAGGATAGGGTCCACGCCGTTGAAGCGGTCAAACGGGAACACCGCCTCTTTCACCGCCACGTGTTTTTTTGCCGGGCCCTTTCGCCGCCCGGCCTCTTCGCTGGCAAGCCCAAGCTCCTTCAGCGTAATTCCGGCCATCAGCTTCGCCGCTATCTTTGCCAGGGGCACTCCTGTTGCCTTGCTCACGAAAGGCACGGTCCTTGAGGCGCGCGGGTTCACCTCCAGTATGTAGATGTCCCTGTCCTTTATCGCGAACTGCACGTTCATGAGCCCCACCACCCCAAGTTCGAGGGCCAGGGCCTTTGCCTGCCTTTCTATCTCGTCCACCGTCCGCGCGTCGAGTGAGTAGGGCGGTATCGAGCAGGCGGAATCGCCGGAATGGATGCCCGCCTCCTCAATGTGCTCCATGACGCCGCCGATAAAGACGTCATGCCCGTCCGAGACCGCGTCCACATCCACCTCGACCGCGTCTTCCAGGTACTTGTCTATGAGCACCGGGTGGTCCGGCGAGGCCAGCACCGCCCTTTGCATATAGCCTGTGAGCGCCTCGTCGTCATAGACGATCTCCATGGCCCGCCCGCCAAGCACATAAGAGGGGCGCACCATCACCGGGTAGCCGATATGCGCCGCCGCCGCCAGGGCCTCCTCCACGGAGGACGCCGTGTCGCTTTGCGGCTGCCTGAAACCCAGTTTGTCGAGCAGCTCCCTGAAGCGTCTCCTGTCTTCCGCGCGGTCTATCGCGTCCGGTGTTGTGCCCATTATCCTCACCCCTTCCCGCTCAAGCGGGATGGCCAGTTTCAACGGGGTTTGCCCCCCGAACTGGACGATCACGCCCTCCGGCTTCTCCACCTCGATGATGTTCATGACGTCCTCGATGGTGAGCGGTTCAAAATAGAGCCTGTCGGCCGTGTCGTAATCGGTGCTGACTGTCTCGGGGTTGCAGTTTACCATTATCGTCTCGTAGCCCAGCTCCTTCAGGGCGAATACCGCATGCACGCAGCAGTAATCGAACTCGATCCCCTGTCCTATGCGGTTTGGCCCGGAGCCAAGTATGATTGCTTTTTTCCTTCCCGAAGGCGCGGCCTCGCACTGGGCGGCGGGGGCCTCCCCGATCGTGTAGAAGGGTTTCTCCCAGGTGGAATAGAGATACGGGGTAAACGCCTTGAACTCCGCCGCGCAGGTGTCCACCATCTTGTAGACCGCCCGGAGGCCCTCCCGCTTTCTGATCTGCCTTATTTCGGCCTCGGTCCTTCCCGTTAGGTAGGCAAGTCTTCTGTCGGAAAACCCCAGCCCCTTCAGGCCGGTGATGTCATTATCGCCGAACAGTCCGGAGGCGGGCAGGGCGCCTTGTTTGTATGCGGCGTATTGCCCGTCCGTTATGGGCTGTATCCCCTCCTCCGTCTCTATGATCTCTTTGATGTTTTCGATGAACCATGGATCGATCATCGTGAGCCTGTGGACCTTCTCCACGCTGAAACCCTGCCGGAGCGCCTCTCCTACCGCCCAGAGGCGCGAGGGGTTGGGCACCTTGAGTTTGGAGACGAGCTCGTCATTGCCCATGTGAATCGGTTCCAATCCGTAGCTGCCGGTCTCGAGGCTCCTTATGGCCTTTTGCAGTGACTCCTTGAACGTCCTGCCGATGGCCATGACCTCGCCCACGGACTTCATCTGAGTGGTGAGCTGGGGGTCGGCCTCGGGGAATTTCTCGAAGGCGAAACGGGGGATCTTTGTGACCACATAGTCTATCGCGGGCTCGAAGCTGGCCGGCGTCTCCCTCGTTATGCTGTTTGGTATCTCGTTCAAGGCAAGGCCCACGGCCAGTTTAGCCGCTATCTTGGCTATCGGGAAGCCGGTTGCCTTGCTGGCCAGGGCGGAGCTCCTTGAGACCCTGGGGTTCATCTCTATGACGGTCATCCTGCCGGTCTCCGGATGGAGGGCGAACTGTATGTTGCTGCCGCCCGTGTCTACGCCTATCTCCCTGATGATGGCGATTGCCGCATCCCGCATCCTCTGGTATTCCTTGTCGGTCAGCGTCTGGGCCGGGGCGACCGTGATGGAGTCTCCCGTATGGACGCCCATCGGGTCAAAATTCTCGATGGAGCAGATGATGACTACGTTGTCATGCATGTCCCGCATGACCTCAAGCTCGTACTCCTTCCACCCGAGGACAGATTCCTCCACGAGCACCTGGTGATTGAGGGAGAGTTTCAGGCCCTTTTCCAGCAGCTCCCTGTATTCCTCCATGTTGTAGACAACGCCGCCGCCGGTGCCGCCAAGCGTGAAGGCGGGCCGCAGGATTGCCGGAAATCCTATCTCCTCGATGTGCCCGAGGCCTTCCTCCAGGCTGAAGACGATGACGCTTTTGGGCACCTCCAGGCCGATGTTCCGCATGCTGTCGCGGAAAAGCTGTCTGTCTTCCGCCTTCCTGATGGACTCCAGCCTCGCCCCTATCAGCTCTATGCCCAGTTTCTCAAGCGTCCCCTTCATGGACATCTCGACCGCAAGATTTAGCGCGGTCTGTCCTCCCATGGTCGGCAATATGGCCTGTGGCCTTTCCTTTTCGAGTATCTTCTCAAGGGAGTCCGCCGTGAGGGGCTCTATGTATGTGGCGTCCGCTATCTCGGGGTCCGTCATTATGGTCGCCGGGTTGGAGTTCACGAGGACAACCTTGTAGCCTTCCTCCCGGAGGGCCTTGCACGCCTGGGTGCCCGAATAATCGAACTCGCAAGCCTGGCCTATCACTATCGGCCCGGAGCCTATGATGAGTATCTTCTCTATGTCCGTACGCTTAGGCATTTCCGTTGCCTTTCTCCGGCAGGAGGAACTTTCTTATCCCGGCCACAATCCCGGCGGCGTCCCTGATGTTGCGGCCGGAATATATCTCAACCGGGGCCGGGCCCCTTTTAAGATGCAGCCGGACCGTGTAGAAGTCCCTGGGCTTGTCCAGTTCGGGAAGCACCGTGCGGTGATGGAGGGCAATTTTCTCCACCTGCCGGAGCCCGTCCAGGTTTTCAGGCATAATGGTGGTGTGCTCCGCCTCGACTTTTTCCACCTCCGAGGCCCCGAATCTCTTCGCCGCCCTGAAAGGCAGTTTCAGGAGCACGTCTCCCGTTTTGTCCGCATCCAGCGTGAGGAACCTTTTTTTGAACACCAGCAGCCGGGCAAACAGGAAGCCGCCCGCGTATGCGGCAACCAGGGCCGGATAGCGCCAGGGGCCGGCCCCGCGCAGCAGGAGAAACGCCGCCGCCGCGGGAACGGACGCGGCCAGCATGGAGGAAAGCTCGTGGCTGTAGATCACGGGGGAAAGCACGCTTCCCATGCCCGCCCTGAAGGACGTGGTCCTGAATTTCAGCCGCCCGCCCTGCACTTCCAGACTGTAATCCTCGCCTTTCATTATCAATCGATCATCTCCCGGAACCGGCTGAATATGTGCGATGCGTCGCCCGGGCCCGGGCCGGCCTCGGGATGGTGCTGCACGGACATCACCGGAAGCTCGGAGTGCATCATGCCCTCCTCGGTGCCGTCGTAGAGGTTTTTATGCGTGAGCACGGCCTTGCCCCTGAGGCTTTTTATGTCCACGCAGTAATTGTGGTTCTGGGCGGTTATCTCCACCTTGCCGGTCCTGATGTCCATGACCGGATGGTTTCCGCCATGATGTCCGAATTTCAACTTGTAGATATCTCCCCCCAGCGCCAGGCCAAGGATCTGATGGCCGAGGCAGATGCCCAGGACCGGCTTTTTCCCCAGGAGTTTTTTCGCGTTTTCAACCGCGTAAGTGGTCGTCCTCGGGTCGCCCGGGCCGTTGCTGAAAAGCACCGCATCGGGGGCCGCCTCCAGCACCTCCTCCGCAGGGGTGAGGGCCGGCACGACCGTTACGTCGAAGCCGTAACGGACGAGGCTCCTGAGGATGTTGAACTTTATGCCGAAATCGTAGGCTATTATCTTTTTCTTCCCCGCCGCCGGCGCGCCTTCCTCCTTGAGTGAAAGCCCCTCCGGCCAGCGCCAGACGTCTTCGCGCCAGGTGTAGATTTCCTTCGAGGAGACGATCTTCACGAAATCGAACGCGTCGATTGAGGGATAGGCCCTTGCCTTTTCCAGCAGCCGCGCGGGGTCGGTCTCCACCGTGGAGATGATGCCGGTCTGCGCCCCTTTTTCGCGCAGGTGCCTCGCCAACGCCCTCGTGTCTATCCCCTCTATCGCCGTTATACCAGACGCCTTCAGGTACTCCCCCAGCGCGGTGTGGGAGCGCCAATTGCTGTTATATGGCAGGTATTCCCGGACGATGAAGCCCTCCGCATACGGGGCGCCCGATTCCACGTCCTCGGTGTTTACGCCGTAATTTCCTATCTGGGGATAGGTCATCGTGACTATCTGCCCCTTGTAGGAAGGGTCCGTGAGGATTTCCTGGTACCCCGTCATCGACGTGTTGAAGACCACCTCGCCTATGGCCTCGCCCGGCGCGCCAAAAGACCTGCCCTCGAAGACAAGACCGTCTTTAAGCACGAGGAGCGCCCGTTCGGCCTTCGGCTTCACGCCCATTCGAGCACCTTCCCCCCGTATACGGTCTTCATCACCATGCCCTTTAGCTCCATGCCGTCAAAAGGGGTGTTTTTCCCACGGGATATCATCTTTTCGGCATCGAGGACGTAGCGCCTCTGCGGATCCACTATCAACAGCTCCGCCTCCGCCCCTTCCCTCAGCGTGCCCCTGTCTATCCGCAGGATGCCGGCCGGGTTCTGAGTAAGTTTTCCGATAAGTTCAAGTTCCGTCAGGACGCCCTCGCCGGCGAGCGCCAGGCTCAGTGAGAGCGCGGTCTCAAGCCCGGATATGCCCGAAGGGGCGTCGTCGAATTGTCTTGTCCTTTTCTCCCTGCCGTGCGGGGCATGGTCGGTGGCTATAACGTCGATGGTGCCGTCCCTGAGCCCCTCTTTTATCGCCTCAACGTCGGCGGCCGTCCTTAACGGCGGGTTTACCTTGGCGTTTACGTTGTAGCCGGCCACGGCGTCTTCCGTGAGGCTGAAATAATGGGGGCAGGTCTCGGCCGTCACCTTCAGGCCGCGCTCCTTGGCCTGCCTTATGACCCTTACCCCCCCTTTTGTGGAGACGTGCGCAATGTGCAGCCTGCCGCCGGTAAGCTCCGCCAGGGCGATGTCCCTGTAAATCATCACCTCTTCGGCGACCGCCGGCTGTCCCTTAAGCCCGAGGGTGGCCGACAGCAGCCCCTCGTTCATCACCCCGGAGTCGGCGAGCGCCGGGTCCTCCGCGTGCGAGATTATCAGGGCGTCGAACCCCTTTGCGTACTCCAGCGCCCTCCGCATGATAACCGGGCTGGCCACCGGCCTGCCGTCATCGGAGAAGGCGATGCAGCCGGCCTCCCGCATTGCGTACAGGGAGGCAAGCTCCTCGCCCTTCTGCCCCTTCGTGACCGCCCCGATGGGCAGCACCCTGGCGTTGCCCTCGGCCTGCGCCATCTTCAGTATGAATTCAGTGATGCCCGCGTTGTCGTTTACCGGATTTGTGTTGGGCATCGCGCAGACGGTCGTGAAGCCGCCTTTCAGGGCGGCCCGGGCGCCGGTCCTGATCGTCTCCTTGTGCTCGAAGCCGGGCTCCCTCAGATGAGTGTGAATGTCTATGAGCCCCGGGACCACCCACATGCCTCCGGCGTCTATTATGTCCGCCCCCGTCCGGTTGATGCCGCCTTCCCTTGCGAACGTGTTTATGCGGCCGTCTTCGATGAGGATCTCGGCGCTGCCGGCGAAATTCTGCGACGGGTCTATCACATGGCCGTTTATGATGAGAAGCCTCATTGCTCTTTCCTCTCGTCAAGGTGATACATGACCGCCATCCTCACCGCAAGCCCGTTTGTGACCTGCTCCAGGATCACCGAATTGCCGCCGTCGGCAACGTCCGAGGATATCTCTATCCCGCGGTTCATCGGGCCGGGGTGCATGATTATCGCGTCCGGCCTGGCCGCCTGGAGCCTTTTTCTGGAAAGCCCCCATTGCCTGAAATACTCATCAGTCGTCGGGAAGAACCCCTTGCCCTGCCTTTCGAGCTGAAGGCGCAGCATCATTATGACGTCCGCCCCCTCCAGCCCCGCCTCCATATTGTTGAACGTGCTTATCCCGAGTTCCCTGAAACATTCCGGCAGCAGCGTGGCCGGGCCTATGAGCCTTACGTCCGCTCCGAGTTTCTTCAGGCAGTAGATGTTGGATTTGGCCACCCTGCTGTGGATGATGTCCCCTATGATCGCGATCTGGAGCCCCCCGAAGCCGCCTTTTTTCTCCTTTATCGTGAAGGCGTCCAGGAGGGCCTGCGTGGGGTGCTCGTTCGTGCCGTCCCCCGCGTTTATGACGGAAGCCCTGAGGTGTCTTGAAAGCATGTGGGGCACGCCGGAAAACGAGTGCCTTACTATTATTATGTCCGCCCCGAGGGCCTCCACCGTGAGGGCCGTGTCTAGCAGGCTTTCGCCCTTGAGGATGCTGCTTGAGGGGGCGGAGAAGTTTATGACGTCCGTGCTGAGCCTCTTGGCCGCAAGCTCAAAAGAGGTCCTGGTCCTGGTGGACGGCTCGAAAAACAGGTTCACGACGGTCCGGCCCCTCAGGGCCGGCACTTTCTTTATGTCCCTTTTGAGGATGTCCTTGAAGGAACTGGCGGAGTTCAGGTAAAGCATGATCTCCTCCGCTGTAAGGTCCTTTATGCCCAGCAGATGCCTGCTGTTAAGCATGCTCGCGCCCCTGCCGGCCGCCCTCATTCAACTCTCCGGGAGAAACAAGAAAGATGCCGTCTTCATGTCCGTCCTCGGCAAGCATCACCTCGACGCGCTCGCCCCCCGAGGTGGGGATGTTCTTGCCCACGTAATCGGCCCTGATGGGAAGCTCCCTGTGCCCCCGGTCCACAAGCACGGCAAGCTGCACGAGGGCGGGCCTGCCCATGTCCATTATCGCGTCCATCGCCGCCCTTATGGAGCGCCCGGTGAAAAAAACATCGTCCACGATGACGACCTTCCTGCCCTCCACGTCGAACGGCATGTCGGTGCGGCTCACCGCGGGCTGGCGGATCCTTATGTCGTCCCGGTAGAAGGATATGTCCAGGGAACCAACGGGTATGTCGGCGCCGTCCGTGCCCTTGATCTTCTTTGCCAGTCTCTCGGCCAGGTGGACCCCGCCCCGCTGTATGCCCACCAGGCAGAGGTCTTCCGTCCCCTTGTTCCTCTCTATGATCTCGTGGCTTATCCTGGTAAGGGTCCTGTCTATCTCTTTGCTGTCAAGGAGTTTTTTTGGCATGGTCTCCCCTTACGCAACCATCCGCCGGATTTGGGTTTTTAATTTTACCGGAGATATGGCGCAAAATAAAAAAACCTTCCCCGCGGAAGGTTTTTCTTTGCTCTTATAGTGCCTGGGTTTTATAATCTTCAAGTGATGCCTGCCTTGTTAACCTCGCCGGGTTACATTTAAAGGTGCTCACCTATTAAAACACAAAGCGCGGGGGCAGGTCAAACCGGTGAGGGAGGCGGGCGGTAATCCATCGTTTGTCCCGGCCGGATGCTATACTTATATACATTAAAACGAGGAGACCCCGTCCCATGAAAAAACTGAGCGAAGAGCAGAGCCCGTATCTGCGCAAGGCCGCGGCGCAGAAGGTAAAGTGGCTCCCGTACTCGGAGGAGGCCTTCCGGAGGGCGCGCGAGGAGGGCAAGCCGGTATTCTTAAGCTCCGGCGCCGGATGGTGCCACTGGTGCCATGTACAGGCCAAGGAGTGTTTCGAGGACGAGGAAACGGCCGCGCTCCTCAATGAAAACTACATATGCGTGAAGATAGACCGCGACCTGCGCCCGGACGTCGACCGGCGCTACCAGGAGGCCCTTGCCGCCATGGGGCAGGGCGGCGGCTGGCCGCTCAGCATCTTCCTCACCCACGAGGGCAAACCCTTCTACGGCGGCACCTATTTCCCTCCGGAGGACGCGGCGGGCAGGCCCGGCTTCAAGCGGGTGCTCGCGGAGGTGGCGAAGTTTTACAGCGAAAACATGGAGAAGGCGCATGAATACGGGGGCCGCATCATAGAGCACCTGAAACCACGGCCGCTGGAAAAGACGAGAATAAGCAGGTCCTCCCTGGATGACGCGGCCGGCGAGGTGCTGGGCGACTTCGACCCGCAAAACGGCGGGTTCGGCAAATATCCAAAATTCCCCATGCCGGGGGCGATGAGCTTTCTGGCGGGGAGGTCCTTCCGGGGCGGCAACCAGGCGGCCGGCGAGGCGGTCGAAAAGACGCTTGCGGCCATGGCGAAGGGCGGCATCCATGACCAGCTTGGAGGCGGTTTTCACAGGTATTCCACCGATGCCGCCTGGACAATACCCCATTTTGAAAAGCTTGCCGAGGACAATGCCTGGCTTCTCATGAATTACGTCGAGGGCTTTCACCTCTTTGGCGGTCCGGTTTTCAGGAAGACCGCCCTTGGAATAATCGATTTTGCTAGGGCGGTGCTTTCAAACCCGGACGGGGGATTTTATGCCAGCCAGGACGCCGATGTCACCGCCGGGCAGGAGGGTGGATATTTCACCTGGAGCCGCGAGGATTTTGAGAGCGCCTTGGAGGGTGAAGAGCTTAAAGTCGCCTCGATGCATTTCCTGCATGAGAGGGGCGCCATGCCGCATGATGAGAAAAGACACGTGCTCTTCATCGCCATGGAGCCCGCGGAGATATCCGAAAAGACCGGCATCGGGCTTGAGCGCGTAAATTCCCTTATCGAGTCCGCTAGGCTAAAGTTGCTGGCCGCGCGGTCCAGGAGGCAGGAGCCCTTCGTGGACAAAACCCTTTACTCCTCGCTGAACGGCCTGTTCATCTCCGCCTATCTCGCGGCCTGGAGGGCGTTTGAAGACCGGTATATGAAGGAATTCGCCCTGCTGTCGCTTGAAAGGATATTAAGGGAGAATTTCAGGGGGGGCGTTTTGTACCGGAGCGCGGACGTCCCGGGGATGCTCGATGATTACACTCATATCACCGGAGCGCTCCTGGACGCATATGAGAACACGGGCGAGCCGGAGTTTCTGGATAAGGCCGAAGGGCTTGCCCTCGCGCTTGAGAAGGATTTCGGGGACAGCCAGTCCGGCGGTTTTTTTGACAGCCGGGAGGAGGTGGTGGGCCTGAGGTTCAAGAATATCGAAGACATCCCCCACCCGTCGGCAAATGCGCTTCTCATCTGGCACTTTGTCAGGCTTGCGGAGATGACCGGCAGGGAGGATTACGTGAGGAGGGCGGAGGAGTCCCTGGAGGTATTTGCCGAACGGGCGAAGGGGCTTGGAGTGCATGCCGGCGCGTATTACTTCGCCCTTGACGGTTTTTACAATTACATGTCCCTGAGGGTGGAGGGCGGTTTTAACGGCGCCTTGGCGGAGACCGCGCGGATGACCTTCCGGCCCCACAAGGTGATCTTCTACGGCGCGCGCGGCGGGAAAGGGACCGTCACGCCCTGCATGAAGGACAGGTGCCTGGAGGCCGAAGCGGACGCAGGATCGCTCGGGAAGGTCATCGGCAAGCCGTAACTGCCTTATGGGCCAAGGGTTTCCTTGACATCGGATGCGTTAAGCCGTTAGAATTTGAGACTGCAAGGGCGATTAGCTCAGTGGGAGAGCGCTGCCTTCACACGGCAGAGGTCGTAGGTTCGAAACCTACATCGCCCACCACTTAACTCCGCTTTAAAATCCAATAGTTGCGGGCGATTGACCTTTACCATGTTCTAGCGCGAAACAGCCAAATTGTGCACTTTTTGTGCAGTTGCTTTATTAAGGGTGTTGTCGAGGATATCCACGGCCTTTATTTTATGTGCCGGGGCCAAGTGAGCATACCTGAGGGTCATGGTCAGAGACTTATGTCCCAAGAGCTCTTTTACCGTTGTAAGATCCACGCCGGCCATGACCAGATGAGAAGCGAAGGTATGCCGGAGGTCGTGGAAGTGGAAGTCCTGTATTTTGGCCCTTCTGCAAGCCGACTGAAAACTTTTTTTCACACTCTGGTAAGGTTGGCCGGTGTTCGTGTCAAAGAATACATGAGGAACATCAAGGCGCCTTGTCAGGTTTTGCAAAGTGGCCCTGAGAGTTTCGTTTATGGGTATCTCCCGGCGCTCTCCGTTTTTGGTTATGTCCAGAAGGATAAACCCGTGCTTGAGATCTACCCGGTCCCAAATGAGGGAAAGAATCTCTCCGCGCCTCATGCCGGTATTCAGGGCCATTACCACAATCGGCCTGAGGTGGGCATCGCAAGCCTTTACAATATCCTGGCATTCCTCTTTGGAGAGGTATCTCAAGCGCCTGTTGTTTTCGCGGAGCAGCTTTACCTTGCTTACGCGCTTGTGGACTTCTTCCTCCACCATCTCCCATTCAACGGCTTTTTTGAACATGGCCTTGAGTATGCTTATGTTCTTGTTTACACTTGCCGGTTTGAGGCCGCGGTTCATCAGAGCCGTCTGGTAATGTTCAGCAAGCTGAGTATTAAACCGTCTCAACGGCAGGGCCCCGAAATGTGAAATCATGTCCCTGATCCGGTATTCCTTGGTCGAGGCCGAGCGGTGCCTGTTTTGCATCCACTGCAGATACTTTTCGGCGAGCTCGGTGAAGGCGTGATTCTCTACTTTTCTTTTTTCTGGCTGCTCGCCATCTTTTACGGCCTTTTTGCGGTCTATGAGCAGCTCTTTAGCCTTGCCGATTGTCTCAGAGCCTGAAGACTCCCGGATTATCCTGCCGTCAATCCCGGCATAGCGAATCCACCAGATGCCGCCACGCTTATAAATCCCTTTTGCCATCTCTTCTCCTTTCTTTTTTAGTTTTCATCTCCATTTCCTTCTTGATACGGTCAAGCAGAAGCATCAATGTTCTGCCCGGTTTCCGATCCCCCCTTTCCAGAAGATAGATATAGTTCCCGGACACGCCTGTAAGTTTGCCTAAGGCAGGCTGAGAGAGATCATAGCTCGTCCTCAGCTCTTTTATTTCTTTTCGTGTCCAGGTCTTCACGCATGTTACTTTATACACTAACTTTGTTAGATGTCAAACATGGATATAAATGAAGTGCACAATTTAGAGCACATTAATTAAAAAGGCTTATAATTCCGGCATTTTTAAATTAATTTTATGCCATTACACGGCAGTGGTCTCCTTTACTTCATAGTCTTTAGGATGCGATCGGGCGTTTCGGCAGCAGGAATCTTTCCAGCTTGAAGCCATTTATCAATTTCCTTGCGATTGAATCGCAGCTGTCCGCCTATCTTTATATAAGGGATTTCCTTCAGGTGGGTTCGTTCATAAATCCACTTGGTTGAGACCTTGAGATATTCAGCCAAGGCCGGCAAATCAAAAATCATGTTCTCTGTTTCTGTTTTGCTATTGCGGCCAAGTATTGGCCTGAGGATTTCAGCAACCCTTTGGGCTATGGCCTCTATCTCCTGGGGTTCAAGTTCGTTCTTCACAGTCGGAACCAGCGGTATTTTCCCCTTCCTTCATTTCAGTTTTTTACCGCATATCAGGCAGAAGTTTGCCCGCACCTGGAAGATTTGGAGGGCGGGGATGTCAAAGCGGCGACCCATAAGAGACCGGAACAGGAGGCAGCACGCGTTTCCCTGCAGCCGCGCGAGCCGCACGTCGGAACGAAAGTCTATAACATCTTTCCGGGCAGGGTTGAGGTCGTACATGTCGACGCGCTTCATGATGTCCCAGTCCTGACTGTGCCTCGGACGGGCATATATATGAGTCCCTGTTTCCCTCTGGCCCTGGCTTCACGCTCTATGCGGACCAGCCAGTCAAAGACATCCGGACCCCCTCCCTGCAGCCAGCCGGTACTCTTCGTCCACTGAGGGTGTTTCCCAAAATCGGTCAGGATGAGCTTGTTGCAACCCGGGCACCTGTAAAGATCGGCCTCCCATATCTCGCGCAGGTTCATACCGTCGCGATAAACCGCCTTAACTCCGTTTTCGATACAGTGGTGCAACAAGGACCGCTCTTTACATGCCGGGCAAGTCCCTGCCCGGTTCAGCCTTTTTTTGATTTTTATCGGCTCCATGGTTACTCTTCCCGCCGCGGCATGACAACGCATTTGTAATTTGCAGCCTCACCTTCTGCCGCGGAGTGAAGCAGGATGGGCGACTGGACATCGGTAAGACCGATCGCTACGCTCGCGCCCCCTATCGCCTTCAGGGCCCGGAGGAAAGGCGCCGCCAGGATGCACACCTTGACGTCCACGCCTTTGTGCTCTTCGGGCTGGAAGTTCTCCTCGGCCTCGCCTTCCTCGGGGCTCTGTGCGGAGAGATGGATTCCCGCTTTCCTGAATTCGAGACTTATCGCTCTGTCCACGAGCGTCATGCGCTCAAGCGCGCGCTGGAATGCTTCATTGGCTACTTTGACTGTGGGCCCGGTTTTCTTGGGGATGATCTTGCCGTAGTCCGGGTAGACGCCCTCCAGGAGCCGCGCGGCGAATTCCAGTTCCGCGCTTTGGAAAAGAGCGAGGTTTTCGCCCAGGTGGACTGTCACATTGGCTTCCGCGTCAAGACCGGAGAGTATCTTCTGAAGCTCCTTTGCGGATTTGCCGGGCAAAATGTATTTGCCGTCTTTTACATCTGCAGCGTTTAGCGTTGAAGACGCGGCCGCCAGGTTGTGTCCGTCGCAGCCAACGAGCGTGAGTCTCCTGCTTTTTTTCTTCAGATGAAAAAGAATTCCCTGGAGAGTATAGCGTTCGAGGCTTTCCTGGGCGGTGGCGTAAACGGTACGCTCCAGGAGTTTGAGGAGATCTCCCGCTGAGATGTCCAGCTTTTGTGCGTTTTTCACCTTCGGAAACTCAGGAAAGTCTGCAGCCGGCAATGCTGGCAGCCGGAACCTCGATTGACCGGTCGTGACCTGGACCCGCTCGCCAATGCTTTCAATGCGGATTTCGCAGTTTTCGGAGATGCGCACGATCTCGAAGAGTTTTTGGGCGGGCAGGCAAAGGGAACCTTCTTCCTCGATGCCAAGGGCGTCTGTCATCA
>JAKAHV010000010.1 GCA_021825295.1 Nitrospirota bacterium
AAGATAAGGGTCATTCAGAGAAGGGCATACGGACTAAGAGATGAAGAATACCTTCGCCTAAAAGTCCTTACTTGCATGCTCAAGGAGATATAAATGACCCACACTCTTACGCGAAGACCCAAAAAAAAGAATGCCGCAGTCCGGGGAAGGCCCTTTTGATGCGGCGCGCAGGACATGATTTCATTTCCGGCGGGTATCCGGGTGCCATAACACTGGGTAAAGGCGTAAAACAGCACTAACGAAAAAAATAGGCATCCGGTTATATGTCTTTTGCCAAGCTTCTTCATAACGGTGTTTTAGTATAGGCATTGTTGCCCCGGTATTTCAAGGTAATTTGAAACGGTCACGATATACATGCTAAACTAACGCATAATGCTTTATAGAGTCGGTCCTAAACGCCTTATTGGCACGGCTTTTCTGCTTTGTTTCCTGTTTTATACAGTCTCGCCTCTGACTTCCAGCGTCATTGAACACGATGGGCATGGCCTGTGGGCGAGGCCGTCAGGCTCGCTCTTAAGGAGCATCCACCTTTTTCTGCTGGAGACGCTGGTTTCGCAGTTTACCGTCCCTCCACCGGACCTTAACGAAGGCGTCCCATCGATTACCTTCTGCCTTTTACAGAAAAAAAATATAGTTGTTCCGTCTAAAAGAGATATATATGCGATGGATGTTCCGATACCGGAGGGACGGACGCCATGGAATCATGTGCCCGGGTGGTCTACGGTCTCCACGCTTTTCACTCCCGTGGACGCGCAAAAAGCAATCCATGGATTTCGTCTCCTTTATTCCGGCCTTTCTCCGCCTACTGTCCACATCTCTTGTTAAGCTGCATCAGCGGGGTCTTTTTCCGTTTAAAGGCTGCTGACAAAACTAAATTCTGACCTTCCATTCGACGCTGGCACCGTCCTCCGCCTGATGCAGTATAGAAATATCTTTTTAATGTAGTGATAAAAAAGCTAACCGATTTTATGAGTTAAAGGTCTATCCAGCTAAAAAATCGGGCCGGCTGTGATTGGAGGCGCCAAATGATTCATGCGGAAGAGCCGTTTATATTCAATAAATGCATTGTTATTCCCAAGGCTATTGGGAAAAATGCAAAAAACCTTGAAGAGTTGAGGGAGATGATCGCTGAGGTAAAACCAGCTTCAATCTATCACCACACATATCAATGTTTCCTGAGAAGCCATATACCTGAGTATACGAATGATTTTGCGCAGTGGACGGGTGAAAGCCTTGAGGCAAGAACGCTTTCCGAGCATCTTTGCATTATAGACCCCTATGAGTTTAGAGATATTGAAGACCTCAGGAAAAAGCTGCTTGAAGTGATAGACGATTACAGGGAGAGATTCCCCGGCCGCGGAGATGTGGTCCCGGGAAACGAGTTTTTCTTCAATGAAGGCATTACCATCAGTTCCCCGGCCGGAATGAGGGTCAGGAACCTCATCGAACTCCAAATAGCTATGAAATCCTTGGAGAAGGGCTCCATTTATTATCACTTTTACGAGGCAAGGGCCCGTAACGGAGTGGATGACTTTTCGGCCTGGATGCTCGATGCCCTGGGGAAGAAACAACTGGCGAGCAAAATAAAAGCCATCGACCCATTCATGCACAGCACGGAAGAGATAAGAACTCATATCATTGAAGCCATCGATGATGAGTTGAAAAGAGAAGTAGAGGAAGGAGAAACCTTTTGAAGATCACTCTTCGCCTGATCGTGTCCCTCTTCCTTGTAGTGGCGGCGGTCACAGTGGGCTTTTCATTTTACCAGGTGGACAAGGAAAAAAGCCGCATGGCCGATGACCTTGAACGGAGGACCGCCATCCTTGCGGACAGCTTGAGGGAATCGGTGACATACCTCGCAAACCGGGGTCTGCCTGAAAGACTTAATCGGCTCGTTGTCAGGTTTGGCAACCGCAAGAGGCTAGAAGGCATTGCCGTGTTCGACTCGGGCGGCAATATTATAACCGTGACGCCGGAGCTTAAATCCGGGATATCACAGCCGTTCCCCGAAGCGGTAAAAACAATGCTGGACAACAGTCCTTCTGCCAAGCTTAAGGATTTAAACGGGAAAGAGACTTATATCTATGTTTTGCCGCTTCGGGCCAAAGGAAAAATTACCGGGGCGATGGCGCTCTTCGATGATGCCTCGTATATAGACGCCAGATTGAAAGAAATATGGAAGTCCAACCTGCTCAGGCTCCTTATCTACACTGTTCTCATTGTCTTCATAACTCTGGTCGTTGTGAGGTGGAGTATCACCGGTCCCATCGCCCGCATGGCCCAGTGGATGAGAGAGGTCAGGACGGGCAAGGACAAATCGGGCCAGCTCGCGCATTTCCCGAGAGGGGACATACTTTCTTCTCTGATCAACGAGGCGGCCCATATGGCAAAAAGCCTGACGGCGGCGCGAGCCAAAGCTGAGGAAGAAGCAAAGCTGCGTTTCAATGCCGCTTCGCTTTGGACTGCCAACCGCCTGAAGGAACACATGAAGGCTGAGCTTGGCGGGAAAAAACTATTCCTTGTCTCTAACCGCGAGCCCTATATGCATACAAAAAACGGGCATGGGGTGAAATGCATTATCCCGGCTGGCGGCTTGGTCACTGCGCTGGACCCGGTAATGCGCATTTGCGACGGCCTGTGGCTTGCGCATGGCAGCGGGGATGCCGACCGGGAAACCGTGGACGCACATGACAAGGTACTCGTCCCGCCGGAAGAACCGGCTTATACGCTGAAGAGGGTTTGGCTTTCGAAAGACGAGGAAAAGGGATATTATTACGGCTTCTCTAATGAAGGCATATGGCCGCTCTGCCATATTACGCATACCCGTCCTGTTTTCCGTCTTGAGGATTGGGTCTACTACCAGAAGGTGAACGAGAAATTCGCGGAGGCCCTGCTTGAGGAAATCAAGGATGAGGAATGCCCCCTGATACTGATACAGGACTACCACTTGGCGCTCCTGCCCATGCTTATAAAAGAGAAGCGTCCTGACACCAGGGTCGCGCTTTTCTGGCACATCCCCTGGCCAAATCCCGAGGCGTTCGGCATCTGCCCATGGCAGCAGGAAATACTCATGGGAATACTGGGTGCGGACCTCGTTGGCTTCCATATACAGTTTCATTGCAATAACTTCCTGGATGCGGTTGACCGGTTCCTAGAGTCCAAAACCGATTGGGAACAGTTCTCTGTTACCAGAGGCGGACACACGACCCTGGTGAAGTCTTTTCCGATCAGCGTAAGTTTTGAAAACTTCCCTGATAAAGAAAGTGCCATAAAAGGGAATAACTCATTGAGGGGGCAACTTTTCAAGGAGAAGGGGATACACGCAAAACACTTGGGCGTTGGCGTGGACCGCATAGACTATACGAAAGGCATCCCGGAGCGCTTCAGGGCGGTCGAACGCTTCCTGGAAAAACATCCCGAGTTCGTCGGGAAATTTTCTTTTGTGGAACTGGGAGCCCCGAGCCGCACCCATATCAAAAAATACCATGACCTCATGGCGGAAGTGGAGGAGACCGTTGAAAGCGTGAATTGGCGCTTCCAGACAAAAGAGTGGAAGCCAATACTGTTTTTGAAGGCCCACCACACCCACGAGGAGATAAATCGCTTCTACAAGACGGCCGACGTGTGCATGGTCACATCCCTGCACGACGGGATGAACCTTGTGGCAAAAGAGTTCGTGGCAGCCCGTGACGACGAGGACGGCGTTTTGGTCCTGAGCCAGTTTGCCGGCGCGTCAAGAGAGCTTACCGACGCGCTTATCATTAATCCTTACGACATAGAGGAAATGGCTGATACCATCTATCGGGCCCTTACAATGAAACCTGGAGAAAAAAGCGAACGAATGGCGCGCATGCGGCAGGTGGTGAGGGAAAATAACATCTACCGCTGGGCGGGGGACCTGATCATGGCGCTTGCCCGCCTCAGGCCCTCCAGTTGCGGAGAATGAAAAGCGAGGACAGGGGCCACCAGGGGAAAGGCGGAGGGCCGGTTTACTTCTTCAGCGCGAAAGCAGGCCCGGTTTCAGGATCGCTTCCGGGCCGCAGGCTTGCCCTTTTTCTGGATTTCGACGGCACGCTGGTGCCGATCCAGAAGGACCCGGCCAAGTGTGTGCTATCCCGGCAGATGAAAGAGCAACTGCGATCGCTGGCAGATTCAGACCGCCATCTTGTGACAATACTAAGCGGCAGGACGCTCAGTGATATCAAAGCGAGAGTGGGCATACGGAACATCTGCTATGGCGGCAATCACGGTCTTGCCATATCAGGGAAAGACATGCGGTTTATTCATTCCGGGGCCAGCGCAATTATTCCCATTATTAATAAACTGGGGCGCAGCCTGGAAAAAGAGATCGCATGCTTTGACGGGGCTTGGGTCGAAAGGAAAAAATTTTCCTTAAGCCTTCATTACCGTTCGGTAGGCAATAGGGAAATTCCGGGATTGAAAAGGACTTTCTTTAGAGTTGTGAAGGGATTTCCTTACAATGAGAAGCTCACGATTGTGAAAGGCAAGAAGGTCTTGGAACTGATGCCCGATATATCATGGGACAAAGGGCGAGCCGCACTTTGGATACTTAATAAATTGAGAGGCCGATACCTCCCCATATTCGTAGGCGACGATATTACCGATGAGGCGGCTTTCAGAGCATTGAAAAATAGCGGCGTAACGATCCGGATAGGGAAGTCGAAGAGAACCCTTGCCAGTTATTATTTAAAAGGTCACCGGGAGGCGTCCCGATTTCTGAATAGCATGCAAGACTATTTTCCGAATGAGGTAAGGACATGACCGATGTTGATTTCCCTGAAGAGCTGCAACTTTTCATAGAGACCTGCCTGCCGACTGTGGATGCGATGGAGCTGTTGCTTCTCCTTTCGCGGCACAGAGAAAGGCTTTGGCGGCCTGAAAATCTCATGAATGAATTGCAACCCGATACTGTCATCAAGCTCTCCGCACTCAGAGAATATCTCACATTTTTCAAGGAACGGGGTTTGATAACCGAAACAAGGGAGGGCCGGTATCAGCTCGGACCGCTTTCCGAGGAAACGGAAACTGTCGTCAAGATGTTGACCACAGCTTACAACACACGGCCGGTCACGCTTATTCGCATGGTTTATTCCCTGGCCGACCGTAAAATCAGTTTGTTTGCAGACGCTTTTAAGTTTAAAAAGGAGTAACCTCAAGCTTCATGTCCGCTTCCATGAAAGGAGCGTATAGGTCATTTCTTTTTTTATTGGCACGCTCTTTTTATATTTTTTGAAGGTATTTTATTCCGATCGTAACCCGTTTTCTGAAAAGGATCAGATATATGACAAATTTAGGGCGAAGTTTAGTATCCGCCGCATGCCCTTAAAGGTGTGGAATGGAAGGGGCATAACGCACCGGGGTTATCCTTGAGCGGACGGGTAATAATGTTTCCGGGATAAATGCTGCGGCAAGCCGCAGGGAATATCAATTCTAATACAGAAATCTTTGCAGGCGCTTGAGGCTCTCAAGCGCGTCGGCGGGGCTGTGGGCCTCAATCGTATGGACAACATTCCCCAACCCCCTCACCTCGTTGAACAGGGTTTGGAAGGGGAACCTGCCCTCGCCGATTGGCCGGTGGGCGTCATGGGAGCCGTCGTTGTCGTGGAGGTGCATCTCGATCAGGTATTTCTTTAGCGGCCCAAGCCAGGCCTCAAGCGGGGATTTCGTGAAGAGGTTGAAATGCCCGGTATCGAAGCAGAGGCCGAAATTCGCGCAGCCCAGTCGCCCGAAAAGGGCGATGAGGTTCTCCGGGCTGTCCTCGAAGATGTTCTCAACGGCGATCCTGATGCCGTCCTTGCGGGCCTTTTCGATAAGCGGCCCCCATGTGAGAACGGATTTTTCAAGCCATATGTCCACCCGCATCGCGTATTTCCATTTCTCATAGCCTGAATGGAATACTACGGTTGCGGCGCCCAGCGCCCGCGCCATTTCCAGCGCCCTTTCGAAACGCGACATGGTCACGGCCCTGACCTTGTCGTCGACCGCGCCCGGGGAGAGGTCCATGAACGGGGCGTGGATGGAGAGCTCCGGCCGGTAATCCAGAAGCCCCATCGTCTGCCGCAGCCAGTCCGCCCCCAGGGTGTCCATGTCGCTGCCCTGGACGTACAGCTCAATGTCCAGGCCGTGCCGGCCAAGCACGGGGGCAAACTCCGGCAATCTTCCGAAGGGGACGTGTATGTGCGGGCGTATCAATTTTCCTGTGGGTCCTGTTTGCCGGCCGGCCTCATGCCACGCCCGGCGCATGAGGTCTTATTTGGGCTTTGGGGCCGGGGCCGGTTTCCCCTTTTCACTTTTTGCCGCGGCCGCAGGCTGGGCCCCGGTCTTTTTTTCGGGTGCGCCGGCCTTCTTTTTGCCGTTTCCGGAGGACCCGGAACCGGTCCCCTTGCGGGCGTAATCAGTGACGTACCAGCCCGTGCCTTTTAGTACAAAAGAGGTATTTGATATGAGTTTTTTCAGCTTTCCCTTGCATTTGGGGCATTGCGTAAGCAGCGGGTCGCTGAATTTCTGGAATGCCTCGTGCCGCGCCCCGCAACTCTCGCAAATGTACTCGTAAATAGGCATGCTATTATGTTCCTCCGCGTAAAACCGGTGAAGTATATGACCAATTTATAATATATAAGGAATCCGGCAGCCGCGTCAAATAAGGAGTTTGCCCCAGGTTCCTGCCTTGTGGTGAAACTTTCCGCCCCTTAATCCCCCTGGGTTACGGAGAGCCGGACCCTCGATTTAAGGTGCGCTGGCGCATGCTTGATCCCGTAGGTGAAATATATGAAGAGACCGATTACAAGCCATATGACGAGCCGGAGCCAGGTCTCAACCGGCAGGCCGGCCATGAGGTAGAGGCAGGAGACGATGCCAAGTATGGGCGTTGCCGCGCCGCCCGGGGCCCTGAAGACCCTCTTTGCGTCCGGCCGGGTGTACCTCAATACGAGCACGCCGGAGCAGACTATCACGAAGGCCAGCAGCGTGCCGATGCTCACCATCTCCCCCACTATTCCCAGGGGCAGAAGGGCGGCGGCCGCCGCCGTGACGCATCCTGTGATTATCGTGTTTACGTAAGGGGTCCTGAACCTCGGATGGACCGTGGCCGCCCACTTGGGCAGGAGCCTGTCTTTCGCCATGGTGAAGAATATCCTGGACTGTCCCAGCAGAAGCACCAGCACGGTTGAGGTAAGCCCGGCTATCGCCCCGACCTTTAAAAGCGGAGAAAACCAGTAGAGCTTCATCGCATCCAGCGCCACCGCGAAGGGGGCTGGCACATTCAGTCTGGCATAGGGGACAACCCCGGTCAGCACCAGCGAGACGGCAACGTAGAGGAGCGTGCAGATAAACAGGCTTCCGAGGATGCCTATGGGCATGTCGCGTTTCGGGTTTTTGGCCTCCTGCGCCAGGGTTGAGACCGCGTCGAAGCCTATATAGGCGAAGAATATGACGCCCGCCCCCCTCAGCACGCCGCTTACGCCGAACATCCCGAACTGCCCGGCATTCGGCGGTATGAAGGGGTGCCAGAGGGCAGGTTTAATGAAATGTATTCCGACGAAGATGAATGCCAGGATTATCGCGATCTTAATGAAGACGACCGCGGCGTTCACGGCGGCCGACTCCCTGATGCCAAGCACGAGTATAGAGGTTACGAAGACCACAAGCAGGACGGCAGGCAGGTTGAAGAGGGACCCGGTGAGAAACCACTTATGGAGCACGGGGTTGAAGTCATACGGCGGGCCTGAAAGCGCGGCCGGGAAGTTTATGCCCAGGTCCTTCAGGAAGCTCAGAAAATAGCCGGACCACCCTATGGAGACGGTGGTAGCGCCCAGCGTGTATTCGAGTATCAGGTCCCAGCCGATTATCCAGGCCAGAAACTGCCCGAGAGTGGCGTACGCGTAAGTGTAGGCGCTGCCGGCGATGGGCAGCATCGAGGCGAACTCCGCGTAGCAGAGGCCGGAAAAACCGCAGGCTACGGCGGAAAGCAGGAAGGAGATGACGATGCCCGGCCCCGCGTTCTGGGCCGCCGCATGCCCCGTCAGGACGAATATCCCCGCCCCTATTATGACGCCGATGCCAAGCAGTATAAGGTTTACGGGGCCTATCGAACGCCGGAGACTGTGGGTTTCGTCGAACGCCTCTTCCTGAATCGATTCGAGGGTCTTCTTAAGAAGTAATCTCTTCATCCCGTCCTTTTTTCAAAATCTTCTTCAGGGGCGACGAATTATTATAGCCCAACTCCGGCATGTAAAGCGATTTGCGAGGAAAGTAGGGGGTCATTTTGCGGATGCAGACCGGGCAGAAGACGGATGGGAGCATGGCTTGCGTCATGTCCGCGAAGCGCGGCCGGCGGGGGAGCGTCAGGGCTCGATGAGCCGGGCGATCTTCTTCCTCTCTCTCATCATATCGGCCATCACCTCGCGCATCAGGCTGCAGGCCTCGATGACCTTGGGATGGGCGATGCTGTAATAGATATTGACGCCGTCTCTTCTTGTTTTCAGTATCCCCTTGTGGCGCATCATCGCCAGGTGCTGGGAGACGTTCGCCTTCGGCACGCCCAGGATTTCGACAAGCTCCGTTACGCTCTTCTCCCCGGACTTAAGCGCGTTGATTATCTCGAGCCTCTTGGAGCTTGCGATAGTCTTGCAGATCTCGGCCTGTATCTCAAAGATCGTCTTGCTGGGTTTTTGCATTTATATACTATTTATGGAATTGCCGTGTTTTGTCAAGGGTTTTCGAACTGTTTTGGTTCGGGTGGTCCGCTAATCAGTTTCAAAGGCGTCTTTTATGTGCTCCAGGCCGCCGGGGCCGATGGCGATCACATCGAATCTGGCCGGCCTCTCCGTTTTTTCGACGGCCATGTAGCTGCGGGCCGCATCCATCATCTTGCGCTGTTTTTTGAAGTCGACGGCTTCCTCCGGGGCGCCGAAGAGACCCGAGCTTCTGGCCTTGACCTCCACGAAGACAAGCCAGGGGCCGTCCTCCGCGATGATGTCTATTTCCGCCTTTTTCACGCGGAAATTGCGGCAAAGTATCCTGTAGCCTATTTTTTCCAGGTATTTTGCGGCCTTTTGCTCAGAACTCCGGCCCAGGCCCGCTTTTTCCAGCAATCCCTTCAAGCCTCCTCAGCAGCGTTGGAATCGCCTCTATATCTTTTATGTCCTTCTGGCACAATATTCTAATGGTATCGCGAAAGAACCGGAACTCCTCGAAATACCCCTTAAGGCTTTCCTCCATGGACCGGGTCATCTGGTCGCCCTTTTCGTCCCAGTCCAGCAGCAGGACCATTTTTTCGTAGCTGCATATCATCTGCTCGGAGAAGTCGTAGAGGTTCTGCCCCCTGTGCAGGGTTATTATCTCGCCCTCGAAGCCCAGGATGCGGAGCGCGGCCGCGTCCCTTTTCCCCTCGACTATTATTGGGACATCGCCGTTTATCTCAATAAGGCCGTCCAGGATTTCGCGGAGCCTCTCCGCCCTTTCCGCGTCACCCGGGGCGGCAAGGACGCGCATACGATCGCCCTGCCTCGCCATCCGGTTTTTTCCCTGCCTGTAGTCTTTTCGCGCGCTCACGGGGAATGTTTCTGTGGTTTTTATCTTTTATTATAACCCACCCGCCCGCCCTCAAGGTATGGGGGGCCCCATGCCTTGAGACGGACATAAGCTGCGCAGGCTTTCTGGTCTATAATTGCTTTTTGTGAGACCCTCCCCTACTCCACGGCCACGAACGTTTCGGTCCTGGTTAGTCCCCGGACCTTCCTCACCCTTTTTAGAATCTTGTTGAATATTTCGTTTGTGTCCTTTGCCTCGATGGTGGCGACCAGGTCATACTGGCCGGTGATGACGTCGGCGTCCCTGATGCCGCCGATTCCCCTCAGGGTGTCGCGGATGGTGCGTTCCTTTCCCGGGATGACATTGGCAAGCAGATAGACCCTGCTCATACGCTCATCCTCCTTCAATGATTGATTCGCATCTTCATCTTGCGGCGCGGGCCTTTTGTCTTTTTGGTCCGGCCTTTTTGGGGGCGCGGGCTTCTTCTTTCTTTTCAAGGCTTCTTTTGAGAGCCTCCATAAGGCTTACCACCTTGGGCCCGGCCGGCCTGGGCGGGGCCATCCTGATTTCCCTGCCCTCTATCTTCGCGTTTATGAGGCCCATTAGGGCCTCCCGGTACGTGTCCCTGTACCCGGCCGGCTCGAACTTCCGGGAAAACCTGTTTATGAGCTCCTTCGCAAGGGAAAGCTCGTCCCTGGAGGGTTTCACGGCGGGGCCGGGCAGGGCCAGCTCCGAGGAGGCCGCCAACTCGTCCTGGTAGAGCAGCGTATTTAAAAGCAGGGCGTCCCCATGGATGCCCAGCACGGCCAGATGCTCCCGTTCCTTCAGCGTGACCCTGGCAAGGGCGGTCTTGCCCGTCTCCCTTATCGCCATCGCCAGAAGCGCGTACGGCCTTTCGCTGCCCGCCTCCGGCTCCAGATAATAGGCCTTGTCGAAATATATGGGGGGCACCTGTCCGGCGTCGATGAACCCCTCTATGTTTATGGCCTTCGCGGCGAACTGCGGAAGGCCCTGGGATTCCTCTTCCGTAAGGACCACGAACTTCCTTTTCTGGTATTCGTAGCCGCGGACTATCTCCTCCAGGGGAAGGTCCATGTTGTCCAGGGGGCAATGCCTCTTGTACTCGATGGGCGTGTTGTCGGCCTTGTGCAGGAGCCGGAAGGAGATGTCCTTTCTGCGGGTGGCGGGATAGAGCTTTACCCCGATGCTTACGAGGGCAAAGGTAATGCTCCCCTTCCAGATCGCCTTCATGATTCAAACCTTATCATCAAAGAATATGCCGGTCAAATGAGGGATTTGCACGCGGCCCGTCCTTTCATATATACTACGACTGCCGTTTTTTCCTGTTTTTTTCCGCAATTTTTTTCTTTGTTTTTTCTTTTGCAGGCCGTTAGTGGAGGGAGGGCAAAGATGAAATAAACAGGTTATCTAAAAATATGAGCATTAATGATTAGATTAAATTTTTTTATTTGATTCTGAATAATTAGGTATATTAGGCTTATGCTTGCTTCTCTTTTGCGAAAAAACCGAATAAGGAGGACCTTATGAAGAAGTACGAGACGCCGCTACTTGACGAGCTCGAAAAAGGCCCGTGGCCTAGCTTTGTCAAGGAAATGAAGACAGCGGCACAGAAAAGCGAGATGGCCAATGACGAATTGGGCCAGCTTGAAAAGTCCTACAAGGACAGACGCGGCTATTGGAAGCACGGCGGCATAGTGGGCGTCCTCGGTTATGGCGGCGGCGTTATCGGCAGGTACTCCTCCCTCCCGAATGAATTCCCCGGTGTCGCCCATTTCCACACAGTCAGGATAAACCAGCCAAGCGGCATGTTTTACAAGACCGATGCCCTGAGGACGATCCTGGACCTGTGGGACGAATACGGCAGCGGGCTTACCAATATGCACGGCTCCACGGGCGACATGGTCATGCTTGGATGCAGGACCGAGGCCCTCGAGCCCTTCTTTGCGGAAGTTACCTCCAGGGGATGGGACCTCGGCGGTTCCGGTTCAGCCCTGAGGACCCCCGCCTGCTGCCTTGGCAAGGCCAGGTGCGAGTGGGCGAACATAGACACGATGGACATCTGCAACCACCTTACGCAGATGTACCAGGACTACCTCCACAGGCCGGCCTGGCCCTACAAGTTCAAATTCAAGGTGGCTGGCTGCGCCGTGGACTGCGTTGCCTCGATAGCCCGTGCGGACTGCTCCATCATAGGCACCTGGAAGGGCAAGATAGCCGTTGACCAGGCCGCGGTGAAGGACTACGCCAAGGGCGGAATGGATATTCAGGCCGAGATCGTCGACATGTGCCCGACCGGCTGCATGAGCTACGATGGCGGCGAGCTGAAGATAGACGACGCCAACTGCAGCCGCTGCATGCACTGCATATCGAAGATGACGAAGGCCCTCAAGGGCACCGGGGAGAAGGGGGCAAGCATCCTCATAGGCTCCAAGGCCCCAATCGTCGTCGGCTCCCTGCTTTCGTGGGTGATCGTGCCTTTCATGAAGATGGAGCCTCCGTACACCGAGTTCACCGAGCTTGTCGAGAAGATATGGGAGTGGTGGGACGACAACGCCAAGCCGCGCGAGAGGATCGGCGAGCTCATAGAGATGAAGGGCATGAGGAGCTTTCTGGAAGCCATCGGGGTGGAGCCCCAGGCGCAGCAGGTATTTGAGCCCAGGAAAGACCCGTTCTTCTTCTGGAAGGATGAGGACCTTAACGGCAATAAATAATTGTTCAGATAACCCGTAAAGGAGGAATCAGAAATGGCTTGGTTAACCGAGCAGGAGGCAAAAGCAAAGAGGAAGACCGATATCGGTCCGCCCCATTATTCCAAGATGCTGCCGCCCGTGATCGCGAAGAATTACGGGAAGTGGAAATATCATGAAGTCCTGACGCCGGGCAGCATGGTCCATGTGGCCGAATCCGGCGACAAGGTCTACACTGTAAGGGTGGCTTCTCCCAGGCTGCTTGCCACCTCGAACATCCGGATCTTGCTCGACATTGCGGACAAGTACTGCGACGGCTACATTCGCTGGACGACCCGCAACAACGTGGAATTCATGACCACCAAGGAAGAAAACGTGGCCCAGATAAAGAAGGCCGCCCAGGATGCCGGCTACCCGGCCGGCGGCATCGGGCCCGGGCTTTCCAACATGGTCCACACCCAGGGCTGGGTGCACTGCCACAGCGCCTGCACTGACGCCTCGGGGCTGGTCAAGGCCATAATGGACGAGCTTTTCCCCTATTTCAACGAGAAGAGGCTTCCGGCGAAGACCAGGTTCGCACTGGCATGCTGCGTGAACATGTGCGGCGCGGTCCACTGCTCGGATCTGGCGGTTGTGGCCATCCACAGGAAGGTCCCCGAGATCGACCACGACAACGTAAAGAACATGTGCGAGATACCGACCACGGTCAGCGCATGCCCGACAAGGGCAATCAGCCCCGATCCGGCCAAGAAGAGCATCAAGATAAACCCGGACAAGTGCATGTACTGCGGCAACTGCTTCACGGTATGCCCGCCCATCAACATCCACAACCCCGAGCAGGACGGTGTGGCCATCGTTGTGGGCGGCAAGGTGGGCAGCCTGAGAAAAGGCCCCTCCTTCTCCAAACTGGCAATCCCCTACATAAAGAACAATCCGCCCAGGTGGCCCGAGGTTGTCGATGCCGTCAAGAACATCCTCGACACTTACGCGAAGGGCGCCAGGAAGCACGAGAGGCTTGGCGAGTGGATTGACAGGATCGGCTGGGAGGCCTTCTTCAGGGAGACCGGAATACCGTTTACCTATCAGCACATCGACGACTTCACGTTCGCAAGAGACACGTTCAGGACATCGGCAGCGTTTAAGTGGTAGAATAACCGTAGCGGCGGGCGCGCCCCCTGGTCATGCCAGGCAATCGCGCCCGCCCGCTTTCCGGCTTTCCCGGCCACCGGGGCCGGGCGCATGGGGGCCGGAAGGGCGGAGTTTGTGGGAAATACAGGTAAAAACCCCAAAGAGCTGGAGGTGGAGCATGGAAGTCAAAGAACTCCAAGATAAAATTTATGCGTTTGTGCAGGCCGCCAAAGGCAAGAAGAAGCTGAAGGAAAAGGACATAATAAAAGGCGTTTCCGCCGATACGGGCGAGACCCCGGATGCCGTGAAGAAGGCCATGCGGGAGATGATTGACGTAGGCCGGCTCATGTACTCTTACGGCGGCGGCTCCAGTTCCGTGGAAATTCCCTCCGAGGAGTACCTCAGGGAAAAAGGGATGATCAAGTAGGACTGGAAGCAAAAGTCTTAAGAAGGCTTTTTTAAAAAGTTAAATTGAACAGGTCCCCAAGGGTAGTCGTGGCCGGGCTCAAAGGAGGCTCGGGCAAGACTACCCTTAGTCTTGGTCTGCTCGGTGCCTTCAGGCAGCGGGGGCTTCGCCCGCTGGCCTTCAAGAAGGGCCCCGACTATATAGACGCGGCATGGCTGGCGGCTGCCGCCGGTGCGCCGTGCTATAACCTGGACCCCTTCCTCATCGGAGAAGAAAATACCCTCCCATCCTTTGTCTCCCGAGCCGCGGATGCGGACATCTCCCTCGTCGAGGGCAATCGCGGGATATTCGACGGCATGGACCTTCAGGGCTCCCAGAGCACGGCGAGACTCGCGGAACTCCTGAGCGCCCCGGTCGTGCTGGTGATGGACGCCTCCAAGATGACGCGGACCGCTGCGGCGCTCGTGCTGGGCATAATGAAGTTCGATCCTGCGCTTGCGCTTGGAGGCGTGGTCCTGAACCAGGTGGCGGGCGCGAGGCACGAGACGATGCTCAGAAGGTCGATTGAGCATTACACGGGGGTGGCCGTCCTGGGCGCGATCCCCAGGCTCCGGAGCCAAAGCGGCCCGGACGGGGGGAAGCTGCTGACGGAGCGCCATATGGGGCTTCTTGCCTGCCAGGAGCACCCGGATGCAGAAAAGGCGTTGGAGACAGCCGCAAGGCTCATAACGGAATCCGTGGATGTCGAAGGCGTCCTGCGTGTTGCCAGGGGCGTCCCGGCGGTTAAGGCGGCAAGCAGACCGGCAAAAAGGGGAAGCGCGGAGGAGGCGGTAAAAAAAAGGCGGGCCGCGGTGGTTATCGGGGTGCTCAGGGACAGCGCATTTCAGTTCTACTATCCCGAAAACCTGGAGGCGCTGGAGGCCCTTGGCGCGAGGCTTGAAGTCGTCAGCCCGCTTCTGGGGAAAGGGCCTTTCCCGGATGTGGACGCGCTTTACATAGGAGGCGGCTTCCCGGAGACCCACGCGGCCGAGCTTTCCGGCAACAAGGCGTTTCTGCGCGCCCTCAAAACACGCATCGAGCAGGGGCTGCCGGTCTATGCCGAGTGCGGGGGGCTCATGTACCTGGCCTCCCATATCGAGTTAAACGGCAGAAGGCTCCCGATGGCCGGCATATTCCCCTTCGGCATGACGCTTGAAAAAAGACCGGTCGCACACGGCTACAGTGCCGCCAGGGTCTGCGCCAAAAATGCCTTTTATCCCGAAGGCACAGTCCTTAAGGGACATGAGTTTCATTATTCAAATCCGATGCGGCTCGCCCGCAAAACCCGCCTTGCCGCGGAGGAAAAAACATCGTTCGCCCTTAAAATGGAGAGGGGAACGGGGATTGAGGGCGCAATGGACGGCCTGGTCTATAAAAACGTCTTTGCCACATATACCCACACCCATGTGCTGGGCACTCCGGAGTGGGCCTCCGGGATGCTGGCGGCCGCAAAGAGTTTCAGGAAGACCCGAAGTTTCAGGAAGAAAGGTGCAGCAGCCGCTCGACCCTGACAACTCCCTTCATTGCCGTTCCTATGCCAAGCAGCCTTCCCTGCGGGTCCTTTATCCTTACGTTGCCGGTGGTAGGAAGATTTACCCTGAACGGGGCCCCGTTCAGGGCCTTCTTCAAGTTCTCCCCCTCTATGCGCAGCTCTTCGAGGAAAAACTCCAGGGCTTGATCGATATCCAGGACCGCGGCCGGTTTTGCCCCGACGAGGTCTTCAGGGCCGGCCGAGTCCCTTACGTCGAAGGGCCCGATTGCGGTCCTTCTGAGTCCGGTCATGTGCGCGCAGGAGCCGGCCCTGATGCCGATGTCGTCGGCAAGCGCCCTGATGTAAGTGCCCTTCGAGCACGCGATGAGCAGACTGGCGAAGGGAGGCCGGTATTCCAGCAGTTCGAGTTCGCTCACCTCCACCTCCCTCTCCTCGCGCGCCACTTCGACCCCCTGCCGCGCAAGCCTGTAGAGCGGCGTGCCCGATACCTTCAGGGCGGAGTACATCGGCGGCACCTGCCTGATCCTGCCCCGGAACGCGCAGAGCGCCTCAAGAAGGGGTTTTGCATCGGCGGGGACCGGGCCTCTGCCTGTTACCGTCCCCTCGGAGTCGAATGTCTCCGTGCGCTCGCCAAGTTTTATCGTGGCCTGATATTTTTTCGGCAGGTCGGTCAGGAAACGGACGACCTTCGTGGCCTCGCCGGTGCATATGATCAGAAGACCCGTCGCAATGGGGTCCAGCGTGCCGGTGTGGCCCGCCTTCCTGACTTTCAGGCGCCTTTTAACCAGGCTCACCGTCTCATGAGAGCTGAGCCCCTCGGGCTTGTCTATCAGAATGACCTTGTCCATAGGCAGTCTATTATTTTACATGAGCCCAAGGAAATTTTCGCTACGTATCGGCAATGGGTAATGCATCAGTTTGACGAATGCAGACCGGAGAAGATGGAGGCGGGCATTCTTGCGAAGTGCCCCCGGCCCACTGGCCCCACGCGTTTGCTTATGCCAGGTTCGTTTGGGGTCCGGCAAAGCAAACCATGCACTGCCTCCCATTGCATTATTTCAGTCCCCGCGTCAAGGCGGCCGCGCGCGAAGAGGCAAATTCGATTTTCGATGATATAATCTGGCTATGCGACCCGGGGGAAACACATTTCTTAAATACTGGGTCCCCGCCATTGCAGTGATGGGATTCATATTCTGGATGTCGACGGACACGTTCTCATCGGCCCGCACGCTTGCCGTAATAGGGCCCATCATCGAATTTTTCAGCCCCTCCGTCCCGGACGGCGAATTGTACGAAATCCATGCGGCTATCAGGAAACTGGCACATGTGACCGAATATTTCGTCCTCGGGCTTGTGTTGTTCCGCGCGTTCAGGGCCGGCAGGAGCGAAAAATGGATAATCCTCAGGAGCGCCATACTGTCCGTCCTCATGGTCGCCCTTTACTCTTTTACCGACGAGTTACATCAGTCCTTCGTAAAGGGCAGGGGGGGGCCTGGAAGCCATGGACATCGGCATCGATACAATCGGCGGCGCGCTGGCCCAGGTTGTAGGCATACTCACTCTGAGGTGATCTCTCCCCGGCCTGCCTGCAAGGGAGAAACGGGCGGCCCTATTGGCCTGCGCTGACGGCGGGCAGGGCGGGCAGATTATCCTGCCCGAAGAACAGCCTTTTCGCCCCGATAATTCTTTTCATGAAGTAAGGCGTCTTCAGGTTGCCGATCTTCACCCTGTGCCCTCCCGAGGAGGCATGGATAAACAGGTTCTGCCCGATGTATATCCCCACATGGGACGGGAAGGATGCATAGGTCCTGAAGAACACGAGGTCTCCGATGGAAAGGTCTCCCAGGCTTACCGGCACGCCCTCCTTGTACTGCTCCCTGGCGGTGCGCGGCAGGGGGATATCAAGCAGGTTGAAGACTTTCTGGACGAAGGCCGAGCAGTCTATGCCGTAAAAACTCGTCCCGCCGAAGCGGTACGGAATGTTCATCATTGTTTTTGCAAACAGAAGCAGCCTGTCCTTTATGCTCAGCGACTGGACCGTCTTGGAGTCCTCAATCTCCTTTATCTTCGCCTCTATCTGGGGGGCGGATATCAGGAGGTCAGCTTTTGCCGAAGGACTTTCATCTTCCGCGTCCGTAAGCCGTATCACGACCCCCGGCTTCAGCTCGCTGGGGTCCATCTCGTTGATATCTACCAGGTCTTCCGCATTAAGGTGGAATTCCCTGGCTATTTTATAAAAGGTATCGCCGCGCCTTACGACATAGGTCCCGGGGACTTCCTTTTTCACTTCGGCGACCCTTACAACCAGCCTCTCTCCGGGTTTGATCCTGGTCTTTCCGGACCTGAAGCGGTTCAGCCTTCTAAGCTGCCTGACAGTGGTGCCGTAATGCCTGGCTATGGAAAAGAGCGTCTCGCCCCTTTTTACCCTGTGGTATTCATCCTTTTTCCCATAATCCCAGGCGGCGGCATCGGCGCGGACGATTTTGTCCTCGCGGGCGGACTCCCTTATCATGCTGTTGACGATTGCGCCGCTTATGGAGTTCGAAAGACCGGACCCCGGAACGGTCTTGCCCGGGATCAGCGGAACAAGAGGCTTCGAGGGCGTATCGCCCGGCGTTATGGAAGCCGAAGCGGAAACATCCTCAGCGCCGGCCTTGCGGACGCCTTCCGCTTCGGGATTTTCAGTATTTTTGCCCCCATCCAATGTGCCAGCCTTTGGAGCCGCCAAAGTCCGGGCATCGGCGAGGGAGTCTGAACCGGCGACCTTCGCCTTCGAAACCGCGGCTTCATGCCGCACCGTCTGCCTGGCGGCTATTTCCCGCCTGTCCAGCTTTTTACGCCTGGCAATTTTTCTTTCCGAAAACCTTCTTCTTGAAAGGCGCGATTTTCTTCTTATCTCATTTCTTATCTTATGGTGTTTTATCCTGTGATGGCGGTTGAGCGCAATTTCGAGCCTCCTGCCCGGCTTCAGCCTGCTGGAGGAAAGGCCGTTTTCCCGTTTGATCCGCCTGACGCTTGTTCCGTACCTCCTGGCAATCCTGTCAAGCGTGTCTCCCTTTTTGACCCTGTAGGTGGCCCCGATGGAGGGACGGGCGGCGACGAGCAGGACCAGAAAGACAAGGACCGGGGCAATTTTCCTCATGGCGCCTTTTATAACAGAAAAAAAAAATTTTTTCAAGAAAAATTTTTAATTTACACGGGCTTATAACCGCATTCCAGGTGATTTCAATCACAATTTCGCCCACGTCCCCCCGCCCGCTGGAAACCCCGGGGACATGGTGATATGATGTAAAAAGTGTCCCTTCCGGCTATCGATAAAACGAATGGGGACGTTATCTCCCGCAGTTGCGGCCGCGGAGAGTTTTTTCAAAAAAACTGAAAGCTGAAAATTGAGATGACAAAGAAGAAAGTGCTCATTGTGGAGGACGAGGCGATAGCCGCCCTGGGGCTTGAGGTGCTGGTGGAGAGCTGGGGATATGAAACCTGCGAGTCCGCCTCAAGCGGAGAAGAGGCCATTGAGAAGGCGGAGGCATGCAGCCCCGATATCATTTTGATGGATGTGAGTCTCGGAGGCGAGATGGACGGCATAGAGGCCGCAAACGTGATCCGCTCCAGAAAGCCGGTGCCGGTTATCTTCATATCCGGCTATTCCGACGAGGCAACAAAAAAAAGGGCCGGCTCATTCGAGGAGGTGGAATATATAGAGAAACCTGTGAATTTCGACGAGCTGGAGAGGAAACTGGATGACCTGCTTAATCCCGGCCGGTGACAACAGGGCGGGCGTTTCAGCTTTTTGACCGGCCCCTTTTGTTTTCTTCCTCCTGGTAGAATTTCCGGTAGAGGATCTCCCACTCCGGGCCGCCCTCTATGATCTTCCTGGAATAAGACTCTATCTTCTTTCTCACGGCCGCGTCGATCTGCTCCCCGGCCTTCAGCTCGGCCGCGATGACCCTTTTTATCACCTTCCGCGCGGCCGCCTCGTCGGCCTTGAGGGCCACAAGCTTTTTTGCCAGGAGCCCGCGCATCAGCAGGTGGCTTAAATGGGTAACTTTCTCGTCGGAGAGCATCAGAGCACCAGGTTTCTTTCCCTTACAAGCTTCTGCTTGGTCAGGTCGAACATCCTTCTGTAGTCGAGTTTGCCCTTTTCGATGTCGCTTTCGTATTTCTTGAGTATCTCCCTCACTTCGTCGTTGAGGCGGTCTTCCACCATGAGTTCGCCGGTGATGATGGCCTCGGCCTCGTCCATGAGGCCGGCAAGCGGCACAAGGGGCTCGATCAGCCCCTGGCCGGCCAGTTCGCCGATTATCTTTTCAGTGATAGGTCTTACCCAGGATTTGGGTATTCGCATCGTCTATTTTTCGATGAAGGGCAGAAGGGCTATGTTTCTGGCCCGCATGACGGCGCCTGTCAGCTCCCTCTGGTGAAGCGCGCAGACGCCAGTCATCCTCCGGGGCAGGATCTTGCCCCTGTCCGTCACGTAGGTCCTCAGCCCCTTTATGTCCTTGTAATCGATGAACTCGATCTTCTCCGAGCAAAACCGGCAGAATTTTCTCCGGTTGGTGAATTTCTTCTGATAGCCCTTTCCCCCTCTAATCATAATCTTCTCCTTTTCAAAATTTTTGCGCGCTAAAACGGCTCGTCGATGGCCTCGTCGGGAGGCGGCATGTAGGTTTCGCCGGCCTGTGGGCCCTCGCTCTGCCGTTTGCCCCCGCCCGATCCAAGGAAGCGGACGCCCTGCGCCAGCACCTCGAATTTCGACCTCTGCTGTCCGTCTTTTTCCCAGCGCCGTTCCCGGAGCCTGCCTTCCACAAGCGCCGGCCTGCCTTTTGAGAGGTATTGGCTGCAAGGCTCGGCCTGCTTGCCGAAGACGACGATGTCTATAAAGAGCACTTCATCTTTCCACTCGTTCGCCTGCTTCACCCTGGAGTTGACAGCCAGGCTGAAATTGCATATCGGCGTGCCCTGGGCGCTGTACCGCAGCTCAGGGTCCCGGGTGAGGTTTCCGGCGAAGATGACCTTGTTGAACATTCTTTCCTAAACCTTCTCCTCCGGCGCGGAAGCCGGGGCGGCAGCGGCAGCGGCGGCGGCGGCGGCCTGAAGACCGGCTTCGAGGGCCCTGGCCTGCTTGCCGGAGAGTTTCACCACCATGTGCTTTATGACCGGATCGTATATCTTGTAGAATTCCTCGAGCTTGTGGATGGCATCCGAGGGGGCCTTCAGACTGTAAAAGACATAGAACCCTTTTTTGTGCTTGTTAAGCTCGTAGGCCAGCTTGCGCATGCCCCACTCGTCCGCCTTCAGGATCTGCCCGCCGGCCTCCTGCATGACGTTTTTCACTTTTTCGATTGCGGCGCGCAGGTTTTCTTCGGGCAGGGTGTCGTCGAGGATCACCGCGTTTTCGTAATAGTTCACCTTCTGGAACCTCCTTCTGGATATTGGGCCGCTTTCAGAGGCGGCCATAGTCCCCGTTTTCGCTTCTCCCGGGAACAAGGAGCATTGAGTTAAGTTATATCATACCACGAGTTTTAAAAGCAAACGCCGGGAGCAAACGGTTAACCCCGCAGGCCCAGCTCCCTTCTTGTATGCATGATCCTTTGCAGCACGGTGATGTGCGTGAAGACGAGCAGGACCCAGAGGGCGGGGATTACCTGCCCGGAGATCGTCCCTGCGGTGATTATTATTATCCGTTCCGGGCGCTCCATGATCCCCACTTTGCACTCCACGCCCAGGCCCTCGGCCCTCGCCCTCGCATAGCTTACGAGGTATGCCCCCACGAGCGTGCCAAGGCTCAGGAAGACCCCTGCCATATCCGCCCTCAGATGGTATGCGATGCCGAGGAAGATGAAGCCGTCCGAGTAGCGGTCCAGGACCGAGTCCAGGTATGCGCCAAGCGCGCTTGTCCTCGAGTTTACCCGCGCCACCATGCCGTCGAGGACATCGCAGAGGCTGCCCAGCAGGACGACGGCGCCGCCCGCCTGGAAATTCGAGGCCAGCAGCAGGGCGCCGGCCGATGTCACCAGGAAGCCGGCCACGGTGATGGCGTTGGGGTTTATCTTTATCTTTCTGATGACCGGGGCAAGCGGCGCTTCAAGACGGCGGGAGAACCTGGATGAGATCAAGCGGTGCTTTTCCCCTGGATGAAATCCTCCACCATGCTCCTTGCGAGCGCGTCCGGGAATTGCTCGGGCGGGTGTTTCATGAAATATGCCGAGGGGGCCAGGAGCGCCCCCTTTTCCCCCCGGTCGAGCGCCAGCGCCATGCAGCGGATGGCGTCTATCACGACCCCCGCGCTGTTTGGAGAGTCCTCAACCGAAAGCCTCAGCTCCAGGTTTATGGGGATATTGCCGAAGATGCGCGCCTCCATGCGCATGAAGCAGACCTTGTTGTCGAGGAGCCACGGGATGTAGTCTGAGGGGCCGATATGGATGTCATCGTCCCTTAGCGGCGTGTTCATCTGGCTCTGGACGGACTGGGTCTTCGATATCTTCTTGGATTTCAACCGGGTGGCGTTGAGCATATTCAGGAAATCGGTGTTGCCGCCAACGTTGAGCTGGTATGTCCTGTCCAGCTTTACGCCCCTGTCCTCGAAGAGCTTTGTCAGGGCGCGGTGGATTATGGTCGCCCCCATCTGGCTCTTCACGTCATCGCCTATGACGGGCAGCCCTTTCTGCCGGAACCGGGCGGACCAGGCGCCGTCCGAGGCTATGAAAACCGGCATGCAGTTTATGAAACCCGCGCCCGCCTTCAGCGCCTCCTCAGCGTAGAAGCGGGCGGCCTGCTCGGAGCCGACCGGCACGTAATTTATCACTATCCGGGCGCCGGATTTCTTCAGGGCTTTCGCCACGTCCACGGGCTCTTTCCGGGCGGCGACGAACCGCCTCTGCTCGGGGTAATCCGCCATGTGCGGGGAGATGCCATCCAGTATGTGGCCCATCTCCACCCTGGGGCCGCCCTTTCTGGCGAAGCTCTTTATCAGCGGCTTCGTGCAGTTTGGCGCCGCATACACGGCCTCCGTGAGGGGCTTGCCTACCTTCCTTTCATCTATGTCGAAGGCCGCGGCGACCTCGATGTCCCCGGCGCCATAAGGGCCGATCTTCGCGTGCATGAGGCCCAGGCCGGCGTCGGGATGTTTAACCCCCAGTGTCCTGTAATACTCTATCCCCTGGATAAGGGAACTCGCGCAGTTTCCGACACCGACAATAGCCACCTTTATCTTTGCCATTTTATCCCGCGATGTTTCCCTCTTTGCGTTTGTTTTTGGTGGCCCTTGGCATTTCCCCGGCGGACCCGGGACCGCGCGCGCTTCCGTGCCGCCTTCCGCCGGAGGGCATTGCCATCCGGCGTCCCTTCATGTTTTGCAGGCCGGATAAACGAACCCGAATTGTAAATGTTCAATGTTGCAAGGCCAAGGCCGGAGTGAGCGAAACCGGCCGCGCGGCATGACGTTTTTTATGTGAAATTTATACATGAGAAGGCGGCTGATGTCAAGGACCGGAAAGGTTTTTCCCGCGGGAAAAGGCCCCCCGGGAAAGCGAAAGCCGGCCCATGCGCGGCAGGCTGCCCTGTCCGGTAAAATGCTATAATAGCACTTATCGTGAAACCAGGAAAAAAATGGAGACCTGAAGGCGTACTGCCCCTCTGCCCGGTCTGCGGCAGGGAGCTTAAAGCGGATGCGCCGGGAAAAGAGGGATATCTCTGCGCCTGCGGCGAGGTCATACCGGAGAGGCTCGCGGTGGAGCCTTTCGAGGGTTGCACCCACGGCCTGGGCTGCAACTGCGGAAGGGAAAGAAAAAGATAAGCGCCTTATGAAGAGGGGATATTTTGGCCCGTTTGGCGGGCGCTTTGTGCCTGAAACGCTGATACCCGCCCTGATGGAGCTGGAAGACGCCTACTACGCCTCGGCCAGGGACAGGGCCTTCCAGCAGGAATTCAAGGCCCTGGCGCGCGACTATATTGGACGCCCCACACCGCTTTATTTCGCCAAAAGGCTTACTGCGCACCTGGGGGGAGCGAAGGTCTATCTCAAAAGGGAGGACCTCACCCATACAGGCGCCCACAAGATAAATAATGCCCTGGGGCAGGCCCTGCTCGCGAAAAAGATGGGAAAGAGCAGGCTCATAGCGGAAACTGGCGCCGGGCAGCATGGGGTGGCCACCGCTACCGGCGCCGCCCTCCTCGGCCTTGAATGCGCCATATATATGGGCAGCGTGGACATGAGGAGGCAGGCGCTGAATGTCTTCAGGATGAAGCTCCTGGGGGCGCAGGTGCGGGAGGTCTCCACTGGTTCGAGGACTTTAAAGGATTCCATCAACGAGGCGCTGCGGGACTGGACCACGAACGTAAGAAACACGCACTACGTGCTTGGCACGGTTTTCGGCCCCCATCCGTTTCCCTCCATGGTGAGGGATTTTCAGTCCGTTATCGGCAGGGAGGCCAGGGCGCAGATACTGAGGGCGGAAGGCAGGCTCCCCGACCATCTTGTGGCATGTGTCGGCGGGGGCAGCAACGCCATGGGTCTTTTCAATGCCTTCCTGAAGGACAACGTCCGGATGACCGGCGTGGAGGCCGGCGGCAAGGGGATCGAAAGCGGCGAGCACGCCGCGCGTTTCGCGGGGGGCCAGATAGGGGTGTTCCAGGGCGCGAAGAGCTATCTGCTGCAGGACGAGGTTGGTAACGTCCTTGGCACCCATTCCGTCTCGGCCGGGCTCGACTACGCCAGCGTGGGGCCCGAGCACGCCTTTCTCAGGGAAACAGGCAGGGTGCGCTACACCTATGCCACGGACGAGGAGGCGCTTGAGGCGTTCGGGCTTCTCTCCAGGCTGGAAGGGATCATCCCCGCGCTTGAATCCGCCCACGCGCTTGCGGAGGCGGTGAAGCTCGCCCCCACCCTTTCCGCCGGCAAGCTCATCATCGTGAACCTCTCTGGACGGGGGGACAAGGACGTGCAGGAAGTGGCTCGGATAAAAGGCGTGGAGCTTTAAAAATGGCGTTGAGGATAAAGAGACGGTTTGACCGGCTCAGGGAAGAAGGCGGCAAGGCCTTCATCCCTTATATAATGTGCGGCGACCCCACGCTCGAGAAGACCGGGGAACTGGTGGGCCTCCTGGAGGAGGCCGGGGCCGATTGCATAGAGCTTGGCGTGCCTTTTTCGGACCCCCTCGCGGATGGGCCGGTGATCCAGGCCGCCGGGGCGAGGGCGCTTGAGGCGGGCGTCAATCTGAGGGTGGTAATCGATTTCGTGAGAATGATAAGAAAAAAAACGGAGCTGCCCCTTGTGTTGATGACCTACTACAACCCGGTCTTCAGGTACGGCGAAGAGGCCTTCGCGGCCGACGCCGCCGGGGCCGGGGTGGACGGCGTCATAATCCCCGATTTGCCGGTCGACGAGGCCTCCGGCCTGATGAAAAGCGCAAAAAGGCACGCCCTGGACACCATCTTCCTGGCCGCCCCCACCTCGGGGGAAGACAGGCTGAAAAAGGTGGCCCGTGCCTCGCGGGGTTTTATCTATTTCGTTTCCATAACGGGGATCACCGGCGCAAGGCTTGAGCTGGACAGCAGGCTCGCGGGGTCGGTTTCGAAACTGAAGGAATTTTCAGGGGGCAAGCCGGTGGCGGTAGGCTTTGGCGTAAGCACGCCGGAGGAGGCGGCCGCCGTCGCCTCTCTGGCCGACGCGGTGATAGTCGGCAGCGCGATAGTGAAAAAGGCCGCCTCGGGCACAACCGGGGAGCTTGCGGACTACCTGAAAAAACTGCGGGCGGCCATAAGGTAAAAATGACCTGGTTCAAAAAGACAAAACAGGAACTGAAGAAGGTAAAGATACCGGAGGGCTCCTGGATCAAGTGTGAAAGCTGCAAGGAGATCGTATACAGGAAGGAGATAGAGCGCAACCTGAAGGTCTGCCCTAAATGCAATTACCACTTCAGGATAGACGCCAGGGAGCGGATAGAGCTGCTGTTTGACGCGGGCAGCTTCGAGGAGACCGACAGCCAGATCGTGTCGGCCGATCCCCTTAATTTCAGGGACTCCCTGGCTTACTCCGAAAGGCTGGAGATGAACGCCTCTAAAAGCGGGCTTCCGGAGGCGGCCCTCGCGGGCACCGCGCTTGTCGGGGGCATAAAGGTCTCCACGGTCATAATGGATTTCGCCTTCATGGGGGGCAGCATGGGTTCCGCGGTTGGCGAGAAGCTTGTGCGCGCGGTGGAACGCTCGATCGAGGAGAAGGTCCCCCTTGTGACGGTCTCCTCCTCCGGCGGGGCGCGTATGCAGGAGGGCATCTTCTCCCTCATGCAGATGGCCAGGGTCTCGGCCGCCATAGGCAGGCTCAAGGGCAATTCCATCCCCTACCTGTCCATACTGGCGGACCCGACCTTCGGGGGCGTCACCGCGAGCTTCGCCATGCTGGGCGATGTGATAATCGCGGAGCCCAGGAGCCTGATAGGTTTCGCGGGCCCGAGGGTGATAGAGCAGACGATAAAACAGCAGCTCCCGGAGAACTTCCAGAGGTCGGAATTCCTTCTCGATCACGGCCTGATAGATGTCATAGTCCACCGCAGGGACATCAAGTCCGTCATCTCGAAACTGCTTGCGCATCTGGCCCCTCCGGTGCTGTGAGCCCCGCTGAGCGCGCCCGCTCCGGAGACGGACCGCAGAGGGAAACCCGGTGGCAAAGGGGAGGGGCGGATTACCGGGAAGCCCTCGATTACCTCTATTCGCTTCAAAAACACGGCATAAAACTGGGACTCGAAAACACAAGGGGGCTGCTTGCCGCCCTCGGCAACCCGGAACGCGCCTTCAGGTGCATCCACGTGGCTGGCACCAACGGCAAGGGTTCCACTTCGGCGGACATAGCCTCCATCCTGGGGGCTGCGGGAAAGAGGACCGGGCTGTTTACCTCCCCGCATCTGCTGAATTTCACCGAACGGATAAAAATAGACGGCGAAGAGATCACCGGGGAAGAGACGGTAAGGCTCGCCCTTGAGGTGAAGGAGGTCATCGGCAAGGCGGAGGCCCTCCGGGACCTGAAGCCGACATTTTTCGAGTTTGTCACCGCCATGGCCCTGCTGGAATTCAGACTGCGCGGCGTGGAATGGGCAGTCCTGGAGACCGGCATGGGCGGCAGGCTCGATTCCACCAACGTGGTGGTCCCCGAGGTCTCCGTCATAACGCCGGTGGGCATCGACCACAGGGAGTTCCTCGGCCAGACCCTTGGGGAGATCGCCTTCGAGAAGGCCGGCATCATCAAGCCGGGCGTGCCGGTTGTCCTCGGGCCGCAAAAGGAGGACGCGCTTGGGGTCTTCGAGGAGACCGCGGGGAAAAACTCCTCGTCCCTTTATCTCTACGGCAGGGATTACACCGCTTCAATTATGGAGAGCACGGCCGCCGGGGTCACGTTCGATTACACGTGCACAACGGGGCCGGGGGAGCCCTGCCTTTCCCACAGCGGCCTTTTTTCCCCGCTTGCAGGCGATTATCAGGCCGCGAACGCGGCCGCGGCGGTCATGGCGGTCCAGGTTTCGGGGGTTGGTAAAGATATTCAGGGCTTTGACGAGGACCTTTTTGTCCGCGAGGGGCTTAAGCGCGCGGCCCTTCCGGGCAGGCTGGAGCTGGTGGGCTGCGGCCCGGAGATAAGGCTGGACGGCGCCCACAACCCCGAGGCCGCGCGGGCGCTGGCCGGAGCCTTAAGCGGGCTTTTTCTGGCCGGCGGCCGCAGGCTCGTCCTGGTGCTCGGGATAATGGGCGACAAGGACATGGACGGCATCATGGGGGCGCTGCTTCCCCTGGCATGGAAGACCATATTCACCGCGCCCGCATACGGGAGGGCGGCCCGCCCGGCGGACCTCAAAGACCGCGCGCGGGCGCTCGGGTTTCATAAGACATTATTTACGGCCTCAACCGTCGCCAGGGCCATTGCGAAGGCGAAGGGCTTTGCCCGGCCGGAGGACCTGATAGTCATCACGGGTTCCTTCTATACGGCCGGGGAGGCGAAAATGGTTTTGGGACGCGCGGGCGGAGAATTCTCCAGGCTCAGGGAGACCCTGTGAGGGTGGCCCGGGTTTCGAGGAAGGCCGTGACCTGGAAGGCGGTCTTTCTGGCGGCCCTGGTTGTCCTTTTTTGCTCCGCGGTGGCGGCCGGCAAGACCGTGGAGACTGTCGCGGGCAACAATATCACGGCCGACAGCATGACTTACGCCGGCGGGAAGTATTACTTCAAGGGCGATGTGCATATCGTCCGCGATGATATGACCGGCGGGGCCGACAATGCCGTTTACGATGATGTCACGGGCGACCTTCAACTCACCGGCAACGCCTATCTGGTAGACCCGGAGATTGTCATAAACGCCAGGAAGGCGTTTCTGAACCTGAAAAAAAAGACCGGCACCCTCTATGACGCCTCCATCTACCTGAGAAAAAGGAATTTCTATATAAAAAGTCCGAAAGTGGAAAAGACCGGCCCGGGCACTTATCTGCTTGAAAAGGCCGTATTCACGGCCTGCGACAGCCCGAAGCCCGCCTGGTCGATAACGGGCGGGAAGATGAAAGTCGTGGTCGAGGACAAGGTCTGGATAGACAACGCCGAGGTGAAGCTCGGCCCGGTGCCGGTCCTCTACACGCCCTATTTTGTGTCCCCGGTCGGCACCAGGCGGGCAAGCGGCCTGCTTGCGCCCAATGCGGGCTACAGCACCTTCGGCGGCCTCTACCTGGATATCCCGTACTACTGGGCAATCTCGAACAACAGGGACGCCACCTTCAGCCTGGACTACTACTCGAAGAGGGCCTTCGGGGGCTCGGTGGAAGGGCGCTACCTGGAGCCGGGCGGCTTTAGCGGGGCTGAGAAGCTTACCTACCTGAAGGACTGGGAGGACCATGTGGACTACCTATACCTCCGGGGATCGCATGCCGCGCCCTATGCGTTTGCAAACGTTGATCTGGCCAACCACAAGGATTTCAACAAGCTCTACGACACCAAATTCCAGGACAGCGAGAGACGGTTCCTGGAGTCCAACGGGGAGGCCCACCTGGACGTTGCGGGCACGGGTGAGGCCTTTTTGAGGGCCCGCTATTTCCAGGACCAACTGGACGGCTCGGAGCAGTCGAGCGTCCTTCAGGAGCTTCCGGAGGCCGGTTTTTATTTCTATCCGCAGGGGATAGACGGGCTAAAACCCCTTGGCCGCCCCTTGGTCTTTAACATGCAGGCCTCAGCCGCCAATTTCTGGCGCGAGCAGGGGCAGACCGCCATCAGGCTGGATGCGGCCCCCAGGGTCTCCTATACAGCCGGCAACGCGGTCAACCTTTTCCAGTCCGCGGGGCTGGGTTTCAGGCATTATGATTTCGCCGGTCCCAGCCAGAACATCGACAGGCTAGTCGTCGACTACGACGCGGCCTTGAGGAGCAGGCTCGAGAGGACATATCAAAACGGCGTGACCCATTACGTGGAGCCGACGCTGGAATTCGTTTACCGCGACCTCACGGGCCCCACCCCGCCGCTGGTGCTCGATTCGCTTGAGCTTGAGGGCGAAAGCTCGCTCCTGCAGGCGTCCGTCATGAACAGGCTGCAGGACGCGAAGGGAGAATTCCTCACGTTCCAGGTCGCAGAGCCGTACGACACGATATCGGGCAGGCTGCAGCCCATCTCCCTGAACGTGTCCGCGTCCAGGCCGGCCTCCATAAGCGCCACGCTTTCCTATGACCCGTATAAGATGGAGATAGAGAACGCCGAAATAGACACGAATTTCTCCATCGTGAAGGCGGCGCGCCTTTTCGTGAGGGAGACCTTCTCGCGCGACACGAACAGTTGGGTGCACAATATCGATTCCCAGGTCGACGTGACCTCTTTCCTGACCCTTGTAAACGGGGGCTGGTACGATTCGAAGGCGGGGCTGCAGGAGTTCCACTCCGAGGCGCGCTACCGGAGCCAGTGCTGGGGCATGGACCTCGTCTTCAGCAAAAAACCGGGCAACACGGCCTTTTACGTGAGGCTAAAACTCCTGGGCATCGGCAGGAGCGCATAGGGGAGCTGGCGGGGAGGCGGTTTTTTATTGGCGGATTGAGGTAAAATAAGCATAAATGTCCTTTTTGCTTCCGGCTGGAGCGTTCTTATGAAATGCAGGGTTTGCCGAGCCGAAGTCCGCGCGGTTTTTGGCTGAAAGGCCGTGCGGATTCGCTGCACGGGATGCGGCAGGGTCTTCGAACTGAAAGAATACCTGGAGGAGATCGATGAGCGTCTCTGGGAGGAAATCTCGCGCCGTCCCGCGGACAGGGCCTGAGGGACATTATACACGGAAATATTGGGGCCCTCCGGAAACATTGAGCGAAGATTTTTGAATGATTGAAGAAGAGCTGAAGAAACTCGGAGACCTGTACGCCCGCATGGACGAGGAGTACGGGAGGCTCTCCGCCGTCTACGGCCTCACCTGCCGGGACTGCGGCGAAAACTGCTGCAGCCAGAGGTTTTATCACCACACCATCGCCGAATACCTGTACCTGCTGGAGGGGCTCAAGGCCGCCCCGGACGAGCTGAAACAGACCATTGTCACGCGGGCCAGGATCGTGGTTGAGAGCTATTCCCATGAGCTGCAGGCCGGCGAGATATTCAAGCTCATGTGCCCGGTGAACTTTGACGGCCTGTGCGCGCTCTACTCCTGGCGGCCCATGATATGCAGGCTGCACGGCCTGCCCCATTTCTTCATCATGCCCGACGGCGTCAGGAAGACCGGAGGGGGATGCCACAGGCTGAAGGGCGAAGGGAAAGGGACGGCCAGCATGGACAGGACGCCTTTCTACAAGGAGCTCGCCGGGATAGAGAAGAGCCTGAGGCAGCAGCGCGGCTTCAACGAAAGGTTCAGGAAGACCACGGCCCAGATGATAATGGAAATGTCGCTGGAGCTGGATTTCGATGAGATTTAAGAGGTCCCGGTGAACGAGAAGTCGACGATACTCGTGGTCGAGGACGAAAAGAAGATTTCCGACATAGTGAAGCTCTACCTGGAGCGGGAGGGTTTCAGGCCCCTCATAGCCGGCTCCGCCGAGGAGGCGCTGCGTCACCTGAAGCAGAACCCGGACCTGGTGATACTGGACCTCATGCTGCCGGGCATCCAGGGCGAGGACCTCTGCGCGATGATAAGACAGAACTCCGACATCCCCGTGATAATGCTCACGGCAAAGACGGGGGAGGACGACATCATAAAGGGCCTGAGCCTGGGCGCGGACGATTACGTGACAAAACCGTTCAGCCCCGGCGAGCTGCTTGCGCGCATAAAGGCCCAGTTGAGGAGGCACAAGAGGCCCTACACGAGGATGTCCTTCAACAAGGGCTCACTGGTGATAGACGTCCTTAAACGCGAGGTCGTCAGGGACGGCCAGGCCCTCACGCTCACCCCGTCGGAGTTCGGCATACTGGTGTCGCTGTCCGAGAGGCCGGGCAGGGTGCTGTCCCGCCTGCAGCTTGTAAACATGGTGCAGGGCTACGATTTCGAGGGCTACGAGCGCACGATAGACGCCCACGTGAAAAACCTGCGTCAGAAGATAGAGGACGATCCCAGAAACCCGATCTTCATAAAGACCATCTACGGGGTAGGCTACAAGTTCATAGGCGTAAAGGATGAGGAGTAAGCTTTTTTTCGCCTTCTTTCTCGTAATAGCCCTGGCCCTCTTGTCAAACCTCATTTTCGGCGAAAAGATCATGAGAGACTTCGCGGCCTACGAAAAAGGCACCAGGGAAGACCATATCTACTGGCTGCTGGCCTCGGTGGAAAACAGCTACAACTACGACGAGGGCCGCTGGGACATGAAGACCCTCGACAATACCCTCCACTGGGCCGCGATGCTGCGGCTGGACTGCAAGGTGGAGGACAAATCGGGAAGGCTTGTAGCGAGTTCCAGCCAGGTGGTCTCGCGTCTTTCCGAGGGCATGCAGAGGAAGATGCAGATAATCGGCCTCTCCGGCATCGGCCCGTACGAGAGTTATCCGCTTTTCCGGCTGGGCCGCCAGATAGGGTTTCTGGCCGTGAGGGACATTGCAACCGAAAGCACCCTGGTTGAAAGGAAGGAGCGCGCCTTCAAGGAAAGGGGGCGGCAGTTTCTCATCCTGTCCTTCGCCATAGCCGGCGGGGGGGCGCTTTTCCTGGCGATCGTCTTCAGCCAGTTTCTGTCCAGGCCCGTCAGGGAGCTAAAGGACGCCTCCGAGGCCCTGGCCAGGGGCAACCTGTCCGTGCGGCTGGGCGGAACGGGCCCGGACGAGATAGGCAGGCTAAAGGCCGCGTTCAACTCGATGGCCGAGGCCCTTCAGAGGGAGGACGCCCTGAGAAAGGAGCTCACCTCGAACGTGGCCCATGAGCTGAGGACCCCGCTGGCCATAATGAAGGCCAACATAGAGGCGATGCTCGACGGCGTCATAGAGGCCGACCGCCAGGGGCTTGAATCGCTGCGGGCGGAACTCGATTCGCTTACGCGCCTCATCGGCGGCATAGAGGACCTGACCAAGGCCGAGGCCAGCTTCTTCAAGAAAAATCCGCCGGAGGAGGTCCTGCTGCGGGAATTCCTGGAGGGCATCATGCTGGGGATGATGCCGCTTTTCACGGACAGGGGGCTTGCGCTTGAGCTTGCCCCCGGCCCTGAATTTGTCGTCTTCACCGAGCCCGAGAAGCTGGAAAAAGTACTCAGAAACCTCCTGGTAAACGCAAAAAACCATACGCGGCAGGGCGGCGTGGTGCTTCGCACCGGCAGGGAGGGGGCCATGTTTTACGTGGAGATTGAGGACACGGGCGAGGGGATGACCCCGGAGCAGCTCGACCGCATATTCGACAGATTTTTCAAGGGCAGGGAGTCCAAGGGTTTCGGGCTGGGGCTTGCCATAGCAAGGCAGCTTGTAGAGGTCATGGGCGGCAGCATAAGCGTGAAGAGCACGCCCGGGAAGGGCTCGGCCTTCAGGGTCGTGCTGCCCGCGAACACCCCGAAAACCTTCCTTTCCGAGGCCCGCCGCTAGGGCCTGCCTTGAACCGGGGGCTGGCGTTTTTTTAGGCGCTGAGGTCCGGGGCATGATTCATCCCGGGGTCCGCGGCAAGGCGGTTTGCTAATCTAGTGTAGTGCGTCCAACGCTTCTTTACATAAATGCAGGGGCGGTAAAGTCCCACTGAAAGGGCGTAAATAGCCGTCATTCCGCCGCGGACGAGTTCCTTGTTTTTCTGGAAAATTATCCCCAATTAAATGGATAGCGGGCGCATTGCCAAAAATATTTTCAGCCGGCACTGCCGCCCGGACCTGTTTCCGGAAAGAAATGCCGCTGGCGCCGACTGACTCACATATTCTTAATGGAAAGTGACATTATATGAAACGTCTCTGAATTTATGGGGGAAAATTTTAATGTTCAAAATTTGTACAATAAATGTATAATAAAATATGAAGTTTGACTGGGGTCCTGCAAAAAGCACGGCGAATAAGATAAAACATGGCATGGATTTTACAGAGGCAAAAGATTTGTGGCTCGATGAGGACCGGGTTGAAATCCATCTGCCTTATCCAGTGGAGAGCCGTTTTATCTTAATCGCCAAATTGAACAATAAACATTGGACGGAGGTTTATACCATGAGAAGTGAAAATATACGTATTATTTCGGTGAGGCGTTCGAGAGAAAAGGAGGTCGCATTGTATGGCAAAGAAGAAAACAGTTAAAAGCGCGCGCGAGTTCGACAAGCGTTTTAACGAGGGCGAAGATATTCACGATCTTGTTGATATGTCCAAGGCCTCGATTGTCCGTCATGGCAAAAAAGTTCGCATCACGCTTGATGTGGCCGAATCCCTTGTTAACGAAATCGATGACATACGCAAGGAAATTGGAGTTGACAGGGGCGCGCTGATAAAAATCTGGCTCCATGAGCGGGTAAAAAAGGAAAAGGCTGCTGGTACAGTTTCTTAGTGTTGTATTTGAATTCTGGGGACACCATACTTATTTCTGCGCCCGATAACCACAACAGTTCTCGAAACTATGGTGTCCAGGATGTACTTTGGTATCCACCGCCATCTTCTTACAGTATTTGTTCGAAGGGGTATCAGACGTTATCGTAAATTGAAGCAGCCGGGGACATAAAAATAAGGTGAAACCCGAACATCCGGCGTCTGCGAGGCCGGGTTGTATCGTTTTCCCAAACTGTTTACATGGACAATGCCACGGCCCGGCGAGTTATGATGGGGCCGGCGGCGCTTTTCAAAACAAAAGCCCTGCCGTCGGCAGGGAAAGGGGTTTTTATGGGGAAGATCAATCGCGGGCGGGAAATGCAATTAACCCTATGAACCGGGGTGTTCATTGAACGCTTTGAACAGCCGGGGATAAAAAATCATTATAAAACCGGGGGTTCTCATTTTTATCTTGAACGGAAAGGCACAAAAAAGGGCGATGGCGGGGTATTTCGCAAACGCCGTTTTTTTAAACCTCGCTGGAGGGGCCGCGCGAAAGCGTCCTGATGGCCTCCTCCAGGGCGGCAAGCAGCATCTCCTCGCTTCCGAAATCCGCGGGATAGAGGGGCCTTCCGAACCTCACATCTATCCTGCCCGGGCGGATCATCCTCGCCCCGCGCGGCAGCGCCCTGTGCGCCCCCTCTATCCAGGCCGGCACGATGGGGACATTTGAGCTGGCGGCCATTGCCGCGATCCCCGGCTTAAGCTCCATCAGCCTGCCGTCATACGACCTGCCCCCCTCCGGAAAGACGCAGAGCGCGTATCCCTCCCTGAGCGCCTCCGCCCCCTTTCTAAGGGCGCTTCCAAGCAGCAGGTCCCTGTTGATGGGTATGACGTGCATGACCATCAGCGCGCGCGAAACCGGCCCCCTGAAATATTTCTCCCACCCGAGAAAGAATATGGATTTGACCGCCCGGCCGGGCAGGAGCGCCGCGATGAGAAACCCGTCGAGGAAGCTCGAATGGTTTGGGGCGAGGATGAAAGGGGGCCGCGGGATGTTCTCCTCCCCGCTTCTTTTCGCCATGAAGAGCGCTTTTGCAAGGACCTTCAGGATGAAAAGCAAAAGCACGCTTGCCAGCTTCTCCGGCATGCTGATCGAGATTTTAACGGCCTCGGCCCTCGTTTCAGCGGCAGGTTTCGGGGCCTGTGTCCCCGCGATGAAACCCTTCATCTTTTCCAGCAGCTCGCCCGCGCTCTGTACATCGGCGAGAAAATCGTCGGGCAGTTTTTCCACGCCGGGCCCGAACTCCTCTTCCAGCGCGCTCAGAAGCTGGATCCTCTTAAGGGAATCAAGCCCCAGATCGAGCTCCAGGTTGTCGCCCGCGGAAACCGGAACCGGTTTTCCGATGGCCGCGGCGAGCGCCAGCGCTACCTTCCTGCCCGCGCCCTCCAGGAATTCAGGCCCGGTCTTTTTCTCCTCCCCGGCCGCCCCCGTGAGGAGCGCGACAAGCTTGTATCTTTTTATCTTTCCAAGCGGGGTCTTGGGAAGTGGCTCCCGAATGAGCGAAAAACCCTTCAGGCGCATATAGGCGGGCAGCTCCTGGCCCATCCGCATGAGCTCCCACCTGATCTCCTCGCGGATGTTGGATATGCCCTGCTGCCTGGCGTAGTCGAAGTCCGGCAAGACCACGCCCTTAAGCGCGCCCTCGGACTCATAAACGGCCATCTCCTTTATGAGCGGGCTGCCACTGTAGAGTTTCTCGACATCCTCGGGATAGATGTTTTTACCGGAGGACAGGACGATGACCTCCTTTTTCCGGCCGGTGATATGGAGATAGCCATCCTTGTCCAGCCAGCCGGTGTCGCCCGTATGCAGCCATCCGTTTTCAATCGCCCGGGCGGTCTCCTCCGGCTTCTGCCAGTATCCCCTCATGAGCATCGGGCCGCGGACGAGCACCTCCCCTTCCTCTATCTTCACCTGCGCCCCCGGAACGGGCCTGCCCGCCGAGCCGGGCTTCCTCTTTTCGACGGGGTTGAAAGTGACCACAGGGGAGGTCTCCGTAAGTCCGTAGCCCTCGACGACCGTGAAGCCCAGGGCCTCAAGGTCCCGCATGGTTTTTGGGGCCAGCTTCGCGCCGCCGGAGGCAAGCAGGCGCAGACCGCCGCCAAATGCGCCATGGACTTTCCTGAAGACCGCGCGGCCGAGGTTCATGCCGGTTTTCCCCCTGACGGCCCCGCAGAGGGCGAGAAGCGGCATGGCGGCCCGGGGCATCCTCTTTTTGAGCGCGCCAAGGAGAAGCTCAAGCATCTGGGGCACGGCGACGATGACCGTCACGTTGCGCTGCCGGACGGTGCGCGCAAGCTCCTTCATCGAGGGCAGCAGGGTCACGCTGGCCCCGATCAGAAATGGCGCTATAAGACCGGCCATCAGCGGATAGGCGTGATAATACGGCAGGGCCGACAGCAGGTTCTCGTTTTCGTCGATGATCTCCGCCCTGGCCACTCCTTCCACGTCCGAAAGCAGATTGCCGTGCGTGAGCACAACCCCCTTCTGAACGCCGGTCGTCCCGGAGGTGTATATGACTACCGCGGTGTCCTGCCTGCCTATGGAGCCGTAATCGGCTTTCAGGTCCGCGGGCCGGCCGCCTCCGGCCTGGTCTTTAACGAGGCCTTTGAATTCCGGCGAGTCCAGATCGAAAATCCTCGCGCCCGGGGCGATGCCGGAGAGATGTCTTGTCTGGCCGTTTACAAAAATCGCCTCCGGCCGGCAGTCCGCCGCTATGGCCCTCAGCTCCGCCTCCGGGGCGGTCTCGTTAAGCGGCACGGCGATGGCCCCCGAAAGGACCGCCCCTGCGAAGGCGAGGCACCAGTAAAGGCCGGCGTCCTCAAGGGATGAGGTGGCCAGTATCGCCACCCTGCAGCCGGATGTGATGCCGGCGTCCGCGAGGCGGGCCGCCACCGCCTTCGCGCGGCTTATGAATTGCCCGTAGGAGAGGGCTTTGGCAACGCCGTCCGACTCGTAATAGAAGAACGTTTTTGCCTCGTGTTTGACAGCGGACCCCAGAAAGCCTTCGGCCAGGTTATTGTATCCGCTCATAGACCGAGCGCCTTCAGGGCCGCCCTGTGAATTTCGGGGTTGGCCGAGGCCAGCAGCGACGCTCCCGTTTGCATCCCCAGCTTCTGGCCGTCGATGTCTTTGCCTTCCATGTCGGTAAAGACCCCGCCGGCCTCCTTCACCAGCAGGTAGCCGGCGGCGTAATCAAAGCTCCTGGAGGCCCCGGGGCTGACAAGAAGGCTCGCCGCGCCCGAGGCCAGCAGCGCCAAGTCCAGGGCGATGGAGCCAAGGCATCTTGTCCTGTTTGCGCCCTCGAGAAGCGGCAGTATCCGCCGCAGATGTACAGACGGCGTCCTGGCCTCGAAGAGGGCGAGTTTCAGCTCCGCCCCCTGCTGGCAATATATCCGCTGCCCGTTTTGGAACGCGCCCTGCCCTTTTTGCGCCCAGAATTCATCGCCCGTGACCAGGTTTATCACGTAGCCCATGTCCGCCGAGCCAAGCTCGCCGCCGCGGCAGACGGCTATCGACGCCCCGAAAACCGGTATGCCGGTGACCGCGTTCTTGCTGCCGTCCACGGGGTCTATGACCGCGTACAGGAGCCCCCCCGCACCTTCCATTTCAAGGATGCCGGCCTCTTCGCTTACGATGTGAAACCTCTGCCCGAGACCACGGAGCCCCTCCAGTATTATCTCCTCGGAGAGCCTGTCGACGGGGAACGTCCGGTCCCCGCCGGCCCCACGCTCAAGCGGACTTTGCCCCTTCACCCCGGAGGCCTTTACCCTTTCATAAACGCGCCGGCCGATGCTCCTAATATCTTCGGTTTTCATTAAGATATTTTACGGAAATTCCACGGGCGCCACAACACGCGAATGCCAGCCGGCCAAGATTTTTATAAAGGCATGCGGGTATAATAAGCAGGCGTGCCGCTTTTCCACAGGGCTGAGGACTTGAAGGCAGATTTTAAGAAATATACCGGGCGCCCCCGGTTTTTTGATTTCGTCTTTTTCGCGCTGCTCGCCCTAAGCGCGGCGGGCAAGATCTCAGCGGCCCTTCATATGCCGCTCAACAGCGACAACAGCCTGCCAGCGCTCGTTTATTATGACCTGGCCAACAACCACAATTTTTCCCTGCGTCTCTGGGATTTCGCCGTGAACTCCTATCTGTTTACCGATTTGCCGGTTTATCTGGCCCTCGGGCCCGTCATCGGCATGAGCGCCCCTACGCTTAAAATCGGGGCGCTCATATTGTTCATGTTGAGCGTAATCCTGATGTGCTGGCTTGCGTTCAGGATTTTCGGCGCGAGGACGGCGTTGTATGCCGCCGGTTTTCTTCTGGCGGCCTCCCCATTTTTTTCGTCCTTTGCGCTGAAACCCTTCGAGGGCGCCCGCGTCGGAACGGTGATCTTTTCACTTGCGGCCTTTCTTGCGGCCGATTCCATGATCAGGGCGAAGAAGGAAAAACGCGCCGGCGGCCGGATGAGGACCGTTTTCCCCTTGGCCGTCCTGTTTGCCGCTGTATCACTGGCCGTCTTCTCCGACCCGTACGCCCTGCTTTTTGTGGCAGCCGCGGGGGCCGCGTACCTTGGCGTGCGGATTTTCGGCGGCAACAGACTGCTTGACCGGCGCACGGAGCTCGCCCTCGCCCTTACGCTGGCCGCCTCATTGCTGACCGTCAGGCTTTTGTATGCCGCGGCCGGCTCGCTCGATATCGTGCTTCTAAAACATCTTGTGCCTTTCGGACTTGCGCCCGTGAAGGACTGGGCCGGATATTCCCTCCACTATTGCCTGATGGCCGCGGGGCTTCTCAACATGAACGTGCTGCAGGCAGGCCTTCCATGGTATGAAGCCGCCCTGCGGATTTCAAATGCCGTGCTCTTTACGGTGGTGCTCATAAACGCAATCATTCTGACCTCGAAGGAAAAAGACGGCCGAAGACAGTTCGCCCTCGCGTTTTTCTGGGCGGTCTGGGTTTTGGCGGGGCTTGCCTTCGTATTCAAGGAAGAAGTCGTCCTGGATATGCAGCAGGCCAGGTACCTGGCGCCCATGATTTACCCGTTTTCCATTTTTTTTGCCATTTCCCTCGACGGGGGCCGCTTCCCGGGTAAATACCGCCGCACCCTCATTTTTGCGCCTTTCCTTTTGTCCGCCTTATATGGCGCCGGAATGGGTTTCCACTATAAGCCGGACTGCAAACCAAACGGCGGCCAGATACGGCTTGTCCGGTTCCTCGAGCAAAACGGGCTTTTTTACGGCTATGCCGATTACTGGAACGCCGGCATACTGACCCTGCTTTCCAATGATACAGTCGAGGTGAGGTCTCTCCAGTACACGGCGAAATCAAACCTGCTGAAGCCGTATGTGCTGAACGCGAAACTGGACTGGTACAAGCCGGCCCATTATGAAGGCCGTACTTTTTTGATCGTGGCCAAATCCGGCCAGTCCTGCGATTATGACAGGCTTTATTGCTCCCCGAAGATCGTAACCGGCTATTTCGGAGCGCCGGAGGAGGTCCTCCGGTTTGAGGGCAAATACATATACGTCTGGCCGCACAATATAGTTAAGAGGTTCTGGCCGTCCGCGCCCCAAAAAACGGGCAAATGATGGAGCGCAAACGAGGTTTAAAATTTAGGCTTTTCAGGAATTCTTGTGTGATACTGATATCTCCGGGAAAGGCTGATATCTGCCTGGTTCTTGAGAGAGGGAGCAAGCGGACGGATCACGGCGGGTTGCATCTTGACAACCTTTCGCCAGTCGCCCGGAGGGCAAGGCAATAGCGCCGTTTGCGCACGTCCGGAACCGCGCGACCGAACGAAAGGACCAGGCAGATATACAAATTGTTATTAGCCCACACAAAAACCGGAAGAGCCAAAATTGAGATTCCCTGTGGCAAGTCCTGCGGTACGCAGGAGAATACGCTTGCTATCCATTTATTTTTAGAAGTGTTTGAATTGCAGAGATTGCCGGCCGGACCAAAACCCGGTATAAGATTATAGTATCTATTTGCGGGCGGAAATGGCACAGGTAAAGAGAAAAGGCGCCTTCATGGGCGTTATCAAATCCCTGGGACTCGTCTTTGGCGACATAGGGACCAGCCCCATCTATACCCTCGCGGTGGTCTTTCTGCTGACGAAGGCCACGCCTGAAAACGTGGCCGGGGTGCTTTCCCTTGTGGTCTGGACGCTGATTATACTCGTCAGCATCGAATACGCCTGGCTGGCCATGAGTCTAGGCGAAAAGGGCGAGGGCGGCACCATAGTGCTGCGCGAGATATTAATCGGTCTGGTCGGAAAGGCCCGGTCCGCGGCCCTTGTGACCTTCCTTGCGATAATCGGCGTCTCCCTTCTCATAGGCGACGGCGTCATCACGCCGGCCATAAGCATCCTGAGCGCCGTGGAGGGCCTTCTTCTCATCCCCGGGCTTGGGGGCACGCCGCAGGATGTGCTGATCCTGATTGCCTCCGCCATAGCGGTGCTCCTTTTTTTCTTCCAGAGGCGCGGGACCGAGCGGGTCTCCCGCGCCTTCGGCCCTATAATGCTGGTCTGGTTCGGGACATTGGCGCTTTCCGGAGCGGCCTCGGTAATCAAGGCCCCGGTGGTGCTGCATTTCATAAACCCATTATACGGCATAAGATTCATGGCGCATAACGGGATCGCGGGGTTTTTCATCCTCTCCGAGGTGGTGCTCTGCGCGACCGGGGGCGAGGCCCTGTATGCGGACATGGGCCATCTGGGGCGCGAGCCCATAAGAAAGGCCTGGCACCTCGTTTTTATTGCGCTTGTCCTGAGCTATCTTGGGCAGGGCTCTTTCATACTCAGAAACCCAGGAGCAAGGAACGTGCTCTTTGAGATGCTCTACAGGCAGGCCCCGCACCTCTACATCCCGTTTCTGCTGCTGAGCGTCGCGGCCACGGTCATAGCCTCGCAGGCCATGATAAGCGGGATGTTCTCGATAGTATACCAGGGCATAACCACAAGGATAATGCCGATGTTCAGGATAGAATACACCTCGGCGGAGCTGCGCTCCCAGATTTACATAGGGTTTGTGAACTGGTTTCTCATGGTCGCGGTCCTTTTCATAATGATGGAGTTCAGGCAATCAAGCAGGCTGGCCGCAGCTTACGGCCTTGCCGTCACGGGCACGATGACCTTGACCGGCCTTATGATGAGCTGGATATTCTACCTCCGCAGGAAATTCTCCCTCCTGCCGGTTTCGCTCCTTGTAACCCTTGTAGACCTGATCTTTTTGTTTTCGAACCTGTTCAAGATACCTCACGGCGGCTACTGGTCGCTGATAGTGGCCTCGGTCCCATTCTCCATTATCATCATCTACATGCAGGGGCAGCGGAGGCTCTATAACCGGCTGCGCTACGTCCCGCTCGAAACGTTTCTGGCGGACTACAGGGAGAAGATCCCGCTTGCGCACAGGATACGGGGCACGGCGCTTTTCTTTGCGAGGGACCCTGCCGAGATGCCGCCTTATATCGTGAATACAATGCTTGCAAACGAGATCATCTACGAGGATAACGTAATAGTGACGATAACGAAGCGCGACCAGCCATTAGGGGTTACAGTCGATTTCTCTCTTTCGCCGGCCCCGGGGCTCAGGGTCCTGAAGGTGGCGACGGGATATATGGAGATCATTGACCTCGAAAAAATCCTCAGGGGGGTGGGGATCGATGAAAAGGTCATCTTCTACGGCCTTGAAGAGATAGTCACCTCAAGTGTGCCCTGGAGGATGTTTGCCGCGATAAAAAAACTCACGCCGGCCTTTGTCCAATTTTACAAGCTGCCTTCAAACAAGCTGCACGGGGTCGTGACCAGGGTGGAGATGTAGAGCGGCAAGGGCCTCCTGCGCTTAATTCCCTCGCTGCCTTTCGTCCAGCCCGGCCAATCGCGCATCGAATTCGCATCTGTTTTTTCCCAACTCCCCGGTGGCCGCTTCAAGCTCGGCAAAGAGCGCCTCTATCCGCTCCTTCGCATCGTGGATGGATTTCGAGAGCCGCTTTATCTCCCCGCCGTCGCCTTTCATGGACGCCTGTATGAGCGCCACGTTGTCATTTTCCATCCGCTCTTCGAGGGTGATTATTTCCTCCTCGGCCCCCCTGATTCTTGCCTGAAGGTCCCCGAGCGTTTTTGAGCGCATGGCAACGATCTCAGCCCTCAGCCGTCTCATATCCTTTCTGCTTGCCGTCTTGCCGCCATTTTTCCCCGGCGCCGCCTTTGGGGCCTGCTCGCCCTTCCAGCCCACCTGGCGGAGGAAGTCTTCATAGGCGCCCTCAAACACCCTTGCCCTGCCGCCGTCGAAGACCACAAGGCGCGTGGCCGAGGCGCGCAGTATCATCTCGCTGTGGGTCACCATTATCACGGCGCCTTCGAAGGCCTCTATCGCCTCGACAAGGGCGTCGACGGACTCCATGTCCAGGTGGTTGGTGGGCTCATCCAGCAGAAGCAGGTTTGCGGGCTGGGCGATCAGTTTTCCCAGCAGGACGCGGCTCTTCTCTCCGCCCGAAAGGACCGATATCTTCTTGAGCGCATCGTCCCCCTCGAAGAGCATCGCCCCGCATATATTGCGTGCGGCCACGCGCCGGTGTTCCGCCATTGAATCCAGAATCTCCTCCTCGACGGTCCTGGACGGGTCCAGGCGCGAGACGTTCGTCTGCCCGAAATGTGCCATCGCCGTCCTGCTGCCGAGGCTTACGCTGCCGCAGTCGGGTTTTATTTCCCCCGCGAGGAGTTTCAGCAGAGTGGTCTTCCCCTGGCCGTTGCGGCCGATGACAGCGATGCGGTCCCTCCTGCCCACCGACAGATTGAGATTTTCAAATAGAGGGGCCGCCGGTTCGTACCCGAATGAGATATCCTCCGCCCTCATCAGCCATTTGCTTTCGTGCGGGGCATAATTGAACTCGAAATCAAGCGTCTTTTCCGCGGACAGCCTGTCGAGTCTGCCTTTTTTTTGGAGACCCTTTATCCTGGACTGGACCGCGCGGGCGCGGGTCGCCTGGGCCCTGAAACGGTTTATGAATTCCTCCAGCTCCCTGCGTTTCTTTTCGTCGTTTGCGCGGGTGCGCTCGTAGACTTCCTCCCCGGCGAGTATCTGCTCATAGAGCCTGTGGGTGCCGCCGGCTATTTTCCTTGTCTTTGCGCGATGTATCCCGATGGTGTGGGTCGTGACTGCGTCCATGAAATCCCTGTCGTGGGTTATCAGCATCAGCTCGCCCTTCCAGTTTTTGAGGAACTGCCCCAGCCAGCGGGAGGAGACAATGTCCAGGTAATTGGTGGGCTCGTCAAGCAGGAGGAGATTGGGCCCCGCGAGCAGGAGCTTCGCCAGGTTCAGCCGGACCTGAAACCCGCCCGAGAGTTCATGCGGATGGCGGGAAAAGTCTTCCGGCTGAAAGCCAAGCCCCATCAGGACGGACTCGGCCATATAGGCCTGATTTTCCGGCAGGCTGTCCCCGCCGAGACCAAGCATCGCCTCGGCGAGGACCGTATCGGCGGCGAAACGTATCTCCTGGGAGAGATGTCCGGCCTTGTAGTCCCTGGGCACGCTTATCGAACCCTCATCCGGCAGTTCCCTGCCCAGTATCATGCGGAAAAGCGTGGTCTTGCCGGAGCCGTTTCTTCCTACAAGCCCGGCGCGCTCCCCGGCCCCCAGTGTGAAGGACGCCCCGTCAAACAGCACGCGCCTGCCATATGCCTTTACGATGCCGTTGGCCTGGACCATCCTCCTATTTTACCGAAACCGCCGCCTGCCAAAACACCCTTTATCAGCACGATGTTCACCTCATGGGCGAGCCGCCGCCCGGTGCGCCGGTGTTGCTGCCGCCGCCAGGTGTTCCGGTGCTGCCGCCACCGCCAGGCATACCAGTATTGCTGCCGCCTGGCGTCCCGGTATTACTTCCGCCGCTTGGTGTCCCGGTGCTGCCGCCGCCCGGTGCGCCGGTGTTGCTACCGCCGCCAGGTGTTCCGGTGCTACCGCCGCCAGGTGTTCCGGTGCTACCGCCGCCAGGCGTCCCAGTGTTGCTACCGCCTCCAGGCATGCCAGTGTTGCTGCCGCCTCCAGGCATGCCAGTGTTGCTGCCGCCGCCGGGCGTCTGTGGACTATTGGCCGGTGTTCCCATCGGGCCCATTCCCGCATGGCTTGAGACCTGCGAGGCCGAGGCCCCGAACTGGCCCGAAGAAGCGCTGATGTTGAAGAGTTTTACGACGGCCGGCTGGCCGTTCGCCAGGGTGCCCTTCACCCCCGGCGAGGAATAATTCACCGTTATCGGGGTGCCGTCCGCGAGTGTGAGCATGAACGTATTATTCCCGGGGTTCAGGCCGGAGACCGTCCCCGTGGCGACTGCCATTACCTGGCCGGACTGGCACGTGCCGGAATCGAAATCGAAGCCAGTGCAATTTGCCATGGCCGGGACGTTTTTTGCCGCCAGCCCCATGAGCCCCTGAGAATTGGACTGTCCCATGACCGGTGTGTTTATGACAAAGGACCTGGTCCCGGTATTCATGGTTACCGTATTGTCCGTCGCGCTTGTAATCATTCCGCTGATGCCTGCGGGGTACCCCTTTTGGTCCATCTCCTGGGCATTAAGCGGGTTTACCCTCATTGTCATGGAGCATGCGCCTCCCCCGAACCCCGTCACATTGAAGTTCTTGAGGTCGAAGTCCAGCCCGGCACGGTTGTTCTGGCCCGCGACGATGTTTACCGGGGTATTTAAATCCATGGTGCAGTTATTCCCGCTGCAGGACATCGTGTCCGGAGAGGGCTGTCCGGGGCTGAAAGCGGTGAACGAGCATGGGCCGCTTACGCCGCTTGAGTTGGTTAGCCCCACCGAATTGCTGAAGACTATCCTGACCTTGTCAAAAGAGCCGGCCGGACAGGTGGAGGTTTTTACAAGCTCCATTACGTTTGAGAGGTTTGCGAGGTCGATGTTAACCGGGCCGGAGAGCACCGTGCAGGAGTCTCCGCTTGAGGTATTAAGAAGGGTCACCGAGTTGATTACGGCCGACACCTGCCTGAAACCGGACGCATCGTCCGTCATGAATAACCCCACGGGCGCGCTCTGGGAAACGCTGGTCCCCGGCGTGCTGGCGGCCGGAGCGCCGCCCCCTCCTCCTCCTCCGCAGCCGGCCAGCAGAAAACCTGCGCCGAACATCAAAGTCAAAACTGCCATAAACCTGGACTTGCCTGATTTCATGGTTTTTTTCCTCCTGGTGAGTCGCTACTTTCCAAAATGGAAATCCGCCGAATTGGAAATTTGAATGGATAGCGGGTGGATATGATTCGGGTAATACATTGGCTTATTAAAAAATCCTGATCTTTGAATACGGTTACGCAGCTATTGGGATGAAGCGGGGTCTCTGCTTTACTGCATCCGCATAATATATTCTTTCATGAATAAATTTACTTGTCAATAAATTTATTATCGGTAGTCTTGCCTTTTTTGAGATCTTGGCGGGGCGCGCACTAATGCAAAAGGTGGCCCGGAGGGTTTAAAATAAGACAGTTGCAAGTGAAAAGCCGAATGCGGATAGATATCGGGGCGCTGGAAAACATATATCTTCTGAACCTCGGGATTACCCCAAGAGAGCGGGTGCTCGTTTTTACAGACAAGGTTTCGAAGAAAGAGGGGAAGCTGCCGCGGGAGGAGCTTGAAAGAAGGGCCGGCCTGCGGAGGATTGGGCGGGCCGCGGCGCGGGCCGGGCTCGGTCTTGCAAAAGAGGTGATCTACAGGGAATACGCCGCGACGGGGACCCACGCCGTCGAGCCGCCAAAGGCCGTATGGGAGGCCGCCTTCGGCGCCGAATGCATAGCCGGGCTCTCCGCAAGAGGTCTTTTAAGGGAGATCATCAAGAAGAGGGTTTCGGAGGAGGGGCAGGGCCTGGCAGGCAGGATTATCAGGAAATACTCGGGGGACGCGGTCGACGCGGTCATAGCCCTCTCCAATTATTCCACCACCCACACCATCTTCAGAAAACTGCTCACCATGTTGGGCGCGCGTTATGCCAGCATGCCCCTTTTCGATTACTCGATGCTCTCCGGCCCAATGAGCGTTGATTACCGGGAGCTTAAGAGGCTCACTGCCGCAGTCGCAAGGGCCATAAGAGGGGCCGGCTGGCTTGAGATCGCCTCCGGAAACGGCACCAGGCTCCTCTTCAGGACGGGCGGCAGGAGGGCATGGCAGGACAACGGAGACTACAGGAAACCCGGGGCCGCGGGCAACCTGCCTGCCGGGGAGGTCTATCTTGCGCCGCTCGAGGGCACTGCCAGCGGCAGGCTTGTTCTCGAATGGGCGCCAACCAGGAAACTCGAATCCCCCGTGACGCTTGTAGTGAGGCGGGGGCTTGTGACGGAGGTGCTGGGCACGGAGCCCTTCGCGGACGGGCTCCGGCGCAGGATTGCCTCGTGCCCGGAGTGCGCCAACATCGCGGAGCTGGGGATAGGCACGAACAGCCTGGCCAAAAGGCCGGACAATATCCTGGAGTCCGAGAAGATACTGGGCACGGTCCATGTGGCCCTCGGCGACAACCACACCTTCGGTGGCCGCGTGCGGGCCCCTTTCCATCAGGATTTCGTCTTCTTTTCCCCCACGCTGAAGGCGCTGGACGGCGGCAAAAAGGTCAAAAGCGTGATAATGAGGAAGGGGAAGCTTGTCTGAAGCGATAGCCGTATTCATAACGGCTGGCAGCGAGGAAGAGGCCGCCCGGATTGCCGGGGCGCTGGTAGGCGAATCCCTGGCCGGCTGCGTGAACATTATACGGGGCATAAGGTCAATATACTCGTGGCAGGGCAGGATCGAGGACGAGACGGAGAGCCTTCTTGTCGTAAAGACCCGGCGGGACCTCTTTGAGGACATCTGCCGGAGGGTAAGGCAGCTCCACAGCTATCAGGTGCCGGAGGTAATCGCCCTGCCCGTGACCGCCGGCCTGCCCGAATACATTTCCTGGCTTGAGGATGTCACCAGAGGCGGCCAGAAGGCCTGAGGAAAAGGGGTTTGTCGCAAAAAACGCGGCCGAGGCCCGCGCGCTTCAGCGGAGCCTGGCGGGTAGGGTAAGGATTGTCCCTCTCACGAAGAAGCCCCGTCTTGTGGCCGGGGCGGACGCCGCGTTTCTGGGCGACCTGGTGCTTGCCGTGGCCTGCCTGTTTACCTATCCGGAGATGGAACTGATCGACATCGAGACGGTGATCATGAAAACAGCGTTTCCCTACATCCCCGGACTGCTTGGGTTTCGCGAGGGCCCGGCCGTGGTCCGGGCGGTGAGGGGGCTTAAGAAAAGGCCCGATCTGCTCTTCATCGACGGACAGGGGATTGCGCATCCGGCGAGGATGGGGATCGCCTCTCATGCCGGACTCCTGCTGGGCATCCCCACTATCGGGTGCGCCAAATCGAGGCTTGTGGGCGAGCACGGCGAGCCGGGCAGGAAGAGAGGGGCGAGGGCCCCGCTTTTCCATAAAGGTCAACTGGTGGGGACCGTCCTTCGGACGAAGGACGGCGTGAGGCCGGTGTTTATCTCGCCGGGCCACAGGATAGATTTTGAGGGTGCGGTGGAGATGGCGCTTTCGTGCGGCAGGGGTTTTAGAATACCCGAGCCCACGAGGGTGGCCGACATTGAAACTAAAAAACTTAAAAGGGCCATGGAAGAACAAAAGAGACAGAGATACACGGAAGCCATTTGTAAAGGGCACTGCCCTTATTACAGACCGGACAAGGCGGACCGCAAATGCGGGGCCTACCTTTTCCTCACCGGAGTCCTGACCCCAAAAGAGATAAAAGACGCCGTGCCGGCGGAGGGGACCGGGTTTGGGGCATCTGGCCGGGACGCGGCCATAAGGAAGCTTGCCTGCGACAGGTGCCGGTTCCTCACAACCTGGTGCCCGTATAGGACGGGAAGAGACCCAAAGGGAAAGCCCTGCGGCGGATATCTGGTTATCGAACGGCTCCTCAGCAGGTGAGGTGGAGGGCGGCCACCGCCTTTTTGCCTCTTTCCCCCTGCCGGTTAAATAGTTGCACGGCCTCGGCCGTTTTTAGGGCATGCACCTCTACGCCCTTTTCGCGAAGGGCATCGAGCACGCTCTTTGATACCTGCATGACCCCGTCATGGCCGGTGCCGATTATCAGGACCTCGGGGGGATCTTTCAGGATGCCGGAGATGTCCTCCGGCTGCAGCAGGTGTCCTTCCCTGCGCCACCAGGACCCCTCGACCCTGTCGGGATAGATGATCAGGTCTCCTGTGTAGGACTTTCCGTCAACGGTTATCTTGCCGAACGTGTATCCCGTTATCTCCATAACCAGATTTTAGCGCATGCGCACCGGATGTGAAACCGGAATTTTTATCTGTCCGGAACCTCTACGGCCCGTATGCCATGATTTCACCTCTTGCAGCCGGAAGCGATTTTGAGATAGGTTCTAGCCTTTTGTCCCGGCCGCTCCTCCCTGCGGCATTACTGGGCAGAGTTTCAGCGCATCCGGAGCGATGAGATTTTGGGAGGCCCCCGCCGGCAGAACCCTTTCGGCCAGGCGCAGCATGTCCAGGACTGTAAAGGGTTTAATCATTACGCCGGCGGCCCCGTGCCTTGCAATCAGATGGTCCGCGTCTTCCCGGTGGGTCAGCATTACTACGGACTTCGCATCCGGACGGCATCTGCCGACCGCCTCCAGCAGCTCGGCCATGCCAGTGTCCGGCAGGTACTCGTTTATGAATACGAGATCATACGGCTTTTTTGAAAGCTCGCTTATTGCCGCCACTCCGGAAGCCGTCATCCTTAGGGAATGCCGCTTCTCGAAAAGCCGGGAAAAATAATAACGGATAAAAGAGTTTTCAGCGGCAAGGAGTATGGAAAGCCCCTCCTCACGCTTCATCCCCTTCACGCTCTGCCCCTCCCTTCAAGCCTCTATAGTTTTTGCGTGCAACTAATATACAACATTGGGAAATAAAAATACAATTACAGGTAGTATGAAGAGGTGGGGAAATGCAAGCGGGGGAGGCCGCGATCACGGCCTCCCCCGCGGGGCATCTGCTTTTTGAAAACTGCGGGCTACGTGACGAAGATGGTCGCCCTCTTCAGCATGACCTCGTTTAAATCTCCAAGGAGCCTGTGGTGCTTGGCCTCGTCCGCCAGAAGGAGCGTGAGGATGTAGCGGGTCACGAAGAGCTCGCTTTGTTCTAGCGCCTTTGACGCAAGGTCGACCGACTTGCCCTCCGCCTCTATGTGCCTCTGGAGCTCCTTTGAGAGGGGTGCCAGTTCGTCCGGCGTGAGGCTCAGGTTTTTCTTTGTCAGCCCGTCTATGAGGAGCTGCTGCATCAGCTTGTGCTTTTCGGAATCCATCCTTATCATCTGCATGATCATCCGGACTATGGGGTTTTCGCTTTTGGCCGCCAGCTCCTCGGAGTTCCGGACGGTTTCATCTTCCAGCTTCATCCACTCCTTTATGGTGTTTATGAAGTCTTCCGACATCTCCAGGGGTCTCTTCGCGGTTTTTACTTCCATGCCTTGCTCCCCCCGGAGAGCCTCTGTTCCGCGGCCTGCCAGTTGATGTTCCGGGAGAAGGCCTCGATATAGTCTTTCCGGTTCAGGCCGTAGTCGAGCATGAAGGCGTGCTCCCAGACGTCCATGACGAGCAGCAGCCGGCAGCCTGAGGGATGGGAGATGTGGTGCTCGCCGATCCAGAAATTGAGGAGCCGGTTGGTGTTCGGGTCCAGGTAGAGGCCCGCCCAGCCTACCCCCCTTATCATCCCCGTGGCCTTGAAGGACTTCTGCCAGGAATCGACGCTGCCGAAATCCTCCGATATCTTCTTCGCCAGCGGCCCGCCCTTGTCGATCTTTCCGTCGCCTCCAAGGGATTCGAAGTAATACTCGTGCAGGCGCATGCCGTTCCACTCGAAGCCGAGCCTCCTGTTTAGCTCGGCGAATCTGGGGTCCGCCCCGTCCTGGGGCAGCTCCGCTATCTGCTCCAGCAGCTTGTTTGCGTTGCTCACATAGCCCTGGTAGAGCTTGAAGTGGTTGTTTAGAAGCCCCTCGGAAAACCCCTCCATCCCGATTAAATCCGAATAGTCCTTTGTCTCATACGCCATCGTTTTTACGGGCATGACGTGCTACCTCCTTGATTTGATTTTTGGGCCCGGTTTCCTTAAGCGACCCGGACCAGCAGTTTTTCCGCCTCCTTCATGGCCCGCTCGTAATCGGGCTCTTCTGTCTGCTCCTGCACCACCTGGAAATAGCTGATGGTCTCGTCCTTGTCGATGATTATGACCGATCGGGCCAGAAGCCTCATCTCGTCAATGAGCAGCCCGTAGGCCCTCCCGAAGGAGGCGTCCCTGTGGTCGGACAGGACGACTGTCCGCTCTATGGACTCCTCTTTCATGAACCGGGCGATGGCAAACGGCAGGTCCATGCTTATATTGAGCACGGCGACATCCTGGCCCAGTTTTGCCGCCTCCTCGTTGAACCTCACGAGTTGCTTGTGGCAGACGGGGGTGTCCACGGACAAGACCACGCTGATGACCTTTACCTTCCCCTTGAAATCTCCCAGGGAGACCTCGTGCAGATTATGGTCGAGCGCGTGGAAGTCCGGGGCCTTCTGGCCGGTCCGCGGCCTGCTCCCCAGGAGTGTGACGGGATTGCCTTTGAAAGCGATGTTTTCCTTTGCCATCAAGAACTCCTCTTCAGATTTTCTGTTTTTTTGCGCGTCCTCAGGCCCTCTTCTGGAACTCGTGCTCCGGCCAGAAATTCCTCTCGGCCACGGCGCTAATGATGTTTTTCCTCGCGATTATCCCGACGAGCTGCCGGTTCTTTTCGTCCTTCACTACGGGCAGGATGGAGAGTTTCTCGTTGTACATGATCTCCAGCACTTTGTCGACCGGCGTGTCCTGGGCTACGCAGTGCGGCTCGTTGCAGACGCCCTCGTGCTCCATGTGGCCGCAGCCCATGATGCTCTCCGCGCTGAACTCGTGTACCGTCCGGTTGTTCATGAGCGCATCGAATACGTCATACTCGGTGACGATGCCTATGACCTGATCGTTCTCGTTGACGACCGGCAGCCCCGGGTACGAGCACAGGAGCTTGTTCACCAGGGACTGGCCCGGCTCCTTCTGGGGCAGGCTCAGCCTTGGATGCATGATGTCTTTCGCTGTCATCGCTGTCATGTTTTTGTCCTCCGTTTGCCAGGATTTCATAATGGTTGGGATGCTATCGCAGATTGCGGGGTCCGGATATGGTCTTGCTCATATTTCTCTCTCTGTTAAAAACTATCACATCGGGGGCCGATGTCAAGCGGGGGGTGTGCAGGCCCGTTGCCGGCGCTTGCCCGGTCCTTCCCGCATGTTATCATTGAAGAGGACCGGGGCGTTTCATGCCGGCCGCGGGGCCTCGGGGATTTTTCTCGAAATATGCGTTATATGGGAAGGCGGGGTTAAAGGACAATGGATGCCATGAACAGGCAAAAGGCAATAGAGTACCTGCTTGCCGGCGATTTCAAAGGGCTCCTTGCGGAGGGCGGCAATGGCAAAGGGCTTCTCCGGTTCCTCATATCGCTTACGTACGATAAAAGCCAGCTTGTCTGCTGGAGGGCCATAGAGGCCGTGGGGATGCTGTCAGCGGGCATGAAGCAGTCCAAGGCCCTTGACGCAATTGACAGGCTCTTTACGATGATGCGGGATGAATCCGGCGGCAACCCCTGGAGCGCCCCCGAGATGATAGGGGAGATAATAAGGCATAACCCGGAGGCTTTTTCAGACCTGGTGCCGGTGCTCGTCTCCTTCCGTGACGAGCGCATGTTCGCGCCGGGCATCCTGCGCGCCCTTGCCCTCCTTGCCCTGGTCAGCCCGGAGCTTGTAATGCCCTACCGGGAGCTTGCCTTTCTCTGCCTGCACAGCGAGGATGCGGCCTTGAGGGCAAACGCACTGCTTGTCATGAAGAACCTGAGGGACGACACCTACGCGCCCTCCATCGCGGCCTTGGCCGGCGATGGGGCCGCAGTCGATTATTACGACGGGGGGCGCCTGTCCAAAAAAACGGTCGGCGAGCTTGCCAGGGAGGCCCTGGAGGCGCTTGGCCCGGCGCGGGGCTGAAGGGCGGTGTTGATTTTTTGACCCAAAAAAAGTTTTAATAATTAAACTCAGCATTCTTAAGAGACTTAATGAGACGAGCTAGAAACAGCGAGCTACTTTCGGGAAAACAGAAGCAGGACATGCCGCTTTATCCCATAGGCGTCGTTTCCGAACTCGTAGGAACAACCGATCAGACCCTCAGGCTGTATGAGAAACACGGGCTCCTGAAGCCCTCCAGGCGCAACAAGAACCGTTATTATTCCGAAAACGACATCAAATGGCTCATGTGCATCCGCGATCTTATCCACCACAAGAAGATAAGCATAGAGGGGATAAAGCGCCTGCTGGAGTATGCCCCCTGCTGGGAGATAACCAACTGCACCGAGGAGCGGAAGGCAAGCTGCTCCGCCTATATAGACAAGACGAAACCCTGCTGGGAATTAAACCGCATGATATGCAACCGCGCGACCGGCCGCATCTGCGAGGACTGCGTTGTATATCTGTCGGCCATGAAACACAAGAAACTGAAATAGCGCTGGAAATCAGAGCAGCTTTTTAAGCCTGCCCTCGACGTCTCCGCGTATCATCCCAAGCGCCTCTTCGGACTTTGCCTCGAACCTGAGCACAAGCGCCGGTTGGGTGTTCGAGGCGCGGACCAGTCCCCAGCCCTCCGGATAGCTGATCCTTACGCCGTCTATATCGATTATGGGGCGGTGTTTGCGCATCTCCTCCCTGATGCCCTCCACGACGGCGAATTTTTTGTCGTCGGGGCAATCGATCCGGATTTCGGGGGTGGAGTGCAGCCGCGGCAGGCCGCCAAGGAGCCTTTTTATCGAGTATGGAGGGCCGTTTCTCTTCAGGGCCTCCATGAGGCGAAGAGAGGCGTAAATGGCGTCGTCATAGCCGAAATACCTGTCCTTGAAGAAGATATGGCCGCTCATCTCGCCGGCCAGAAGGGCCCCGGATTCCTTCATCTTGCTTTTTATCAGCGAGTGGCCGGTCTTCCACATCACGGGCCTTCCGCCGCGGGCCTCTATATCGTCGTAGAGGCTCTGTGAGCATTTGACTTCCCCGATTATGGTGGCCCCAGGGTGTTTTGGCAGCAGCTCCCTCGCAAAGAGGGCCAGGAGCCTGTCGCCCCAGATCACCTCCCCGTCTCCGTCCACCACCCCTATCCTGTCGCCGTCTCCGTCATAGCCGATCCCAAGATCGGCCTTTTTGCTCCTGACCGTGGCTATGAGGTCTTTTATGTTTTCGACCACCACGGGGTCCGGGTGGTGGTTCGGGAACCTGCCGTCCGGGTCGCAGTAAAGCCGGATGGTCTCGGCCCCGAATTCCTCGAAGAGCGCGGGCGCCACTATTCCGGCCACGCCGTTGCCGGCGTCCAGCACGGCCTTCATGCCGCTGAAGGTGGTGAACTGGCCGCGCATGTATTGCATGTAATCGGGGATGATTTCCCTTTTGCTCAGGGTCCCGCTGCCCTCTATCGTCCTGCTTTCCTCGATGTGCCGCCTTATCCGCTGTATGCTTTCGCCATAGATGGTCCCGGTCCCCAGGGAGAGTTTCAACCCGTTGAAATCGGCCGGGTTGTGGCTTGCGGTTATCATGAGGCCGCCCTGGACGGGGAGGTTGAAAAGCGAGAAATACTGCAGGGGGGTCGGGCATATCCCGATGTCTATGACCCCTATCCCGCTTTGCATGAGCGCCGCGGTCAGCGCTTCGAGCATCGCGGGCGAACTTATCCTTACGTCCCTGCCGATCGATACCGCGAGCTCCGGCTTCTCCGGGAACTGCTCCCGCAAACAGACGGCAAAGGCCCTGCCTATCGCGTAGGCGGCCTCCCCGGTCAGGTCCGCCCCCCAGACCCCGCGTATATCATACTCCCTGAATATCCGGTCCGAAATTTTCATTTGTGAGGGGCCGTCCTCGTGCCCGGCGGCGTTACGGGCGCATTTTTTGAGCGTTCCTTGCCCGCGGGGCACGCCCTTTCCTTCGTCTTTTCGACCCTGGACATGATGTCCCCGGGGTTGAAATTCGGGTCTACGAGATAGGCCTCGCCGAAATACCTCGCGGCCTCCTTGTATCTGCCGAGCTTGTAATTGGAATATCCGAGGAGGTAGTAGGCGCCGGCGGTGGGGGTCTTTTTCACGTACCGCCGCAGCAGTTTCACCGTCTTCACGTAGCCGCCCCTGGAATAGGCGGTGAGGGCCTGTTCGTACTGGGAGTCCGCAAAGGCCCGTACCGCCTGACCGGCGAGGACAAGCGCGCAAAGCGGGCCCATGAGGGCCATGACCAAAATCGCGTGTCTCTTTTCAGACATATAACCCTCCTTTCGCTGTCCAACAGCCTATCAAGTTTATCACCTCAGGCTGTCCGCATCTAGGGGGCCCGGTCGCTGCCGTTGCGGGGCTGAAGGGGCTCAAAGCGCTTTTCCGCCGGCGGTTCGGTCCCCTGGATGAAGTATTCCTTGTAGTATTCCGGGCTTGACGCCGGCGCCGGCGAATTGTTAATGATGGCGCCCGTGGCGGAGTCCACCGTGTAAGAGACTATGCCCTCCGGGGGCTCGAAGGTGTCGGCGGGGGACTTGCCAAGCACGTACCTCATGTAATTCACCCATATGGGGCTTGCGGCCCTCGATCCGGTCTCCCCCTGCCCGAGCGGCCTCATATTGTCAAAGCCCACCCATACGGCGGCCATCAAATCGGGCGTATAGCCAACGAACCAGGCATCGCGGTAATCGCTTGTGGTGCCAGTCTTCGCGGCCACATCTCCCCCGAGCACCCTGGCATGATACCCCGTTCCGTTTCTTACCACGTCTTCAAGCATGCTGGTCATCAGAAACGCCACCTGGGGGCTTATGACCCTTGCCGTGGAGGGCTCGTTGGCCTCAAGTATCCGCCCCCTGGAGTCGGTTATGTATTTTATCAATATGGGCCGGACCTTTGTGCCGCCGTTGCAGTAAGGGGCGTAGGCGCACAGGAGGTCCAGGGGAGTTATGCTCAGGGTGCCAAGGGCGAGCGTAAGGTCGCGGGGCATGGCCTCCTCGACCCCCATCTGACGCGCGAACGCTATGGCGTTGGCGACCCCGATGTAGTCCAGCAGCTTTACGGTGACGACGTTCCTTGAATGCGCAAGGGCGTCCCTGAGGGACGTGGGGCCGTAGAATTTGTGCTCATAATTCTGCGGGCTCCAAGAGCCCCCGGGCCACTGGAACGTCACGGGCTCGTCGTCTATCACGTATGAGGGCGGTATGCCGTCGTTTATTGCGGCGCCGTAGATAAGCGGCTTGAAGGCGGAGCCGGCCTGTCTCTTCGCGTAGAGGGCGCGGTCGTAATCGCTCCGGAGATAATCATACCCTCCCACGAGCGCCCGGACGAAACCCGTTTTGGGGTCTATTGACACAAGCGCCCCCTGGGCCAGGGGGTCCTGCTCCAGCGAAACGGAGAGATATCCCCTCGAGGCCGATTTTACCCTGACCAGTATGACGTCGCCGGGGCTGAGTATTTTGTTGAGGGTGAATTTCCGGAAAATTTTCACATGGCCGCCGGGAAGAATGACTTTTTGTGCCCACATGGCGTCTTTTTTCAGCAGCACGCCCGTGTAGCCGCCGACATTGACCAGGGCCCTGCCGGGCGTGACCTCCACGACGGTCGCCTCGGTGATCCCGGAGCGCGGGGGCATCACCCCGGGCACGCCTGCACGGGTCTTCAGAGTGAAGCTGTTTACGTGCCTGAGCGGTCCGCGCCAGCCTTCCCGCTTGTCAACCGCCCGGAGCCCTTCCCTCAGCGCCTCCTGGGCCGCCACCTGATAGTCCTTCTGCATGGTGGTGTAAACCTTCAGGCCGCCTTCGTAGACTTTTTCCGGGCCGTATTTTTCGATCAGGTATTTTTTCACATAATCGATGAAATAGGCGTACGACTCGGAAGGGGGCCTTACGGAGGACAGCCTTATGGGCGTGCTGACCGCCTGCCTCATCTGGGCCCCCGTTATATAACCTTCATGGTGCATGCGTTCAAGGACGAACGCCTGACGCTGTTTTGCCTTGGCCGGGTTGATGAAGGGCGAGAATTCGGCGGGGCCCTTGATGAGGCCCGCCAGAAGCGCGCACTCGGGCAGCGTAAGCCTGGTGACGGGTTTCCCGAAGAACAGCTTTGCCGCCTTCTCGACGCCGTAGGCCCCGTGGCCGAAGTAGACACGGTTGAGGTAAAGCTCCAGTATCTCGTCCTTGCTCAGATGTCTTTCGATCTTTATCGCCAGGGCGGCCTCCCGGAGCTTCCTCTTCAGCGTCCGCTCCGGGCTGAGAAAGGTGATCTTTGCGAGCTGCTGGGTAATGGTGCTGCCCCCCTCCTTTACCCGGTGATAATAGAGGTCCGTGAGCGCAGCCCTTATAATGGCTATGTAATCTATCCCCTTGTGCTTGTAGAACCGGGCGTCCTCCACGGAGACCACCGCGTTTATGAGATTGCGGGGTATCTCCCTGAATGGCACCTGAATGCTCTTCCGGGCGCTGATCTCGGTTATAAGCGTATCGTCGTCTGCGTATATCTTGGTGCCGGGCATATTGCCCTTTTTCAGCTCCTCGATGGAGGGGGCGCCCTTTATGACCCCGAGATACCCGCCGACTGCCGTGCCAGCGATAAGGGGGATTATTATGAGCAGGAGTATGGCCCAGAATTTCATCAAGCTGAATTATAGAATTTGCGGGAAAACTCTGTCAAAGCCGCGGGTCACAAAAACGGGCCCTCCCGCGCGCGGTTTCCGGCGGCTAAACCTCTAAAAAAAAAAGGATAAAAATTGCTTACCTTCCTATCTTCCGATTATAATAAAAGAGTGAGGAAGACCATTTATGTGGCTGGCCTTCTGTTTGCGGGTTTTGTGCTGGGTTGGCTTGTTTTTTCCTACTTCGGCGGCCCGGGTTCTTTCCCGGGACGGCTGGCAGGGCGTTTCGGGATGGCGCCGTCCGCCGTCATCCGCCTGGCGAGGACTTCGGATGATTTCACCAGGGTGGTAAAGGCGGTTTCGCCTTCGGTTGTGAACATCTCCAGCCAGCGCGTGACAGGGGAAGGCGACGGCTCATCGGGTGAAAATGACCCCTTTTCCGAGTCGGGCGGCGAGCAGAACCTGGGCTCCGGGGTGATCGTCTCTCCGGAGGGCTACATTATCACGAACTATCACGTAATAGCGGACGCGGACCATATAACGGTCACTCTTCTGGACAACAGGTCCTATGACGCGAGGGTCATCGGGGCGGACCCCAAGACGGACCTCGCCCTTCTGAAGATAGACGCCTCGGGGTTGCCCATAGTGAGATGGGGCAATTCCGATTCGCTCGAGGCGGGCGAGTTCGTGCTGGCGATAGGCAATCCCTTCAGCCTGAGCCATACGGTCACGATGGGCATCATAAGCGCTGTGGGAAGGGCCAACGTGGGCATCGCGGATTACGAGGACTTCATACAGACCGACGCGGCCATAAATCCAGGCAACTCGGGAGGCCCCCTGGTGGATGAAAGGGGAGAGGTCATCGGCATAAACACCGCCATTTTTTCGAAGAGCGGCAGCTTCCAGGGCATCGGTTTCGCCGTGCCCAGCAACATGGTCATCGAGATCATGAGGCAGCTAAAGACGAGGGGCAAGGTCATAAGGGGGTGGATCGGCGTGACCATGCAGGACCTCACGCCGGACCTGGCGGAGAAGTTCGGTCTTGCCACCCCCGAGGGGGCGCTCGTGAGCGATGTGACTAGAGGGGGCCCGGCCTGGAGGGCGGGGATAAGGAGGGGCGACATCATCGGCCGTTTCGGCGGCAAGCCCGTCTCCAGTCCGGCCGTGCTTAAAAACCTTGTCGCCGAGGCAAGCCCCGGCCAGGAGGTCCCGATTGACGTCGTGAGGGGCCGGCAGAGATTGCGCCTGACGGCCGGCATCGAGGAATATCCGGCGGACATGCTTTCAAGCGCGGCTGAAACAAGGCCCGCGCGCCCGGAGACCCCGGTGAGCGTTTTTTCGGGGCTGGGAGTGATGGAGCTCACCAGGGACATCAGTCGGCAACTGGGTCTGCCGCAGACGGAAAGAGGGGTCGTCGTCGCCGATGTGGATGAAGGCAGCCCGTCCGGCGACGGCGGCCTCAGAAGGGGAGACGTGATCGAGGAGATCGAACGCAGGCCGGTCAGAACGCTGGCGGATTTCAATGCCGTGGTGTCCAGGTTCTCCGGGACGAAGAAACCGGTGCTCCTGCTGGTGAACCGGGCCGGCAAAAGGTCTTACGTCCTCTTGAAGCAGAATTAACAAAAATATCTTACAAGAGCTCAATGGCATCGCAAAGGGCCGGAAAAGAGGGGAAATATGTTAGCGGTTTTCAGACTGGCAATAATAATCGTCTTCTCCGTTGCGGGTTTTTTCCTGGGGGGCAGTTTTGGCCACCCGGCGGCGGGACTCATTGCCGGTTTTATTTTCGGCGGGGGGGCCCTGCTGGTTGAATTCTCCGCAAGAAGGATTTCGCTTGGCACGATCATAGGCGGCCTTATAGGGCTCGCAATAGGGCTTCTGTTTGCGAGCCTGCTGTTTCTGCCTGTAAGGGAAATCGTCCCTGTCTCCGTGAGGGGCGTCTACGAGTTCGTTGTCTACGGGATACTTGGCTGGGGAGGGCTTGTGATCGGGCTGAAAAAGGGGCATAACCTGACCGTGCCCGGCCTCTTCAGGATATTCCGGGGCGAGGCCGAGGAGCAGAACCTGAAGATCCTCGACACGAGCGTCATCATAGACGGCAGGATCGCTGACATCTGCGAGTCCGGCTTCCTCGAGGGCAGTTTCATCATACCCCAGTTCATTCTCCAGGAACTCCAGCACATAGCCGATTCGCCCGACCCGCTGAAAAGGGGCAGGGGCAGAAGGGGGCTCGATATCCTCCACAGGATGCAGAAGATGACGAACCTGGACATAAGGATCGTGGAGGAGGATTTCCCGAAGATCAAGGAGGTGGACTCAAAGCTCGTCGCCCTGGGCAAGATGATGGGGGCCAAGATAGTCACCAACGACTTCAATCTGAACAAGGTGGCCGAGCTGCAGGGGGTGTCCGTCCTGAACATAAACGAGCTTGCGAATGTGCTCAAACCGGTCGTGCTGCCGGGCGAGTACATGAAGGTCTTCATCATCAAGGAAGGCAAGGAGGCGAACCAGGGCGTCGCCTACCTGGACGACGGCACGATGGTGGTCGTCGACAACGGCAGAAGGCTCATAGGCAAACATGTGGATGTGACCGTCACCTCCGTCCTGCAGACGACGGCCGGCAGGATGATATTCACAAAGACCAAGGAGGAATACGAACGTGAGGAACTGCGGGCCGCGAAATAAGAGGGGCAAAGGAGAAACACCCTCTCCTGATCCGCTCCCTCAAGGGAGGGGATTTCACAAACTGCCTTTGGTGAAACCCTCCCCGGGCGGGAGGGTTGGCGGGGGTGGCGAAACGGAATGAATGGGGTTGTGGCAATCGTGCCTGCGGCCGGTATTGGCAGGAGGTTCGGCGGCAGCGTTAAAAAGACCTTCTATGAACTGGACGGCAAACCCGTCCTGATAAGGACGCTGCAGGCCCTGGAGCGCGTGCCCCGGATCACGGAGATCATCCCCGCCCTGCGCGAGGAGGACCACGGGTTGCTGCGGGACCTTCTGGATGGATGCGGCATGAAAAAGGTGAAAAGACTCGCCGTGGGCGGCAAAGAGAGGCAGGATTCCGTCTGGAACGCCTTGCAGCTTGTCCCGCGCGGCACAAAAACTGTCGCGGTCCATGACGGCGTCCGCCCGTTTGCCCCGCCCGAATTCATAAGCGGCCTTATCGCCGCCCTTCATGAGAAAAACGGCGCCGGCCCTTCTTCAACTGCTAAATGGGACGCAGTCGTGCCAGGCCTCATGCCCCGGGACACGATAAAGGAGGTCGCGGCGGACGGCTCGGTCAGGGGGACCCTCAGGAGGGAGACGCTCGTCGCCGTCCAGACGCCGCAGGTCTTTTTGTATGAGACCCTTTTTGCCGCCTACAAGGAGGCCATGGCCCGGGGTTTTTACGCCACCGACGACTCCGCCCTGGTTGAGGCCGCGGGCGGAAGGGTCAGGATAGCTCCGGGTTTGCCAGACAACATAAAGATAACCACGCCGGGGGACATAGCGGTTTCGGAGGCGATAATATCCGGCGGCCGGAGGCGGGCGTGACGGTGAGGACCGGGTTTGGATATGACAGCCACAGGTTTGCGCCGGGCAGGAAGCTGGTGCTGGGCGGGGTGGAGATACCCTTTGAGAAGGGGCTTGACGGCCACTCCGACGCGGATGCGCTCATCCACGCGATAATAGACTCCATACTCGGGGCCCTCGGCGCGGGCGATATAGGCGCCCATTTCCCCGATACCGATGCCGCCTACAGGGGCATCTCCAGCCTTGTCCTCCTCGAAAAGACCCTCCTTCTGGCGAGGCGGAGGGGGTTTTCCGTGGCGCAGGTGGACTCGACCGTTATAGCCCAGGCCCCGCGCCTGGCCCCGCATATAGAGGCCATGCGGGCGTCCCTGGCAAGGGCGCTCGGGACCGCGGAGGAAAACGTGAGCATAAAGGCAAAGACAAACGAGGGCATGGGTTTTACGGGAAGGGGCGAGGGCATCTGCGCCTTCGCGGTCTGCCTGCTGGAGGAAACCGGCGGGCGGTGACCTCCTGTTCATGTCCGCTCCCTCAAACGGGTCCATGTAGAACCTCCCCGGCTTGGACCCTGCTACGGGCGGCCGGTGTTTCCGCCCCGGGGACTGCAGGCCTTACAAGATGCCTTTTTTCCTGGCGGATATCAGGGCCTCACGTCTGCTCTTTGCCTGGAGCTTTTCATATATTTTCTTGATATGGGCGTGAACGGTATGCGAGCTAATGTTGTACTTGCCTGCGATTTCCTTGTAAGTAAGCCCGGCCTCTATCTCCGTTAACACCTCTTTTTCCCTCGGGCTCAGAAGGTACAGGTCTTCCGTCTCGCCCTCCTGAAATTCCTGGATCACCCGGCGCGCTATCTTGGGGCTCATGGGCGAGCCTCCCTGGGCGAGGTTATGGATGCTCTCGACCAGCTCCCTCGGAGGGCTGCCTTTCAGGATATAGCCGGAGGCCCCGGCCTTTATGGCGCTGAAAACAGTCTGCCTGTCCTCGTATACGGTATGGGCCATTATCTCGATGCCGGGCATTATCTTCTTGGCCTTCCGAATCAGCTCAACCCCCGGCATCCCCGGCAGGCCGAGGTCCACAAGCATGATGTCCGGACTTGAATCCGCCAGTTTCTCCAGCGCCGCTTCAGCCGTCCCGAAGAGTCCCGCCACGCAGATGTCCCGTTCCCCGCCAAGCAGTATGCCCAGGTTTTCCAGCAGAAGCCTGTCGTCTTCGACTATGATGAGCCGCATGTTTTTGAATATATAGGGTTCACCGGGATAAATCCACGCTTTTTTCGGGGTATTTTCGGGGGATGCCGGCCTCCACCCGCACGGTGGTGCCGTTGCCGGAAATCATTTCCAGGCTCCCGCCAAGGTCCCTTGCCCGGGCCTTCATATTCCCGATGCCCCTGCCCGCCGGGCCCTTTCCGTCAAGAAGGCCCTTGCCGTTGTCGCTGATTGTAAAGAGCACCTTTTCGGCAGTCACGGCCAGGCAGACAAAGGCCGAATCCCCCCCGGAGTGTTTTACGATGTTGGTCAGGGCCTCCTTGAAAATCCTCAGCAAATTAAGACCCAAAAGGGTGCCCGGGGCGCTTGCGCCCGGCTCAACAACGGCTCTTATTTCAAAGGACTTTCCCTGGGATTCCATCACCGTCCTGCCGTGGTTTCTCATCTCGGCCACAAGGGAATGCCATGTCTCGTTTCCGTCCATGCCCTGCATGAAAGTCCTTATGTCCGACAGGCCCTCGCCCGAAAGCTCAGAGATTGTCCCCAGGGCCTTCCTCATCTCCGCTTCCGTGGAATTCTGCGCCATTTTCGAGATCAGGTTTATATTGGTGGTGATCCCTCCAATGCCGTCGTGAAGGTCCCTCATTATCTTTTCCTTTTCGAGCCGGTAAGCCCTTTCCTTTTCGAGTATCGTCCTGTACTGTCTTATGTTTTCCCGGTAGTAAAGGGCGTTTTCGTAAAGTATGCGCGCCTGTTTGAGCAGGGAGCGCAGGATGTTCATGTCATGATTTGAGTAAAACCTGTCCCGGAGTTCGCTCATGAGGACCGCATATTCGGGGGTTTCGCCTTTTCCAAGAGGCAGCCCGACATAGATATCCTGAAAAGGCACGGGCAGAGGCCGCTCCCAGAAGCTAGCCGGTTCCATTCGCCTGCGGAACGAGTCAAATACCTCTCCGGTGCCGTCTTCGCCTCTTTTTATCAATGCCACCCGCCTGGGATTGAGGCTTTTCCTTATCGTTTCAGTAAACAGCCCGATTACCGCGTCCGGCGGTTTGCCGGCCGCCATGTCCGTAAATGACGCGACCACCTTCGATTCGCTCAGGACGTCTTTCCTGAAAAACCTCCTGAGATGCCGCCTTAGCTTATCCCTGAGGGCCGCGTAAAAAAGAAGGACCAGGGCTGAAGAGAAAAGCATTCCGCCCGTGGGGTGCACGGCGGCAGCGCCTAAATTTCTGCTCGTCACTTCCAAAAAAATAAGATCGGACGCCGCGATGGCGGCAAATGCCAGCATATAAAGGAATGTGCCTTCCAGCAGGCTGTCAATATCCAGGAGCCGGTATTTCTGGATCGAGAAAGCCATCGAAAAAGGTATCAGGACAAAAAACATTGCCGTCAGGGAGATCGGGGCAAGCTGCCGGCCGGCCAGGGCCAGCGGCAGGATGCTTAAAACGATATTGGGCAGCAGGCCGAAACAGACGCCGGCAAACACCCATTTCATCTGCTGTTTTTCAAGAGTGCTCTTTGCCCCGATATAACCCGCGCCAAAAGAAAACATGGACAAAGCGAACAGCCCGGAGGCCGCGGCGTTGATCACCATTGGCTGCAGGCTGGCCCCGATGGCCGTGACCGCCGCATAAAACACGGGCATAAAAAGACGGAGCCGATTGGGGAGATGCCTCTCCCCGGGCAAGAGCATGGAGAGGTGCGCGAGAAAAGCAAAGCCCAGGAGATAACTGAGCGCGTTTATGATATTAAGCGCAAAAAGGATGGACGGGGGGAGGACCAAAAGGGGCAATACCGACATATCATATGAAACTGCAGCCACACCCATCGAGAAACACATGAGGAAGAAAACCAGGCCTTTCTCTTCAATGCCCCTGCGGCACACGACTACGGTGCCAATCAGGAAAAACAGGAGTCCCGTTACAAACAGGTCAATTGTTTGGCCCTCGCCGAGAAAGGAAAAGCCTGCCTGCCGCGCGGATACGGCAACGGGCATTTCAACCCCCTGCCGCCTTATAAGGAAGACGGCAGGGGACGACTCCAGCCTTTCGAATGTCTCTTTTCTTGCGCGGTACCATTCGAGTACGTCCCGCCTGTCCCTCAACGAAGCAATATGTTTAAGCAGGTGATGGCGGTCCGCATTCATGCCCCCGATTTTCTCTATAATGTCGCCTTTCTCGAAGGGGGCCCATGACGCCGCGGAAGTCACTTTCCATGCGCGGGCCTGCCTGTCCCACGCCGCGTCCATTCCGGCGGAGGGGGAATTATAAGCGGCAAAAAAAGAAAACGCCGCAAATGAAAAAAACAAAGCGGAGAAAACCGCTATGAAAAGGGTTTCCCCGGTTTTTCCCGAAGTCATGGCGGACACTTTTTATCGCGCTCCTTACGTTTTTCCCCGCTCTATTATTCTCAAAACGGCAAAAAATGGGAACAGAAAAATTTCCGGCCCATCCCCCGGAAATAGCCCCTCCGGGCGATTTATTTTTTCAGGGGCGCACATGTAAGCTTCCCATGTGAAGACAGCAAACATGGGGACTCTGAGGGTGAAACGGTTTTTTTTATTGTTCGCGGTGGCCTTCTGTCTTTTGCCCGGACATGCCCGCGCTTTCACCAAAACCGCCACTTTCCAGGCGAGCGTTACGGCCTTGGACGCATGTTCCCTGAGTGCCACGCCCATGAATTTCGGCGCCGTGACGCTGCCGGCTTCCTCGGACGTGGACGCCACATCGTCCATCACGGTAAACTGCACATCCGGGACGGTCTGGTCATTATCGCTTTCCTCCGGGGCGTCCGGCAATTTCGCGACCCGGCATCTCCTGATTGGCACGGAGGGGTTCATGTACAACCTTTACACGGATGCCGGCCATATCAATATCTGGGGGGACGGCACGAATGGCTCCATCACGGTGGGCGGAACGGGAACGGGGGCGGACCAGGTCAATACCGTCTACGGCAGGATATTTTCGGGCCAGTCCCCGCTGCCGGGAGCTGGAACATATTCCGACACCATAACCGTGACGCTCACGTATTGACGGAGTGAGGGTTGGAGCATGGGCGTTTTGAAGGCGGCAGGGTTTTTGGAAAAGGGAGACTTGGTGGTTAAAAACAAAAAATCCTTACAGGAGGGATCCAGATGAAGAATTTAAGGGTGATGTTTTTGGCGTTAGTGGCGGCGGCGCTGCTTGCGCCGGCAGGCGCATGGGCTACAAGTGTAACGGCATCAATGCCCGTTACGGCGACGGTCACGCCGTATGCGACTATAAACGTGACCCCGCTGGACTTCGGGTCTTTTCGGGATGCCCATCAATCTACCGCGACTGTAACCGTGAACGTATCGTCCGGTGCATCTTATCATATTTCCATGGACGCCGGCCAGCATCATGATAACACTGGCCGGAAGATGGTTGATGGAAGCCAGGACGTACTGAGCTACATACTTTATCAGGACTCGAATCAGACCGTTCAATGGGGCGATTCCGATACCTTCGGAACTTACTTGGGGGGCACCTCGGAGGCCGGGACCGGGACCGGGGCTGACCAGACCCTTACTGTTTATGGATGGAGCGGGGTAACGCCGGGCGCTACCCTTGCGGGCAGTTACAGCGACACGGTGACCGTAACGGTCAGCTATTAATAAATAAACAGACATAAGGGCGGCAGTTCAGTTCAGCGCTGCCGCTTGAGCTTTGGAGAAAGGGGCTTGGCAGATGGACATCGGAAACACACAATGGGATTTTTATGCCAACGGGGAGAAGGGCGTCCTGAACATAAAGAATGAGGTGGAGAAAGACAGATGGACGGGTGACCTGTCCGGGACGTCCGTCTTGATAAGCTGGGACGAGGCTTCAAAAAGAATTTCGTTTGCAAGGGAGGTTGTCCCCGGCCACAAAAAGGAGGCAGTGCCGCTCGTGCTTCAGTTCTACACCGGCTCTCTTGCATATGACGGCCCTCCCGCCATCGCATCCGGGATATTTGATCAGATATCTTACCTGCCGCTTAACCACGGAAAATCGACCCACTCGTGGGCGGCAATCCAGATACCGCCAATCCTGTAATAAAATCATGGGACACGATGCGGAAAAGGACAGGATTTTCCCGAAGCTGTGGCGGGCAGGCCTCAATGGCAAGCCAACCGGCATCCTTTATATTTTTTTGTTTCTCTGCCGCTCCGCGCCGCTTTTACCCCTGGCGTTTTTCCCCGCATCTCCGGCCCTTGCCGCGGGCTTCATCGTAAGCCCGATAAAGGTCGAATTCCCTCATGGCAAATCAATGGCTTCGCTCAACCTCACAAACACATCCGGCACGCCCACGCTTGTCCAGGTGGAGGCGTTCCGGTGGGAGCAAGAAAACGGCAAGGACGTGCTTACGCCAACGGAGGACATCTTCCCTGCCCCTCCCATCATAACGGTCTCGCCCCGGAAGACGCAGATCATCCGCATAGCGCTCCGCAGACCGCCCGGCGCAAACACTGAACTCTGCTACCGGCTGTTCATAAGCGAGGTGCCTGACGAAAGCAGAAAGGGGCCAAGTGCCGTTGGCGTGGCCCTCCGCCTGAGCCTGCCGGTTTTCCTCGAACCGGTGGCGAAGAAAAAGGAGAAATTTCAATGGGAGGCGGAAAGGGCCGGAGAGAAACGGATTAAGCTGACGCTCGTGAACAAGGGCAACACGCACGAGCAGGTCGGACCCCTGAAAATTTATGACGGAAATGCCCGCAAGCCCGTCTTCGACAAGACCATCGGGGACTATGTGCTTCCAGGGCAGGCACGCTCCTGGGTCCTGGACTTGGAAGGCCCCGTATCTTCAGGCTTGGTGTCCGTGGAAGCGGATATGGATGCAAGAAAGACGCAGACGCGGCTTGACCTGGGGCGACTGAGGGCAACAGCCCGGTAGTGCGCCGCGGGACCGCAGACCATCCCGCCGCCCGGCATCCGGCTTTCCTTGCTCTCTGCTGCGCGGTTGCGCTGTTGTTTTTTTGTTCTTTCGCATCCGCCGCCCTCAGGGAAGACCTTTATGCCGTCTCGGTAAACGGAGAGGAAGTAAGCGACGGGGTAATAGTCCTGAGGCATGGGGACTCCTTCCTTATATCCGGGGACAACCTGAAATCCTGGCGGTTTGTCCTTCCGGCGAAGGGCGGCGTCGAGCACAAGGGACGGGCATATTTCAGGCTGGATTCGTTTCCGGGCGTTAAAGTCGAAATAGACCGGGGAAAACAGGAGCTTGACATTACAGCTCCGGTGTCCTTGTTCGAGACGGCCTTGATAAACGAAAAAAGGCAACATGCCGCCGCCCCCGTGCCGGGCAGGGGCCTTTTCCTCAATTACGATCTTTCGCTTGAAGGCGGAGCGGATACGGCCAATTCCCTGTCGGGGCTCTTCGAGGCGGGCGTCTTCAACCGTTTCGGGGCTGGCACGTGCAGCTTTCTCGCAGATAAAACCGGAGGCGGAGGCCGCATCACCCGCCTTGAGACCACATGGTTTAAAGATGATGTAAAACGGCTGAGGACATACCGGATCGGAGACGGCGTCAGCAGGCCCGGTTCGATGGGGGACTCCGTGCGCTTCGGAGGGGCGCAGATGGCGACCAATTTCAGCATAGACCCGGGGTTTGTCACTTATCCGCCCCTCTCCGTCGGCGGCCTTGCCGAAATCCCGACAACGGTCGACGTGCTTGTCAACAATGTGCGGAGCCTGAGCGAAAAGGTCCCGGCCGGCCCGTTCGAGCTGCTCAACGTGCCCGTTGTCTCCGGCAGGGGGGATATACAGCTTGTTGTGAAGGACCTCCTCGGAAGGGAGCACGTCATCACGCAGCCTTATTATTTCAGCCCCTCGCTCCTGAAAAAAGGGCTGTCCGATTATTCTTACGAGGCCGGTTTTGAGAGGGGAAACTACGGCCTCAGGAGCAATGATTACGGAAGGTTCATGGCGGCGGGCACGCACCGTTACGGCTTCACGGACGTCTTCACGGGGGAGGGGCACACGGAGCTTTCGGCAGACAGGCAGTTCGTCTCGGCGGCGGGCGTGCTCCTTGCGCCGTCTCTTGGCGTATTTTCGGCCGGGGCGGCCGCCGCCCATGACGGAGGATGGGGAGGAGCGGGACAGGCAGGCTATGAATATTCGGGCCGCGCATTCAACTTCGGGCTCAACGTGAAAATGGCCACGAGATCGGGACAGGGCGGGCCGGATACCCGGGACCTTCTCAGGCAACAGGTTCAGGCCCATGCGGGTTTCAGCGCGGGAAAGCCAGGCAGCTTTGGCCTGTCATATACGCTCCAGAAGTTTTTTCAATCCGGCGACGCAAGGATATTCACGGCGAATTACAGCATAAGACTGGGTCCCGGAAACCTCGGCGTCTCCTTCATAGATTTAAATAATTCCGGGAGCTCCTACACCGTAACGGTGCTTTATGTCTTCAGTTTTGGAGATAACAAAAGCATATTGGCCGAAACATCGTTTGAAAAGGAATCCAGCAAATCGAGCATGGAATTTCAGCAGGGCCCCACGGCCTCCATCCCCGATTATTCCTACAGGCTCCAGGCGGAGGCCGGAAAATCAGATCAGCGCTTTCAAGGCGAAGTCACCCGCGAGGGAGAGTTCAACAATGCCGATCTTGAACTGTCAAATTTATCCGGCGGGACCTCGTACAGGGCCGGCATCAGTGGCGGGCTCGCGTATTTGAAAGAGGGACTGTTCGCTTCGCGGAGCCTCAACCAGAGCTTCGCGCTTGCGTCCGCGGGAGGTTTTCCGGGCGTAAGGGTCTATGTAAACAACAGGGAATCGGGAAGGACAAACTCAAAGGGCTTTATCCTTCTGCCCGGCCTCAACCCATATATGGAAAACACGCTCAGGCTTGAGGAATCCGATCTGCCGATAGACGCAAAGATCGGGAGCGTGAAGAAGACGGTCGTGCCATGCTACCGGAGCGGTTTGTCCGTGCGGTTTGACGTCAAGGCATCAAGAGACGCGATAATCACGGTCATAACACCCGACGGCAAACCTCTTCCGGCTGGAACCTCCCTAAAGGGGCCAAATGGTCTGAGTTGGCTGGTCGCAAAACACGGCGAGGTATATCTCACCGATTTGGGGGAGGGAAAGACATCATTTTCCGCCCACTACAGGGACAGGACATGCAGGGTGAAAATAAACATCCCCCATGATTTGAAGGGAATACCTGAACTGGGGACTTTCGTGTGTGAACAGGCGCCCCAGGCGGCGCCGGTCCAGTCATCCGGCAGATAAGCGCCCGCATCCTTCCGAAAATCCGCACAATGCCTGATGCCGGCGTGCTTCTATCTCCTTATGCTCATCACGCCTTCCACCTGCATGAGCTTCTGGGTGGCGGAGTTTAGCTGCGCGCGGTCCCTCACCTCGAGCACGAACGATATCCTCGCCTTCCGGGTCTGGCTTGTGACGACCGCCTCCATATGGTGGATGTTTATGTCAAGGGAGGATATGGCGGAAGAGAGATCGGCCACCACGCCCGGCTGATCGATGGTGTCCACCACGATGCGGGCATAGTTCATGGAGCCTTCGCTTGTCTTCCACTGGACGGCGATGAGCCTTTCCTCGTCCGCGGCGAGCGTTGGCAAGTTCGGGCAGCTCCTCCTGTGGATGCTCACGCCCTTGCCCCTTGTTATGAACCCCACGAGGTTGTCCCCCGGGATGGGGTAGCAGCACTTGGAGACGTGGTAGAGAATATTGCTCATGCCCGTGATGGTGATGCCCTTTTCCTCGACGGCCTTGTGCTGCTTTTCGTGCCTGGCCTGCTGGGGCTCTTCCTGGGTGCCGGGGGCCAGCCGGTTTATCACCTGGTTTACCGGCAGCTTGCCGTAGCCCACGGCCACCAGCATGTCTTCCATCTCCTGAAAGCCCAGAGCCGAGGCCACGCCGGCCATCAGCTCGTTTTTCACGGCCTGCAGATGGATCCCCCTTTTTTTCATCTCGGCCTCCAGCAGCTTTGTGCCCAGCTCCAGGGACTCCTTTCTCTCCTCGGCCTTGATCCACTGTTTTACCCTCGTCTTCGCGCGCTGCGTTATGACGAAGCCAAGCCAGTCGCGCGATGGCACGTGGTTCTGCTGGGTCAGTATCTCGACGGTGTCCCCGTTGTTGAGCCTGTATTTGAGCGGCACCATCCTGCCGTTTACCCTGGCGCCCGTGCACCTGTGGCCGACCTGGGTGTGTATGCTGTAGGCGAAATCGACCGGGGTTGCCCCCATGGGCAGCTCCTTGATGTCGCCGTTCGGGGTGAAGACGTATATGGTGTCCGGCACGACCTCGGCCTTCACGGCGTCCATGAACTCGCGCGGGCTCTGGCGCATGTCCTGCAGTTCGTGGATGAAGTTCCTGAGCCAGGAGATATACCTGTCGTCCTTGGGGTTGATATGCCCCTTCTCCTTGTATTTCCAGTGGGCCGCGATGCCCTCCTCGGCGACCCTGTTCATCTCCTCCGTGCGGATCTGGAACTCCACCCGCTTGCCCTCCGGCCCGATAATCGTCGTGTGGAGGGACTGGTACATGTTCGATTTGGGCACCCCTATGTAGTCCTTGAACTTCCCGGGAATAGGCTTCCACATGGAATGTATCAGGCCCAGTATCGCGTAGCATTCGGCCTTGGTGCCGGTGATTATCCTTATGCCGAGGACGTCGTATATCTGGTCGAACGTGACGCGCTGCCTCTGCATCTTCTGGTATATGCCGTAGTAGTGTTTAACCCTTCCCTTCACCTGGGCCTTGACGCCCTCCTCGGAGAGCCTTTTTTTTATCGTCTCCAGCACCCCGGATATGTAGCCCTCCTGCTCCTCCTGCCTCGAGGCGACCTTCTTCACGAGGTCCTCGTAGAGGCCCGGCATCAGGTGCTTGAAGGACAGGTCTTCCAGCTCCAGCCTCAGCCAGCCTATTCCCAGCCGGTTGGCAAGCGGGGCGTAGATTTCGAGCGTCTCCTGGGCGATCTTCTGGCGTTTGTGCTTCGGCAGGTACTGGAGAGTGCGCATGTTGTGGAGGCGGTCGGCGAATTTTATCATTATCACCCTGATGTCCTCGGCCATGGACAGCAGCATCCTTCTGAAATTCTCGGCCTGCGCCTCCTCCCTGGACTGGAACTGTATCTTGCCAAGTTTCGTGACGGAGTCCACCAGGAAGGCAAGCTCATAGCCAAAGCGCTTCTGGATATCTTCCTTCGTGGTCGGGGTGTCTTCCAGGGTGTCGTGCAGCAGGCCGGCCGCCACGCTCACGGTGTCCATCTTCATGTCGGTCAGTATGGAGGCTACGGCGAGCGGGTGTATTATGAAAGGCGAGCCCTCCTTGCGCTTCTGCTCGCCGTGGGCCTCGAAGGAAAAGAAATAGGCCCTCCGGATGAATTCAAGGTCCGCCCCCGGGTTATAGGAGCGCACCTTCTGAATGAGTTCTTCTATCCCCTGGACCTCTTTGGCCCCCGCGACAACCATAATAATATTATAGAATTTTTAGAAATAAAGGGGATTTTATTGGTGTTGGGGCTGCGCCCCACGCCCCCGGAAAAGAAAAACTGCCCATGCCTGCTCTTACAGAAGACGAATGGGGCAAGCTCGTCTCATTCTCGCCGCGTCCTGTTTGGCTCCGAAAAAAACAAAAATCTAAAAGTGTGGAGCAGGTTTTTAAGCGGTGGGCGATGGCAGATTGTTATCAAAAATTCATTTGTGCAGCTTTTTCATTGCTTCCAGCAGACTCTCCGTGTCCGCCCGGGTATGGGCCGCGCTCACCTGCAGCCTGAGCCTCGGCCTCATCACGGTAGGCGGCCTTATGGCGGGCGCGTAGAAGCCGGCCTCACGAAGGCCGTGGGAAGCGCGCAGGGCGTCGCCGACGCCGTCGAAGAGCACGGGGATGACAGGCGTGCGAGTGGGGCCGGTCTCAAATCCCGCCTTCCTTAACCCTTCAAAGAGCATCTCCCGGTTTTCCCAAAGACGCGCCATGAGCGCGGCCCCGGCATCCGAGCCGATCAATTTCAGGGCCGCCAGTGACGCCCCAACCGGCCCCGGCGGAAGGGCGGTGGAGAATATGAAGGTCCTTGCCGCGTTTCTTAGCCAGCCGGCCGCGTCCGTGCCGGCCGCGATGAACGCCCCATAAGAGCCAAGGGCCTTTGAGAAGGTGCCCATTTGCACTACATGAGCGCCCGGGGTCAGTCCGAAGTGGCGCAGCCCGCCCCTCCCGCCGCCAAGCACGCCGATGGCGTGAGCCTCGTCCACGTAGAGCATGGCTCCGCTGCTTGCGGCAAGCTCATGGAGGCCGTCCAGCGGAGCCAGGTCCCCGTCCATGCTGAAGACGGATTCGGTGATGATGAGCTTTCTCCTAGCCCCCGATTTTTCGAGCAACTGCCTTGCGTGGGACGCATCCGCATGCCGGTAGATGAAGGTCTCCGCCTTGCTCAGGCGGCAGCCGTCTATGATGCTTGCGTGGTTCAGCTCGTCGCTGAATATCGCGTCGCCATGGCCGGCGATGGCCGGGATGGCGCCGGCGTTTGCGTGGTAGCCGGAGTTGAAGAGCAGCGCCGCCGGGGCCCCCATGAACGAGGCGGCCGCCCGCTCCAGCTCGCCGTGCAGGACGGCGCCGCCGGCAAGAAGTCTCGCCGCGCCGCCTCCCGCGCCAAACTCCGCTGTGGCGCTCTGCGCGGCCTGTATGAGCGTCCCGCTAGCGGCAAGCCCCAGGTAATCGTTCGAGGCGAAATTGACGAGACTCCGTCCGCCGATTGCGATCAGCCGCCCCTGGGGAGATTCCCTGTCCAGGAATTCCCGGAAGAGACCCATGGCGCGCAGCCTCGAAATTTCTTCTTCAAACACGGGTGTTCGCCTCAAGATCAGGTTTTAGGCTATTTATAATTTTTATTCATTCATATGTGCCTTGACAAGGTTTTTTTTTATTTGATACCATTGCAATGCTTTGCTTTTTTATCCGAGGAGGCACCAATGCTTGAATTTCAAGGGATATGGTTTGTCGTCCTGCTCGTCAATTTTCTGGTTCTTGTCTTTGTTTTGAATCTCATACTCTTCAAGCCGTTCCTGAAGGTGGCGGATCAGAGGCGGGCGGCCGTTAAAGACGCCCTTGAGAGCGCCCGGAATATGAGTGAAAAACGGGAAGAAGAGCTTGCCGCGATGAAACGTGAGATCGAGCTCGCGCGGTCGAAGGCCAAGGATCTGTTCGAGGGGCTGAGGGCCGAGGGGCTTGAGAAACAGCGGCAGGCGCTTGCGAAGGCGCATGAAGAGGCCATGAAGCGCAGCGAAAAGATAAAGAAGGAGATCGAGTCCGAGACCGCGAAGGCCAGGCAGGCGTTGAGGGCCGAGGCGGAGAAATTCTCGGACGGCATCCTTGAAAAGCTGGTAAAGGCATGAAGAAACTAAAGTCGGCATTTCTTTTCTGGGTTCCGCTTATGTTCTGGTCATTGTTCGTCCCGGCGCAGACCGCGCTGGCGGCAGGGGCGGAGCCGGGCGGCGAGCTGAAGGAATGGCTCTGGAAGATAATCAACTTTGTCATACTTGTGGGCATACTCGTCTATTTCACGAAGAAGCCGCTTGCCAATTACCTGAAGGCGCGCACCGAGGCCATAGCCAAAGGCATCGAGGACGCCCGCGCGGCCAGGGAGATGGCTGAAAAGGCGCTGAGGGAAGTCGAGGAGAGGCTGAAGCTCAAGGACGCGGAGCTTGAGGAGATCCTCCGGTCCGCAACGAAATCGGGCGAGGCGGAGCGCGAGGCCCTTATCAAGGAGTCCGATCGCATGAGCCAGAAGATCGCCGAGCATGCGGAGGCATACGTCTCCTTTGAGCTGAAGAAGGCCAAGGACGCCATAAGGAAAGAGGCGGCCGACCTTGCCGTGGAGCTTGCCGAGAAGAAGCTCTCCCGGAAGCTGACACCCGATGCGCAGAAAAAACTCATCGAGGATGCTATATCCCAGTTAGAGGCGAAGAGTTGAAAAAGAACAAGAGGCTCGAAAAGCAGTTCGCAAAGAAGTTCCTGAACCATGTCGGCAGGCAGAACCTTGGCGCTCTCCAGGAGCTGGGGGCCGTGGGCGAGCTTGTGGGGAAGGCCCCGGAGCTCAAGGGTTTTCTGGAGGGGCCCCAGTTTTCCGCAGGCGAGAAGAAAGGCGTGATGGAGGAGCTTTGCAGTAAGCTGCAGGTTTCGGATGGGACCCGCAAATTCCTTGAGTACGCGATAGACCAGGAGGCGATGCCGATGTTTGGGGGCATTGTCGAGGACGCGGTGAAGCTCTATCTGGATTATACCCGCCGCACGAAGGCCGTCGTTGTCTCCGCGGTGGATTTCCCGGCCGGGGGAGCGCTTGAAAACCGGCTTAAAGGCTCGTTGAAGAAACTTACGGGCAGGGACGTTGACATAGAGTATGTGCGCGATCCCTCCGTGCTGGGGGGCGTGCTCGTGAAGGTGGACAGCACCATGTTCGACAGCAGTCTGAAGGGCCAGTTGAGACTTTTGAAAGAAGAGCTTATAAAGGGGTGATCCATGGAAATCAGGGTTGAGGAAATAAGCCAATATCTGAAGAAGCAGATATCGGATTTCGAGAAACGAGTCGATGTAAGCGAAGTGGGAACCGTCACCAGCATCGGTGACGGCATCGCGAAGATTTACGGGCTGGACAAATGCATGGCCTCGGAGCTGCTGGAGTTCCCGAACGACGTCTACGGCATGGCGCTCAACCTGGAGGAGGACAGCGTCGGCGCGGTCCTCTTCGGCGAGGACACGCTCGTGCGCGAGGGCGATGTCGTGAAGCGCACGGGCAGGATCATGCAGACCCCCGTGGGCGAGGCCCTCGTGGGCAGGGTGGTAAACGCCATCGGCCAGCCGATAGACGGCAAGGGGCCGGTCAACACCAAGCTCAGCAGGATGGTCGACGTCGTCGCCCCCGGCATAGTGGACAGGCAGCCTGTCCGCGAGCCGCTGCAGACGGGCATCAAGGCCATAGACGCCATGATCCCGATCGGCAGGGGGCAGAGGGAGCTCATCATCGGCGACCGCCAGGTCGGCAAGACGGCCGTCGCCATAGATGCGATCATAAACCAGAAGGGCGGAGACGTCATCTGCATATATGTCGCCTGCGGGCAGAAGAGGGCGAACGTGGCCAGGACGCAGCAGCTCCTGGAGGAGTACGGCGCGATGGAGCACACGATAATCGTCTCTGCGACGGCCAGCGAGCCCGCGCCGCTGCAGTTCATCGCCCCCTACACGGGCTGCGCCATCGGCGAGTATTTCAGGGATAGCGGCAAGCACGCCCTTATCATATATGACGACCTGAGCAAGCAGGCCGCCGCATACAGGCAGCTATCTCTGCTGCTGAGGCGTCCGCCGGGACGTGAGGCCTATCCGGGCGATGTCTTCTATCTGCACTCGAGGCTTCTTGAGAGGGCCGCGAAGGTCTCGAAGGAGCTTGGCGGCGGGTCGCTGACCGCGCTGCCGATAATCGAGACGCAGGCGGGCGACGTTTCCGGTTACATCCCGACAAACGTCATCTCCATCACGGACGGCCAGATATACCTCGAGCCGGAGCTTTTCTACGCCGGCGTAAGACCGGCCGTCAACGTCGGTCTGTCGGTCAGCCGCGTGGGCGGCGCCGCGCAGACCAAGGCGATGAAGCAGGTGGCTGGCACGCTCAGGCTGGACCTGGCGCAGTTCAGGGAGCTTGCGGCCTTCGCCCAGTTCGGTTCCGACCTGGACAAGGCCACCCTCGCCCAGATCGAAAGAGGCAAGAGGATGGTCGAACTTCTCAAGCAGGGGCAGTACGGACCTTATTCGCTCGAGGAGCAGATCGTAGTGCTTTTCGCCGGCACGCAGGGTTACCTTGATGACGTCGCGCTCGGCGCCATAAAGAGGTTCGAGGAGGAGCTTCTCAGGTATTTCAAGCAGAACAAGGCCGATATATTGACCGAGCTGCGCGATAAGAAGACGATAGACGACGAGGTGAAGAAGAAGCTCACCGAGGGCATGGACCACTTTAAAAAGAGTTTCAGCGCGTAGGAGAAAATGGCTACCCTCAGGGACATAAGAAGAAGAATAAAGGCGGTCAAGAACACCAGCCAGATAACAAAGGCCATGAAGATGGTGGCTGCCGCCAAGCTGCGGAAGGCCCAGGGGCGCATGCTCGAACTGCGGCCCTATTCTGACAAGATATACGAGGTGCTTGGCAATCTGAGCAGGGCGGGCGACGCCGAGGCCCATCCGCTGCTGGTAAAGAGGCTTCCGAAGGCCGTTGAAGTCGTGGTCTTCACTAGCGACAGGGGGCTGTGCGGCGCCTTTAACACCAACATTATGAAGGCCGCGGTGCCTTTCGTCCGTCAGCTCAAGGAGAAAGGGCTGCAGGTGAGCATAAACGCGGTGGGCAGGAAGGCCCGCGACTATTACAAACGCAGGGACATAGCCCTCCGCCAGGTGCTCACCGGCATATCAGGCAAGGTGGATTACCAGCACGCCAGGAGCATCGCCGGCGACATAATGGAAAACTACATGGCCGAGACCTTCGATGAGGTTTACCTGGTCTACAACGAATTCAAGAACGTCGTCACCCAGCAGGTGAAGGTCGTGAAGCTACTGCCCTTCGAGACCGTTGAGGCCGGGGGCCAGGGGGCCGCGCCGGCTGCGGAACACGCGGGGGCGCCAGAGACGCTGGACTACATATTCGAGCCCTCGGCGGCGGGCCTCTACCGGGTGCTCATACCAAAGGCCGTGGAGATAAAGGTCTTTCGCGCGCTACTGGAGTCCCAGACCTCCGAAGAGGCCTCGAGGATGACCGCGATGGAGAACGCCTCCAAGAACGCCGAGGAGATGATCCATAATCTGACGCTTGTGGCCAACAAGGTCAGGCAGGCCACGATTACCCGCGAGCTGATGGACATCGTGGGCGGCGTCGAGGCCCTGAAAAAATAAGTGAGAACTTTACTGGAGGAAAATAGAAGATGAGCCAAGTCAACGAGGGCAAGGTCAGCCAGGTCATCGGGGCCGTGGTGGACCTGGAGTTCGAGGAAAAACTCCCCGAGATACTAAACGCCATAAAAGTAGAGCAGGCGGGCGACCCGCAGAAGGGGTTGCCGGAGATAAACCTTACGCTTGAGGTTGCCGCCCACCTTGGCGAAAACAAGGTAAGGACCATCGCGATGGGCGTAACGGATGGTCTTGTGCGCGGCACGAAGGCCATAGACACGGGGCAGCCCATATCCATTCCCGTCGGCAAGGCCACGCTTGGCAGGATCCTGAACGTCGTGGGACAGCCCGTCGACAAGATGGGCCCTGTGGCCACTGACGTCCGCTGGCCGATCCACAGGGAGGCCCCGGCCTTTACCGAACAGGAACCGGCGGAGCAGGTCTTCGAGACCGGCGTCAAGGTCTTTGACCTGCTTGTCCCGTTCGTCAAGGGCGGCAAGATGGGGATGTTCGGCGGCGCGGGCGTCGGCAAGACCGTCGTCATCATGGAGATGATCCACAACATCGCGATGAAGCACGGCGGCGTCTCCGTCTTCGCCGGCGTGGGCGAGAGGACGAGGGAAGGAAACGACCTCTACCAGGAGATGAAGGAATCCGGGGTTCTGCCGAAGGTCGCGCTCATATACGGGCAGATGAACGAGCCGCCGGGGGCGCGACTCCGGGTCGGGCTTTCGGCCCTTACGGCAGCCGAGTATTTCAGGGACGAGGGGCAGGACGTCCTTATCTTCATAGACAACATATTCAGGTTCACGCTTGCGGGCGCGGAGGTCTCGGCCCTGCTCGGGCGCATGCCCTCCGCCGTCGGTTACCAGCCGAACCTGGCGACGGACATGGGCTCCCTGCAGGAGCGCATCGCCACCACGAAGAAGGGCGCCATCACCTCGATGCAGGCCATATATGTGCCCGCGGACGACCTGACGGACCCGGCCGTCGCCACGGCTTTTACCCATCTCGACGGTACGGTCGTTCTTTCGAGGCAGATCGCGGAGCTCGGCATCTACCCGGCCGTCGACCCGCTGGACTCCACCTCGCGCATCCTGGACCCCAAGGTCATCGGCGAGGAGCACTACAGCGTCGCCAGGCAGGTGCAGATGGTGCTGCAGAGGTACAAGGAGCTGCAGGACATCATCGCCATCCTCGGCATGGAGGAGCTTTCGGAAGACGACAAGCTGGTTGTCTCCCGCGCAAGGAAGATACAGAGGTTCCTCTCCCAGCCCTTCCATGTGGCGGAGGTTTTTACGGGCAGGCCCGGCAAGTACGTGAAACTTGCCGATACGATAAGGGGTTTCAAGGCCCTCGTGGAGGGCAAGTACGACGACGTGCCGGAGCAGGCCTTCTACATGGCCGGCGGCATAGAAGAGGTCGAGGAAAGGGCCGCAGGGCTCGGCATCAAGAGGTAGTCCATGGATAAATTGAGGCTGGAGATAGTGACGCCCAGAGGCGCCGTGTTCAGCGGCGAGGTCGATGAGGTGCACGCAAGCGGCAGCGAAGGCGACTTCGGCGTGTTCCCGGGCCATGCCCCCCTGATGAGCATGCTGCGCGTGGGCGCGCTCATCGCAAGGGCCGATGGGAAGCCGAATTATTTCTTCGTGGGCTCCGGCTTTGCAGAGGTGAGCTCAAAAGGCATGATCATCCTAGCGGACAGCTCCGAGCGGGCCGAGGACATAGACGTGGCAAGGGCGATGGCCGCAAAACAGCGCGCCGAGGAGAGGCTCGCGAAGATAGAGAATATGGATTTCGCCCGGGCCCAGTCGGCCCTCGAAAGGGCGATGGCCAGGATACGTATCGCCGAGGAGCGCGCGCGCAAGGGATAACAGCCGCAAGCAGCCAAGGCGAAACCTTTAAAAAACCCCGCCAGACTGGCGGGGTTTTTTATTCCGGAGCGCTAAAGACATGGAGCAACCATCGAGTGAAACCGGAGGAGGGCGCTAAAAGAAACTCGCTGTCAGGACAGTGCTGGCGGCTGGGGGCAGCTTCCTACAGGTAATCCGCGAGTATGCCGCTAGTCCTCCTGAGGCGCTCACCAAGCCCCTTGATTATCCTCAGGAGCAGTTTTACTGCGAGCAGCGGCATCTCGGTGGACATACGGTCAAAATCATCCCTGGTCAGCATCAGGAAAGTAACGTCTTCCGCGGCCACCGCGGAGGCCGAACGCGGCTCCTCGTCGTTGAGGGACAACTCGCCAAGTATCTGGCCGGGACCGACATAGGTGATGAACTTCTTGCTGCCGTTTTCGTCCTCCTTCTCTATCCTAACCTTTCCGGAGATGATTATGCACATGAAGGACTCGACAGCGCCCTCCCGGATAAGGATAGAGTCTTTAGCGGCCTTCCTCACGCTCATGTACTTCACCATCGCCTCTATTTGGCGCCATTCAAAATCAGAAGACCACTTGGTCTTGTCAAGGAGTCTGGCGCGCTCGGTCGCGCCCAGGCGCATATCCACGAAAGACGGATTTTCCCCTGCCTGTTCTTCGTTAAACATCGGCCTATTTTAGCATGAACGCGGGTCGCGCATTGCGGGGGGCGCCGGCTTTAAGTTATCATCTTGTATGCTTTATCCATATCAGACAACGGGCATAGGAAGCCTGCCGCATACGGACGCGGAGGCGGCGGCCGAACTGGTGCTTGAGACCTTCGACATCCCCTTCTGGCCGCAACTGCCGAGGGTTTCCTTCCGGGAGCAGATGATACCCCAGTATTCCGAGGGGCTGCCCTTTATACGCGTGGACGACGAGAGGAAAAGCATCTGGGTAAACAGGAGCGGCAGCGACGAGCTGGAGAGGTTTTATGAGTTCTGCACCGACGAGACACGCATCGCGATATCTGAAAATTTCGCCGAGGGCCTTCACGCCTTCCTGAGGCTCATAAAGGGCAAGCATTTCGACTGTCTCAAGGGCCACGTAACGGGGCCGCTTACGTTCACCCTCGGCCTGAACGACAGCAGGGGCAGACCGGTCTACTATGACGAAGAGTTGAGAGAGGTCTACCTGATGGGGCTCGAGGCCAAGGCCCGCTGGCAGATAGACGCCCTCAGGGCGAAGGCGGACCAGGTGATCGTGTTCATAGACGAGCCGGTTGCGGGCGCCCTGGGAAGCACCGCGTATATCACCGTGGAGAGGACGGAGGCGCTAAGGCTCCTGCGGGAGATGGTGAATACGATAAAAAGGTGCGGTGCCACTGCTGGCATACATTGCTGCGGCCGGGCCGAATGGCCGCTGCTGATCGAATCCGGCGTGGAGATACTGAATTTTGACGCGTACGATTACGGGGACACGCTGCTGATATATCCGGGGGAGATAGAGGATTTTCTAAAGAGGGGCGGGATACTGGCCTGGGGGATTGTGCCCACAACGGAGGCCATAAACAGCGAGTCCGAAGAGTCCCTTTACGCCCTGTTCATGCGGAGGTTCGAAAAGCTCTCCGCCCGCATTTCCGCCGACCTTCTCAAGGAAAAGATACTGCTGACGCCAGCCTGCGGCACGGGCTCCCTTTCCGAGGCCGAGGCGCTGAAAGTCTTCGAGCTTATTATCAGGCTGAAGGAATCGCTTGCCTGATGCGCATAGGGCTGTGCGGCAGCCATAGAACAGGGAAAACCACGCTGGCCGAGGCTATCTCGCGGCGTGTGGGAATACCCTTTGTAAAGACGATCACCTCGGATGTCTTCAGCCGCTATGGTTTGGACCCCGCGGAACCCATGGAATTTGGCAAGAGGCTCTGGATCCAGCAGAAGGTCCTGGAGGCGGGAGAGGCTGTCTGGAGGGAAGAGAAAGATTTCGTCACGGACAGGACCCCCATAGACATGATGGCCTACACGCTGGCCGACATACAGGGGGCGACCGGGGCGGATTTCAGCCGGCTGGAGGCATATCTAGACCGCTGTTACGAGTCGGCCAACAGGTTTTTTGAAGCGCTCGTTGTCGTCCAGCCGGGGATCAGGCTTGTTCATGAGGAAGGCAAAGCCGCCCTGAACCGGGCGTATATGGAGCACCTGAACTACCTGATCATCGGCCTCGCAAGCGACCGGCGACTGAAGGCGCGGATGATCTGCCTTGAGCATGGGCCGGCCGCCGTCGAGGAGCGCGTAAGGACGGTACTGGAGCGGCTCGGCCTGGACGGCCGGGCCGGGGTCCACTAAAATAAAGTGCATGGCCCGTTTCAGCTTTGCAAGCGGCATGCTGAATACCTTCATCCCGATCTTCGTGGCGATGGATGCGTTTGCCTCCCTGGGCATATTCATCTCGCTCACGGAGGGGCTGGACCGCCAGGCGGTAAAATCGATAATACGTGATTCCGTTGTCACGGCCCTGGCCGTGAGCGTGGGGTTTCTGGCATTCGGGGAGGCTGTCTTCAAGGTCCTGGGCATCACCACGGACGACTTCAAGATAGCGGGCGGGCTTGTCCTTCTCATCTTCGCCGTGCGGGACCTGCTGTGGGGCTCGGAGGCCAGAAGGCCCACGGGTAAATTCGGCGCGGTCCCGATAGGGGTGCCCCTCATAGTGGGACCCGCGGTGCTGACGACATTGATTGTGCTTCTGGACCGCTACGGGCTGTTTTTTACGGCCGCAAGCCTGATACTGAACCTTGGCATTGTCTGGGTCACTTTCGTGCAGGCCCCCAGGATAGTCAGGTATTTCGGGAAGGGCGGGATACTCGTTTTCTCCAAGATAATGCTTTTGATGCTGGCGGCGATAGCCGTGATGATGATCCGTCTTGGCGTCACGGGACTCTTCGCGGTCCACACATGAGGGCGATTATCATAGTATTGGACGGGACCGGCGCCGGTGCGGCCCCGGATTCGGCCCTTTACAACGACGCGGACGCAAACACGCTTGGACACGTGGCGGAGGCCGCGGGCGGCCTGAAGCTGCCCGCGCTTGCGCGGCTCGGCCTCGGAAACATCATGGAGATAAAAGGCGTTCCCCCGGTTTCCGCCCCTGCCGCATCGTTTGGCCGCATGAGGGAGCTTTCAGCCGGCAAGGACACAATCACGGGCCACTGGGAGATGATGGACATACTGAATGAAACCCCGTTTCCGACCTACCCCGAAGGCTTTCCGGCGCACATCATCTCCGAATTCGAAAGGCGCACGGGCAGAAGGGTTTTGGGCAACAAGGCCGCCTCGGGCACCGTGATCATTGAGGAACTGGGAAGGGAACATCTGAGGACAGGCTCCCCCATTGTGTATACGTCGGCGGACAGCGTATTCCAGATAGCGGCGCATGTCGATGCGGTGCCGGTGGAAGAACTCTACCGGATGTGCCGGACGGCGCGGGAGATGCTCGTTTTCCCCGACAACGTCTGCCGTGTGATTGCCAGGCCTTTTGAAGGCGGCCCGGAGAAAAATTTCAGGCGCATATCATCAAAGAGAAAGGATTTCCCCCTGCCGCCTCCCGGTGAAACGGTCATCGACATCCTGGCAGCGCATGGCGTTCCGGTCATCTCCGTGGGCAAGGTCGCCGAGATGTTCGACATGCGGGGTTTCGCTGCCGGCGCCAAGACGGGCGGAAACCTCCATGGGATGCAAGAGATAGCGAAACTGCTTGAAAGGCAGGCCCACGGCTTGATATTTGCGAACCTGAACGATTTTGACACCCTCTATGGCCACAGGAATGACCCGGAAGGATTCGCCCGGGCCCTGGCTGAATTTGACGGATGGCTTGACGGTTTTACTTCCCTTCTTGGTGCGGAGGATTATCTGTTTATAACCGCGGACCACGGAAACGACCCCACCACGCCAGGCACCGACCACTCAAGGGAGCTTGTGCCCCTGTTGTTTTTCAATAAAGGGAAGGCGGGCAGAGACCTTGGGCTGAGGGAGGGGTTTATGGACCTGGGCGCCACGGTGGCCGAAATCTTTGGCGTCCGCGCCCCAAGGGGCAAGAGCTTTCTGCAGTGAAAGATACGATTGTCAAAATCCTGTTTCTTGCGGCAGTCCTTTTCGCCAGCATTGCCGTTTTCACGGGCACTGAGCGGCTGATGCCGCTTTGGGCGGGGGGCCTGCTGGCTGCGGTTCTCATTTTCAGAAAATGGGATGTCCTGCACGCGGCGCTTCTTCTTTTCATGCTTTCCATCCTGATTTATCTGCCCGGATTTATTGGCATGCCGACGGTAAAATCACTTTTCCCTCTGCTGGCATCAACGCTCCTTGTGCTACCCTTCCCGGCGGCAAGGGAGACGCTGTTGTGGGCAAAGGCCGGGAGGCTCGACAGGACCTCCGTTCTGATAATAATTTTTATCGCCGCTGTTTCGGCGGCGGCGCTGGTGCTGTGGGCAAATTGGGCGGCAAATCTCCCTTCCGCGGGGCTTGGACACCCGGCGCATGGCCGTCTTCCGGCGGCCGGGCTTGAGGTTGCGGGGGCATTCATGCGATGGCTGCCCGCATGGCTTGTTGCCGCCATCGGCGTGCCGGTCTTCGCGCTGTTCAATGCACTTGCGGAGGAGGGGATATACAGGGGCGTACTGCAGAAGGCCCTGGGCAGGGCGTTCGGAGAAAAAACCCCCGCTTTGCTGCTTCAGGCCTCCGCTTTCGCCGCAGTCCACTACCGGGGGGGCTTCCCCAGCGGACCGTTGGGCTACGTCATGGCCCTGGCCTACGGGCTTGTCCTCGGGTATCTGCGCCGCAGAAGCGGCGGCATGCTAGCGCCCTGCCTCGCACACATCATGGCCGATCTGACGATTGGCTACATCCTCGTCTCTTATGCCTAGGAGGTCGCGGTAAACAGATAAGACGTGGTCTCCCACGGCGTCCCATGAAAAGGCCTTTTCGACGGCCTGCCTGCCATTTCTTCCCATCCACCTGGCCCACTCAAAATTCGTGAAAAGCGTGCCGATGCCCCAGGCGATGGACCCGGGAGCCGGGTCTATCTTCAGGCCGTCAACCTCGTGCCATACGAACTCATCGGGGCCTCCGTTTCTGGTGGCGATCACGGGCTTGCCTGCGCTCCATGCCTCGAGCACCACAATGCCGAAAGGCTCGTTTCTGCTTGGCACGCACACAATATCGCAGGCCTTGTAGAGATTTGCCAGCTCGGAGCCGTTTTTATAGCCGAGGAACCTCGCAGCGTGGGTGATGCCGAGCTGCCGCACCCTGGTCTCCACCTGTCCCCTCATCTCCCCGTCGCCTACAAAGGCGAACTTCGCGCCTGGGTGATACCTGAGGACATAAGGGATGGCTTCCACCAGCAGGTCCGGCCCTTTCTGGTATACCATGCGCCCGCAGAAAAGGACCATCGGGTCCATATGGCCGATTCCGTAAAGGGCCTTCACCTGTGCCGGCGAAATCCAGCCGTCGAAGTGATGGAGATTGACCCCGTTGAAGGCGACCCATATCTTCCAGAAGGGGACTTCATACATCCACATCAGCTCCCTTTGGATGCCCTGGGACACAGCGATGACCTTGTCCGCCCACAGGGTGCCCGCCCTCTCTATTGCCCGGATGCGGGAAGAGCTGCCGTCGTAAAAATTGTTGCCGCAGCGGCCGTACTCGGTTGAGTGCACCGTCAACACCCCCTTGGGGCCCCGCCCCTGTTTTATCCATATCATGGCGCTCGCGGCCAGCCAGTCATGGGCATGGATGATATCGAAATGCCTGCCCATGAAATCCTCGGTGCAATAGACGTGGTGAACAAGGGAGCGGCACATATCGAGTGTTTCATCGACGAAATTCGAGTTGAGCCTGAAGGGGCAGCGGTGGTAGTGCACCCCGTCGATCCGCTCATAGGCCGACTGGCCCTGCCCCATCCTTGTAAAGACATGCACCTCGTTGCCCCTGCGCTCAAGCGCGGCCGCAAGTTCCGTGACGTGGACGGCCACGCCGCCTACCGATATGGAATGAAGAGACTCCCAGCAAAGCATTGCGATCAGCATGGTTTCTCTCCGGTAAAGTTGATGTACTGCCAGATTGTATCACCATTTGGCAGGATGTGAAATGGAAAGCCGCCCGGATTACTTCCGCCGGCCGGCAGGCAGGGGAAAAAGAAGGGATGAGGTTTTATTTTTCTTCTGAAACAGTGACTTGCTTGACTGTTTCTCTTCCGTTTCTCATTATTTTCACGCTTGCAGTTTTACCGGGGGGCGTATCCGCGACTATGCGGGCGAGGTCATCAACCTGGCTTATATCCTTTCCATCGAAAGAGACGATGATGTCTCCGCTTTTTATTCCCGCATTGCCCGCGGGGCCTCCGGATACCACGCCGGCAACCAGGGCCCCTTTTGCCTCTTTAAGGCCGAACTGCCCCGCCAGACCCGGGGTGACGCTCTCCACTTCCACGCCTATCCAGCCCCTTATGACCTTTCCATGGGCCTTAAGCTCCGAGACGATTTTTTGGGCCGTGTTGCTCGGTATGGCAAAGCCTATTCCCTGCCCGGACTTGATTATCGCCGTGTTGATGCCGATGACCTCCCCAAGCACGTTGACAAGAGGGCCGCCGCTGTTGCCGGGGTTGATGGGCGCGTCGGTCTGGAGGAAATTTTCATATGGCCCGGCGCCAATCGCCCTTCCCGTGGCGCTTATTATTCCCTGTGTCACGGTGTGCTCCAGCCCGAAGGGATTTCCGACGGCGATCACCCAGTCTCCGGGCCTTACACTGTCAGAGTCGCCAAATCGCAGCGTCGGCAGATTGGCCGCGTTTACCTTGACAAGGGCAAGGTCGGTCTTCTTGTCCGCCCCGATCACCCGCCCCTTGAAAGTCCTTCCGTCCGAAAGTATCACCCTTATTTTTTGAGCGCCTGAAATGACGTGATTATTGGTGACTATGTATCCGTCTTTCTCAATGATGATGCCGGAACCGAGGGCCTGCTGCCTTAGCTTCATGTTGGGCACATTGCCAAAAAATCTTTTGAGGAAATCCCGTTCCTGCACTTCCGCATGCCGCCCAAAGAAGAAATAGAAAGGATAGCCGGGGACCACAACCGTAGTCTCCGTGCTTATGTTTACCACGGCAGGGCTTACTTCCTGGGCAAGATCGGCAAAGGATT
>JAKAHV010000045.1 GCA_021825295.1 Nitrospirota bacterium
ACCCACCCATGGATCAAACTGGGCATCAAGCCTAAGAAAAACTGGTGGGCCTATGCGTACTAACAAAGAGGACATTTCTACTTGGCCCAAATGAGGACATTTCTACTTGGCCTTGACAGCTCTGAGGTTTGTCCTTGCATTTATTTACGCACGCGTTATAACATGCGGCGTAGTATCCTCCCTTTGCCGCGCCTATGCATCCTATACTACACCATGATGTGCACGTGGTTTCATTGCTTGCGCAAGCGAATAAAAGAATTCCAGCCATACCCGCAAGCAGGATTAAGACCTTTTTCATTTTCATTTCCTTACTTTTTGTCCATGATAGCACGTTCTCAAGAAAAAGGGGTCTGAGCTGCCCCAGGTCCCGGCCCCTTCTAACCGTTTTCTAACGGAATACCCTCAAATAGCCTAAAATCCCATAAAAAAGGGATACGGCCCAATGACCATATCCCCTTGATAATTTTGGATTTGCTATACTTACCTTTATGGTGGTTGATGCTTTTAAACCGCTTCCCAAGCTGAAGGTCGCGGGTTCGAATCCCGTCGCCCGCTCTTTCTTTTAAAGTCAGTTTTTCCCCGAAACTCCGCCTTTTTTGTTTCACATCGCATGAGAATCGATTATAATTCTCGTAAAGCGCAAAAAATCCGGAGGTTTTTAAAAAGATGGCGGCAGGCGTGATAAACGGCGTGAGCCTTTTTTCCGAGCTTGACGTATACCTCTTCAGGCAGGGCAATCACTTCAGGCTCTATGACAGGATGGGCGCTCATATGATGGAGGCCGGGGGGAGCAAGGGGACTTATTTCGCCGTCTGGGCGCCCAACGCCAGGAGCGTCTCCGTCATGGGAAATTTTAACGGCTGGGACCGCAGCTCGCATCAGCTCTCCCCCAGGTGGGACAGCTCGGGGATATGGGAGGGTTTCATCCCCGGCCTGGGGCAGGGCGAGATTTACAAATACCAGATAGTCTCCAGGAGCGGCCACCGGAGCGAGAAAGCGGACCCTTACGCTCTGTTTGGCGAGGTGCCCCCGCGCACGGGGTCGGTCGTCTGGGACCTGGGCTACGAATGGGGCGACGGCCAATGGATGAGGACGCGGGGGCAGAACAACGCCCTCAACCGGCCCTTCTCCATTTACGAGGTTCACCTCGGCTCCTGGCGAAGGGTGCCGGAGGAGGGCAACCGCTGCCTGACATACCGGGAGATGGCCCCCTATCTCGCGGATTATGTATTGAAGATGGGCTTTACGCACGTTGAACTCATGCCGGTGATGGAGCACCCTTTTTACGGCTCCTGGGGCTACCAGGTGCTCGGGTATTTCGCTCCCACGGCGCGCTACGGGACCCCGCAGGATTTCATGTACCTGGTCGACTATCTGCACCAAAACGGCATCGGGGTGATACTTGATTGGGTGCCGTCGCATTTCCCCGATGACGCCCACGGACTCGTGTATTTCGATGGGACGCACCTCTATGAGCACAGGGACCCCAAGCAGGGTTTCCATCCGGAGTGGAAGAGCTATATCTTCAATCACGGCAGAAACGAGGTCCGGGCCTTTCTGATCAGCAGCGCGATGTTATGGCTGGAAAAATACCATGCCGACGGCCTGCGCGTGGACGCGGTGGCCTCCATGCTGTACCTGGACTACGCCAGAAAGCAGGGGGAGTGGATACCCAACAGGTACGGCGGCAAGGAAAACCTGGAGGCCATCGGCTTCATCCGGAAGTTTAACGAGACGGTATACGGCGCCCACGGGGACATCCAGACCGCCGCCGAGGAGTCGACCGCGTGGCCGATGGTGTCAAGGCCGCCTTACATCGGCGGGCTGGGCTTCGGCCTGAAATGGAACATGGGCTGGATGCACGACACGCTCAGATATTTCTCGCTGGACCCGATCCACCGGAAATACCATCACAATGAGCTTACCTTCAGCATCTGGTATGCGTTTTATGAGAATTTCATCCTGCCGCTGTCCCATGACGAGGTCGTCTACGGGAAGGGCTCGCTCATCGGACGGATGCCGGGGGACGACTGGCAGAAATTCGCGAACCTCAGGGCGCTTTTCGGCTATATGTACGGCCATCCGGGGAAAAAGCTGCTCTTCATGGGGGGAGAGATAGGGCAGCGCAGCGAGTGGTACCACGAGGAGAGCATCCACTGGCACCTGCTGCAGTGGGCGCCGCACAGGGGGGTGCAGCAGTGGGTGAGGGACCTGAACGCCCTTTACAGGAGCGAGCCCGCGCTTTACGAGCGCGATTTTGAGAACGACGGGTTCGAGTGGGTCGATTTCTCGGACTGGGAGGAGAGCACGATAAGCTTTCTGAGAAAGGGCGCCTCCGGAGAAAAGATGCTCGTGGTATGCAATTTCACCCCCGTGCCTAGACAAGGCTACCGCGTGGGGGTGCCCTCCGGGGGCTACTGGCAGGAGGTCCTGAACAGCGATTCAACTTATTACGGCGGCAGCGGCATGGGGAATTCGGGCGGCGTGGAGGCCACAGCCCAGCCGGCCCACGGCAGGCCCTTTTCCCTGCTTATTACCGCCCCGCCCCTTGCCGTGGTATTCTTCAAGGCCAAAAGCGCATAGCCTTTACCCGCAGGCCAGCCTTTTTATCACAGGCGCGGGACTTCCCGCACATCCCCCCTTGCCAGGAGAAAAATGTTTCCAAATCTGACGAGGCCCGGAGGACTGGGAAGGGCATAAAGGGGCGGGGCGCTCTGTGTTAAAATATCAACGTTTCTTACTTTTTTTTTCAAGGAGGCGATCCGAAATGGGGGAGCATGAGAAAAGGGAACCAGCCCCGAAGGGACCAGTCCCCAAGGGCATCGAGGTCCTTTCCGCTGAAAAAAGGGTGTTTTCGCCCCGGCCGGAGATAAGCGCGGGGGCCCATATAAAAAGCCTTGCCGAGTACCAGCGTATCTACAAGAGGTCCGTCGAAGACCCCGAGGGCTTTTGGGCGGAAATGGCCGAAAAGAACATCCACTGGTTCCGGAAGTGGGACAAGGTGCTCCGCTACGATTTCAAAAAACCCTTCGTGAAGTGGTTCGAGGGCGGCAAGCTCAACGCCTCATACAACTGCCTGGACAGGCACCTGGGGACGGCGCGAAGGAACAAGGCCGCGCTTATCTGGGAGACCGATGACGGCCATTACCAGACTTACACCTATCAGCAGCTTTCGATGGAGGTAAACCGGTTCGCCAATGTGCTTAAGAAGCACGGTGTGCGCAAGGGCGACCGGGTTACTCTTTATATGCCGATGATACCGGAGCTTCCGGTAGCCATGCTCGCATGCGCAAGGATCGGCGCTATCCACAGCGTGGTGTTCGGCGGCTTTTCCGCCAAATCCCTGGCGGACAGGATAAACGACTGCGGCGCCAGGCTTGCGGTGACGGCCGACGAGGGGTTTAGGGGCGGCCGCAGGGTGCCGCTGAAGGCAAACGTCGATCAGGCCCTGCGCGAATGCCCCGGCGTGGAGAAGGTCATCGTGGTGCGCCGCACGGGTGGCGCCGTTGACTTCCAGGCGGGCAGGGACCTCTGGTGGCATGAGGAGATGAACGCAAAGGACATCCCGAATTACTGCAAGCCGGAGGAGATGGACGCCGAAGACCCCCTTTTCATACTCTATACGTCCGGCTCCACCGGCAAGCCCAAGGGCGTGCTGCACACGACCGGCGGCTATATGGTATTCGCGAACCTCACGTTCAAGTGGATTTTTGATTACCGCGAGGAGGACATTCATTTCTGCACCGCGGACGTGGGATGGATCACCGGGCACACATATATCCTTTACGGCCCGCTTTCCGAGGGAGCAACATCCGTGCTGTTCGAGGGCGTGCCCACCTATCCGGACCCGGGGAGGCTCTGGGACATAGTGGACAAACACGCGGTGAACATAATTTACACCGCGCCCACCGTTATAAGGGCCCTCATGCGAGAGGGGCCCGGCTGGGTGGACAGCCATGACCTGTCGTCCCTCAGGATTCTGGGCACCGTTGGCGAGCCCATCAACCCCGAGGCCTGGATCTGGTATCACCATCATGTAGGAAGGGAAAAACTCCCGGTAGTGGACACGTGGTGGCAGACGGAGACCGGCGGCATCCTCATCACCCCGCTGCCCGGCGCCATGTCGCTAAAACCCGGCTCCGCCAGCAAGCCCTTCCCCGGCATTGTGGCCCAGGTGGTAAGGGAAAACGGAAGCCCGGCCGGGGCCAACGAGGGCGGCTATCTGGTGATCGACAAGCCATGGCCCGGCATGCTCAGGGGCACCTACGGGGACCCGGAAAACGCGAAGATGAAAGAGGTGTACTTCAGCCGGTTCCCGGGCAAATATTTTTCCGGCGACGGGGCAAGGGTGGATGAGGACGGGGACTACTGGCTCATGGGCAGGATCGATGACGTGCTGAACGTCTCGGGCCACAGGATCGGGACGGCGGAGGTCGAGAGCGCCCTTGTAAGCTACGAGGCGGTCGCAGAGGCCGCCGTGGTCGGCTTCCCCCACGACGTCAAGGGCGAAGGCATCTACAGCTATGTGACCTTGAAGGAAGGATACCAGCCTACCGGAGACCTCAGGCAGGTGCTCGTCAGCCACGTCAGGAAGGTCATCGGCCCGATAGCCGCGCCGGACAAGCTGCAATTCGCGCCCGGGCTGCCCAAGACAAGAAGCGGAAAGATCATGAGGAGGATCCTCAGGAAAATCGCCAGGGGGGACATAGAGGACCTTGGTGACACCTCTACGCTCGCGGACCCCGGCGTCGTCGATTCGCTTGTGAAAGACAGGCTGTAAAGAAACGGCTTGACACCGCCCCGGACCCGCTGATAAAGTAAGTAATTACTAACATTCAGAAAGGGGTATTCCCTGTTGTCAAGGGCCGGAAGAGATTTATTGTTGAAGGCCGCAAGGGGCGAGAGGGCCGGCGCCACGAGGAAGAGGCTTCTCGACGCCGGGCTGAAACTCATCTCCTCGAAGGGCTACCTGGGGGCCACGACCAAGGACATTGCCAAAAAGGCGGGCGTGGCCGAGCTTACGTTATTCAGGCATTTCTCGTCCAAGGAGCAGCTTTTCCAGGAGATCATCAACAGCTATACCTTTCTGCCCGCGCTTAAGGGCCTGATGCCCGAGATAAAGGAGCTTGACTACAGGGACGCGCTCCTGCTGATAGCGGAGAAATTCCTGGGCAGGCTCTCCGAGCGGCGCGACCTCATACGGATCATGCACTCCGAGATGCACCTCTATCCGGCCAGGGTGAAGGACATCTATCATAATTTCGTCGGGGAGGTCTATAAGACGCTCGCATCCTATTTCAAGGACCTGCAGGACAGCGGCATACTCCGGGATTTCGACCCGGAGTACGGCGCCAGGGCTTTTCTCGGCATGTTTTTCTCCTACTTTACCGTGCGCGAGCTGGTCCTGAAGGAAAGGTCGAAGCCTTCCGATGAACAGAAGGCGATAACGGAGTTCGTGGATATCTTCGTCAAGGGGTCCGCGGCATGAGATGCTACAGGCTAATTGCCGCCTTCATGGCGCTTGCCGTTTTTGTTTTCGCCGCGACGGTCGCGTTGCCGCAGGAGAGCCTCAGCCTCGGGGATGGGCTAAGGATGGTCACCAGGAACAACAGGCTTGTAAAGATCGCCCGGAGGCAGGAGGACATTCAAAGGGCGGACGTGGAGGCCGCGCGCGCCCCGATGCTGCCCTCCATAAACGGGTCCGCCGGCCAGACCTTCCTGGCCCATGAGCCCAGGGCCGTATTCGACGGCCTGGTGGCGCCGACCTCGGAGAAGGATTATTATTCCTACGGCCTCAACATACAGCAGACGCTTTACGATTTCGAGGGGAACGCCTCCAGGTACGGGGCCAGCAAGGCAGTCCTGGCCGCTAGCAGGTATGATACGATGAGGATAAGAAACCTCGTCGCCCTGCAGTTCGCCATGGCCTACTTCGACCTTCTGGAGGCCGGCAAGATGGTGCTCGTCGCGGAGGACGAGGTCAGCAGGCTGCAGGCGCATCTGAAGGACGCTCAAAACCTCTACGCGCAGGGCGTCATAACCAAAAACGACCTCCTCCAGGCCGAGGTCCGCATCTCGGATGCCAGGCAGAGGCTGGTCAGCGCCAGGAATTCAAGGAACATCATGGCCTCCAGGGTAAACAACCTGCTTGCAAGGCCGCTGGACACCCCATTCGAGCCTGTCGATATACCTGAAAACGAGGTTTTCTATCCGGGCAAGGGCACGGCCCCCAATATCGAACAGGCATGGGAGAACGCGCAGAAAAACAGGCCGGAGCTTGCGGTCGTTGCAGAGACGATGAAGTCCCTGCGCCTGGAGAAGAAGGCCGCCAGGTCGCAATACTATCCCAGATTCTTTGCCCGGGGCGGTTATGATTACACCAAAAACCAGTTCGAGACCCCTAACGGCAATTTCTCCCTGATAATCGGGATGGGCATAAATTTCTACGGCGGCGGGGCCACCCGCGCGGAGCTGGACAGGATAAACAGCCAGCAGGAAAAACTCATCGAACAAAAGGACAAGATTGTAGACGACATAAAACTGCAGGTCGAGACCTACGCGCTCGACCTCGAAAACGCGCGCAAGCGCCTCGATGTCACAAGGGACGCCGTGAAGCAGGCCAAGGAGAACCTGAGGATAAACAAGACGCGGTATGAAGAGGGCGTCGGAACGGCTACCGACGTCCTGGACGCCCTTACGCTGCTGACCGTGGCCGAGACGAACCGTTACAGCGCGCTCTATGATTTCAGGAAGGCGGAGGCCGGATACCTGTATTCTCAGGGGAACGATTTAGCGGAGGTGTATAAATAATCATGGAAGAGACTGTCAAACCGCGGGCGGGCCGTAAAAAAACGGCTGTTGTCCTGTTTGTGTTCCTGGGGATCATTATCGCGGTTGCCGCTTTTTTTTACATTCAGTATAAAAAGACGCATATTTCCACCGATGACGCTTTTATAGACGGCAATGTCCATACCATAGCGCCGAAGATATACGGGACCGTGAAGGCCGTTTACGTCCAGGACAACCAGTTCGTGACTAAGGGCACGCTGCTTGCCGGGCTGGACCCTGTGGATTACACGACGAAAGCCAAAATGGCGTCCTCCGCGCTGGGGGCCCAGCAAGGCAGGCTCCAGGAAGACGAGGCTCGGATTGTGGCTGCCAGAAAGCAGCTTGCCGAGAGAAAGGCCAATATAGACGCGCAGGCGGCCGCGGTCGCCCTGGAGGAGGCCAACCTCCGCCAGGCCAGAAAGGACGCCATCCGGGCCAAAAACCTTTTCGCAAAGGAGGCCATCCCCCGGGAGCGTTATGAGAGGCTGACGACGGCCTTCGACGTGCAGACCGCCAGGGTCCAGTCGGCAAGGCAGGACCTCCGGAAGGCCCGCGCCGCATATGCCGCCCAGAAGGCGGTGCTGGCCGAGGCCCTGGCCGCGATTGTATACCAGAAGTCGGTCATCAAGCAGGGCAAGGCATCGCTCGAACTGGCCAGGCTCAACGTAGGCTACACCAGGATATGCGCGCCCACCGACGGCTACGTCACGAAGAAATCAGTCCAGGTCGGCAATCAGGTACAGCCCGGCCAGCCGCTCATGGCCATCGTTCCGCTCTCCGAGACATGGGTGACGGCAAATTACAAGGAGACCCAGATCACTCATATGAAGCCGGGCCAGGACGTGGACATAGATGTGGACACCTATCCCGGCGTCACCTTCCATGGGAAGATCAACAGCATCATGGCCGGCACGGGGGCTGTCTTCTCCCTCTTCCCGCCTGAAAACGCCACGGGAAACTATGTGAAGGTGGTCCAGAGGATCCCTGTGAAGATAGTCCTCAACGCCGGCGAAGACCCCAATCATATTCTCCGGCTCGGCATGTCCGTGCAGCCCACCGTGATAATAAAATGAGAGCGGGCAAAAGCGCCCGCACCGGTTTCTGAAAAAACCGGCGCGTTATGGAAAACCGGGAGCAGAGGGCCCTGGCCGCAAGCAAGTGGATCATCGCCGTCACGGTGATGCTGCCCACGCTCATTGAGATAATCGACACGAGCGTCGTCAACGTCTCGCTGGACCACATAAGGGGCAGCCTTTCAGCCGGCATCGACGAGGCGACATGGACGATAACCTCCTACCTGGTCTCAAACGCCATCATCATCCCGATGACCGGCTGGCTGGGAAGGGTCTTCGGCAGGAAGAACTACCTCATGTTCTCGATATCCCTTTTCACGGCAAGCTCCTTTTTCTGCGGCATGGCGTGGAACCTCCAGAGCCTCGTGTTTTTCCGCGTGCTCCAGGGCATCGGCGGCGGCGCGCTCCAGCCGCTCTCCCAGTCCATACTGCTGGAGACGTTCCCGCGCAGGCAGCACGGCATGGCGATGGCCATATTCGGCGTGGGCATCATGTTCGGCCCGATAATCGGCCCGCTGGTGGGCGGGTGGATCACGGACAACTGGTCCTGGCACTGGATATTCTTCATAAACGTGCCGATAGGGATCATCTCCATCATCATGGTCTCCCTGTTCATAACGGACCCCTCCTATGTAAGGCAAAGGGGGATAAGGATAGATTACTGGGGCATACTGTTTCTGGCCGTGGGGCTGGGCTCGCTGCAGGTGGTCCTTGACAAGGGCCAGAGGGCCGACTGGTTCTCCTCCGGCTACATCACCGCCCTGGCGGTCATCTCCGGCGTCTCGCTCATACTCTTCCTCGTGAACGAGCGCCTCGCGGAGCACCCCATCCTGAAACTGGGCACCTTCAGGGACATCTCCTTCACCTCCGGCAACCTCGTGATGTTTTTCGCTTTCTTCAATCTCTTCGGCAGCATCGTGCTGCTGCCGATTTTCGTGCAGAAGATGATGGGCTACGACGCCACGCTCGCCGGCATGGTGCTCGGGCCCGGAGGACTTGCCACCCTGCTTGCCATGCCGGTAGCCGGGCGCCTTATCACGAAGGTCAACCCGAAGGCGCTTCTGGCCTTCGGCATAATAGCCGGCGCATACGCCACGCATCTGATGTCGCTTTTCAACCTGAACGCGGACTTCTATACCATCCTGTGGCCGAGGGCGGTGCTGGGGCTCGGGATGGGCTTTCTCTTCATCCCGCTTACGACGATGACAATGGCGAACATCAACAAGGAGGACATGAGCAACGCTACCGCCATTTACAATCTCCTCAGAAACCTTGGCGGCAGCTTCGGCGTCGCCTACGTGACGACAATGCTCGCAAGGGGCTCCCAGATACACCAGGCGCTCATGGTCGGCCACCTGACCCCCTTTGACCGCAACTACCAGATCGCGCTGGGGCGGACATCGAACGTAATCGGGTATTCCGGGGTCTTCGGGCACGCGCTTGCGGGCCAGGCCGCCACCGGCACCCTCTATGCGGAGCTTTCCAGGCAGGCCTCCATGCTCGCCTACAACGGCGCGTTCCGCCAACTGAGCATATTCATGATCTTCATCCTGCCGCTGGTGTTTTTCATGAAGAAGGGCAGGCAGGAGGCCCCGGCCGGGATGCATTGACTCCGGGATTTTTTTAAAATACGATCCACATTATGTACGCCAGGTAGAAGATGCCGCCGGCCAGGAGTACGGCGGCGGGGATCCTTTTCCGCCGGCTGACGGTCACTTTCAGAAGCGCTCCCATCAGGATCACGGACATGATGTCCATCAGCTCCGCGCGGTCCATTGCCCAGCGTGTGAATACCAGCCCTATCGACGCCGGTATGGTAGACTGAAACACCATCGCCCCCGTTATGTTTCCGATTGCAAGCGTGTCCCTGCCCTTGAGCGTCCAGCTTATGGAGTTTACCTTCTCGGGCAGTTCGGTCGCGAAGGGCACTATTATCAGGGAAAGGGCCAGAGCGGATATCCCGGATTTTACGGCGAGCAGGGATATGTAATCCACAAAGATGGAGGCCCCGCCGACCATTAAAAGCAGGCCCGCGAGGACCTGCAGGGATATCCAGAGGGGCCTTTTCTCATAACCCAGGAAGGTCCCGAAATGGAACTCCTCTGCGTAGCTCTCTCCCTCTTCCGCCTCATGTTTTATCGTTTTGGAGACAAAAAAAAGATACGATGCGAGCAGCACCGCGGCGCAGAGGTAATTCACCGGGCGGACCTTCAGGACGGAGGCCATGAGTATGAGGGCCATGGCGAAGATGACCTGCCCCAGTTCGAACCTTAACGCCTTCGGGTTGATGTCCATCGCCGGGGCTGCGCCTTTTTTAAGGATTTTTCTTAACAGGACCGTCAGGCCGAGCAGGAAAAGGGCAAGGGTGCTCAGCATGAAGGGGGCCCCCAGAATGGCCCCTATTGCGATGTCCTGTCCGTGAGCGGATGGGCCGGAGATTAGGGCCAGGACCGGGATTATGGTCTCCGGAAGGGCGGTGCCCACACCGGCAAGCAGACTGCCAGTGGTCGCATGGGACATGTTCATCCTCTGTCCCAGGTGCTCGACGCCGTTTGAGAAAAGCTCGCAGCCGGCAAGTATTATCAGCATGCCGGCGGCAAGCGATGCGCTTATGAGGAGATACCCCGGATGGGCATGCCGGGCGGCGCCCTCAAGCAGCCTTGAAAACCAGGTCAGCAGGACGATTGCGGCAATCAGGAGAAAGTGCTTGAACATTTGGGTAGCCCGAACTTGAAATTATCATAATTTCAGACGGCACGTCAATAAGGCCCCTGCGCCGGATTTGAGGGGCAGGGCGGGGCATCTGCCTGCTCCTTCCGATCAGCGCGCGGTTCCGGGCGTATACAAGAGGCTTTGTTCAGAGAGTCTATCCGGGCGAATGGCGAAAGATTGGCTAGATGCGGCGCGCCGTGATCCGTCCGCTCTTCGCTTCTCTCCGGGAACAGACAGATACGGGCCGCGCAAATCTGACGCAGGGCCGCTCTATAACGCCGCTAATCCTTGAAAAAAAAAGGCCACAAGGTATATTGTTATTTCTGAATTGATATCTTTATGTCCGACTCGCAGCGGGCCGGAAAAGGAGGGCCGGGAATGAACATAAAAAAGGTAATGGCCATTGCGAAGCAGAAGGGCGTAAAGACCGCGAACCTCAACAAGACGGAGATCATCAAGGCCATCCAGAGGTCCGAGGGGAATTTTGACTGCTATGGCTCCGCCGCCTCCGGTTTCTGCGACCAGGCGGGCTGCCTCTGGCGGGAGGATTGCCTCTCCCGGAAGTAGGACCTATCTCGAAATCGCGTCCGCCCGCAAGAGGCCGAAATCGCGGCATACGGTGCGGCAAAAGGGAAATCGTCCTCAAGGCGCGCCGCGGCAACACGTTTACCAGCTCCTATGACCCGTCCACGATGACGCTCACCGATACAAGCCCCCCATGGGAAGGCAGGAGACAGCGACGCTCAATAGTCTGGGGAAGGTGGTTTCGGACCAGATATCTGGGCTATATCCGGTGAATTTCGAAACCAATTACATAAAATAGGGACAGAGACGAATGGCGCTAGCTTAAGGGTCATTTCCACGAAAAACCGGATGCAAAAAATCATTGAAATTGTCATAATTTCCAATGAAAAATTCAATGCCGGTTTTTTCACCTGCAGACCCTTCGAAGAAAGCCCCGATCCGAGCGGCAGAAATTTGCCGAAAAAATTGCCCTGCTGAGGCAGAAATCTTTCAAGCAAATCGGGGAAGTTTTTAAGAAGTTTATTCCCACAGAATCTAATTCCGGGGACACCTTACTTAATTCGCGGCGGTTTCCAATCAATCAGACCAAGAAGCGCTCATAGTTGTCATGGCCGCCGATCCAGAATTTACGAGATTGCAACATGAGAAGACTTTTTCAGCAGCCTGCTACTAGAACAAAGGGGGCTACTCCCGCATGTTGCGGGACTAACCCCTTGTTTTCAATGGTAGGCACGTGGGGTTTCGAACCCCAGACCTCTACCGTGTCAAGGTAGCGCTCTCCCCCTGAGCTACGCGCCTTCCGGATACTAATTTTCTAACATAAAAAAGGACTTTTAATCAACCCATCCGCCGCCGCGCCCCTCTAATGTGACCCCGAGAATTGTTTAATTTCCATTTTATTATTACAATAGATTTTGCGGCAAATAATGAGGAAAAATTTAAAAAAATTAGCAGGTATTCTCATTCTGGCGGCGGCAGTCTCGGGGGGATACATTTTTTTACGCAGCCCCCAGGTATCAAATTATCTGAAGGAAACAGTCTCCAGGGGGTTCGAGTCCCAGACGGGCTATGAGCTGACGGCCGGCAGGCTGTACGCGAACCTTTTCCCCTTCTACGTGGGGGCCAGGAACGTCAGGATATTCGACGACCGCGGGGACATGATCTTTTCCGCACGCGGCATCAAGGCCTACGTCGGGCTTTCGGCCCTCCTGTCAAAGAAGATATTTATCAAGAGGCTAGCCCTTTCCGGCCCCGACATAAGGATGGCCGGCAGGAATATAGAGCATTTCCTCGATATCTCCAGGCGGAAGAGGCCCCCGGGGGGATTTACGCTCAAACTGGGGACCGTGGTCGTTGCGGACGGCTCCCTGAGTTACGCCAGGCAGGCGGGCGGGCCGGGCGGTCTGGCCGTCTCCTGCCGGGGGCTGGATGCCGAGGCGCTCCTCAGCAGGGACCAGGTGAGGATGTCCTGCAGGAATATTTCCGTTTCGGCGAAGGACATTCCCCGGATAAGCGCAAAACTGGACACGGCCAAGGCGTCCTTCAGAGACGGCGTCCTGAAAATCGACGCCTTTTCGCTTGAAAGCGCGGGCAGCACGGCCAGCTTAAGCGGAGGATACACAAAGGCAGGGGGCGTCCGCCTCTCGACCAGGATAAGGCTGCTGATCGCCACGCTCAAGGACGTCTTCGGGCTTGAAAAGCCGGACCAGGGGGAACTCCAGTTGGCCGGGGAGGTGAGGCTGCCCGGTTTCAATGCGGAGGGCTCCCCGGCCGTAGGCGGCAATAAAACCCCGTTTGACTGGAATAAGACCTATATAGATATGGATGTGAAGGGCGGTCTTTATGCCCAGACGCTCCTGGAGTTTCTGCACGCGAATGTCAATGTCGCCGGGTTTGCGAAGGTGGACGCCCACGTCGAGGGGCCGCTTGACAACCTGGCGGGCAGCGGAGAAGGCAGCCTTCAAAAGGCCGTCATATACGGGGCCAGCGCAGACAACCTGGATTTCGCCCTGAAATTCCAAAACGGGCTCCTCTCGTTCGACAAGATAAGGGGCAGGCTTTACGGCGGGCAGGCGAGGGGGAGCTTCTCGATAAATCTGCCCAAGGTCAGGACGCTGAATATAGACGTCGCCTTCTCGGACCTGAATTCCAGAAAATTCCTGGCCGGGTTCCTGAAACTGCACCTCCCCCTGCCGGCCGGCAGGCTTTCGGGCAGAATGGTAAACCGGACAGCCAGTTTTGCCCCCGACGGGGACTTCCAGTTTCATGCCACCTCCCTGGGCAGGGATTTTACCGGCAGGATACGGTCCATCACAAGCGGCTTTGCCCTGGCCGGCAATACCGTGATTTTTTCCCAGACCCATATGAAGACCGCCCTTACCACGGTTGACGGCAACGGGGCCATAAATTACGGCAACAGCACCATTAACATGGATTTTTCCATGCGCACCGATGATTTCAAGGATCTGACGCTCCCATATTCCACGCTCGCGGAGGGTTCGGGCGGCTTCGACGGCAGCGTTTCCGGCCCGATCAAGGACCCCACTTTCAATGGCAGGATATTCGCCAGCCGCGCCGTGGTGCTCGGGATGAAGTCCGGGACGGCGGACGGGGTAATCACCTACGACAAGGACCAATTGCAGATACAGAGGCTGCAGGCGGAGACAGGCGGGCAGAAGATAGATGTGACCGGGCGGATGCTTTTTCCGAAGGCGAAAGAGATATTCGAGCTGGCGCAGCCGGTCTATGATCTGGATATAAAGCTGGGCGAATCCCCCGCCTCCAGGGTCGCAAGGCTCATAAGCCCGGCCCTGGAGAAGCGGAATATCTCCGGCACCATCGTCTCAGCCGATTTGAAGGTCACAGGCGCGGCCCCGGAGCTCTCGGGCAGGGTCAATGCCTCGGACGTCGCCTGTTCAGGCGTGCATGTGTCTTCCGCCCGGTTTGATTTCGATTACAAGGACGGAGACCTCTCCATTGCGCATGGCGTCCTGATGAAAGACGGGGCGGCCGTAAAACTCTCGGGAGAATTGCTGCACGGCAAGCAATTCAATTTCAACGCGCAGTCGGACGGCGTCGGCATAAAAGACCTTTTCCCCGGCAGGAAGCTGCCCGTGGACTACAGGATGTCTTTCAAGGCCAGCGGCAGGGGGACACTTGAAAAACCCCGGTTGAGCGTGGAGGGGAGGCTTACCGGCGGCAGGTACGAAGGCCATCCGGTAAAAGGCGGTGAATTCAAGTTGGACATCATTTCGGGGCCGGGTGGAAAAAAGGCTTCGATCGATGCCTCCCTGCAGGACGAAAGGATAATCCTGAAGGGACAGGCGCTGCTCGAAGGCGACTTGCCGTGGCAGGCGGACATCGCGCTTAAAAACGGGCGGTATGATTATCTTGTATCTCCCTTTTTAAAGAATGTCCCGCCGGATTTGTTTGTCAGCCTGCAGGGCAGGGGGCAGTTTTCCGGGACGAAGAAGGCCATAAACGGTTCTCTTGTTTTAAACCAGCTTGCCTTTACCGCCTTCGGGCAGAGCTTTTCCGCGGAGAGGCCCTTCTCCCTGGATGTCCGCGACAAGACCCTCAACATCCGGTCCCTGGACTTAAGCGGCGCCCGGACCGGCGTGCAGATATCGGGCACTGTCGCCCTCGGCCGCGGCTACGACGTCAACATAGAGGGCAAAAGCTCGCTGGCCCCGATGAAGAGTTTTCTGAAGCAGGCCAACATGCTCACCGGGGACGCCAGCTATGTCTTTCATGTAGGCGGGAACTGGGGCAGGCCGGACATCTCCGGCGATCTTTCGCTTTCGAACGCGGTGATAGGCATCACGGGCATGCCGGAAAACCTCAGGATAATTTCCGCCTATATGTATATTGATGAAAACAGGATTGTTCTGGAGAAGTTTTCATCGAAGGTAGGGGGCGGGCAACTGGGCGTTACCGGGGTTGTCTATCTGAAGAAGCTGAAGCCGGCAAAGTATTATTTCGATGGCGTACTGAAAAACGCCGGCATCTCGGTTGAAGGGGTGGACGCCACGCTGGACGGAAATTTTGTCGTCAGCGGAGACCCCGGCGCAAGGGACCTCACGGGCGAGGTGTTCATCAGGAAGGCGGCATACAGGAAGAACGTGGACCTGAAGGGCCTGATATTCAAAAAGAAGGCCGTCCGTCCGCCTTCGCCCAGGAGTTTCGAGGCCACGACCGGCCTCAGCCTCAGGGTTTACGGCTCCAGGAACATCATGGTGGCCAACAACGTGGCCCGCGCCCCGCTGAGCGTGGACCTCACCGTAATGGGGACGCTCGCAAAACCCATCCCGCTGGGCAGGGTGGAGGCATCCAGGGGGAAGATATATTTCCGGAATACCGAATTTTCGATCGAGCACGCCTCCGTCATCTTCGCGGACCCCAACCGGATAGACCCGGCCCTGGACATAATGGCCTCCTCGACCATAAAGGGATATCAGATAACGATAAACATGGCGGGCACGACAAACGGGCTCAACCTGGCGTTTTCCAGCCAGCCCCATCTGCAGGAGCCGGATATCCTGTCGCTTCTGACCACAGGGAGCCTTTCCAGCGCGTCTTCTTCCACCGGGACCGGGGGGGGAGTGGACTATTCCGAGGCAAGTTCGTTTTTAACGGGCCAGTTCCAGAATGTGATTACCAAGAGGCTAAAAAGCATAACCGGCTTTGAGCGTTTCGACATTGCGCCTTATGTCTCCCAGAAGACGGGCACCGTGTCGCCAAGGGTCACGGTGTCGAAAAGGCTCCTCGGGGACAAGCTCTTCGTCATATATTCCGCCCCGATAGGCACCGAGGAGCAGATCATACGGATGGAATACGCGGTTTCCCCCAAAGTCTCCATCGTCGGCACAAGAGACGACACCGGGGACCTGGGCGGCGACGTGGAGTTCAGGCTGAAATTCAGATGAGAAGGCCCGGTCTCTTTTCCAAGCCATTAATCATGGTCATTCTTTTCCTGTTTCTGCCGGCGGGGGTGGGGCTTGCGGACGGGCCGGTGGAAAAGACAACGCCGGGGCCGGTGAAAATACAGGAACCGGTAAAGATAAAAAAAATAGAGGTGCAGGGGCTGTATACGATCGACAAATCCCAGTTGATTTACCTTCTTTGCCTGAAGAGCTCAAACGTAATCGTGCCTGAAAACCTTGCGAGAGGGATAAAAAGGGCCTTTAAAAAGGGGATATTCGAGTATATCTCCGTCGGCGAGGATTTGGACCGCCCCGGCGTGATTATCGTCAAGGTCAGGGAAAAAGACAGGATAAAAGACGTCAGCTTCCACGTGAAGGGCAGCGGGCCCTCGCGCGGACTTATCGAAAAGGGGTTTCTGTTCAAGGAGGGGGATTTTATGCGCTATGACCTCCTTGACAGGGCCCGGTCCGCGCTTGTGCATACCCTGTCCATGGCCGGATACCCGGACTCCGCCGTTACCGTGAGCGTGAAGAGGATATTGAAGAAGAAAAACCCCTACAACGTGAGGATAGATGTCTCGGTCCTGCCCGGGCCTCCCGTTCTGGTGAAGAAAGTGGACATTACGGGAGCGCCTGCCCGGCTGATAAAGATCGGGCCCGGCGACGTTTACGACCAGTTTAAACTGAAGGAGCAACTGGCCGGTTTGAAGAATTATTATCTCAAACGCCATTACGTCAATCCCCGGGTGGGGCCGTACAGTTTTTCAAACGGCGCGCTTTCGATAAGCGTCGATCCCGGCAAGCGCTACGAGGCGGATTTTTACGGGAACCACGTCATCGGCAAGAAAAAGCTCCGGAATCTCCTGCCCTTCATGGAGGCGGGCGACGTCTCGGACGAGCTTGTGGAGGAGGCCGTGCAGAAGATAAAAGGCGCATACCGGGAAGTGGGCCGTCCGGACGCGGAGGTGGCGCCGGTAGTGCAAAAAAAAGACGGCGAATCTACCATAAAATTTTATATCTCCGAGGACGGCCAGATAAAAGTGGATAAGGTGGACTTCACCGGCGTAACGGTGCCTGATGAGCGTCTGCAGGATTTCCTCATGCTCCGGAAGGGGGAGATCTATAACCCGGACCTCCTTGAGACCGACCGCTCCGACCTTCAGGATTTTTTCTACAACCTGGGCTATCTTGACGTATCGGTGGCGGCCCCGGAGGTGCGGGCGAGCGGGCCGGGGCTGGTGGCCATCACCTACAATGTGAAAGAGGGCGGAAAATACACTATCGGCGAGGTGGACGTGAAGGCGGCGCCGCCCTATTCCGACGATCGGATCAGGCGGGCGATACACATAAAACCCGGAGACACCTATAGCGAGGTCGATATCACAAATGCCAGGTACAGGGTGCTTGAGCTTTATAACAAGCTGGGTTACGCGGCCTGTTCCGTCGCCATAAAGAGAGATTTCAAGGACCACAAGGCCAGGCTTTCTTACACGGTAAACGCGGGGCCGAAATACGTCTTCGGCAAGAACATAATAGTGGGCAATTATCAGACCAGGGCGTGGGTCATATGGAGGGAGTTTCTGCACAAGGAGGGAGACCCGTTCAGCCAGAAGACCGTGATGAAGGAGAGGCAGAGGCTGTATGAGATGGGGATATTTGATTCCGTCGATGTTTCGGAGCTGCCCGCTTATAACGGCACCACGTTCGACACGGTCTACAGGGTCAAGGAGTCCAGGCCCGGCGCGGTGGAGTTCGGCGCGGGCTACGGCGAATACGAAAAATACAGGGGATTCCTCGGCGTCTCTTACAAAAACCTCTTCGGGATGGACAGGCTGGGCTCCGCGCGTTTTGAGTTCAGCTCTCTGGAGAGGCGCCTGATAGTAAACTACGACGAGCCCTGGTTCCTGGGATACAGGCTCCCGTTCAGGGCCTTTGCCCTGGCCGAAAGCAGGGAGCAGAAGAATTTTGACACGGGCCAGGTGAGCTACAAGCTCGTGAGGTACACGGCCACGGCCGGCGTGGAAAAACAGCTCACAACCCATCTGAAGGTGGAGCTTTACCATGAGTTCTCGATTGTGAGGACCTATGACGTCCTGCCCGGCGTGGTGCTCTCCAGGGAGGACGTGGGTACCCTCGCCATAAGCGACTTAAAGCCGGCCGTGGGCTATGACACCAGGGACAATCCTTTCAACCCGACCAGGGGCGTATTCGCGGGGGCGACCCTGAAACTTGCCAGCGCGGCCTTTCTCTCTCAGACAAATTTCGTGGAGCTCATCGTCCGGGGGGCGAAATATCAGTCCCTTTCAAACCGGCTGGTGCTCGCCTACGACGCCAGGGTGGGGCTTGCCGAGGGGCTTGGCAGCACGCAGGAGCTGCCCATAGTCGAGAGGTTTTTCCTGGGGGGCAGGGACAGCGTGAGGGGTTATACCCAGGACAGCCTGGGCCCGCTTGCGTCCGATGGCACCCCCATCGGGGGCAACGCCTTTTTCGTCTCCAACCTGGAGTTGAGGACCGAGATAACAAAAGACTGGTGGATCGTCCCTTTCCTGGACGACGGCAACGTATGGCTGACGATTGGGCAGATAAAGCCCCTGGATATCAGGTTCGCAACGGGAATCGGTCTGAGGTACATGACCCCTGTCGGACCCATCAGGCTCGACTATGGAGTAAAATTGAGCAGGCGGGCAGGGGAGAGCAGAAGCAAGATAGATTTCAGCATAGGCCATGCATTTTAAAAATTTTCAATCCCATATGATAATAGCCGTATTTTTATCGCTATTTCTTTTTCTCGTTGCTCCGGCAGCGCCGGCTTCCGTGGAGATTTCAGGCAGTCCCGCCGCGGGAGGGATTTTAAAAAGCAGCCCATGCGCTGAAAAAATCCTGGACAGAACTGTCGCGCTGGTCGGCACAGACGCGATACTGCTCAGCGAACTTGAGGCCCGATACCGCCAGGCCAAAAAAATCACGCCCGGTATAACGAAGGCCCAGGTGCTCCAGACAATGATAAACCGGCTGCTGCTGCTCAGGGAGGCCAGGAAGATATTCCCCGAGACCATGAGCGATGAGCAGGCCATCCGGGAATTTACGGATTTCAAGATCAGGGCCTTCGTAGTGGTGCCGGAAGATGCGGTGAGGAATTTTTACGAGGAAAACAAGACCAGGATGGGTGGCGCGCCCTATGAGCAGGTGAGGGGGCAGATTGAGCGCCTTCTTAAGGAAAAGGAGATAAACCAAAGGCTCCAGAGCTATCTTGAGACCCTCAGGCAAAAGTCATACATAAGGGTCTTCCTTGCAAACACGCCGTCGATATTCCATTAGGTTCTCCAGGCCGGTTCCCCCCGGAACCTCCCAACCCTCCTTCCGAAGGGACTAACCATGCAAACCTGTAGTTGTGTCATATCGCAACTCTCCAGTGCGTCATTCCGCGCAAAAACTGAAAAAATAATCCTCCGGCCTTAGGCAGGGAAAAGTCGTAAACTCCTTGAAATAAAAGTCGAAATTAATCCCTGGCCTATTATTCTATTTGAATTACTATAGGGTGGGTATGGAAATTGCTATTGCCAGTTGCGACGGGAAAGATATTGAAAGGAGGTAAGGAGATGAAAAAGGCAAAATACGCGAGGCCCCGCATAATCGGCTCCGTTTGCGTGCATCCCTGCTAGGGCAGGCAACAGGCGGCGGGTGGCAAGCAGGGCAGGAGCTGGAAGGCAGCCCGCCTGTCACTTGCCGCCTTGCGGCTTTACAAGGGTAAAAATCATCAGGGGAGGAGTAAGTGATGCCAATGAAAAAATGGTTCGCCGTCTTTATAAGTTTCACTATTTCCATATTGCTGTCCTCCGGGGCTGCGATGGCGAACGGCACTATTACCGCGACCTTCATTTATAACGGAAGCGGGGTAAACCAGCCGCTGGCAGGGGCCTATGCATACCTGCACGTCTATCCGGAAGGGCCGTTTATAGCTGAAAGTAATTTCAGGGCGGCCCAGTATATCCTGGGGCCCTCCGATTCAAACGGTAATTTTAGTGTGAGCGTCCCGGCGGGGACATATCGCATCATGCTCGTAAGGAGGGCGCCGCTTTCAAACACCAATACCGCCGCCCAGGAATACGGCCCGCCCAAAAACGGGGATTATACGTGGCACGATGCCGGGTCTCCCATAACCGTCACGACGGGGGCCGCAGTCAATCTCGGTACGGTCTACGCGAGCATATTTTCCGGGCCGATAACCGTCACGGGGAAGGTCACAACTTGCAACTGGGTTTATAGTTCATCCCTGGGGACGTATTATTGCGCCCCCGGTTCCCCCGCGGCGAACCGGTTCGTGTTCGCGACGACAACACCCTGCCCGTTCACTCTCCGTCATTCCATCCACGTGGAATATTACTGCCGGCCTTATGTGAAATATGCGGCCTTGGCGCCCACGGACGCAAACGGCAGTTACATCCTGCATCTCCAGAACCCTGGGACTTATTATATTTATTCGGCCAATAACCCCGGGCAAACAGGATATTCGCGTCACGCAGCCTGGACACTGCCATGTGGCCAGATAAGCGGCTCACAGTATACAAACCATGTAAACCCGATTGCAGTAACAGCGGGCGGGACATTTAACATGAATTGCAACTGGGGGCATCCATAATGGGACAGGTGAAACTAATGAGGAAGATTCTTGCCATAATCGCCGTTATGGCTTTTTCAGTGATGTTTTCTGCCGGGCAAAAGGCTGCGGAGGCGCTCATACTCTCGGCTACCGTCCAGTACAACGGCCAGCCGCTTTCCGGCGCCTACGTCTATTATCGTCCGGCTGGCCAGACGCCCCTGGGACAATATTTCAATAGCAGCGCGACCATATGCGGCCCTACGGATGCAAGCGGGAATATCTCCTGCAGCATTGCATCCCCTGGCGCTTACGATGTAATGGTCCGCAAGCCGTCGGCCTATCATTATTACTGCCCCATGTCCGATTGCGGACCGATATATTACGGGCCTCCCGTTGCCGGGGATTACATCTGGCAAAACAGGGGCAGCGTGACCCTTAACCAGGATATGGATCTTGGCATTATAAACACCACCGTTTACGGCGGCATCGTGCCGATTACGATATCGGGGACGGTGAAAGGCGCCTCCGGCAAGCCCCTTGCCGGATGGGCGGTAAAGGCGGCTACCGTGCCGTGCGAATCGGGCAACTGGGCCTACGCCCACTCCTTCAACGAGTGCGGGGCAATGAAATACCCGGCCTGGACTGACGCAAACGGCAACTATACCGTTACAGTCGGGACAGCCGGCGCCTATTACGTCTACGCGAGCCCGACCCTGAATTTCGCGAACACCAACTACCCTGGCGGCTACCCCACATGCACTACGGCCGTCGGGTGCGAGGCCTGCGGGGACTATTACTATTTCAACTGCCCGGTGAGCGTCACCTCATCCGTGACGGGAGAGAATATCACGGTGCCGGGT
>JAKAHV010000011.1 GCA_021825295.1 Nitrospirota bacterium
AGGAGCTCCTTGGTCACAAGTCGATAAGCATGACCATGAGGTACTCCCATCATTGCCCGGACAGCCTGAGATCGAGCATCGAGTTTTGGATTCGTGATACAATTCTGCTACACTAAGGGCTAACGGGATTTGACCTCAGGACAAAAAATTCTTTAAAATCAAACAGCAGCCGGTGTGGTGGAACTGGCAGACGCGCCGGACTCAAAATCCGGTGAGGGCAACCTCGTGTGGGTTCGACTCCCACCACCGGCATTCTTAAGAATCAAGGACTTTAAGCCGTCTCATGGCTCCCCTCAAGTTCCCTAAGGGGGGCTACTGTGCCCATCCTGTGTCCGTGCGATTCTTTCCGTGGCTTCACGGTGAAGCTCCTGCACATTTTCGGAGGCTTGCCTTTATTGCCCCGCCTTCACCCGTATCTGGCTTACACCCGACCAGTTGAGCTCCTGCCATGTGGCATAGAGCTTATTGTCAAAGGCGGCCAACTGGGGATACTGGGCGGCTTCCGTCGGATCATAATTGATGCCGTTTACCAGGCCGTCGTCCTCCCACGCCCAACTGGAGCCGTTATAAGCCTTCACGCGTATCTGCGGGCCATAGCCGTTATCCTCCCACCATGCTGCATAAAGCATATTGTTGAAAACGGCAAATTCCGGGTCCCCGGCATTGCGCGAAGGGTCATAATTGATACCGTTTGCGATGCCGCCGTCTTCCCAGGTCCAGACGGAGCCGTTATATGCCTTCACCCGTATCTGAACCGGGGAGTAGATGTAGGGGCCGGTGTACTCCGCCCATGTCACATAAAGCATGCCGTTATAAGCGTCCAATTCGGGAGAAAAGGCATTTTCCGTCGGGTCGTAATCGATGCCGTTCGCCGTGCCGCCGTCCTCCCACGCCCAACTGGAGCCGTTATACGCCTTCACGCGTATCTGGGAAGGAGCGGAGTTTCCGGCACCGCTGTTCTCCTTCCACGTCGCATAGAGCGTGTTATTCAAAACGGCCAGCCGCGGATCAAGGGCGTCTTCCGAAGAACTGTAATTGATGCCGTTCGCTGTTCCGCCATCGGCCCACGTCCAGATTGAGCCGTCATACGCCCTCACCCGTATCTGGCTGGCTGAAGCGTTCCCTTCGGCCCATGTTGCGTAAAGCTTGCCGTTGAAAACGGCCAGGGCGGGGGAGCCGGCATTTTTTGACGGGTCATAATTGATACCGTTCGAGGCGCCGCCGTCCGCAAATGACCAGCTTGAGCCGTCAAATGCCGCGACGCGTATCTGGTCGGCAGTGCCGTTATTTACCCACCAGGTCAGATAGAGCTTGCCGTTAAATACGGCCATCCGGGGATTGCCGCCTGGAAACAGGCCCTCTGCAGTGCCGCCGTCCACCAATGACCAGCCGCTGCCGTTATATGCCGACACGTGTATGCAATTTCCCGCTTGCCCCGAAAAGCTATAAGTGCAACTCTCATCCCACGCCGCATAGAGCTGGTCGTTAAAAACTGCCAACTGGGGGTACTGGGCACCTTGTGACTGATCATAATTGATGCCGTTTACAAGCCCGCCGTCCACGAAGTGCCATGCCAGTGCGTGACCGCCCCCGGCCAGTGCCGCCAATATGAGCAACCCCTTTAGAAATGACATCAAGACTCCTCCTTTTTGTCCCCCCAAAAAACTTGCGGATTATATAAAAAAATTTTCCCCTTTGTCAAAATGAGAGACAACAAACTGATCCACCGGCAAATCGGGATCTTGACGGGCCGTTTTCCAAACCCATACGATTTTCTCGATCCGGCCCCGAACTCAAAGCCGGGATTTTAAGGAAGCCGGCCTTGCAGTTGATTATGTCTTTTCATTCCTGCTGAGAAATTCCTTCACGACGGCCAGATAATATCTGTCCGGCTGCTCCAGATGGTGTTGGTGAGACGTTTTCGAAAACCGCCATCCGGGAGCCGGGAACCCGTCCCTGATAGCATGCCAACTCGCGCCAACGTGAGGGAAAAGGAAATTGAAAAATTAAGGCAAATACCTAAATATCCAAGGGCTTAGGGGACAAGCCAAAAGGGCTTTTTTGTCCTCAAAATCCGGTGAGGACAAAACCTCGTGTGGGTTCGACTCCCACCACCGGCACTCCAGTTTGCGGGATTTGTGCTTGCCACGGGAAATACGCCCGCTGTACACTAAATGAAAGGCGGGCATTTTCTTCTAGCCCCGCTTGAATACCGGGTAAAAAACGCTATACTTTCTGTATCCGGAGGACTCTCAGGCGGGCGGTGATCCGGGACATCGGACACCGGGGGGTTCTTGATAAAAGAAGGCGCATCGGAGATGCGCAAAAATGAAAAGGCCCGCAAAAAGGAGAAGAAATGTCCAAGAAGCTCTATGTAGGGAACCTTTCCTACGCCGTCACCGAGGATGAATTGCGCGAGGCATTCGCCAAATTCGGGGAGGTCCAGTCGGTAAGGATAATAAGGGATGAGGCGACCGGGCGACCGAGGGGTTTCGGATTTGTCGAGATGACGGCCGATGAGGACGCGCAGAAGGCCATAACCGGCCTCGACGGCGCCGACCTGCTGGGCAGGCCCATCAAGGTCAGCGAGGCCCGTCCGCAGGCCGGAAGGGGCAGAACAGGCGGAGGCAGGGGAAGGGGCACTGAGAGATGGGGTTAGACGGAAATCCGAAAAAACAAAAATATTAATTTAAAAAAGCGGCTCAACGCGGAAAGGCCGATTTGGCAAGACGAAGCGGTTCATATAAAAGTGAAAAGAGGAAAAAGGAAGTCCTGAGGCAGCAGAAGCAGGAGAAAAAAAGACAGAAGCGCCTGGGCAAAGGTGTCGAAAAGCCCGAAGAAGAAGCGGCTGCCGGGGAGACAGCCGGTGCGGCCCCCGAAACCCAGCCGGAGGGCGGCGAATAAAAAAGCTTTCCGCCCGCTCGACAATGGGCGGAAGCGGCCAAAAGTCCCCGCTGCTGAAAAAAAAGTTCAGAGGGGTTTTTATTACCCCTCTGAAGAGGAAGGTTAGGAAAGTTTTCTAGAAGGACAGCATCAAATCCACCTGCACGGTGTTTTCCGTATAGGTGGTCTTATTAGGCGCATTGGGCTCAATCTGCTTCGGGTTGAACCAGGTAAGGGCCGTCGATACGTTCTTCGCTATACCGTAAGTGATGGATGCCTTATGCCCCTCCACATTAGTCGCCCCGAAGAGAAAATCGTCTTCCGGGAGTATATCGATCCAGGCATTCCTCTCCAGGCGCCGGTAGTTATACTCGACCTGCCACTGCCCACTGTTGGAGACACTCGGGTCGCCGAATCTCAGCCCCGCAATATAACCCACGTTGCTGGTGGAAGGAGCGGGGTTGTAGATATACTCCCCGTATACTGCGGCATAGGGCAGAGCGTCCGAGAGCTTGTTGAAATCCGCCTCTGCCGCAAAATGCAGGTCGTTATAGTTATAGGCAAGGTTGCCGTTTGCATCCAGCGTGTCATTTGTGTTGTTGTCCGGGAAAAGCGTGGCCCCGATTGTTGAGGGCGCTATCGACCCCGGCAGGTTGGCAGTTCCCTTATAGTTTTTCTTCAGGTTGTTAAACACATAGTAGGTCGCAGCGACCCTTAATTTGCCGTTTTCGGCGAATTTCCAGTCTGCGCCCGGCTGGAACGCCACCATGAACGGCATCTCCGTCTCTTTCGGATTTGCTATCTGGTTTAGGATGAAGAAATCCGTGTTCAGAAAGAAATCGACATCGCCGCTTGCCGGGGGAGTCAAAGCCGCAAAAACCCCCTCGGGGCGAAGGTCCCAGTCCCATACGAACTGGGTAGTCGTCCAAAGCGGCACAGGGGCCTTGCCGCCCGTGACGGTCAGGATACTGGGGATGCTGTACTGGACATAGGCCTGATCGATCCTTACGGGCTTGCCCGAGAAATTATTGGCGAAGGTCACATTCGCGGAACGGGAATGACCGCCGTCGCTGGCAAGACCGAAGACGACCTTGAAGTTATTATTTACCTGATCGGCAAGGTTGAGCCTGTACCTGAACCTGCCGCGGTTGATGGGCGCTACGGGCTGCCCCTCGACGTCGATATATTCATACCTCAGACGAAAATCTCCGTTAATGGTAAGCCTCTTTAGCCAGCCGGGAAGATTTGAATCCGCATTCTGTCCTTTTGAGCCGGCCAGGACGGCATTGGCGTCATCCTTGCTCAGCACGCCCTTTTTCACCAGCTTGTTTACAAGAGTGCTCATGCCGCCCGGGGTGTCCGGTCCGCTTGCAAAGACCGCGGATGCGGCAATCAGGAAGACCATGAACACGATTGCGCCCAGGAGGGCCTTCCGGGCCCGCCTTCGCCCCTTCCAAACCGAAAAGACATCGTTTCCGCTTGACATCGCTTCGCTCCTTTTCCCGTAAAGATATTTTTTAAAAGACATGAAGAGATAATAATCGCCCATTGTTACACGCGCGTTTTCCAAATGTTAAATTTCGATTACAGGGACAGGCCGGCTTATGAGGGGCGGTTGAGATGCCAGTGTCCTGTCCCGGAAATTCCCGTTAAAATGGATAGTGAGCGTATCCTGCGCTGGCGCAGGACTTGCCACAGGTCAAGCGAACGAATAAGATGAAAAATGAACCACCCTGCAGCTTGCTGCAGGGTATCTAAATCATCCCCTCCCTTGAGGGGAGGGGATAAAGGGGAGGGTGAATCAGGCACCCTCTCCCAACCTCCCCCCTTCAAGGGGGAGGAGTTAGCGGAAGCTCTGTAACAAGCTACAGGGAATTGCATGTTAAAATTCCTTACCTTATCCCGCTGGGCGGGACTGCGGCAAGCCCAAGGAAGATCAATTATCGGCATGGGAGGATATCCGCCCGGTTCTTGCCAACCTTTCGCCATTCGCCCTGAAAGGCGCTGAATCCCGCCTCGGCGGGACCGTTTGTATACGTCCGGAAGGGAAAACGCGCGACCGAACGAAAGGGCCGGGCGGATATCGGGAATGATATTCTGGAAATGACAGAATTATCTCAGGTTATTTTTGGGAAAGGACACCGGGGCCTGTCTCAAATGGTCCCACCGGAAATGATGGTTATTTTAAGGGTGTTTAATTGTCTCCAGGCCCTCCGGAGATGAGATTCATGGCGAAGGTCCTGTACAAAAGGAAGAGCGAGGGCGCAAGCAGGGCCGCTCCGATTGGCAGCGTGGTCAGGACCGCCAGGATGGCCTGCCTGCCGGCGGCTGCCTGCGCAAGGCTCAACTGCCCGATGATCATATACGGATAGAGGGCCGCGGCAAACCCGGCAATGGTGAAGGCCACCGCGAAATCCGCAACCCACCTGGCGGCGCCGTAAGCCCGCCTTAAAAGAAGGACAAGGGTCAGGCATCCGCAGAATGCCGCTAACGCCGCAAGGGCAAGCGGCAGGGGGCGGACAAAGCGCCAGAAAAAAAGCGGGGCGTCAAACCGTGCGACAACGACCTCGATTGCGGTCAAAAACCCGAGGGCCAGGGCCCCCGCGATGGCCCGCCTCCTGAAATCGTCGCGCAGCCCGCCCGCGGTGCGCGCCGCCATGTATATGGGCGTTAAATAGGCGCAGACGGACAGGCCGATCAGTCCGCCCACGATGGTAAAGGGCGTTATCCAGTCAGCCGCCCCCCAGTAGGGCATTGCCTGGCCGGACAATGCCGGGCCGGAAGGGGCAACCCGGATCCGGCCGCCGGCGATCGAGGAGACGGCCATCCCCATGAAAAACGGAGTAAGCACGCTGGAAATCGAGAAAACCGCCTCCACGCCCGGAATCCGGGCGCCTTTGTGCCGTCCGAAATGCCTGAACACAAAGGCTGCGCCCCTGAAATTTACCCCAACCAGGGAAAAAACAAGGGGAAATATCAGGGCGATGGACAGCGCCTCGAACCCCCTCGGGAAGCAGGTAAAAAGAGCAACTATTATGTATACCAGCCAGACGTGGTTTGTCTCCCAGACCGGGCCTATCGCCTGGAAAAGGGCCTCCCGCTGCTCATCCGCCCGCGGCCCGCTGGCAAGCGCCGTCCACACGCCGCCGCCGAAATCCGCGCCCGCGGAGACGGCATACATGACAAGCCCAAGACCCACAAGCAGGACCCCCATCTCATCCGGAGTGCCCATCAGTATTTCTCCTCTTCATCCGGCGCGCCCGCTTTGGCCTCCGGCGCGAGAAGAAGTTTCAGGAGCCCGGCGGTCAGGGCGGCATAGACCAGCACAAACAGGACAAGCACCCATTCGACCGATCTCGGGGTGACGCCGTTTGAGACATTCATTACCTGGTAGGCGATCCATGGCTGGCGCCCGAATTCGGTGACCATCCAGCCCGCCTCCTGGGCGACAAGCCCGAAGGGAGAGGCGATCACTATAGAGGCCAGGAGGGGACGCGAGGCGAACACGTCTTTTTTCCTCCAGCGCGCAATCCAGAACCAGACCGAGGGGGCAAGCATCACGAAAAAGGAAAAGACCATCAGGTCAAAAAGCGGATGGACCTTGTTGGCGTCGGGCCGCAGCGCGGGCGGAAAGGCATCAAGCCCAAGCACCCTGGCATCAGGATCATGAAAGGCAAGCAGGCTCAGCAATTTTGGCACCTGCAGGCCGTAGCGGATTTGGCCCGTGGTCTCGTCCAGCCACCCGCCGATTACCATCGGCGCTCCCCGGGTGGTCCTTGGCACTATCTCCATGGCCGCGAGCTTCGCGGGCTGCTGTCTGGCCACCCACGTCGCGGAGTAATCTCCCGTCACGAGCATCAATGGTACTAGCAGCCCGCCCACGGCAAGCGACAGTGACAGGCCGGGCCTGGAAAGGTTGAAATTGGTCGGGCCGGGCCTGTCCGGGGACATTCCCCCTCTGCCTTTCCTTAGAAGCCGGAGGGCGTAAACGCCCGCGATCGCGAAGCTGGCGGCCACATATGTTGCCAGGGCGCCGTGAATGGCCTCATGCGCCCACGCCTTGTTTGCCAGCGCCCGCCAGGGCCGGACATCCGCCGCGCCCAAACCGGCCGGCGTGAACCCCCCGGGCGAATTCATCCAGCCGTTTGCGCTTATCACGAATATGGCTGATGCCGCCGAGGCGATCGTTATGGGCACCGTGCAGAGCAGCAACGCGCGCCTTGAAAGCCTGTTTCCGCCGTATATGTAGAGGCCGATAAAAATCGCCTCCGTGAAAAAAGCGAAACCTTCCAGCCAGAACGGCAGTCCTATCATCTGGCCGCTAAAACCCATGAACCGCGGCCAGAGCAGCCCAAGCTCGAATGAAAGTATGGTCCCGGAGACCGCGCCGATGGCGAAAAGCATGGTCATGGGCCGGGTCCAGCTTCTGGCCAGGCGGTGATACTGCTCGTTTCCCGTCTTCAGAGCCAGCAGTTCCGACACCAGAAGCAGCAGCGGGAACCCGATCCCGAAGGCCACATATACTATGTGAAACCCGAGGCTTATGCCCATCAGTGTGCGCGCAAACAAGAGGTTTTCCATGACGCAGACCTACTTGTAGACCATAATGCTTACGTCCGGGGGCCTTTTTTCCACCTCCACCGCAACACTTTCCTTGTGGCGGCGGATGGTCAGGTCCACCGGCTTGCCGGGTATAACGCGCAGGTTTTCGAGGCGCACCCATTCCAGGAATTCAGGCAAAACAGGCCTCTTCAGGGTAAGCTTCAGGGCGGCGGGATCGAACTCCATCCCGAGCGAGGCCTGCAGCATCAGTAGCAGCGCCCCGGAGGCCCATGTCTGCGGCACGCAGGCAACCGGATAAAGGGTTGGCGGCTGGCCAATGCGCCTGTGGAAGCCGCAGAAGAGCTCCGGCAGGCGCTGAAATTCCATGAAGAGCGAGGCCTCGAATATCCCCGTAAAGACCTTTTTGAAATGCTCCTTAAGCATATAGCGGGAGAAGCCGGCGGCCGCGATCGCGTTGTCATGGGGCCATACCGAGCCGTTATGGTAGGACATCGGGTTATAAGGCAGCTCCTTGTCGCAGAGGGTCCGTATCCCCCAACCAGAGAACATGGGGCTCCCGGTCAGATTGTCGGCCACCATTCTTGCCTTCTCCGGGCGCGCAATGGACGTAAAAAGCGCATGGCCGGCGTTTGAGGCCGTCACCCGGCAGGGTTTTTTGTCTCCGTCCAGTGCCAGCACGTATGTGCCGAGCGCCGCGTCCCAGAACAGGCTGTCGAATTCCTCCCTGAGCCTGTCCGCCTCCGCCTGTAGCCTTTTGGCAAGGCCGTTTTCCCCGAGGGCCTCCGCGATGTCCGCGGCTTCCTTTTTTGCGGCATACGCATAGCCCTGGACCTCGCAAAGCGCTATCGGGCCCTCCGGGAACGAGCCGTCCTTGTGGAACACGGAATCGCCGGAGTCCTTCCAGCCCTGGTTTATGAGGCCAGCCTTGTGCGGCACGTACTCCAGGAAGCCGTCGCCGTCTATATCGCCGTAGTTTTCCATCCAGACGACCGCAAGCTCGATGCTGTCCCATATCTGCCTGATGAATTCCAGGTCCCCGGTCCTCTTCAGGTAAGCCCCGCAAAGCATCAGGAAAAGGGGCGTGGAATCCACGCTGCCGTAATAAAGCCCGAAAGGTATCTCGCCCAGGACGGACATCTCTCCCTTCCTCGACTCATGGATGATCTTTCCCGGCTCCGCGGCCCGCTGGCTGTCAAAATCGCGCGACTGGGTTTCCGCCAGGAATTTCAGCACGCCCCTGGCGAGCCCCGGTTTTATCCAGAGGCACTGGAGCGCCGTTATGATGCCGTCCCTGCCGAATGGGGCGGCGTACCAGGGAATCCCCCCGTACGGATATTCGCCGTGCGGCGTGCGGGTGAGCATCATCATGATGTCCGATATGGCCTTTTTTATGGACCCGTTAAACAGCTCGTTTGATGTATGGATCCCGCAGACGTCCTCCATGAAATCCATCGCCCTTTTCCTGGCCTTGCCCGCGGCCTGCTTGTATGGCGCGGGCCTCTTCCGCTTGCCCAGGGAGCAGGCGACCGTCAAAAACATGGTGTCCGTCTGCCCGGCTTTCAGGTCTTTTGTGAAAACGGCCCGTCTGCCGTCTTTTATTTCGTCCGGGTCGCATGAAAATTTTACAATCGTGGAACGGACCACCCCGTCGATCCCCTCGTAGCCCAGCCGGATTTCCCCCTTTTCACCTACGGGCGGCAGGAGCCGCCCCCTGCGCCTTCGCTTCAGGCCGCGCACCTCGAATATGTCGGCGAAATCGGCATCAAACTCGATCTCGATCCTCAGGCCGGCCGGGCCGCCGCCAAAATTCCTGAGCCTGATGTATTCGAGTATCTGGCCTTCAAATATGAGCCTGGAGCGCATGATGTGAACGGTGTCCCGCTTCAGCAGGTATCTGCCCCGTTCGCACAGGTCCGGGTTGGAGAGGTCGACGGTAAGGAGGATGTTGTCCTCGTCCACATTGGAGCTGAGGAAAAGCGGCCTCGCGCCGTTTACCTCAAGCAGGTACCTGGAGAGGAACCTCGTGCCCTCGTGGTACAGCCCCTGTTCCCCCTTGCCGAAGGGCAGGATGTCGCCGAAACGGCTGAAGACGCCGAATGTTTCGTCATGCTTGATTATAAGTCTGTGGGGGTCGAGGATGGAGGAGGTGGCCGCAATGTAGAATTTATCCTTGAACCTGCTGACCTCATGCACTTATTTATTGCGCCTCCCCTTCATAGATGCGCCGGACAGCGCCGTCTTGTAAGCGGCGAGGTAATCGGCGGCCATCCGGCCCGAACTGAAGCGCTCCTCGAAACGCCTCCTGCAAGCCTGTCTCTCAAATGAAGAAAGGCTGTTTTTGATTTGAAGGACCGCCTCCTCGTCCTTTTCGAAAATGAAACCGGTCACGCCATGGTCCACCACCTCGGGTATTGCCCCTCTTCTCCTGGCCAGTACGGGAGTGCCGCAGGCCATTGCCTCTATCAGCGAAAGGCCGAAGGGCTCCGGCCAGTCTACGGGGTGAAGGCATGCCACAGCCCGCCCCAAAAGAATGTTTTTCTCCTCGTCGGAGACCTCCCCCAGGAATTCGACCAGCGAGGCGCTCTCCAGCAGGGGCCTAACAACCGCCTGAAAATATTCGACATCCACCCTGTCCACCTTCGCCGCTATCTTTAAAGGGATTTCGGCCTTCATGGCTATATGTATGAGGGAGTCTATCTTTTTCTCGGGCGATATCCTGCCGATAAATACGAGATATTCTTCCGGCTCGCCGTTAAAGTCGTAAAGGTGGGCGGGCAGCCCATGGTAAATGGTCTGCAGCCAGTTGGCCCCCGGGATGGGCCTCCTCTGGGAATTCGAGATGGATATGAGCGGGAACTCCCTGTACTCCATCAGTATGGCTGCTATCTCGGGTATATCGAGCCTCCCGTGGAGAGTGGTGATGAAGGGGGTCCTGGACCTCCGCGCAAAGGCGAGGCTCAGGTAGTCCACGTTTGAGTGGATTATGTCAAACTCCCTGTCGCGCTTCAGGACCTCCTCCATCAGCATGAAATGGCAGGCGAGGGGGTCCCTGCAGCCGGGGTCAAGACGAAGGGACCTGTGGCCCGCCGGGACAAGCCTCGCGCTGGTGACGGAATCTCCGGAGGCAAAGAGCGTAACCTCCTGTCCCGCCCTGACCAGCTCTTCCGCAAGATACGAGACTACCCTCTCCGTGCCCCCGTACAACCTGGGAGGCACGCTTTCATATAGCGGGGAGACAACGGCGATTCTCAGCGGCATCAAAAAACCTCCTTTATATCTCCTGCCCTTCGAGGTCCATCTTCAAGGAAATGTAGCTCAGGAGGTCCTTACTCGAAATGATGCCCATGAGCTGTCCATTTTTTACCACCATGATCCGGCTGTTTCCAGTACGGCTCATAAGCCCCATTGCTTTTACGGCATCGTATTCCGGTCCTATGGAGTTGGCCGGGGAGCAATGCGACGCGATATCGCCCACCTTGCGGAAGCCCCACTCTTCGCGGGGGACTTCTTTCACCTGCCGGGTAGTGATGCAGCCCACGAGTTTTCCATCCTCGACGACTGGGAACATCTTGAAATGATACTTGTAGATATAGTTCCCAACAAGTTCATCAATGGTGAGGGGAGGAGGCACGGTGACCGGGTTTTTAATCATGATGTTGCCCACCGGCGTGCCCTCAAGGGCTTTCCGGATCAGGACCTGCCGGTAGGAAGACTGCGCCGCAAAACGCAGAAACATTCCTATGAGAAACCACCAGATTCCACCCACGAAATTTCCGAATAGAACGTTTGCCACACCCAGGATTATCAGTAGCGTGCCGAATAAGGAGCCGATATTTGCGGCCGTACGGGTGGCCCGCCGCAGGTTCCCCTTCCATTTCCAGAGTGCCGACCTCAGCACCCGTCCCCCATCGAGGGGAAAGGCGGGCAGGAGGTTGAATACGGCCAGGAGCAAATTGACATAGGACAGATATCCAAAAATGCCCTGTACCGGTTTGGGCCAGTCCGCCGCCGCGCCAGCCGCGGCTATGCCATAGAAAATGATGCCCAAAGCGATGCTTGATAGCGGCCCGGCAACGGCCATCAGAAATTCTGTCTTTGCATTTTCCGGTTCCTCGCTCATTTCAGATACGCCGCCAAAAATGAACAGGGTGATACCCTCCACTGGCAGTCCGTAGCGGCGGGCCACCATTGAATGGAAAAATTCATGAAAGACAATGGAGAAAAACAGTCCCAGTGCGCCTGCAGCCCCCATCCACCAGTAGATTGCGGCCGGAAGATTTTTAAAGTGCCGGGGAAAAATCCCGGTGGCCAGGGTCCATGTGATGAGGACGGCGATAATCAGCCAGCTTGCGTCCATTCGCACCTTGAATCCAAAAAGCTTAAAAAGCGTAAAACTCTTTCCAAACATGGCCACCTCCCAAATAATAATTTCCCCTCAATGGAAAAAATGGGTCTGCTTCAGAAACGGTATCAGAACAATGCCGATAAAATCCTGAAGAAAGTGCATTGCCATGGGTGCGATAAGGCTTTTTCGCCATTCATATATGACGGCAAAAAAAGCTCCCATGACACCAATGGTAACCACGCTGGCAGTTCCTTCATAACCGTGCCCAAGGGAAAAGATGACCGCCGACAGCAATACCGCTGCGGCGGGGCTTGATGTGGCTTCCTTGATGCGCAGCATGAGATATCCGCGAAAAATGGTTTCCTCGACTACGGCAACGATGATGACCAGGAAAAGGGCCAATATGAATTCCATTGTACCCCGTTCGCTTACTAATGCGGGAAGAGGAGTCGACGGGGCGGAGAGGCCTGCTTTGCGCAGTGTGCTTTCAAGTATTGAGGCTGTGAAAAATAATGGCAAGAAAAGTGCAATGCCCATGCCGATTTCCTTCCAGACACTGCCTGCCCTCCAGCCGATCGCCGCGACCGGTTCACGGTTGCGCCAGATGAAAAAAAGAATCAGGCTCAACAAGGAAAGGTCACGAAAAATGGTCGCGATGGATACAAGCGTGAAGCTCAAGCGCCCCTGTTTGACAGCAAAAAAGGAAAGGACCAGGGAAGGGACAATAAGGAAGAGAAAAACCCAAAGTTCCACAGAGCGTTCCCTGCGGTTTGAGTAAGGCCATTTTCTGCTTGCTTGATCCTGCAAATCCCCTGCCATGCAATAATTCCGCCTTTTTCCCCCTCAGAACTGGAGGGCCGGCATTCCGGCGCACATCAAGGTACAAACCCCGCAACTTCTCTTATCATCTCCCCTCTTCGCCCTCATTACCCTCCTCATCACCTTCGCCTATCCCCTCATCCCCGAAACCATTGCCGTAAAATTCATCCCCGAAAGGGCCTCCCTGGTAAAACGGGGCATACCCGCCGTAATAATAAGGATAATAGGCCGGATACCAGGCCCTCATTTTTTTCCAGAGATGAATCTCCTTAATCGTCACCACCGGATAAATGTAGGATTGCCCGCCCCGGCTCACTATTTTTCTTTTGCCTGCAACCTCGCCGGCCAGGGTGACTTTTCTTCCCTCGTGATATACCAGGGAGTCAAGATAAGATGAGCTTATCGCAATAAACCTCCCTTGGGAGTAGTCGATGTCCTTTGGCTTTTCCCCGGACCCCAACGGTGTCTCAAGGATAAAAAGTTCGCTCCCGTTTTTGATGTTAACCGTTCTGATAATCACTCCTCCCCAGATCACGACGGATCCTTTATAAGCCGCGGGGTCCTGAAAGACCATGGGGAATGTCACGTTAGGTGCGGCCTCCTGCCTGTACCGCTTCGAGATAGCGGGGGCGCATGAGGACAAAATAACCGATACATATATAGCAAAAAGCAGGCATCCAAAAAATTGATACCCCCTGCGTGCCATTTTTCACCTTCTTTCTTCCCGGGATGGACTGTTCCCCATTTGTTATACATGCAACCGCTGCCTGGGCCTGTAATGGCAGACCCGCTTTTTATCAGGAGCCCTCTTTCTTATGGATTATCATGGCGGTTGCCTGCTGTCAACCCGATGTTCACATTCCAAATAAAGATGCGAGCCGGATACGAAGCGTTGCATCTGCAAATCGCCTTGCCGGAAAAGGGAAAAAGACGGTCCGCTTTGATATAATAAGTTTGTGGGCGAGCTTCTCTCCACCGAATTTGACGTCCTTCTGGCTACGCTTGATTCCCTGTACATCCCTGCCTTCGTTGTCGATGAGAACCGCCGCGTCTTGTCCGCGAATACCGTCGCGGGCGATGCCCTGGGCTGCAGTCTCCGGGATATCCGGGGGCAGGACATCGCCCGGCACCTTGCCGTTTCGGACGCGCACCTGGGGCCAAAGGCGATAGCTGCAGGCGGGCTTTGCTTCGAGTCCTTCTGCGTCATGAAAAACGGCGAGAGTTTCGCGGCAAGGGTGACGGTGCTGCCGCATGGCGCGGAGGGCCGCGGGGAGGCTGGCGAAGCCGGATTGCCTGGAAGCGAAAGGGCGCCGCGCTTTGTGGTCACGGTGCAGGACGTCTCCGGCCAGCGCAGGCTGCAGCAGAAGGCATCCCAGAGGACGAAGGAGATCGCCATCTGGAATTCGTTTGCCTCCATCCTGGCCAGGCATGCCGATGCAGGAAAGATAATGCAGGAGCTGCTTTATATGTTGCCGCGCATCATGGGCGTGGAGGCCGCCTGGATACACCTCTTCGATGAGAAAACAGGCATGCTGCAGCTTAAGGCCCATAATGGGGGCGCCGCCGGATTGTTCGCGGGCCAGGGGAGCCTGAAACCCGGCCAGTGCCTCTGCGGGAAGGCCTTTGTCTCCGGCAGGCCGCTTCTCGTAAAGAAGGTCTCGGAGGACCCCAGGATACAAAACATCGATCCCGTAACCTCCGGCATCGAGAGCATCGCCGCCGTGCCGATAACCTCAAACAGGGTGGTATGGGGAGTTTTGGCCCTCGCGGCCCGCAAGCCGGCGCATTTTACCTCGATGGACATACAGCCGCTTGCGACCATCGGCGGACAGCTTGGCGTCGCCATAGAAAACACGAAGCTCATCGGGCAGCTCCGGGACAAGATGGAGCACATCGAACTCATAAACGAGCTAAGCGGGATCGTAAACTCCAGCCTCAGCATCGGAACCATATTCCGGATGATGGTCTCCGAGATAAGAAAGATAATAGACTATGACAGGTCAAGCCTCCTGCTGTTCAACGAGGAGAGGCAAAACCTGCTCATCTTCGCCCTGGACACCGGGATGAAGACCGTCATGACAAGGGGCGTAAAGGCCCCGATAAACACCACCAGCGCGGGCTGGGTCATAAAAAACAACAGGCCGTGGATAAACTGCGACCTCCGGGAGGACCTGCGCTTCCCGGATGACAAAAAACTGCTTAAGGAGGGCATCCGCTCCACCATAAGCATACCCCTCTACAAGGACCGGATGCTGGGGGTCTTCAACCTGGACAGCACCGAGCCGGGGAAATATTCCGAGAAAGACCTCCAGATACTGCTTTCCGTCTCGAAGCACATATCCGTCGCGCTCGAAAACGCCCTGCTCTTCGAAGAGATATCGAAGGAAAAGCGGGAGTGGAGGAAGACCTTTGACGCCATTACCGACATGGTATGGATAGAGGACATGGGCCAGCGGATAATCCGGGCAAACCAGGCCCTCCTCAAAAAAAGCGGTTTTACTCCCGGCCAGGTGATGGGGAAGCCCTGCAGGCAGGTCATGGAGAAGATAGGCATCCGCGCGGAAACCCGCCTCTGCGGCGGGACGGCCGAAAGCGGCAGGCCGTCCTTCCGGGAGCTCACGGGCCGGGATGGGAGCATCTTTCACTTCTGGGCATACCCCCTGGTCGATGAGGAGGGGCACATGTACGCGATGGTGCATTACCTGAAGGACGTCACCGAACAGAGGCGGCTTGAAGGGCACCTTATCAGGGCCAACAGGCTGGCCTCCCTTGGCACCCTGGTGGCAGGCATCGCCCACGAGATAAACAATCCGCTTGGGATAATAGCCGGATACTCGGATGCGCTCATGGACAGGGCCAGGGACGAGGCGCTATTAAGGCAGCCCCAGTTCGAGGACTTCCCGGAATACCTGGAGACGATAAACAAGGAGATATTCCGGTGCAAGGGGATACTGCGGAGCCTGCTTGATTTCGCCAGCCCCTCGTCGGGCGCTTTCCGGCTGCTGGACATAAACGAGATCATCAAGGAGGTCATCCTCCTTGTAAACCACAGGGCCAAGAGGTTCCACCACAAAATGGAGTTCCACCTGCGGCGGGACCTGCCCAAGATATACGGGGAGCCCGGCGCGCTGAGGCAGGTCTTCATGAACATCATAATAAATTCCCTCTACTTCACACCGGAGCGGGGCAGCATAATCATCACAACCCGGCCCGGCGCCGGAGGTCCCGGGGAGGCCATCATGGCCACGCAGTCCATCATGGCCCCGCAGGTGATAGAAGTGGTCATCCAGGACACCGGCGCGGGCATACCCGGGGAGATAATGGAAAAGATATTCGATCCGTTTTTCACCACCAAGCCGGCGGGCGAAGGCACGGGGCTTGGTCTTTCAATCTGTCATAAGATAGTGGAGGAGCACGGGGGCAGCATCGACGTCCGGAGCGAGCCGGGCAAAGGCGCCGAGTTCGTCATAAAAATCCCGGCGGGGCTGCCGGACCGGACCGCGGGCGATACGGGCCGGCCCCAAAAGATATATCATGAAGGAAGGCAGGAGGCCCCATGATAAGGATATTGGCGGTTGATGACGAAGAGCCCTTCCGGAGGCTCCTGAAGCGGGAGCTGACAAGGAAAGGCTTTTACGTGGAGACCGCCCCGGACGGCAACGAGGCCATCTCTCTGCTTAAGGAAAATGCCTACGATGTCATCCTTCTGGACATCGTGATGCCCGGCGGGGACGGCATCTCGCTGATGAAGAAGATGAAGGGGGACCCCTCCGCGCCGGTCATCATAGTCCTGACCGGCAGGGCGACCGTGCAGACGGCCGTGGCCGCTATGAAAGAGGGCGCCTACGATTACCTGACAAAACCCTACAAGCTCGACGAGCTTGTGATAATAATTAACCGGGCCTACGATTACGGGAGGCTCTCGATAAAAAACAGGCTCCTGGAGCAGGAGCTTGTCAGGAAGGAGTCCTCCGGCCGGTTCGTATACAGAAGCAGGCAGCTTGAGGAGATAGTCTCTTTCATAAAAAAGATAGCGCCGACTGACTCCCCGGTCTTCATCCAGGGGGAAAGCGGCACGGGCAAGGAGCTTGCGGCAAACCTCGTCTGGCGCCTGAGCAAAAGGCGGGAGGCCCCCTTTATCGCCCTCAACTGCGCCGCGCTCTCCGAAAACCTGATGGAATCCGAGCTCTTCGGGCATGAAAAAGGCGCATTCACCAATGCCTACAAGATGAAGCACGGCATAGTGGAGGTGGCGGACAAGGGGACGCTCTTTCTTGATGAAATCGGCGAGATGTCGATGAAACTCCAGGCCAAGCTCCTGAGATTTCTGGATTCGGGGGAGTTTCGGCGCGTCGGGGGCGACAAGAACCTCCATGTGGACGTGCGCGTAGTGGCCGCCACGAACCGGGATTTCGCCACGCTTATAAAGGAGGGCCTCTTCAGGGAGGACCTCTTCTACAGGCTGAACGTTTTTTCGGTCACGATCCCGCCCCTCAGGCAGAGACCGGAAGACATCGAGGAGCTGGCCGGCTATTTCCTGGAAAAATTCAGCCGCCAGTTCCAGAAACCGGTGGCGGGCATGGACGGCCGGGCCCTCCAGGCGCTCATGAACTATCAGTGGCCCGGGAACGTAAGGGAGCTTGAAAACATAATGGAGCGGGCCGTCATCCTCTGCGACTCTGAAACCATAGAGGCTGGAAACCTGCTCATCCCGGAGGCCCCCGGCGCCGGAGATGGCTCCAGGCGGGCCTCCGAACCCTCCCCTCAACCCTCCCTGGAGGAGATGGAAAAAAACTATATCCTGCGGGTGCTCAGGGCCGCGGACGGCAATCAGTCCAAGACAAGCCAGATACTGGGTATTGACAGAAAGACCCTTTACCTTAAACTTAAGAAGTACGGGGTCCTGGACGCCCAGCCGGGGCCGCCGGAGTAAAAGGGCCGCAAAAATGCGGACATAAAGGGAGGTATCCCGTGAAGATAAAAGAGGTTTTGAGGCAGAGAAGCAGTGGGGTCTCTTTCGAGTTCTTCCCGCCGAAGCAGCCGGGCTCCGAAGTCTTTTTCATAAACGTCGTCAGGGAGCTTGCCGGTTATAACCCTCTCTACGTCTCGGTGACTTACGGGGCCGGCGGCAGCACGCAGGACCGCACAAGGCAAGCCCTGCTTTCGATAAAAGGCGCCACGGAGCTGAATGTAATGTCCCATCTGACCTGCATAGGGGCCACAACCGCGTCCATAACTTCCATACTCGAAGACTACGGGGCAAACGGCATAGACAACATACTTGCACTCCGGGGGGACCCGCCCAGGAACATGAAGGGCTTTGACCTTACAAAAGGCGAGTTCAGATATGCCAGGGACCTGGTGGAGTTCATAAGGAAGCGCTACGGCGATTATTTCTCCATAGGCGTCGCGGCATATCCCGAGAAGCACCCGGAGGCGCCCTCGCTCGAAAAAGACATCGAATACCTGAAGATGAAGGCCGACGCCGGTGCCGACTTCGCCATCACCCAGATGTTCTTCGACAACGCCTATTATTATGACTTCATGGAAAGGGCGCTGAAGCACGGAATCGACATACCCATCCTGCCCGGCATCATGCCCATCACGGACTTCAACAAGATAAAGGAGTTCTGCTCCTTCTGCAACGCGAGCATCCCGGAGAGCCTGGAGAAGAAGATGCTGCCTGTCCTGGACAGTCCGGAGGGCATAAGGAAAACCGGCACGGAGCATGTGGGCGCGCAGTGCGAGGACCTGATCAGAAACGGGGTCAGGTACCTGCACTTCTATACCCTAAACCGGGCGGATACTATAAGCGATATTCTGGACCCGCTGAAAGACCTGCTCAAATAAAGGCTAGAACCTATCTCAAAATCGCTTCTGGCTGCAAGAGGCTGAAATCGCGGCATATGGCGTCATACATGGAAAATCGTCCTCAATCCCGCCTTGGCGGGACTGCTGCGCCTCCGGGCGATTTCCCCTTCTTCCTTGTCTGCCACGATTTCCTCTCTCTTTCGCTTCAAAATCAATTTCGAGATAGGTTCTAGTGTCCTGTCCCGGAGTTCCCGTTAAAATTATCAGCATGGGAGGACATCCGCCCGGTCCTTGAGTGAGGAGAAGAGCGGACGGATCACGGCGCGCCGCATCTTGCCAACCTTTCGCCATTCGCCCTGAAAGGCGCCCTGAATCCCGCCCTGGCGGGTCCGTTTGTATACGGCCGGAACCGCGCGACGAACGAAAGGGCCGGGCGGATGTCCCGCAGGGGGGAGGGTATTCGGGAAATAGTAAAGCCGAAAGAGCCTAAACAAACGGCAAAAAATCTCCGCATGGGCGCAAGAAAGCCCATTGGGGAAAAATTCCCCATCCGTGGGTAATTTTTCCCGATAGCCGCATCTCCCCTCGCGGCCCCTGGGGCCAAAATTCCCTGATAATACGGGGGGCCCGCCGTTTTGGATTGATGGCATGGCAATTGCAATTACAGTGTGCATGAGAAAGATCCTTTTCTGCACGCATGATCCCATCCTTGTCAAAAGCCTTTACGGCATATTGCGCGAGGAGGGTTTCACTGTGGACATGGCCGAGCATCTTTCCCAGGCTGTGCAGATGGCAATTGAAGGAAAGTACGAGGGGGTCATAATCGATTCGGGGCCGTTCGGGCTCCAGGCGGAGGATGCGGTCCGGATAATAAAGGTGGTTTCTCCCGGGCTGCCGGTGCTGGTGACCGGGAAGTCCTGCTGCGAGGCGGATGCCCTGAACATCGAAGCCCCGGTTGACCTCGAGGAGTTCAAGCAGGCAATACACGCCATTTTATAGCGTCTATAAAAAAAACAAAAAGGGGGCGTCATGACACCACGGGAGACGATATTAAAGGCATTTGAAGGCGGCAAGGCCTCACGGGTCCCGGTCACGCTTTTCGGGGCCGGCATGTGGAGCATAAAAAACTACGGCTCCACTTTTAAAGAGCTATCGGAGGATGAAATCCGTATGGCCGACATGCTGGTTGCGATGTCCGGGAAACTCGGATGCGACGTCGTTTATGCGGGTTCGGGTTATAACAACTTCCACGCCGCGGCCCTGGGCGGCTCCATGAAGTTCCGGGAAATGGGAGCCCCGGACCTTGAGGCCCCGCTGGTGCACTCCGAAGAGGACCTGCAGAAGATGGACATCCGCCGCATAGATATGGACCGGGTGATCGAGACCACCAAGAAGGCCTGCAGGCTGGCGAAATCGAAGATAGGGGGCGAATACGTCGTGACGCTCACGGCATGGGGGCCGTTCACCCTGGGCGCGCGTTTGGTCGGAGAGGAGGCCATGATGAAGGCCACCTTCAAAAAGCCCGCCTTCGTCGAGAAGGTGGTCGATTTCGCCACGAGCCTGCTTATTCATCTCTATGAGCCGCTCGTTGACGACGGTACGCTCGAAGTCATAAGCCTGGCCGACCCGACCGCCTCCGGAGACCTCATCTCCAAAAAGCAGTTCGAACGCTTCGCGCTCCCATACCTGAAGAAGTTCACGGACTGGGCAAAGGGCAAGGGCGCACACACGCTTGTGCATATCTGCGGCAACACGACGGACCGGCTGGACCTTTTCCCGGCTACGGGGGCGAGCTGCATAAGCCTGGACCACAAGACCGACATCGGAAAGGCCAGGGAGGTGCTCCACGGCAGGATGTGTTTCGGGGGCAACGTGGACCCGGTGAAGATAATGCTGAACGGCAGCGTGCGCGAAGTGGAGGAGACCTGCAAAGAAACCATCCGGACCGCCGGCGCCGATGGGGGGTTTGTACTCATGCCCGGCTGCGACATCCCGCCCACCGTACCGTACGAAAACATACAGAAGATGATCCAGGTGGCCCGGGAATGGAGATATTAGCAAAAGGGGGGAGGTGATAAAGCCCGTCCAGAGGGAGAATGCGGGGGGAGAAAAAAACCGGATCGAATGTTTTGATTTGAGGGGAGGTTCAAAAGCGTATGTTCAAAAAACTGTCCGCGATGTTTTCAAAAACAAGGGGACAAGAAGGAGAAAGGAAAATGGCCACAGAGTCGAAGAAGATGACGGTTGAGGAAGTAAACGCGTACATGAAGCAGAAGTGCGGCTTCGTGCCCCGGATGTTCCAGATAATAAACACCGTCACGCCGGAGCCTGGAAGGACGTTTGCCGATTTCTATGAGAGCATATTCGGCGACGGCGCGCTCTCCAGAAAGCACAAGGAGCTCATGTTCATGTCCGGGGGTGTCGCCTACTGCTCGCCCAGGTGCATAATCCACGTCGTCCCGGCCATAAACGCCGGGGCCACGACCGGTGAGATCTTTGAGGCGGCCTCCGTGGGCATGATACTGGCGGGCTTTGTCCCGGGCGGACCCGGGATACCCTATGCGTTCGAATACGCTCTGAAATGCCTTGACATCGAGGCCAAGTACAGGAAGGGCGAGAAATGGGAATACCTGCCCCAGCCCAGGTTCGACCACGGGGTGTTTTGAGGAAAAGGAATTTACCGGCGGGAAAAATTAAAAAATTCCCCCACCCCTTTCAGGCGGGTGGGGGAATTCCCGGAAAACACGGAGATTTTTAGAAAAGGAGATTTCATATAAATGTTCGGTTTTTCCGCCAGACAGAAGACCGCCAGGATAGGCGGCATAACGATAGGCGGGCCCGCGGGCGAAAACCCGCCCCTGCTTATCGCCTCCATGTTCCACAACAAGGACCGGATACTGGCCGACAGAAAGGGCAATTTCGACCGGCAAAGGGCAAAGGAGCTGATAAGGCAGCAGGAGGACCTCACGAGGTCCACCGGCATCCCCGGAATGGTGGCGATGGTGGCAAACACCCCCGAAGAGGCAAAGATATATATAGATTTCCTCCTCGAAACCTCCGATATGCCCTTCGGCATAGACATGTGGGTGGCCGAACAGAGGGCGAAGGCCACGGAGTATGTCGCCAGGCTCGGTGTTCAGGACAGGTTCCTCTACAACAGCATCACCCCCTGGGACAAGGACATCCGGGGGCAGATAAACAAGCTGAAGGACCTCGGCATCAAAAACGTCGTGGTGCAGGCCTTCGACGACAAGGACCAGAGCCCCGCGGGCAGGCTGAAATCCCTTGAGTCCATACTCTCGCAGGGCGCAGACGCCTTCGATACCGTCATGGTGGACACCTCCGTCATGAATCTGCCCTCGACGTCCTTTTCGCTCGTGGCAAACAGGATGATAAAGGAGAAGCTCGGGCTGCCCTGCGGAGGGGCCTACTCCAACGGCACTCATATGTGGAAGGCGTCAAAAGACATCTGGGGGATCGAGGGTTTCCGGACGATGGACGCCGTGGCGCAGGGCATGTCCTCCGTCCTCTGGAGCGATTTCAATTTTTACGGGCCGATCGTCACGGCCCCCAGGATATTCTCCGCGGTGGCCACGGCCCACATACTGCTTGCGACACTCGTGTTCACGGAGACAAACAGGATCCCCGAAAACGGGGACCTGCCCATAAGGAAATTCTTCCCGGATTTCGTGGAAAAGCTCCTCGCCGGAGGGGCCAGAAAGTAATAAATGCATAAAAAGGAGCGCTAATGGCTGAGACTAGGACAATGACACCGAGGGAAAGGGTCCTGAAGATGTTTTCGGGGGCCGAAGTGGACAGGCCGCCGTGCTTCAGCGGCATGGGCAATGTCACCACGGCCGGGTTAAAGAATTTCGGCTATAAATTCGCCGCCCTCCATTCAAACGCAAGGATGATGGCGGACGCGGCCGCGGCCACTTACAAGCTGACGGGTTTCGAGTGCGGGGTAGTCCCCTTCGACCTCTGCGTGGAGGCGGAGGCCCTGGGGTGCGAGATAAACGTCTATGCCCATCTGGAGGACATCCTCTACCCGACCATAAGAAAAAAGATCATCCACAATGAGGCCGGGATGGAGACAGTCAGCATCCCGGCGGACTTTGCCGGCAGGGGGAGGATACCCCTCGTAAAGGAGGCGATAAGGCTGCTGAAGGCCGGCATCGGGGGCGAGGTCGCAATCGGCTCGTATGTGCTGGGCCCCTTCACGCTCGCGGGCCAGATAATGGAGCTCAATGACCTCCTGAAACTCTCCTTCAAGAAGCCGGAGAAAGTGGGCAGGCTCCTTGAGATGCTGGCGGAGGCGATATCGCTCTATATCCGCGAGCTTGAGGATGCCGGGGCGGATTACATCACTGTGAGGGAGATGGGGGCCACCTCGGACGTGCTTAGTCCCAGGGTCTTCAAAAACCTCATCCTGCCCCATCTGAAGAAGATATTCAGCCGGACAAGGGCGCACACGGTCCTGCACATCTGCGGAAAGACAAACGACATAGCCGTCTCCATGACGGAGTCCGGCGCCGGCGCGATCAGCGTGGACCAGAAAAACGACGTGGCCGAGACCAGGAAAAAGATCGGCAGCGCCCTGCTCTTCGGCAATTACGACCCTTACAACGTCCTTGTGGCAGGCACTGAAGAGGCGGTGCGCCAGGCGGTCAGGAAGTGCATGGATGACGGGGTGGACGCAGTATGGCCAGGCTGCGATATATGGCCCACCGTGCCGGTGGAAAATATAAAGGCCATGATGGATGAAGTGATAAATTACAGGAGGTAGACATGGTTACGGAAGAAAAAAGGCAAGAACTTTTAAACAGGCTGAAAAACTCCGTCATCCAGTACGACGAGGACGGGGCCAAGGAGGCCTCGAACGAGGTCGTCGCCCTGGGGATGGACGCCAACGACGCCATCTTCAACGGCCTCGTCAGCGGGATGGAGGAGGTAGGCAGGCTCTTCGAGGCCCAGGAGTACTTCGTGCCCGAACTCCTGATGTCGGCCGACGCGCTTTACGCGGGGCTGGATATCCTGAAACCCCATGTGAAACAACTGGACCTGGGGGTGAAGGGCTCGGTCGTCATCGGCACGGTCGAGGGAGACGTCCACGACATAGGCAAGAACATCGTGAAGATGATGTTCGACGTGGCCGGCTTCACGGTATACGATCTGGGCCGGGACGTGCCCCTGGACAAGTTCGTGGAGGAGCAGCTCCGCACGGACTCCGACCTTGTCTGCCTGTCGGCCATGATGACCACCACGATGGTGGGCATGAAAAAGGTGATAAGCGACCTGAAGGCGAAAAACCCGAACGTCAGGATCATGATAGGCGGCGCGCCGGTCTCCTCGGACATAGCCGGCAAGTGGGGTGCCGACGGCTACGCCAAGGACGCCAACAACGCCCTCAAGGACGCCATCAACATGGTCAGCTCCCTCAAGAAGATGAAGGAAGAGGCCGAGGCGAAGAAGCGGGGCTAGGAAACTCAGGATGAATTTTCATTCCGGTTTGAGGGTGGAGCTTATCGGCGCAGGGGCGGCCGTGGTGGGGTTTGCCTGCGTGAAGGAAGTAACAAGCGGGGACATCTCTCATCTTGAGCGCGCAATCTCCATAGGCGTGGTCAAGAACCTCAATGAACGGACGGTCCGCCTGCTTGTCGCACTCGAAAAAAGGGCCGCCCGGCGGCTGAGGGAGAGAGGCTACAGGTATTTGTGCATCCCGCCTGACTCCGACAGGGCCAACGGCACATTCATATCGAAACTCTATCCGCTCATTACCCACAAGATGGCGGCAACCCTCTCCGGACTGGGCTGGATAGGCAGAAACGGGCTCCTGATAAACCCGGTGTACGGGCCGCGGCTGTCTTTTGCCACGGTGCTTACTGACGCGCCGCTTCAGACCGGCACGCCGGTCACCGGCAGCAAGTGCGGGGGATGCACGCTGTGCATGGATTTCTGCCCCTCGCACGCGATTACGGGAAACGAGTGGTCGCAGGGCGTCCCCTATGCGGACCTTGTCCGGACAAAAAAATGCTCGTCCTGGAAGGAAGGCATCCGGGCCACAAGCGGCAAGCCCAACTGCGGCCTCTGCATCAATATCTGCCCCTACGGCAGAAACGCTGCGTCAGCTTTAAAGGATAGAATTCATTGATGGAGGAATCTTAAGAGAATGACCAGGCACAGAGTGATTTTTCAGCCCTCCGGCAGGAGGGGCGAGGTAGAAGACGGCACGAACCTTCTGGATGCCGCCCGCAACCTCGGGGTTGACATAGAGTCGATCTGCGGCGGCAAGGGCACCTGCGGCAAATGCAAGGTAAGGGTGGAGGAGGGTTTTTTTGAGAAGGACTCGATGGACTCCAGAATGGGCCACCTCTCCCCGCTTACCGGCCAGGAGATGAAATTCCTGAAACCCTCGGACGGACCGGCCATGAGGCTTGCCTGCGCGGCGCAGGTGCACGGAGACGTGAAGATATTCGTCCCGGAGAAGTCCAGGGCCGGCAAGCAGATCGTGAGAAAAGCTGCAAAGGAGCTGAGCATCGCGGTGGAGCCGGCCGTGAGGAAATATTTCGTGGAACTGGCAAAGCCGTCCCTCAATGAGCCCATCACGGGGGATTTCGAAAGGCTCCGCGAGGCCCTCCGCAGGCAGGCGGGCGTCGACGCCCTTTCCATGGATTTCCCGGTGCTCAGGGACCTCCAGGACGCAATCAGGAAAGGCAACTGGGGCGTTACCGTCACCCTCTGGAAGGGCCGTGAGATAATAAAAGTGGAGCCGGGCTTCGTGGAGGCGGCCTACGGGCTTGCCGTGGACGTGGGGACCACTACGGTCGTGGGCTATCTTACCGATCTTGCCACGGGAAAGGTCGTAAACACCGGGTCCATGATGAACCCGCAGGTCCCCTACGGCGAGGACGTGATGTCCCGGATCACCTACGCCATGACTAACGAAGGCGGCGTCCAGAGGATGCAGAAGGCGATAATCGACGGCCTGAACGAGATCATCGCCAATGTGACAAAGGACCTCAGGATAAACGGCGGGGCCTCCGGCGGGGAGGCGATAGTCGACCTGACAATCGTCTTCAATACCGCCATGCACCACATATTCCTCGGCTTCAACCCGGAGCACATCGGGCGTTCCCCCTTCATCCCGGCCATTCAGCACGGCATCGGCATAAAGGCAAGGGACCTGGGGATAAAGATAAACCCGGGCTCCTACATATACGTGCTGCCGATAGAGGCGGGATTCGTGGGCGCCGACAACGTGGGGGTGCTGATCGCGGAGGAGCCCTACAACATGGACGAAAACGTCCTTATCATAGACATAGGCACAAACGGCGAGCTGCTGCTTGGCAACAGGACGCGGGTCTGCTCCACGTCCTGCGCGACCGGGCCCGCCTTCGAGGGCGCGCAGATAAAGATGGGCATGCGCGCCGCGCCGGGCGCGATTGAGAAGGTGAGGATAGACCCGGCAACCAAGGAGCCCCTCTACAAGGTGATCGGCAAGGAGGACTGGCACACGCGCGTGGAGAAGATAGACGCCAAGGGGATATGCGGCTCCGGCATCATAGACGCCATTGCCGAGATGTACAAGGCGGGCATAATAGACAAATCCGGGAAGTTCGACATGACGGTGAAGAACCGCCGTGTGCGAAGGGACCACGACGGGAAACCGGAATACGTGCTTGCCTGGGCCGGCGAGACATCCATCGGAACGGACATAACCATAAACCAGGGGGACGTACGGGCCCTGCAGCTTGCGAAGGCGGCGCTCTACGCCGGGGCGAAGCTCATGATGCAGAAGATGGGCATGGAGAAACTGGACAAGGTGATACTGGCCGGGGCCTTCGGCAGCTACATAGACAAGGAAGCGGCGATGACACTGGGGATGTTCCCCGACTGCGAAATCGACAAGGTCTACGCGGTCGGCAACGCGGCCGGCGACGGCGCGAGGATGGCCCTCCTGAACACCTCGAAGAGGGACGAGGCCGAGCAAAGGGCCAGGTGGGTGGAGTTCGTGGAGATAGCCGTAGAGCCGAACTTCGAGCGGGAGTTCATGCAGGCCATGCACCTGCCCCATATGAAGGACCGTTTCCCGAACTTAAAGAAGCTGCTCGAAAAGGCCGCCTCCCCGGTGGTGATAAATGGATAGCGGAACAGGACGGTTTTTGAGATGACCAGGCTCAAAGTGAATTCAGGCGCATGCGGATTCATCTCCAGCGTAACGGTGGAGAAGGAAAAGGGAAAGAACGTCTCCGTGCGGATAGAGACGGACTGTGAGATGGTGAGGAATCTGGGCCCGGAGATAGCCAGTCTCGAGATCATGAGCGTGGCCTTCACGAATTTCCTCAACAACCCGGTCTACAAGGCCGCCGCAAAACATCTCAGGCACGTGGCATGCCCCGTGCCCTGCGCGGTTATAAAAGCCGTCGAGGTTGAGTCGGGGTTTTGCCTGCCGCGCGACGTAAGCATGACATTCGAAAAATAAGTTTTTTTGGGGCGGCGGAGGGGGAAAAAGGAGATTTTTGATTGATTATGCGAAACCGGAGGCGGAAAGGATGACCCGGGAAGCGGCAGCGACAATCGTGATGGACGGCAGGGGGCTTGCCGAGGAGATTAAAAAAGAGGTCGCGGCAGGCGTGCGGGAACTGGGGAATTCCGGCATCGATGCCGGTCTTGCCCTGCTTCTTGTGGGGGGCAACCCCGCCTCGAAGCAGTATTTTCTTGCCACAAAAAAGGCCGCAAAAAAGGCAGGCATAACCATCTATGAGTACGTCCTGCCGGCCGATGCGTCAATGGGCGAGATACTTAACATAGTGAATTCGGTCAACCGCGATGAACGGATAAGCGGGCTCCTGCCGCTCATGCCGTTTCCAAGGAGGATCGACACCAGGCGGGTCGTAAACGCCATATCGCCCGGCAAGGACGTGGACGGACTGGGGGCGATCTCCATAGGCAGGCTCCAGGCGGACGAGCCCACTATCTTCGTTCCCTGCACTCCCTTTGGGGTAATAAGGCTGCTGGACCACTACGGCATAAACATCCGGGGCAAAAACGCGGTCGTGGTGGGCAAAAGCCTGGCTGTGGGAAAGCCCCTGGCCAACATGCTGCTTGCAAGGGAGGCCACTGTGACGGTCTGCCACAAGCAGACGCGGGACCTGGCCTTTTTCACCGGCGCCGCCGATATAGTCTGCTCCGCCACGGGTGTTAAAAACCTGATCAGCGGCCGGATGATAAAAGAGGGGGCCGTGGTGGTCGACATAGGCATAAACGTGCTGGCGGACGGCGGCATCGTGGGGGATGTCGATTTCGGCAGCGCCATGGGAAAGGCGGGATACCTGACCCCCGTGCCGGGCGGCGTGGGGCCGGTGACGATAGCGATGCTCCTTGAAAACACCCTGAAATCGGCAAAGCGGAATGAAAACTCACAGGGGGCCCTGCCTTGACCGGAAAATTTCTCTTGCCCGGGAAATTCCTTGCCGTGGCCGCCTGGGCCGCTTACACGATTTTTTTTGTGAGGGTGGTGGCGCACGTGGCACTCTGGTTCAAAAGGCCCTGGCGCGGCGCCGCAGCGGGAATGCCCCCGGAGGATGTGAAATTAAAGCTCCCCGTCCTGCCCGTGATTGCGCCGGCTGCCCTTGAGGCGCTTTTTTTAAGGAGGCTCCTCAAGGCAAACCCTGTCCTGTGGATTGGCGAGTGGGTCTTCCACATGAGCTTCGTCCTGGTGCTCCTGCGGCATCTGAGGTATTTTCTGACGCCCGTGCCGGAGTTCATCTGGCGGATGCAGTTGCCCGGAAGGATCGCAGGCTATATCATGCCCTTCTCCCTTCTTTATATAATCATTGTAAAGGCAGTCGCGGGCAAAAGCAGATACGCGTTTGGCTACAACTATTTTCTCCTTGTAACCCTTCTGCTCATCAGCGGGCTTGGCGTTCTCATGAGCACGGTCTTTCACCCGAACATCGTCGCCGTAAAGGAGTACATGATGAGCGCGCTCAGACTAAAGGCGGCGGCCTCCGTGGCGGCGGCCTGGAGCCTGCCCGGCGGCCTGCCGTTTCTCGCCCATTTCACCCTTGCGCTCGTACTGCTTGTTTACCTGCCCACTCACATATTTGCGGCCCCTTTCACGCTCTACGAGGCGAAGAAACGCGAGAAGACGCTGGGGAGGATTTTGCATGACTGAAGGGTTGAATAAACATTTCTCCGCCCTGAGTGAAACCCTCTCCCTAAAAAGGGAGAGGGTTGGGAGCGGGTGCAATATTGGCAGAGGGCTTTATGCCTGAAAGTGAATCCTTCACCAGGTGCCTCTCGGCCGGCCAGCTCGTGGAGCTTGATGCCTGCGCCAGGTGCGGCGAATGCCTGAAATACTGCCCCGTGCAGGAGGTGACGTCGGACAAGTCCATATCGCCGCCGGAGAAAATCCGCCTCTTCAGGGAATTCATCGCGAATACGGAGGGCCTCAAATCGAAATTTTTCGGTCCGGGGAAGATAGACAGGAGGCTCCTTGAGGATTTCGCGAAGGCCGTCTATGAATGCACGACCTGCGGGGCGTGCGGGCAGGCATGCACCGTCGGCATATTCACCCAGAGGCTTTGGCCGATGCTCAGACGCGAGATGGTCAGGCGCGGGCTTGGTCCTTTTGGCAGCCAGCGCGAGACGCCGGCCGCGGTGGAAAAGACCGGCAACCCGTACGGGAAACCGGCCGGGGAGAGGTTTTCATCCTGGCTGCCGGCAGGGCTGAAGATCGCCGGGAGGGCAAAACTCGGCTATTACGCCGGATGCACAGGGGCCTATGAGGCGCAGCCGATGGTCAGGGGCGACGTGGAGGTGCTTGGAAAAATCGGCGAGCCTTTCACGATGCTGGATGCGGAGGAGGAGGCCTGCTGCGGTTTCCCGCTTTTCATAACCGGGCAATTCGAGCTGCTCGAGGGGCTGGTAAAAAGGCTGGTTGACGCCTATGCCCGAAGAGGGGTCGAGACGCTCGTCTGCTCATGTCCCTGCTGCGTCAATATGATGTCGAGGGACTGGCCCCCGTTCTACGGCGCGAAACTGCCCTTCAGGATAAGGCACATCACCCAGTATGTGGCCGCCGCGCTCGACGGGGGAAGGCTGCGGATAAGCGGCGGCACCGGGGAAACACTGATCTATCACGACCCCTGTTATCTGTCTCGCGGGGTGGGCATCACGGAGGAGCCGCGGTCGATATTGCGCCGCATCCCGGGGGCGAATCTGCTTGAGTTCGACAGGCACGGGGCGCAGTCGCGCTGCTGCGGGGCGGGGGGCGCCGCCAGGAAGGTCTTTCACGACAACGCAATCGCCATCGCAAGGCTCTCGATCGATGAGGCCCGCCGCAAGGGGGCCCACAGGCTGGTGCTCAGTTGCCCGGCCTGTTATTCGAAGGTGGGCGAGGCGATGGCCGGCTATGGGGAAAATGAAAGGCATATCCGGATTGTCGACATAATGGAGCTTCTGTCGGGGGTAATATGAGCCACTTCACCATCGCGTGCAGGAAATGCGGCAAGGAGCTTGAGGACGCCTACTGCGCCTTTTGCGAACATTGCGCAAACGCCCTACTCGTGACGAGATACAGGGAGAAGAAGTTCAGGGAAGAGGCGGCGGAGGGCATCTGGAGATTTTCCAACTGGCTGCCGGTCCACAAGGCCGCCTTCCCGCAGCCCTCTCCCATAGTGTTCCGATCCGAGGGGTTTGCCGGAAAGATCGGCCTTGAGGAGCTTTACGTCGTTTTTTGCGGTTACTGGCCCGAAAGGGGCGCAAATCTTCTGACCTGCACCTTCAAGGAGTTCGAGGCGGCCACCGTCATCGCAAACGCGATGGAAAACCATATAGACGGGCTTGTAGTGGCCTCGGCGGGCAACACCGCCAGGGCCTTTACCCATCTCTCATCGGTCTCCGGCTTTCAGGCTGTTATAATAGTCCCCACGATGTGCCTTGGCGAGATGTGGAACCTGGAGGAGAAGCCCTCAGCCCCGACCATCGCGCTTTCGGACGGCGACTATTCGGACTCGATAGCCGCCGCAAGGCGGATATCGAGTCTTTCGGGCATGCCCTTCGAGGGCGGGGTAAAGAACATCGCCAAAAGAGACGGCCTCGGCATCGCCCTCCTGGAGGCCGTTGCCTGCATGAAGAAGCTCCCCCGCCATTATTTCCAGGCTGTGGGCAGCGGGGCCGGCGCAATAGCCACATGGGAGATGTCTGAAAGGTTTTTGGGCGACGGCAGGTTCGGCTCCGTGCCGCCCGCCCTGCACCTGGCCCAGAACCTGCCCTTCGCCCCGATGACGAAGGCGTACCTGAAGAAAAGCCGGGAAATCTTCGAGGAGGACCTGGACCCGGAACTCATTGGGGAGATCACCACCAGGGTGCTTTCGAACCGTTATCCGGCATACGGAGTTTCAGGGGGCGTCTTCGACGCCCTTGAGGCAACCGGCGGCTCGATGTACGGGGTCACAAACAGCGAGGTATACCGCGCGATGGAGATGTTCGAGGCCGCCGAGGGGATCGACATAGTGCCGGCCGCCGGAGTGGCCGCGGCCGCTTTAATACAGGCTGTGCGGCAGGGGAAGATACGCCCCGATGAGCCGGTGCTGCTGAATATAACCGGCGGCGGAGAGAAGCGGCTTCTTGAAGACAGGCAGGCGCACCGGGTGGACCCGGTGGTCATATCCAAAAAAATAACGGACGAGGAGATAAGGGAACTGCTGTGCTCGCTGAAGAAAAACTGATAGGAATGCTGGAGGCGGGCGGCGTGGATTTTACGGCCAGCCTGCCCTGCGACAGGATGAAACGCCTTATCGCGATGGTGCCCCGGACATTCTTCCACATACCGCTTACGCGCGAGGAAGAGGGGGCCGGCATCTGCGCCGGGGCCGCGCTTTCTGGCAGGCGGCCGGCCATGTTCATTCAGAATTCAGGCGTCGGCAACATGATAAACGCCCTTCTGTCGCTCACCGGTTTTTATGAGCTTCCCCTGGCCCTGTTCATAAGCCACAGGGGGCTGTACAAGGAAAAGATCGCGGCCCAGAGGCCGATGGGCGAAAAACTGCCCGGCATTCTACGGGGCGCCGGGATAGCCTTTACCAGAATCGAAAAAGCAAAAGACCTTAACCTGATACCCGGAAGGCTCGATCAGGTTTACAGGAAAAATAGAATCCACGCCTTCCTCCTGAGCCCGGCAGTCTGGGAGGAGGCAGAGGCAAAAGACAACATGCCGCAGCCGGTCCTCACTCTGTCATCTCCCGGCGGGAATCTCAGCCGCAGGCAAAGGGTTGCCCCGGCGCAGGGAAAAATTGAAAAGTTGAAACCCAGGCTTACCAGATATGAGATACTCCGCGCGGTCTGGCCCGCGCTTGAATCCAGGGCGGTCGTCTGCAATCTGGGATTTCCCGCGAGGGAGCTCTATCACATAGGGCACAGGCCCTCGCATTTCTACATGCTGGGCAGCATGGGAATGGCGACCCCGATAGGGCTGGGGATCGCGCTCGCCACGAAAAAAGAGATCGTCGTGATAGACGGTGACGGGGCCCTGCTGATGAACCCGGGCACCATGGCCACCGCCGCCTGCCTCCGCCCCGGCAACCTGACCGTCTTCGCCGTTGACAACGGGGCCTACGGTTCCACAGGGAACCAGCCCACGCTTGCCAGGCGGTGCATCGACCTGGAGGAGGCAGCCAGGGGGCTCGGATTCAGGCGCACAATCAAGGCGGCCGGCAAAAGACAGCTCATTCGATCGCTTGAAATAAAGGAGGGGGCGGATAGCCCATCCGCCCCCTCCGGACCCGGATTCATCCATGCACTCGCCCTTCCAGGCAACCGGGAAACACCGGTCATCCCGCTTGACCGCCTGGAGATAAAACGTCAGTTCATGGCTTTTTTAGATTCCCAGACTATTTATTCTCGTCCATACTGCTAAAAACCTTGATGTTCTTCAGGGAGCTCGGGTCCGCCTTCGCGGGATGGCACATCGCGCAGAAATTCTGCATCTTCGCCCCGCCGGCCGTGTCTACCCTGAGGTACTTGTAATTCGGGTTGGACGGATGGGGGTCATGGCAGCTTACGCATTCCAGTTTCCCGTCCCTTAAATCCCATGCCGGCACCTTTGCCACCTTCGGGTTCGGCACTACGTCAAAAGGATGGCTGTGCTCGGGGGAAATGGGATCTATGCCCATCCCGCCGTTGTTCGGCGTCTGATGGCAGCCGAGGCACAGGGCGGTCACGCCCGAGTAGGGGCGCTTCGTCCTGGGATTGATGAGCTTGCTGTTGGGCTTCACCGCGAAGATCAACTGGCCCTTCGCCTTGTGGATCGAATGGCAGCCGGTGCACGAGAGGTCGTCATGAGGGCCGAAGGCAAAGGCGTAAGCGGGCAAGACAAGCAGAAGAAACGAGACAATAAGAACTCTGAACCAGGACATGATTTTCCCTCCTTGAAAGATTTTGATTTTAAAAAGAATACGTATTTCAAGGGGTTTTGTCAATCATTGCAATCGGTTGGAAATGGGGCAATTTGGCTAACGCCGTGCGGGCGGGCGCTAAGCTGTCAAATGCTACAGTTGTCCTGTCTCGTGGTATTTCCTGATGTAGAGCCTCAGCGCCCTCTGTATGATCCAGTCCATCTGCAGCCCGTTGTCCACGGCTATCTCGTACAGGCTGTCCATTATCTCTTTTTCCATCAGGGACTGCTTGCCCTCGGCTTCCTCCGGCAGGGCCGTTTCTTTTGAAACCCCGGAGGACTTTTCCCGCTCGCGCGCAAGCAGACTTGAGAGCATCCGCACATCTCCTTCTCTTGCCGCGCGAAGGATATCCTCCGGCATTTTCACCTGGGCCGCTTCCGGGCCCGGCGGTTCCGCTTGAGGCGGCGCCTCGGACACGCCCTTTTTCCTCTTTCGGGAAGGCCCTTTTTTTTCTGCCGGTATCTGGATGCCCGACATCCCCATGGCCATCCCGGTCAGCCGTCTTGCGTATTCGCCCTCCGGGATGTTCTTCTTCATGAACTCCTCCAGGGTCTTTTCCCCTCCGGCCATCGCCTCCTGAAGCCCGTCAAAAATGAGCCCTTCCCCCCCCTGGCCTTCCGGGACCGCCCCTTTTCGTCCGGGCGGCTGCGGCAAAGTCCTTCCTTTTTTCGGCATGATCTGAACACCCTCTCCCAACCCTCTCCCCCCAGGGGAAAGGGTTTAACAAGATTCATGAAGATATCTAAATAATAGCACGCGCAGACGATTATTGATTGCCAACCGGGCCGTAGTGGTCTCCCGGGGGATGGATTTTGCGTATGAAGGAGGTATCGAATATCTCGTCCTCCGAAAGCTCGCGCCCGATATAGCCCATCCGCTTCATCGCCTTCACAAAGTCCATAGTCCCCTCGATGAATTCACGTGTAAGCTGGGCGCAATACCTGGGGGAAATGCCTATCGCCTCCAGGACAAAATCCTCATCGGCCACGCCCGTGTACGATGCGATCCTCCCGGCGCACAGGGCGGGCTGCCTCCGCATCATCTCCGTGGCCTCCTCGTGTTTTTTCAAAAAGTTTTCTATGACTTCAGGGTGGGCGTTCAAAAATCCGGATTCCGCCGCGATCCCGTAGCTCGGGTTTCCGGGCCAGATCATATGCGGTGGGACCAGCACCTTGCCGCCCGCGTAGCGCCTGATTGCTACGGCAAGCGCCGGGGTGCCAATCGCCGCCCGGACCTGCCCTTTTATCAGTGCCTCCGTGATGGCGTCCGCCCACTTGAAATTGACCACTTCGACCTCTCCGCGAAGGCCGGAGCGCTCCAGGCAATCCGCGAGGATAATGTCATGAATAGACCCTTTGCCCGGCACGCCTATCCTGGACCCCTTCAACTGGCCCAGCGCCTCCCCAAGGCCGGCTGCCTGCGGATAGCCTCTGAGGTCCGCCCCGCCGGAGAGGACGGTGCCTTCCATATGCCCGCCGGCGACACACCTTATCGCCACTGCCCGCTCCATGCCGATTACGGCCGGGGGAAGCCCGATGTACGCAAGATCGATCGCGCCTTCTCTAAAGGCCTCCACAATCGCCGGCCCCGTGCCAAACAGCTTCCACTCGATCTCAACGCCGGGAAGGCAGCCTTCAGGTCCGGACATGAGCAGGACCGCAGTGTGATAGAATGTGGATAAGTGGCCGATCCTTAAATCCATAGAAGCTCACGCATCTCCATGATTTTTAGTTTAACAGGATGCCGGACTGAATCGAAAGACAAAGACCCGAAAACGCAATGTCAATACAAGGAGGCACCGGATGATCACTCAAAAAACAGGTGAAAAAGCGGTGAAAAAGGCAGGCGCCGGAAAAAAACCGGAAGGGCATCTTGAGCTTATCGAAAAGATACGCTCCAGGGAGGCGCGGGTGGGCGTAATCGGGCTTGGATACGTGGGCCTGCCCCTTGTCTTTGAGTTCTCGCGCGCCGGCTTCGACGTGACGGGATTCGATATAGACTCCGAAAAGGTGAATCTCCTCAAACAGGGCAAAAGCTATATCAGCCATATCAATGAGAAAAAGATAAAGGCGCTTAAATCCTTCACTCCGACGTCCGATTTTTCCCGCATTTTTGAGATGGACTGCGTCATCGTCTGCGTTCCCACCCCCTTGAACGCCAACCGGGAACCCGATATGACGTACGTCTTTGGCACGGCGGAATCCATAGCCGCCCATCTGAGGGCGGGACAGCTCATAGTGCTTGAGTCCACCACATACCCCGGCACTACCGGCCAGGACATGCGGGCGATACTTGAGCGTAACAAGGGCGGACTGAAGGCCGGCGTGGATTTCTATCTGGCCTATTCGCCGGAGCGCGAAGACCCGAACAACAGGGACTTTTCGACCCATACAATCCCCAAGGTAGTCGGCGGTTACACGCAAAAATGCCTGCAGGCGGCAAAGACCCTCTACGACACGATTGTGGTCCGGACCGTTCCGGTCTCCTCCACGCGGGTGGCGGAGACGACAAAGCTGCTGGAGAATATTTACAGGGCAGTCAACATAGCCCTGGTCAACGAATTGAAGGGCCTCTTTGAGCGGATGGATATCGACATCTGGGAAGTCATCGAGGCATCCAAAACGAAACCCTTCGGGTTTCAGGCGTTCTACCCCGGCCCCGGCCTCGGCGGCCACTGCATCCCCATAGACCCGTTTTATCTCACCTGGAAGGCCAGGGAGTTCGACTGCCCGACCAAGTTCATCGAGCTGGCCGGCGAGATCAATACCGCGATGCCATACAGGGTGGTGGAGCGGACCGGGGAGGCGCTGAACGGACAGGGCAAGTGCCTGAAGGGGGCCAAAATCCTCGTCCTCGGACTGGCCTACAAAAAGGATGTGGACGACCCCAGGGAATCCCCGTCGTTCAAGCTGATAGAGCTGCTGGAGGGCAAAGGCGCCCTCGTAGACTACAACGACCCCTTCATACCCGCGGCCCCGAAGATGAGGCGCTTCCTGGTGGAGAAGACATCGGTGCCACTGACCACGGAAAATCTCGCATCCTACGACTGCGTGCTCATCGCGACCGGCCATTCGGATTACGACCCGGGGTTCATCCTGGAGCATTCGAAACTCATAGTGGACACGCGCAACCTCATCAAAGGCGGCAGGGGCTCGGGAAAGGTGGTAAAGGCATAGACCTGCGGGAATTTTTTTCTTTATACTAGAAGGGAAAATCTTTCCGCGGAGGTCTTTTACATTAACAGGGCCGCCATACTCATGTATCACGGCATCGGCGTTCCCCCGGAGGGCGTGCGGATGCGGGGGCTTTATGTGACGCCGCGCATGTTCCGCTTCCAGATGTGGTATCTGAAAGCCGCGGGGTTTAAGGTTGTCTCCCTGAATGAGATACTCGATTTCGTCCGTGGGGGACAGCCGGCGGGAAGACTGATCGCGCTTACCTTCGACGACGGATATATGGATTTCCATGAAAACGCATGGCCCGTCCTGAAAAGATACGGCTATCCTTCCACCGTCTTCCTGGTGCCCGGACTTGCCGGCGGGTCGAATGACTGGGACTCCGGAAAGCTTGGGGCAAGAAAAAAGCTGATGGATTGGGGAAAGGTGAGGGAGCTTTCGGCGGGCGGGGTGATCTTCGGCGCCCACACGATGACCCACCCGCACCTGACTGAAATCCCTCCGGCCCAAATGAAAGAGGAAATCCGGGGATCAAAAAATGCAATCGAGGAGCAGACCGGCCGTCCTGTGGAGTTTTTCTGCTATCCCTACGGCGACTACGACAGCACGGTGTCGCGCGAGGCCAGGGAGGCCGGCTTCCTCGGCGCAACCACGGTGGGAAGGGGATTCACCCTTAACGGCGACGATCCGTTTGAGTTAAAGCGGATTCCCATACGGCTAAACACCTGGCCGCTTTCCTTCATCTATAAACTCCACTCGGCCTACGAGGTGCGGAAATCGTCCGCGGGACGCTAGTCGAAATATTCCCCCAGGATCTTCATGTGCTCGCGCGCTGAAATGTCCCATCCGAACTGCCCCGACCTCGAAAGCCCCCTTTTGATCAGGTCCTTTCTTTTTTCCTCGTCTGTGAGGACTTCGTACATGCCCTCCGCGATGCTTTCGATATCAAGGGGGTCCACATACAGGCTCGCGTCCCCATAGATCTCGCGCATGCCGCCCGCGCCGGAAACCACGGTCGGGCAGCCGCAGGCCATCGCCTCCAGCGGCGGCAGGCCGAACCCCTCATACAGGGACGGCTGGACCAGCAGGGCCGCCTTTCTGTACAGGTCTGTCAATTGCCCGTCCGAGACATTTTCAAGAAATACAATCCTGTTGAAGATATTTTCGCCTATCGGTATCTTCCTGAAATATTGCCTTTTGCCCGTGATCCTGAGCCCCGCATCAACCCCGTATTTTTTTATGAGAAGCTCGTAGGCCTTAAGCAGCCGCTCGGGATTTTTGGTCGGAGACAGCCTGCCCACAAAAAGTATGTAGCCCTCGGTCTTGCAGCCCGGCACATACGAGAATTTTTCATCTATGCCGTTATATATGACCGCTATCCTCGATTCCGGGACCCTGAAATTCTCCATTATGAGCCGCTTGGAATCGTTCGAGACCGTTATGACCTTCAGGGATTTCCGCAGGGCCGCGGGCAGCAGATATTTGAAATAAGGGACCTGTTTTTTATGGAACTCCGGGAACAATACCGGTATCAGGTCATGCACGGCCAATATCTGCCTGCCGAGCGCCGAGGCCTCGAGCTGGGACATGTTGAAAACAACCTCATTCGATTTCCGCAGTAGTATATTGGTCCACATGAGCCTCAGGAGATGGCCCCTGAAGCCGAAGTCCGGCGAGAGCGCTCCGCTTGCCAGCCGGAGCCTGCCGTCTGTTTTCACATCTTCAAAATGGATTTTAGCCTTTTCGTTTATGTAGAGCCTGAACGGACGGTCCCAGCCGGAGAGGAAACGCCTGGAAAGGGAAAAAGAATATCTGCCAAGCCCAGTCAGCCGGCTTCCGATGCAGGTCGCGTTTATTATCATACCGTTTCATTATACCGGTATTTTATCTTCCGGTTTTCTAGCGGGTTATTAAAATTTTTGTAGTGAGTCAGTTTGATTTGCCGGACGATGACGATTTCGCTTTTTGGGGCTTTTTTTCTGCCGCTGCGGGGATTTGGGGGCAGGAGCGGCTGGTATCTGCCTGTTCCTGAAGAGAAGCGAAGAGCGGACGGATCACGGCGTGCCGCATCTTAACAAGGGCCTGATATTCGCCATTGGCGGCAACTTAAATCCCACCTTGGCGGGACTTACGCCCGGAACCGCGCGCTGAACGGAAGGAACGGGCAGATACCAGCCTTGCCACCTGCATAAGGTTCTGGAAATTTTTGGCGGGATTTACCTGCCCTTCAGGAACAGGTGGTAGACGCCCTTGGCGAATCCGCCTACGAGGGGTATTTTTTTGATTTTTTCCTTTTTCCGCAGGCCCAGACCGACCAGTGAGTTTTTAAGCCCGCCCCCCGCATTCGCCCGAGTGTATTTCTGACCGTAATTTCCATTGCCCGGCCGGGCGTTTTTCGCCTCGGGGGCAGCGGACAAGCCGGCCGCTGGCAGGTCCTGGAAAATCGGGGCCAGCCGTTTCTGGCTGAGGGGCAGCCTTTCGGACAAGGTCGAAAGCTCGAGCCTCGAATGCGATGCGACGAAGATAGAACGCGCGTTTTGAACGCCCGGTGAGAGCGTGACAGGCCATTCAAGCGGAAAATCCATATAATCCGGCTGGCTGACTGAAACGTACACATAGGGGAAGTACTTCTTCAATTCCGCCACAATCCAGTCCCTGGCGGGCCTGCATCCCAGCCCCTCGAAACTCTGGTTGGGGTTGTCCCGGTTCTCGCCGACAAGGTTTATGCTTCCATTGTCGGAGAGATTCACGCAGGTCTCAAGCAACATGAGCCCCGTGCAGACATTCGAGAGGTCTTTTAAGCAAAGAGCAGGGTCCTTCAGGTGATACAGCGTCCCGTAGCAGTAAACGACATCGAATTTGCCGAACCTGTCGTGGCTGCCGGAGACCGAGAGGTCCGCGACTTCCGCCCTCCTGCCCGGATAGCGCCGGAGGATTTCCTGCACGTTGCCGGGCCTTGCGTCAGTCGACAGGGCGCTGCAGCCAAGCTTCTCGAAAAACCCCGCATGCCAGCCGACACCCGCGCCCACCTCGAGGACCGATTTGCCGGCCAGGTCCAGCCCCAGCGAGGCAAGGTGGTCCTGCCTGGCCCTGTTTATGGCCATGGCGTCCGGGTAATCGAATGTGGCAAACTCGCTCGCAGTCTGGTCCAGGGGCAGGATTTCCACACGCGGCCTGATGTCTTCTTTTTTCCTTATAAGCCCGAAGGGTCTGATCCCCTTGTAGCCGCCGGGCGGTACGCTGGGATGGCCCCAGACATGGGAATCGGCTATCTCCGTCCGCTTCAGCTCCAGGAACGCGTTAAAGGAGTCCACCGTGTCGCCGGCCCATGGAAAGACGCCGGCATAGACGTTCCTGTCGTGCAGGTCGTCGCAGAGGGCAAGGCCGCCCTGCCTCAGAAACGGCCAGAAGCTTTTGAGGTCGTTGAACAGGCCCCGGCCAGTGTGTTTGCCGTCCACGAATATGAGGTCGAACTCGTTGTCCTCGAGAATCCTCACAAGCTCCGGTATAAGGTTCCACCTCGCCTCGCCGGAGCCGTTGTCCTCGTTGTCCCCGCTGCCTTCAGGCTGGGTATTGGCCTTGTAAAACCTCACGCGCTCCGTGGGGAAGCCTTTTTCGCGGCACCACGCGTGAATATGCTGCCGCACGAAATCTATGTTGTTCACCGGGAAGCTGTAAGCGGAGCTGTAAATCCCCAGGTCCACCGATACGAACAGCTCTATCTGCGGCGAGGCGGCAAGCGCGGTGGCCGCGCTCATGCCGAAAGCAGTCCCTATCTCAAGGACCTTGCGGGGAGATTCGTTCCGGACTATGCCGTAGAAGGCGGGATAATAGGTCTCGTCCTCCGAGGCGGCGGTTTCCTCCCAGGGATGGCCCGAAAGGAGCCCGAACTTCCCGAAGATGTCCCTGCCCCGGATGACCGGGTTCGATTCCAAATCCCCGCAGACATCAACAAAAGGCCTCTTCCCCATCTCTGAATCCTCTCTCAGATCAGCCCGGCCACTATCAATGTATGCCATCCCAGCTTCTTCTCCAGCATGCGGAACATCTCCTTTGGCATGGCATCGAACCAGGGCTGCCTCACATACTCGTACTGCTTGTACTTTTCGACAACGTAGGGGAAGATATGCTCCTGCTCTATGCTTATTATCCGGTAGCCCTTGAGGAACTCCCTGATTTCATCGTGGGAATACGTGTAGGCCACGGGGCAGCCGCTTTGCGCCTCCGGCTGATCGAAGCCCGCCTCGATCATGAAGGACTTCCATGAGTTCTTCGCATAAAGCATCAGCCTGAATTCGGAGCCGGCCCCCATATAGTTTTTGACGGCCGCGATAACCCTTTCAGGATTGGGCGTATGATGAATGACGCCGAAGGAGTATACGAGGTCGAATTTCTGCGCCGGGACAATACTGCCAAGCTCCTCCGCGTTGCCCTGGTAGAAACTGCCCTTCAGGCCATAGACTTCGAAGCGCTGCCGGGCGAGTTTAAGGCTTTCCCCGGACAGCTCGAGCGCCGTGTAATCCGCGCCCGCCCTTGCGAAGTTGACCGCGTCGGTGCCTATCCCGCAGCCGATCTCAAGGACCTTTTTCCCCTTCCACCTGTTAAAATCCGCGAAGACCGGTATATGGGGTTCCACAAAATACTTTCTGGCCTCCACCTGGTCGAAGTACTCAAGGGTGCCCACTGGCTGGCTTGAGTGCCCGATGTTGCAGGGACGCCGGTTCCAGTAGTCACGGACCTCCGTTATCTTATCCACGCTCGTGTCTCTCCCCTCACGCGATTTCCCCTGCCATCTCTGAAGGCATAATAATAGCAGAAAAAATGAAAAACTTTCACCCGCCTTCCCCTCGGTGTAGTGGGTCAGTTTTGACTATGCAGGCCGGGCAGATGGCGTATTGAGCGACATGGCTTATTTTCGTTTTTTCGCGCCGATGCCGGCGAAGCGAAGCGGCCGCATCTCCGGCTGTCTGAGCCGAAGGGGATCAGTCCCAACGGGCAAGTCCCCGAAGGCGAGTTTCGGAGATGCAGCCGAGCGAGGCCATGCAGCGGCAGAAAATAAGCCCCAAAAAGCGAAATCGCCATCGCCTGGCAAATCAGACTGATTCATTACCCCCCTCGGGAGTGCCTTGAAAAATGCCGGCCGGCTCATTTCGTCCCGCTCTTTCTTGCGACCGCTATTACCGACAGGCCAAATGGCATGTCAAACCTTTCAGCCAGGAAATTTTCCGCCCTCATCAGCGTCTTCAGGACATTGTTCACAAGCGGGTTCACCTCTTTCAAATCCGACCCCCTGCCCCTGGCAAGGACCCTTCCGGCGGCGGCCAGCGGAAAGAGAAAAGTCATCCGGTAGGCGAGTTTTGTCCTTTCGAGGCCGCATGAATCCAGGAGCTTTCCAAGGGCCGCCGCCGTGTATCTTCTCTGCCCGTGGGCGACCCGGTCATGTCCGGATTTCAGCCATTGATATGCCGGCAGTTGGATGAAAAGAAAGCCGCCTGGTTCAAGGACGCGGACCATCTCCCTGAGCGCGGCAAGGTCGCTCTTTACCTCGCGGTGATAAAGGACGTCCAGGGATACGACCCCCGAAAACGTCCCGGATTCGAACGGCAGGGCTTCCACCGTTCCCCTGCATATGTTTTCAATCCCTCTCTGCCGGCAGTAACCGAGTGCAGTCTCCGACACATCCACACCGGCGACCGCGTAGTCTTTTTTCAGGGCCGAAAGCAGCCCCCCGGCGCCGCAGCCGGCGTCAAGAATCCTTGCTCCGGATTTTACATGCCTTTTTATGAGGCGGGCAAAAAAACTGTTGGTGCCGTAATACCACCAGTGGGTGCCGGAAAGCCGGGCGTGAATGCCGTACTGAACTTCATCCATCTCAGGTCTTTGCGTCCGTGCTTTTGTTTTTCAGTATTTTTTCGGAGCCGGAAAAAATGTATTTCCCGACATTCGAGATATGATCCAGAAATTTTTCATATATGCCGAGCATGGTCTTGTTGCCCGAAAACCGCGATTCGCAATGGGTCAGAATTACAACGACGCCTCCGGAGAGGGATATCCTGCGGGCGGCATCGATCCAGATGTCGAGTATCTCTCCGGGAGAATAACCCAGAAACAGAAGGCTCCCGTCCCGCGGAAGGCTCAGCGGTATCTCCCGGATATCTTCGATTTTAAAGGGCCTCGCGCTTGAACACCCGTTATTTGGCACCGGGAAAGGCCCTCCCGAGGTGGGTATGCTGCTGTCGTACTCATAGAAGCCGGCAAGGGCCCTTAAAAGGCCTTTTGTCCTCAAAAGGGAAGGCGAACGGTACCCGGTCACATTGTAAGGCGCCATGACCCCGTATGCCTCCTGCACCCTCCTGCGCAGGGAAGCCCCTTCAAGAAAAGGTGTGACGCAACTGTGGTCATATCCGTGCACGCCTATCTCGTGGCCGCGCGCTATTACGGAATCGAGGCGCGCGCGGTCATGCCTCCATGCGCACGGGACCACATAATTTATGGAGCGCGCTCCGGCAGACTCTTCCAGTTCAAGGAAAAGGGGGAGGTTTTTGAGGCCTTCAGGCGAATCTATATCATGCGTGAGGAGGACATGGGTCTTCTCCTTATCGAAGGGCGAGGGGCCGATGGAGAGGTCTTCCATCAGGTCCGCGCTTAAATCGACCGGCCAACCCGGAAATGACGCCCATTCGTTCACCCTTTTTCTCTTCCTTCTGCCGATAGCGGAAGCGATAAGGCTTCTTATTTTGGGTGGCACCTTCTGATAGGAAACCGGGAATCTGGACTGGGGAGGTTTTTTCGCTGTAAAAGCCGCTCTGCTGCGCAGTGAATCGCTCCGGGGCTGGAGGCGCGGGACGTGGCCCGCCAGCGAAAGTCCGCCGCTGCCGTTCAGGCTGTCATGGAGGCCGCTTTCCACGAGAAACCCCATGGGCAGGCTGAAATCCATGCCGCAGGCCCACTCAAGGCCCTCCGGGGCCTCCGTTATATGAACCTTAACAAGGTCATCGGGACGCATCTGGTGAATCCGTCGTCTCGCTTACAAAATAAAGGGGCCTCCGGACCACCTCGGCATAGATCCTGTAGAGGTATTCACCGCTTATTCCCATGAGCAGGAACTGAATGCCGAAAAAGACCGAAAGGGTAAGCATGATGCCGGTCCAGCCGGGCACGGGACGCTCGGCTATTTTGGCCGTTATCACGTACGCGCTCAGCAGCAGCGTCAACAGGAAGCTCAGAGCGCCGATGGCCGTCATGAGCCGCACCGGAAGCAGCGAGAATCCGATAAAGGCGTCGTACATCGCCTTGATCATCTTGAAAAACGTCCAGCCGGACCTGCCCGCCACCCGTCCCGCCCGGCTGTAATCCACGACGGCCTGCTCGAACCCCGTCCATGCCACGAGCGCGAAGGTGATGCGGTTTTGCTCCCCGAACTGCCTGAAGCATTCGGCCACTTTGCCGTCGGCGAGAAAGAAACTGCCCGTCTGGAACTTTGAACCCCTCGGCATTGCAAAACGCTTCAGGAGCCTGTGGAAAAGGGCGCTCGCCAGGACCCTCCATTTCTCGTCCCTGCGCTCGCGGCGCCTCCCCCATACTATGTGCGCCCCGGAGCGCCATCGCCCAAGGAATTCAATTATCACTTCGGGGGGGTCCTGCAGGTCGCAGGCGAGCACGGCCACCGCATCGCCGCCGGCATGGGCGAACCCGGCGCTGAGCGCTATGTGCGAGCCGTAATTCCTCGAAAGACGCACCCCCCTGAAAGCAGGGTCCCTCCTGCAGATGCCTTCTATCTCCTTCCAGCTTTCATCAGAGCTTCCGTCGTCTATGAAAAGCACCCTGAACTTATAGTCGGTCCGCGAAAGAAGCACCTCCCTCACCGCCTTCTCGTAGAGGGGCAGGCTCTCCTGCTCGTTATAAACGGGTGTAATTATCGTTACCACGGGAATGCCCCCGCTCATTCCCCCCGCGTTTATTCCCATGGTTCGAAGTCTCCCCCGATGAGCCTGTAGAACCTCTCGTTGTGCGCCCTGTAACGCTTCCTGAGGGCGCTCATGAGATGTTCCGGGGCCGGTTCATCCTCACCCGTGGCCGCGTTTACGACGCCAAGGGAGCCGGCGTCGCCTGGCCTGGGTTCCACGCCCAGGAACCGGTGCAGCCTTGCCGCAAGCTCCCCCGGGCGCTGCGCTATGTCCTCGCAACGAAGGCAGAGTATCCGTTCGCGGCCCAGCTCCAGATAGGGCCCGATGAGGCCGGCATAGAGTCCCCGGGAAAAATACGAATAAGGCCTGGCGTATTTGAGCCTCTCGGGGAGGGTCCTTTCACGCTGCTCCTCGAGTTCGAGCGCCCGCCCGAAAGATTCGGTTTCGAGCCCGTTCATCTTGGTCCACAGGTAATTGGAATACGCCCTCACTGCGGGCTCGCGGAAGATAAATACCATCTTTACGTCCGGCAGGTCCTTAAGTATCCTCCTTGCGGCCTCAGGGCTCTCGAGATAATTGGTGCTTTTCTCCCCGGCTATCTTTCCCGCCGGGCAGTCCCGGAACCATTTAGACGAATAATACCCGAGGCCCTCCCTGTATTGCTCGTCTATGAGGAAGAACTTGGGTTCGGGTTTCACCGGCCTGGCCATGAATATGCCGGGATGCAGCGACAGGAGATGATAGAGCCAGGTGGTGCCGGACCTGGGTGCGCCTCCTATTATGAAATCCGGCAGACGCATGCTCATGACTTCCCCGCCGTGCCGACCTTCACCAGCATTTTCGCGATGAACTTTATATCGGCCTCGGCCAGACCGTGATACACGGGCAGCAGCATGACCTCCTTCCTTGCCCGCTCACTTTCTTCGAGGTCAAACACCCGCGCGGGGTATGGTCTTTCAGCGTGCGCGTTCATTATGCCGGGCTTCGTGGCTATGCCGCCCTCGAAAAGCGACTGCATGAGGCGGTCCCTTGAACCGGGCGAGCCTTTGAGGACCCTCACCGGATAGCTCTGCCAGTTCGCCCTCGCGTAATCCGGCCGGTAAGGCAGGCCGAGCCAGCTTATCCCGGAAAGGTGTTTCCTGTAAAGTCCGTCTATCCTTTCCCGGTCCTCGATCATCCTGTCCATCTTTTTGAGCTGCTCGATCCCCACGGCAGCCTGTATGTCCGTCATCCTGTAATTGTAACCGGTTACCTGATACCTTTCGAAGATCACCTTTTTGGCGGCGTGCCTCTCGAGGTCGGTTACGCTCATTCCGTGCTGCCTGAGCAGCCGGAACTTCCGGTCGTATCCCGCTTTATTCGTGGTCAGCATTCCTCCGTCCCCCGTGGTGAGCACCTTCCGGGGATGAAATGAAAAGCAGGCCACCGCCCCGTGAGGGGCGCCGATCTTCTTCCATGTCCTTCCGCCGTCAAGGCTGAGCTCGCTGCCGGCCGCGCAGGCGGCGTCTTCGACCACGGGCAGACCGAACCTTTTCGCAATGGCCAGTATGGACTTCATGTCGCAGGGCATGCCCATCTGGTGCACGGCAAGTATCGCCGAGACGCGGCCTTGCCCCGCACCCGGACATCCGCTCTCAGGCTTTGCCGGTTTTTCGAAATACAGCCGCCCGCCCCTGGCCCTGCAGCGCGTCCGGAGGAATTTTTCAAGCCCGTCCGGACGCATATTGTATGTAAGCGGGTCGATGTCCACAAATGCCGGCTCCGCGCCGGCATGGCGCACGGAGTTCGCCGTGGCGATGAAGGAGTGGCTTACGGTCACCACGATGTCCCCCGGCCCGACCCCCACCACTTTCAGCGCCAGATGCAGGGCCGTCGTGCAGCTCGAAACCGCGCATGCGTGCCGGGAGCCCACATAGGAGGCGAATGCCTCCTCGAACTCCCGCACCTTCGGGCCCTGCGTCACCCAGCCCGACATAATGACGCCGGCTGCCGCCCTCGCCTCCTCTTCGCCCAAAAAAGGCCTCGCAATAGGGATCTTGATCACCAGTTGGCGCCTTTTTCCTCGTTCATGAGGACCCGGATTTCCCCCCGGGACTTAAACCACCTTATTGTCTTTTTGAGCCCCTCCGCAAATGAGACCGAAGGCTTCCATCCGGTCTTCTTTCTGAACGCCTCCGAGCCGGCATAAAGCCTCAGCACATCCCCCGGCCTTCCCTTCAGAAATTTTATCCTGGAGCGCCCGTCTCCGGCCAGTCGAATTACCGTGCGCGCGACATCGAGTATGGTGCGCTCGGAACCGTTGCCCATATTGAAAGTGCCCCCTTCGAGACCGTCGCACCGGGCCGCTTCCACGAGTCCCGCCGCCGTGTCCTCCACGAAGGTGAAATCCCTGGTCTGCAGGCCGTCGCCGAAGATGAGCACCGGCTCGCCGGCCAGCGACCTTACAATGGATTTGGGTATCATCTCGCCCGAGTCGCCCTCATGATGGGAACGGGGGCCGAAGGTGTTAAAAGGCCTTATTATGACGGTCTTGAGCCCGTAGGTCAGCCAGTATGCCCTTGCATAGGCCTCGCCGGCAAGCTTTCCGGCGCCGTAAACAGTGCATGGGTTCGTTGGGTGCTCCTCATTCATCGGGACGTATCTGGCCGTCCCGTATACCTCCGAAGATGAGCAGTAGATGAACTTCTTCACCGCGGCGCGGCGGGCTTCCTCAAGGACAAGAAGGGTCCCCTCGGCGTTTACCCTGTGGTTCAGGAAGGGATGGCCTATGGAATGGCGCACGCCCAGGGTCGCAAGATGGAATACCGCATCGACGCCTTCCATCGCCCTGGCCACGTCCGCGGGGTCGCACACGTTGCCCTTCATGAACTTGAACCGCCTATCGCCGAAATGGAGCCCGAGGTTTTCCTCCCTGCCGTTGCTGAGGTCGTCCAGCACGCGGACGCGGCATTTCAAGCCGGCCAGCGCGTCAACCAGGTGGGAACCTATGAAACCCGCCCCCCCCGTGACAAGGACATTGCTGCCCGCAAGCCTCATTTCCCGTAGTACCCCCTTATTTCTTCGCAGATGTATTCGATCTGGCCGCGCTCAAGCTCCGCGTACATGGGAAGGGAGAGTATCTCGCCGGCCAGTCTTTCGGAGACAGGCAGGCTCCCCTTCCTGTAACCGAGAAACCGATACGCCTCCTGCAGGTGGCAGGGGATCGGGTAATGTATGCCCGTGGCTATGCCTTTTTCATGGAGGCGCGTCTTCAATCCTTCCCTGTCTTCGGCCCTCACCACGAACAGATGATACACATGGTACCCGTCCGGGTCTTCGGCGGGGAGGACCACCTCTCCGACGTCATGCAGGCATTCCCTGTAGATCCGGGCGCATTCCCGCCTCCGGGCCGTCCAGTCCTCAAGGTGCCTGAGCTTTACATCGAGCACCGCGCCCTGGATACCGTCCATCCTGTAATTGTGCCCGATGCGTTCGTGGTGATATTTTCTCAGGGAACCGTGGTCCCGCAGCGAAAGCATCCTTCTGTAAAGGGCCTCGTCAGCGGTTATCACAGACCCTCCTTCTCCGTAGGCGCCGAGGTTTTTCCCTGGATAGAAACTGAAGCAGCCGCACACCCCGCATGTGCCAACCTTTTTCCCCTTGTAGCTTGCGAGATGGGCCTGTGCGCAATCCTCGATGAGATGGATGTTCCGGGCCCGGCATATCCGCCGTACCTCATCGAGCTTCGCCGGCTGGCCATACAGGTGGACGGCTATTGCCGCCCTTGTTTTCGGGGTGACGGCCTCCTCCAGGCTGGCGGGGTCGATGTTATGAAAGTTCTGCTCGCAGTCGGCGAACACCGGAACGGCCCCGGTGAGGCTTACGGCCTGGGGTGTGGCGAAAAAGGTGTTTGCGGGCACGATCACCTCGTCGCCAGGGCCTATCCCCAGCGCCCAAAGCGATATGTGAAGGGCCGAGGTCCCGGAATTGACGCAAACACAAAAAGGGGCATCCTGCGCCCTGGCGAAATTCCTTTCGAATGTCTCTACAAACGGCCCGGAAGAGAAACAGGCGCTCTCTATAACCTGGCGGATGGCCGAGTCGATCTCTTCCTTTATCGCCCCATACTGGGCCTTCAGCTCGACAAGACTAATCCGCATCCCTCATCCTCAGAAACCGGGCCGGGTTTCCAGCCCATATCTGGCCTTCGGGGACATCGCAGGTGACAACGCTTCCGGCGCCGATAAGGGCCCCCGCCCCTATCTTTATTCCCCCGATTATGGTCGCATTGCTGCCGATTGAGACGTTTTCGCCCACAAAAGTCCTTACGAACCTGTGTTCCCAGTCGGCCTCGGTCTCCATACCTCCCTCTTTGTTGGTGGCCCTCGGATAATTGTCGTTTATGAACATCACGCCGTGTCCTATAAAGCAGTTGTCGCCTATTGTCACACCCTCGCATATGAAGGTATGGGAAGATATCTTGCAGTTGCAGCCGACCCGGGAGTTCTTCTGGACCTCCACAAACGCGCCAACCTTCGTGTTGCCGCCGATCTCGCAGCCGTACAGATTTATGAATTTGGAGAGTTTCACGTTTTCTCCAAGCTTTACATCGCCCGATATGCAAAGGTATTCGCTCATAGTTCCACAATCCTGCCCCTCGCCCTTATGGAGCTGTCCGAGGCCTCCAGCATCCGCACCACCCTGAGGCCCGCATGGCCGTCGTTTATCGGCTGGACGCCGTTCATTATGCAATTCACAAAATACTCCGATTCGGTCTTCAGGGCCTCCGCCCTTTCCAGCTTCGGGGCCCACATGTCGCCGGACCGGTAGTTCACCAGGAGGTTGTAGATGCCCTCCCTGCTGCCGATATCTATACCCTTGTCGTATATTTTCACCTTTTCGTCGGCCTCCAGGTCGTTCCAGACCGCCATGCGTTTGCTGCCGCCTATGAGGGTCGTCCTTATCTTGACCGGGGACAGCCAGTTCACATTGAAGTGGGCGACGGCGTTGTCCTCCAGGTAAACGGTTATGTAGGCTATGTTTTCCGTCTTTCTGCCGAAGTGGTCCATCCCGGTTGCGGAGATGGCAAGGGGCTTGGACTTGATGACGTAATCCATGACGGACAGGTCGTGCGGTGCAAGGTCCCATACGACGTTCACATCGTGCTGGAAGAGCCCGAGGTTCACCCGCATCGAGTCGTAATAAAAGAGGTCTCCGAGGACGCCCTGGTCCACCAGCTCCTTTATTTTTTTTACGGCCCCGGTAAAAAGGAACGTATGGTCCACCATTATCTTGAGGCCCTTTTTATGGGCCATTTCCAAAAGCTCCTCGGCCTGGGCGGAAGTGGATGTGAACGGTTTTTCCACGAAGACATGTTTCCCGTTTTCAAGGGCCCGCCTGGCAAGCTCGTAATGGCTGAAAACGGGGGTCACTATGACCACGGCGTCGATTTCCGGCGAAGACGTGATATCGCGGTAATCGGTGCAGGTGCCGACCCCGGGATAGATCCGCCTTACCTTTTCAAGGGACTCCGGGGCCTTGTCGCAAACGGCAAGTATCTTTGCGGCATCAAGGGAGTTGAAATTCCTGACGAGGTTCGGTCCCCAGTAGCCGTATCCGATAATGCCGATTTTCAGCATATGCAGCTTTTCCCTCCATCAGCCACAACATCCGGATCATCAGCGCCGCCAAAAAAGTTCAAGGCGCAAAACCCCGTGAAGAGAAGCAGAAGCCGATACGGGCTATTTTACCTTTGGCCTTAAATTTTTTCCAGAAACATCATGGGGACCGGATGCGGCAAAATCCCGGCCGGACTGCTCTATCCTGACCGATACGGGAAGATATGTCCCTTCGCCCCCCCTGGTAAATACCAGCCGGAATTTTCCGGCTCCTTGCGGCAGTTTTGAGTAAAAAACCGTTTTTTTGCCCTCCATGCGCGAAGGGTCGTAGCATGCAAAGGTATCAAGGGAGGCAAATTTTCCGTCCTGCAGCATGGCCCTGCAGTTCGGGCCGGGCAATCCGGAAGGATATGAGAAAATCACCTTCACATATCTTCCACCGCCCGTTTCCCGGGGCACCCTGGGCAGGAAAGGCGTGCATATGTGGTCCCGCCTGTCGGAGGCATGAAAGAAGGGCCCATCCTTTTTCATCTCTAATACGGGCGGGGCCGGTCTTTCAAGCAGCCTGCGCCACAGGTTTTCCCCGCCATAGAAATTCTTTTGCATATGGCTGTACAGGCCGGCGCCCGAATAGTCGAACAGGGTATAGGGAAACTTTTCCCCGGCAGGCGCCGCCCCATGAATTATCCTTACCACGGTCATGTCGTAGCGCACCTGTCCGCTTTTTATCTGCGTGCTCGAAATGCACCTTGCTTCAAGCCCAAGCCCCGCGAGGACCCGCGAGGCCTGCCCGCATGAGTTCCCGTCCGGGGTGAGCACCGCTATCTCGTTAAGGGACGATATCGGCATCCGATTCATGCACCTGCCGTCCCCGGTGCCAGGGAAGTTCTCGTTGACCATGCGGTACTCCCAAAGATAAGTGGCGCACAGAGACCTGGCCGGCGGAAGGGCATGCCAGTTATACCAGAAGGAAAGCCGCCCCTGGGTCCTCATGTCCATTTCCCCCACCTTCCGCACTCCTTTAACGAGGGCGGTAAAATAGTCCACCCTCGACTCGAAAGGCTCCCCTTTAACAAGCCTGGAGTCGGCAAAAGTGTAATTGGCAAGACTGAAGAGAACTACGAAAACAGGAAGGGCGGGCCTCCATTTAAATACAAGCGCCATCCCTGAAAGCAGCATCAGCAACAAAATCGGATACGACTTGCCAAACCCGGTCCTCAACGGGATGCCAGAAATGGAAAAGGGGATGATAATCGCGGCCACCAGGAAGAGGCCGAGAAATAAGAATTGTTTATGGCTTAACCGGTCGAGGGACTGCTTTAGAAAGGCGCCCGCCGCCAGGAAAGCCGAAGGGATGAGGAAAGAGGCATGGTAAAAGTATTCAAAGGGGCATGTGCCCTTCCATAGCTGGAAAGCGAGCATTATGGCCGCCGAGAAAAGAAAATGCAGTTCAAGATAAAGCGCATTCCGGTCTTTGTCCCGTCCGAGCACGATGGACAAAAGACTTGTAAGCAGGAGGACCGACGGGATGAACAGCCACACGGCACTGTACAGCCATAAATGATAGTCGGTTTTCCAGGGGTTTAGTTTTGCGATGTTGCCGGTGGCGAAATTTATCGATGGCATGAAGAATAAAAAACCCTGGCCCATCAGCATTTTTACCAGGCCGAAGGCGGCCGTAATGGCCGCCGCCCCCGCCGCAAAAAGAAGGGCCTGCCGCCATATAGGGTTTTTTGCCCCCTTGCGGTCCATGAGGATGTAATAGAGAAAAAGCGCGGGTGCAAGCTGCACTATGAACAGCTCCGTATGGACCATGCAGGCAAATGATACGCCGGCCAGGAAAATGGGGAGTTTCCCCCTGGACCCGGATGCATGGGTGAGGGCCAGCATCGACATGAGATACCATGCTATTGCCGCTCCGTCCACGTAATCCCAGCTATTGGCAAACAAAAAATATGAATACCCGCCCATCAGGACGGCGGCGAAAAGGCCGGCCCGCTCGCCGAGAGTCCGCCTGGCGATAAACCAGGCCGACAGCAGCCCCGCGTATGCGAATGCCAGATGGAGGGTTATCTCCGCCGCAACCGGCGGCAGGAGACTGAAGAGGACAACCCCTGGAAGGAGAAAGCCGAGCCTGGTGCCGTAGTATGTGCCAGCGAATATGCGAGAGTGGTTCCTGAAATCGAGGAGATAACCCGTATACACATAAGGGTCTACCAGTGTGGTGGATGGATCAATCAGTATCCACCTGGGGTTTGCGGCCAACAGCAGCAAGGGCAGTGCGAGGACCATTGCCAGGTTGAGGTTTCCGGAGGATTCCGCCCGTTTCATTTCTTCTTCATCACCGCAAATATTGTGGGAGCCAGAGGCAGAAAGGCCTGACGGTTTACAAAAGGGAAATCCAGGTATTTGACCGGGAAAAGCAGGAAACAAAACAGCAGGTAAACGAGGTTCTTCGTCCGGCCATTGCCAAACGAAAAAATTATCGAGAAAAACTCTATGAGGACCAGAAGCATCAGGCTCACGGGGCCCGCGGTGTTCCGCAGGTCCAGGATTTCAAAACCCTCGAACAGCGCCTCTATGCCTTTATGCGTGAACCTCTGGTAATCGTGGGGAGAGGCATGAAACGGGAAAAGAAACGGCACCATGTGGAATCCGAGGCCTCCCGGCTTCGTCCGGACAGATATCTCCGCGGCCACCCTCTCCGGTCTCGGCACATGCTCCAGCACTCCCCGTGATACGAAGACATCCACGCTGCCCTCCCTGAATGGGAGCGCATCGATGTCGCAGACTATGTCCACGGCATCGTAATCAAAAAGGTCCACGCAGATCACGCTCTCGCCCATCCTGACGTTGCCGCTTCCAAGGTCCACGACGGTCTGCTCCGACATGCCTGCCGTCCCGAACAGTTGTTTTTTGAAATCAAACGGGAATACAGGCGCGAATACCTTTTTCCCTATCGAATAGTAATACTTGCCAAGGGCTCCCCGGAGGCGCTCCTTGAGCAGATCCAGGCTGTCGGTATGGCTGGGCACGCTGGCAAAATAGATCTTGCCGTTGCGGATATCATACTCTCTGGCGCACTGCCGGCACGAAGCCTTCCCGGTTTCAAATACCAGCCCCCCGCGGCAGGCCGGGCATTCCAACTTATCCTTTACAGACTCAAGCCGCGCAGGGAGCATCCGTATGGGGACCCCGCTTGGCGAATTGTTTTGGGATGTGCATTGCAGGGAGCGGCCCTACCCTTTTTGGCCCCCTATTTCCCGTTATTGTACCGCCCCAGGGCCAGATAGTTTATCCCTTCCCCGAACTTGGCGCCGTCCAGCAGCCTCCAGCAGTCTACAATGGTCGTGGGATTATGGGCGATGTAGCTGCCGTCTATCGCCTTGAACTCCTCGCAAGGGGTAGTCAGCACGCAGACTGTGGCGCTCTGGAAACAATCCCTTGCGGAGGATGCGTAGAGTATCCTGTCGCCGAAATGCGCCCTGGCTGTGTCCGTTGCGATGGGGTCGTACGCAATCACCTCAAGGTTTTTTTCCAGTAGCCCCTCGATCAGCCTTATTGCGGCGGACTCCTCTATGACCGGGGTGTTTGGTTTATAGGCAAGTCCCAGCACCCCCACGACGCTGCCGTCCGCCTCCGGGACGTGCCCCATAATCATGTCTACCAGCAGGTCCGTCTGCGTCCTGTTGATTTCGTCCGTGGCCATGGCCAGCCTTGCCTCCACGCCGTGCTCCCTCGCAAAGGCCGCAAACGCCCTGTTGTCCCTCGGGAAGCATGGCCCCCCGAAGCTGAGCCCCCCCTTCAGATAGTGGGGCGATATCCTTTTGTCCGCCCCGAGGGCCGCGGTTATATGGTCGATATCCGCCCCGGGCATGCGCCTGCAGATATTGGCCAGCGTATTGGCGAAGCTTATCTTCATCGTCACGAACGAATTCAGGCTTATCTTTGTGACCTCCGCGCTTATGATGGACATCTTGGCCATGCGCGGCCTGTTTTCGCATACCACACTGTAAATCCCCTCAAGCGTTTCGCATACGGACGGGTCGCTGCCGCCGATAAGGACCATGTCCGGGTTCAGGAAATCGGTAATCACGCTGCCAAGGGCTATGAACTCCGGGTTGTATGAAACGCCGAAATCCCTGTTCAGCTTCCTGCCGGAGACTGACTCTATAAGCGGTATGAGGGTCTTCTCCGTTGTGCCCGGAGAAACAGTGGACGTTATCACGAAGATGTGATATTCCTTGTCCAGTTTTCCCAGCGCCCCCGCGAGATGGGTGAGGGCGTCCTTGAGATATTTGTCCGAGAAATGGCCGTCTGTCCTGCTTGGGGTGGGAACGATCAGGAAGGTGATATCGGAGACCCTCATGGCCTCCTCGTAATCCCTGGTCGCCCTGAGCCGGCCCTGGGAAAGGTTGATCATCTCCTGGAGCCTGGGCTCGCGGACGGGCGCCTCGCCCCTGTTTATCGCATCCACGAAATCGCGGTTGATGTCCACCCCGGTAACCTGAAACCCCTTTGCCGCAAAACACGCGGCAGAGCACGCGCCGAGCTTGCCTAACCCCACAACGGAAAGCGCGGGTCCTGACCCCATGGTTCACCCTCCATATCTGAATTTTCCATTATTTGTCATCTTCAGGACGCTTAAATCGCAGGCGATGGGCATTCTCCAGCCGGTGCCAAACGCCCTGTCGGTTATCTTTATGCCGGGGGCCGCCTGCTTTCTCTTGAATTCGGACTTCCTTACAAGGTCCAGAACCCGCCCGACCGTCTTTTTATCAAACCCGGCCGCCATGATCTCCGGGGCCGACAGGTGCCTCTCTATATGCAAATGGAGCACCTGGTCCAGTATGTCATAGGGAGGCAGACTGTCCTGGTCGGTCTGGTCCGGCCTCAGCTCCGCCGAAGGCGCCTTGTCTATTACGGCCTGCGGGATTATCCCGCCTCTATTGGCGTTAAGCCACCTGGATATCCTGTATACCATCGTCTTTGGCAGGTCCGATATCACCGCAAGCCCGCCGGACATGTCGCCGTATATGGTGCAGTAACCCACTGCAAGCTCTGATTTGTTCCCGGTGGTAAGCAGTAGTGCGCCGCGCTTGTTCGAAAGGGCCATGAGGAGGTTTCCCCTTATGCGGGACTGAATATTTTCCTCGGTTATGTCCCTGGGGGCGTCCGCGAAGGGGGCCTTCAGCGCGGCATTGAAGGCGTCCATCAGGCCGCTGATGGGCACCGTTATCGTCCCGATTCCGATGTTGCGCGCAAGCTGCAGGGAATCATCCACGCTGCCCGCGCTGGAATACGGAGAGGGCATGAGCACGCCAAGCACGTTGCCGGGCCCGACCGCCTCGGCTGCGACCACGGCGGTAAGGGCGGAATCTATCCCGCCGGAGAGGCCAAGGATCGCCCCGCGGGAAAAACCGCATTTCCGGATATAGTCCCTGGTGCCCATGACGAGGGCGCCGAAGGCCTCTTCCTCGGGCTCCGTCTCATATTCAGGCAGTGGTGCGGGAAGGTTTTCGGGATCGACCAGTATGATGTCCTCTGAAAACGCCCTGCCCCTGGCGACGATTTCGCCCGGCCCGGAGCACACAATGCTCCTTCCGTCGAAGACCAGGTCGTCGTTGCCGCCTACCTGGTTTACGTAGAGCACCGGCGCGTGGAACCTCCTGGCAACGCCCCTGATCAGGGCCTCGCGCACGGCCTGCTTCCCTATGGTGAAGGGGGACCCGGAGAGGTTCAGTATGCAGTCCGTCTTTTCTTCCGCGAATATCCTGAGCGGGTCCCTGTTGTAGAGACGATGGGATTCATCGGTCCCGTTCCATATGTCTTCGCATATCGTGACTCCCAGGCGAAGCCCGTCCAGAGAGAAGCTGGACGCTCCGCGCGCCGGCTCGAAATACCGGTCCTCGTCAAAAACATCATAGGTGGGCAGCAGGCATTTATAGAAGCTGGCTGTGATCTTTCCGCCCCTGGCCAGCACCGCGGCGTTGTAAAGCGGCTTTCCAACCCCGGATTTATTCGGAACGGCCATGCCAAAAAGCACGGGTGGGCAGTCGGCAAGGTCCTCGGCCAGCCTGTCCGCCACGGCCAGGCCCCTTTCGATGAAGGTCTTGTTCAAAAGCAGGTCCTTTGGCGGATAACCGGGCAGATAGAGCTCGGGGGCCACGCAGAGCCCGGCGCCCATGGACTTCGCCTTTTTGACGTACTCAATCAGCCTGCCGGCGTTGCCGGCAATATCTCCCACCGTGGGATTGAGCTGCAAGAGGGCTATCTTCAAATCAAATGGCCTCCTCCCATGCCAAAAGAAAACGCGGCCAAAGCTTTTTTTATTTCGCCGCCCGATGACCCCGTATGGGCGACGCTCCGGGATTAAAGTGTAAACTATCGCCTTTTATCCTGTCAAAGACAGGGCCCTCCAACCCCCGTGCAACATTGACAATCTTGCCCGCTGACGTGTATAGTGCATCGTTTAACCAATAAACCGGGGTAGCAGGCAATAGTAAATATTGCCCGCAGGTAGACGCTTGCCGCGGGTCTTCAATCCCAAAAATTGTTTAAGGAGGGTTTAAAACCTTGCAAGGTCAGAAAAGGGCATTGGTTTGCGGCGCGGGGGGATTCATAGGCAGCCACCTGGTAAACAGGCTGAAAGGGGAAGGTTTTTGGGTAAGAGGGGTTGATCTGAAGTACCCGGAGTTTTCCGGCACCACCGCGGATGATTTCGTCATCGGGGACCTCAGGGACCCCCATGTATGCAGGGACGTCGTCGACAGGCGTTTTGACGAGGTGTACCAACTGGCCGCCGACATGGGAGGGGCCGGGTTTGTCTTCACCGGTGAAAACGACTCGGCCATAATGCACAACTCGGCCTCGATCAACTTAAACGTGCTTGAGGCCTGCCGCGGCAGGAACACCAGGAGGATATTCTACTCCTCATCGGCATGCATATATCCGTTGTACAACCAGTTGGATCCGGACAATCCGAAATGCTCCGAGGACTCCGCGTATCCCGCCGCCCCGGACAGCGATTACGGATGGGAAAAACTCTTCAGCGAGAGGCTCTATCTGGCGTATCAGAGGAACAACGGGATGGAGGTCCACATCGCCCGCTACCATAATATCTTTGGCCCGGAGGGGACATGGACCGGCGGACGCGAAAAATCTCCCGCGGCCATGTGCCGCAAAGTGGCCCAGACCCCGGACGGCGGGGAGATAGAGGTCTGGGGCGACGGCAAGCAGACACGCTCCTTTCTTTATATCGACGAGTGCCTGGAAGGCTCGACAAGGCTGATGCGGTCCGGCTTTTCGGGGCCGGTCAATATCGGCTCTGAAGAGATGGTCACCATCGATCAACTGGCCGGCCTGGCAATGTCCATTGCCGGCAAGAAACTCTCCATAAGGCACGTCCCGGGCCCCCTTGGCGTCAGGGGCAGGAATTCCGACAACAAAATGATATGGGAAAAACTGGGCTGGAGGCCTTCGCAGCCGCTAAGGAAAGGGCTGGAAATAACTTACCGCTGGATCGAGGAGCAACTGGCGCAGGCAAAAAAATAAAACGGTAAGGCGCCCATCAGGCGCCGGCCGCCGGTAGACTTGCAGCGGGCAGGCCGTCCAGCGAGGAATATACCGTCAGGGACCCGCTGGAAAATACAGGCTTCATCTCTCCGATTATTCCGGCCGGCAAGGGGGGTGCGCCGTCACCTTCCGGGTCGGCCTCGATTATGGCCCACATGATGTCCTCGTCATGAGGAATGGTTTCGGCATGGGGATAGACCAATCCCGGGAACATGATGCCCATCCAGGCCGGGGCCAGTATCTTGTTGCCCTTTTTAATATTTTGGGTAATAAATTCAACTATTTCATTCGACGCCTGGTTCGGGGACTCGGGCATCGAGGACGGCTCCGCGGCATCCAGCAGGTAGCCGTGCCTTATATGGGAGCTGAAGGGGGTGAGCACAACCCCGATGTGATGGGAAATCTCCCCCTCAAACCATGTATGCTGGGAGCTTATGAAGATGAACTTCCTGGGCTGATTAAAACCCTCGGAGAGCCGGTTTTCCTCATTATGAACGCACAGCAGAAAAGTCTCCTTGAGCAACGCCCTGAATTCCTCGGCCTCGGGCGAGGGTTTAACCATGGAGATGCCCCCGGGGATTTTAACGGTGGGGAAGTGCATCATTGCGGCATCGAAGATGTAATAGTCCGACTCCTGGATCACCCGGAGCCTGTCGGCCTTCCGGCCGTACTCCGGTTCCTGGTCCGAAAATGAGCCGTCGACCAGCAGGGAGCCCTTGTGGGATTTCATCCGGAGGAAGCGGCCCATCAGGGCGAGCAGCTCATGGTTTGCCCCGAAATACCCTATGTTTGCCCCCGGAGGGAAATTGCCCAGGTGGTTGCCCAGAAACGGAAAGACATGCGAGGTATCGTATATCTCGCCGTGGTTGAAGGAATCGGAGTTGAAGATATCGAAACTCACGTCTTCCTGCATTCCGGGCAGGAGCGCTTCAAGCGCCCTGTCGAACCGGGCCTCATCCTGCCAGAATTTTATCTCCTCTATCTCTTCCCCGGCGCAGCCCCAGTCGCTCTGCTCCGGTAGGAAAGGCGTTTCGACGCCCCAGACAAATCTTACCGCGTCGTTTTCGGTCCTCGTGCGGGCCGTGTGCAGAAAAGTGGCCTGCCTCGTATGGTCGAGGTGATAGGAGAAGACCTCATCCAGAAGGGATGAGGTCTGGCCGTTCAGCAGGTATAGGCGCTTGCAGATATTCGAATCCACATGCCAGCCGAGGACCATGTCCTCGTTGAATCCGCCGATTGAAAAGAGCTGCTCCCTCAGCATGAGCTGGAAGTCTCCGGGGCCGTCGTATAGTATCTCCTTGCTGGCCTCCACGGCATCGTTCAGGTGCAGCCTTCGGCCCCAGAGCCTGAAGGCGGCCATGACCGGCTGGGGATCGGTCCTGCTCATGGACTCCCACAGCGTCTCCGGGACCTCGAACCGCGGGAGTTCGTAAAAGCCGTCGGGCAGGCCGGCGGCCACATCGGAGAGCGAGCGTGTTCCGTCCCTCACCAGGAAGATCATGTCCGTATTGGTCGAAAGCACCCAGCGGTTGGCGGGGTTGGAGCGCCTGAGGGCGATGTTCCTGGAAAGCGGCTCAAGCGCCTTAAGCGGCGATTTTTTTTTGTATTTGCGGTACATGGCCGGACGCAGCCGGAGGGTCCTCAGCAGCCTTTTGGTCTTTGCCGTCAGCAGGTCCTGCACGGCCTCCGGGAAGGTGGGGGCATCATCCGGGGTATTGCAGTCCACGAAGATGATCTCGTCGCCTGGGTGGGTGAGCGCCTCCGCAATGCAGTTTAGGCTCATGACCCCCCTTTTATGGAGGTTGTACCCGTAGGAGTCGTTTCGGCCGTATAAAATTATCGATATCATGCCGTTTGTTTATTTCCCGGCAGTATGCCGAAAAACTTTAGGGTTTGCCATTTTAAATACAAGTCTATTGAGAAAATTGGATCCCCTCCTCCCAGGCGATGACGGCTTAAACAAGCGCATGACTTTTCCGGCAGACTGCTAGAGAACTTTTTCATAAGCATTATATAGTCTTTTGATGTAGTTTTCCATGTCAAAAAAACGGGCCCTCTTCAGTCCGGCCTCTGAGAATTTTTCCCGCGCCTCCGGGTTTGAAATGAGTTCCTCAACGGCGTTCTTCAGGGCGCGCACGTCGTAAGGGTCCGCGTAGAGAGCGGCGCTTCCGCATACCTCCGGCAGGGAGGCGACATTGGCTGTTATCACAGGGCAGCCATAAGACATGGCCTCAACCGGTGGCAGACCAAAGCCTTCGTAAAGGGATGGGTGGATGAGGCAGTATGCCCCGGCATAAAAATATGCAAGCTCCTTGCGTGAGATGTTGTCCAGCATCATGACATTTTTCATATTCTTGCTTCCGATCCCGTAGGTCCACAGCCGGCCTTTCCGCCCCACTATGACAAGCGGCATATATGTGCCCAGAAGGGCATATGCCTCCAGGAGGCGGCCGATGTTCCTACTGGGCTCTATAGTGCCCACGCAAAGAAGATACCTGTCTTTTTTAAGCCAGTATTTGCTTAAAAAACCGGTCAACTCCGCCTCATTGGGGCGCGGCGCCGGATCGACCGGCTGATAGGTTACAAAGACCTTCTCCGGGTCGGCGTCGAAGATGGAAAGGATGTCCTTTTTGGTATGCTCGGAGACGGCGATTACCAGCGCGGAATCCCTTATCGATCTCTTTACAAGCTTGTAATATGTCCTTTTGTCATCCGGGGTCGCATAGGGCAGCTTCAAGGGGATGACGTCGTGTATCGTGGTGATCATCTTTGCCCCCCTTATCCTTACCGGCATCGGGCATGTGGCATGCCATACGGCTATCTTCTCCGGGACGGCTATTTTTGTTGCCCCGAGGCCCATCCTGAAGCGGGTATTGGCGATGGAATAACATTTGTGCAGCGCATACAGGCTTGTCGAATCTAGAAATTCATTCTCGAGCCCCCTGGTGACGACTGTGTGCGCCCTGCGGATTTCGCTTGCCCTGGGGAAGGTCCTCGTCAGCGCCACCGGGGCTTCCCTGACCAGACGAAGCGCGCGCTCCACGCGCTCCACCACCGAAGTGAATGAAGACTCTATCTTCCCCAGTTCCAGCGCGATCTCCGTGAACCCGGCCGCCATCCCCGCCGCCATCCCCGCCAATCCGGACCTGTGCGTATAGCCCGCAATCTTCCCGAGGGCGTCGGGCATCAATTTTATCCTGCCGCCGGCCTTGGAGGTTTCAAAGAAAAGCGCCTCCTCCAGGGCGGGAGTGGACCGGACATTCTTTTTGCTGGAGAGCAAGCCGACGCCGGCCCCCATGGATTTCAGAGCGGCAAGCAGGCCCAGGCCGTACGCCTTTGCCCCGGAGCCCGCCGGCAGTTCCAGATTATAGCCGTCTACCAGTACCTTAATGCCCTTCAATTCCATTTGTCCGCCCTCTATCTGTCTTTCCAGTAGGAAGAATATTCCCCGGTTATGGTTCCGGGGTCCCCGATTGCCCTGACAACATGGTTTTCAAGCCACATCGCCCTGTCGCAAATCTGCTCCACCTGCTTCATCGAATGCGAAACAAATACTATGGTAACGCCGCTTTTTTTAAAGGACATCATCTTTTCCAGGCATTTTTGCTGGAAGTTAAGGTCGCCCACGGCAAGTATCTCGTCAATCAGCAGTATCTCCGGGTCGAGGCTGGTCACAACGGAAAATGCAAGCTTCGAGAGCATGCCGCTTGAATAGGTCCGGATCGGCTGGTCCACGAACTCGCCAAGCCCGGAGAATTCGATGATCTCATCCATCCTGTCGAGGACTTTTTTCCTGGTAAGCCCGAGAATTATGCCGTTTAACAGGATGTTTTCCCTGCCCGTCAGCTCGAAGCTGAAGCCCGCGCCCAGCTCCAGCAGGGGCGATATCCGCCCGCCTACCGCCACCTTTCCCCTTGTGGGCTTCAGCACCCCGGCGATGATGCCCAGTATCGTGCTCTTGCCGGCGCCGTTTTTCCCGATTATGCCGAATGTCTCCCCGCGCCTTATCTCGAAGGAGACGTCCTTGAGGGCGCAGTAACTGGAACTCCTCGCCTTCCTGATGTAGGAGGGCAGATGGAAGAGAAAATTCTTGATCCCCCCGGTGAAATGATAATGCAGCGTATAGCTCTTGCTTACGCCCTCGAATACGATCAGCGGGTTTCTACTCACAGCACCTCGGCAAACTTCCATGCGAGTTTGCTGTAGAAAAAATAACCCAGGCAGAAGAAAAGGATCCCATACCCCAGGGCCGCGCCCGCGTAGACCGGGTTTATAGAGCCGTTGAGAAACAGGTTGCGCCAGCTTATCATCAGCATGGCAAACGGATTCAGTTTCAACAGGACCCGGTATTTGTCAGGCACCATGGTCTCGGAATAGATCACGGGCGTGAAGTAAAAAAGCGCGGTGGTCAGGATGGTGGTCAGCCTCTCCAGGTCCCTGAAAAAAAGGTTCAGCGAGGCCAGGAAAAGCGCGATCCCGTAGGTCATCAGTATCTGTACGGACAGAAGGGCGGGCACGCCCCAGACCAGGGAAAGGCTTGGGACCCTGTGATATACGAACATGAAAAAAAGGATCACGGGAATGGAGAGCACAAAATGGACCGAATCGTGCAGCACCAGCGTCAGCGCCAGTATATGACGGGGGAAGTTCACTTTTTTGATCAGCGTGGAATTCATGAGAAATACCATCGGGGAGGCATTGATGGAGTTGGTAAAGTTCTGCCATGGGAAAAGCCCGGCTATGAGGAAAAGCACATAATCCTTCATGTGGATTTTCATGACTACTTGAAAAGCCACAAAAAAAACGAATGCGAACGCCAGCGGATTCAAAACGGACCACAGATAGCCCAGGAAGCTGTTTTTATAGCGGACTTTCATCTCCTTCTGGGTAAGGATTATCGCGAGGTCCTTGAAATAACCGAGGTTTCGAGATTTTACTTTTTTTTTATTTGTCATATCCTGCCGAAAAGAAAAACCGCTACCCGGCCTTTTTTTGAATTTTCAAGCCGCGGGCGGGTTTCCTGCGTCCCACAGGCCGGCAAATCCATTATCAAACCTGCCTAGTTAATCAAAAGTGAAGCCAGTTTGTCAACGTCCCTCCAGAAATTCATCGGCAACTTTCCTGAATTCCCTTCTGAACCGCCCGGCGCCGAATCGCTCCGCGTTTGCCCTTATGTCCCTGTAGCTGAACCTGTCCCCGGTTTTCTCAAACTCCCGGACCGCCTGCTTCAGCGATTCCACCGACTGCTCGTTAAAAAAAATCCCCGTCCTGCCCTCCAGCACGGACTCCCTGACCCCGCCCCTGCCGAATGCGATTACGGGCGTGCCGCACGCCTGCGCCTCCACCGGCAGGATACCAAAATCCTCCTCCGCCGCGATCACAAACGCGCGGGCCCTTTGGAGGTAATCCCTGAGGGCGCCCGTCTCCTGGTATCCCAGAAGCTCCACGTTTTTTCCCGCCCTGTCTCTGACCTTCCCGAAATCCGGACCGTCTCCTATGACAACGAGCCTCCTGCCCAGCTCCGAGAACGCCTGCGCTATAAGGTCCATCTTCTTGTAAGGGACCATCCTCGATGCGGCCAGGAAAAAATCCTCTTTCTTTTCGCGTAATGTGAATTCCTCGACATCCACCGGCGGATAGACGACGATGCTTTCCCTTCCGTAGGCCCTCTTTATCCTGCCGGCGATGTAGCGTGAATTTGCCACGAACAGGCCGACCCGGCAGGCGGTCTTCCTGTCCCAGTTTTTTATGTAATCCAGGACCAGATTCGCGGCCAATTTCCTGAATCCCCTGTCCAGGCCGCTTTCCTCCAGGTACTGCCCCCGCAGGTCCCACGCGTAGCGGACGGGGGAGTGGCAGTAGCATATGTGCGCCTGTCCCTTGCGGGTCAATGCCCCCTTGGCCACCGCATGGGAGCTGGAGATAACGAGGTCATAGCCGGACAAATCGAGACTCTCCACGGCCCGCGGCATCAGCGGAAGCATCATCCTGTATTTCGTCCGCGCAAAGGGGAATTTTTGCAGGAAAGAGGTCTTTGCCCTTTTGCCAAGCAGGTGGCGGCGGTGCCTCTCCGGGAAAAAATCGATCAGGCTGAAAAGATCGGCCTCCGGGTAAAGAAGCAGGATTTGTCCCAGCACCCTCTCGGAGCCCGCGTATGTGACCAGCCAGTCGTGTACAACGGCCACCTTCAATTTACAAAACCCTTCCCATCAGCCCGCGCCCTGCCCCGACAAGACCACCCTCACCGTCTTGAAGAGGATCACCATATCCAGCCATATGTTCCAGTTTCTCACGTACCATATGTCCAGCAGGATGCGGCTTTCATAGCTGGTGTCATTCCTGCCGCTTACCTGCCACAGGCCGGTAATCCCCGGCAGAACGCTGAAGCACAGCTCCGAATTTTTTTTGTAATAGACGTCTATCTCTTCCTGCGTAACCGGACGCGGCCCCACGAAACTCATCTCCCCCTTAAGGACATTAAAAATCTGGGGCAGCTCATCGAGCGACGTCTCGCGGAGGAATTTGCCAAGTCTGGTGGTCCTGGGGTCTTTCCTGAGCTTCCTGTATTTCTCCCACTCCTGCCTTATCGCGGCGTCGCCGGCAAGCAGGCGGTCAAGTCTTTTCCCGGCGTCCGCGTACATGGTCCTGAATTTGTAGCACATGAACGGCTTGCAGTTTTTGCCGGCCCGCACCTGCCTGAAAACAGCAGGGCCCCGCGAGGTCAGCTTTATCAGGACCGCTATGACCAGGAAAGGCGCCAGAAGGACGGCCAGGAGGATTATCCCGATGACAAAATCAAAAAACCTTTTCGTGATGTAGTTGACCGGCCTGGCGAGGTTGTTTTTTATCTCGATGACAAGGGCCTGCTGGTTGAAGAAATGCCTGATCTCTGTGCCCAGCACCGCCACGCCCGAAATGTCCGGCATGTAGAGCGTATTTTCCGCCCTGTGCTGGACCCTGTTTATGATGCCGGAGAGCCTTTCTTTTTCGAGGCCCGGCTCGGCTATCATCACGTCATGGATCCCGCATCTTTCGATGTACCGGTCGGCCTTGTCCATGAAGCCGTGAACCTTCATCCCGTCTATGGCCGCCCGGCCGCATGCGCCGTCGCCAATGAACCCGGCGACGTCGTAGCCCAGGTTTTTTTCCATCCGCACCGTGCCGGCGGCCTTCAAGGCCGCCTCGCCGGAACCCAGTATCAGCAGCTTCCTTCTCAAAAACCCCATCCGGTATATGGCCCGTTTCATGGCCGGCCTCATCAGGGGGAAAAATAACAGCGACAGCAGGCAGATGGACAGCAGAAAAGCCCTCGAAAATTCCACCCCCTCCTTGCCGATGAAGAGAAATGTGAATACGGCCACAAACACGATGAAATCGGCCTTCCAGAGGGCCCTTACCTCGTCCCAGAAGGTGAACCTCTTCGTGTATGCGCCGTTGTAGGCGAGCACCGCGAGCCACACGGGGAAGAGCCAGAAATACCTGTCCGGCTCGAATTTATAAAACGGCATTGAATGAAAAATGGCCGGCAAGAGGTAAATCCTGGCGGCCACGGAAGAGTATACAACGGCCAGAAGTATGAGCAGGTCCGCGCAGACAAGCAGGAAAATGCCGGCTGCGGTCCTCATCCTGGATTCAAATTTTCTCACCCCGTTTGCCACGCAAGACGACCTCCAGACAAACTTTTCCTTTCAAAGGCACCCCCCCCGGAGGTCACTTGCCTTGAAAAACTGTCCGTTGGGCATGCTTTTGCCACTCCCGGTTAAAAGGGAAACTACTTGAAATTATAAGATAAACCAACTTTCAAATTCAATCGGAAGCTCGCCCTCTCCCTGCAATGATCCGCTGCCCGTTTACAATTCTTTACGAACCTTTACAAACACGGGGTTATTTTTCCGATAATATAGAACGGAGGTAGCCCATTGCCGCCAATTCAGACACAGCAAACGCTGCCGCATCCACCGCCTGGAAAAGACGGGACAGCGGGAGCCGGGAAACTGATTTTTTATGGCGTCTGCGCGGTCTTTTTTTTCCTGCCGGTTTCAATAAGCCCGGCGTCCATTGCCGAAGGGCTTGTCCTGGCCGTATGGGTGATCTCCGGCAGGTTTGCCAGCGACCTGGCGTTGATCCGGCAAAAAAGGAGCTGGCCCGTCCTCGTGATGATGGCGCTGCCATGGGCCGGCCTCCTGTATTCCGGCGATACTGCCACCGGGCTGAAATTCGCCGAGAAGACGCACTACTGGTTATTTTCGTTCCTTGTGGCCGGCCTCGTCCTGTCCGGCTTCGATACCGCTTGGTTTCTGAAATTATTCATAGCCGGGGTCTCGCTCACTTCCGTCTGGTTCCTGGGCCAGCTTGCGGGGATAATCTACCGTCCGAACAAATATGCGGCCGGCATATTCGGCACCTGGGCCCATATAGAGCTCTCATTGCTTACCACCTTCAGCATCGTCCTTCTGTCTTACTTTTTTGCGAAGACCGGAAAAAGGAAACAGAAGGTGCTTTGCCTCGGTCTAATCCTGATACAGTTCACATCGCTGGCGCTTCTTCAGACTGACAGCGGGCATCTTGCCTTTATTCTGCTTTCGCCCGTCATCGCCTATAACCTCCTTGGGAGGAAAAGGAAAAAACTGAAATGGGCATTTGCGGCCGCCGCCCTGATGGTCTGCGTAATGTTTCTGTCGCCCGTCGTGCAAAGCAGGCTGAGGGAGGTGATAAACGAGACCAATGGTTACAGAAACGGGCGGATACTGACCCCGCTTGGATTTCATTATTACCTCTGGGATGGGGCCGCGAAGATATTCTTCAGCCACCCCGTCATCGGCGCCGGCACCGGCGGTTATGCCTATATCATGAACGGCATAAAAAAGGCCGGCATGCCGGACGTCTGCCAGCCTCAAAATACGCTGCTGTACATGGCGGCCAGTTACGGAATCGCCGGAGTCATCATGCTCGCCTTTCTGTGGGCCGTGCCCATCGGCGCCGCCTGGAAAAAGCGGGGCTCCCTGGAGGGTTTTGCGATACTGGTCTTCATGGCCGTCCTCACCGTGGGGTCAATCACCGACACCCAGATAATGAGCCATCAATCGGGGATGCTGTTTGCTATGTTCTACGGGGCCGCCCTGGCATCCGGCGCAAACCGCTAGGAGGAACGGTCGGGCAGGATTACGACTTTCAGCGATTCCGCCGCCCCGGCCACAAGCGAAAACCCCTTCCGGATATCCGAAAGCGGGAGCCTGTGCGTGATCATCTCCCTGGCATTGACCTTGCCTTTTTCAATGAGCGCCATGGCCTCACGCAGGTCGTCAGGCGCCGCCCCGTAGGAGAAGGCGGACGTTATCTCGTCCCTCCAGAACCTGGCCGAGGGCAGGCAGATATCGCCCGCCGGAACCGCGAAAAAGAGGATTTTCCCTTTCCTGTCAACCGATTGGACGGCGTGGCCGATCGCCTGTCCGGCCCCGGCGCAGACTATGACCCGGGAGGCCAGCCTGCCGTTATTCACCTTCCTTAGCGCGTCCACGGAATACCCGTCCGCGTGAAACACATGTTCCGCCCCGAATTCGAGGGCTTTCCCCAGGCGGTAGGGGCTGATGTCCGTTGCGGCCACAAGAGCGCCTTTCAATCCGGCCATCTGGATATGCAGCAGACCGGAGACCCCCGAGCCTGTTACAAGGACTGCGTCTCCCGGGCCGATTTCAAGCTGACGCTGGCCGGCAATGACGCACGCAAGCGGCTCTATCAGCGCCGCCTCTTCATAGCTCATCCCTTCAGGCAGTAAAAACGTACCGTATTTCACGTTCATCCCCGGCACGCGGATGTACTCCGAAAATCCCCCGGGTTCGTAATTGCCCGTATGGAGCGCCTCGCATGCCGTGAAATCCCCCTTCAGGCAGTGATGGCACTCGTAGCAGGGGACATGGTGGGAGACGAAGACCCGGTCGCCTTTTTTGAAATCCGTCACGCGGCTGCCGGCTTCGACCACCTCGCCGGCCATCTCGTGCCCCAGCACCCGCGGGGCCTTCTTCTGCCTGTACCACTGCATGACGTCGGTGCCGCAGATGCCGGAGGCCATCATCTTCACCAGTATCTCGTCTTCGGATATGCGGGGGACCGGCCGCTCCTCTATCCTCAGATCGGTGTTGCTGTAATATACCGCTACCTTCATAGCCCGCTTATTGTGAAAATCCCCTCTCCCAACCCTCTCCCAACCCTCTCCCTGCAAGGGAGAGGGTTTCACTTATACCTTTTCCATGCGGGCGTCGGCGGCTTCCGCAGCCTGCTTCCTGCCCTTTTGGTACATATCGAACGCCTCCGCTGCCGTGGCGCCTTTATGGACGATGGCCCTCACCGCCTTTATCATGCCTGCCGGGCTGTCGCTCTGGAATATGTTTCTTCCCATATCAACCCCCCTGGCCCCGGCCCTTATGGCGTTTTCGGTCATCTGAAGGGCCTCCATCTCCGGCAGTTTCTTGCCGCCTGCGATGACTATGGGCACCGGGCAGCCCTCCACCACCTTGTGGAAATCGTCACAGTAATAGGTCTTGACGAATTGCGCCCCGATCTCGGCGGCGATCCTGCAGGCAAGCCCGATATATCGTGTGTCCCTTCCCATTTCCCTGCCGACCGCCGTAATGGCCAGAACGGGCATGCCGTATCTCTGGGCCTCGTTGACCAGCCTGCCCAGGTTGGAGATGGTCCTGTCCTCATTCTTCGCCCCGACGAATATCGACATCCCCACGCCCGATGCGTTGAGCCTTATGGCCTCCTCCATGGACGTGATGATGTCCTCGTTGGAGAGCTCGCCCAGGATGCTCGGCCCGCCGGAGACCCTGAGGCAGAAGGCCGTATTGGTCCGGGGGTCGATGGAGTTCCTCATCGTCCCCCTTGTAACAAACAGGCAATCTGCCTGGGGGATAAGCGGGATTATGTTTTTCATGTCCCTAAGCCCCGTCGTCGGGCCCTGGAAGTAACCGTGGTCCACGGCGAGCATCACGGTGCGCCCGGACCTCGGGTTGAATATCCTCGACAGCCTGTTTTCCAGTCCGAAATCCATAGCGGAATTTTTTCTCCTTTGCAGTTTAGACCAAGTATATGAAAAGTGGCAAAATCTGTCAATTTTTCCGGGACTGGGACTGGCGAATGCCTGAGACGCCCTCTGGAACCTTAACCTCCGGTCCTTGAGCTTGAATGCCAATTCTGAATGACAAGAATCATAAAAAGATGGTTAGTAATTATTTTGAAATTGCAAATATTATCTTGACAAGCAGATCATTTTGAAGGATTTTAATAACTAAAGCAGTTTTTTTTTAAATATTAAAGAGGTGAAAAATGAAAGCCTGTCGAGTCCTAAAAATCAATGAATGGATATGGGCCTCAAATTCCGCCAAGTCCGGCTTTTTTATTGTGAAAAAAAGAGGCTTGCTGTCACTAATCCTGGTTTTGTTATTCGCCCTCTCGGCGTGCGGTGGCGGCGGGGGATCGGCTGGCGGAGGTGCGACTGCCATAAGCGGCAAGGTCATAGACGGGCCGGTATCGAACGCATCGATAGCTGTTTACCAGGTTACCTCTGCCGGTCTCGTCAAGGTAGGCACGGGGTCAACCGCCACGGACGGGGGCTTTTCCTTAAGCATCCCGAATTACAATTCTTCCGACTACTACATACTCTTTGTTTCCGGCGGGACGTTCACCAATAACGGCGCCGGCACTAACGCACCGGATATGATAGGATTTCTTGTCCCCGGGGGAGGACCCCAGGTATTCATAACCCCTGTCAGCACTTTAATAGGAGATGCGCTGTTTTCAAACGGTGCCTTGAATCAGAACCTGACCGCAGCGCAGGTACAAGCCGATATTCAGCAGATGTTGGCCGCCCTTGAACAGATTTTTAAATCCATGTCCAACGATAGCGCGGGCACGATATCTTCCACCGATCCCACCGGGCAGGCCAGTCTTGATAAACTCGTGGCAGAGCTTAACGCCATTTTACAGACGTTTGCAAATGACATTGCAGGCCAGACCGGGGAAAATTACACGCAGGCAATGGCGGACCTTTTAAATTTTATTGCCAGGCACGCCTCAAGCTTCAGCCAGGCAATGCAGGGCGCGGCATCCGGTTCGGGGAGTTTTTCTTTATCGGGAATTACCATCTCGGGAGGCAGCGGGGGCACGACGGATATCTCGGGCACACTGAGCGGCAATTACCAGACCAACCTGCAACAACTCATGAACCTGCAGTCTGGTGGAAACGGTGGAAACGGCGGAGGATCAAGTGCGATCAGCGGACATGTTTATAGCGGTCCTGCCACGCCTGTAGCCGGTTCCACGGTGACCCTTTACTCTGTGGGCTCCTCGGGGAGCCCGTCTGTCCTGGGCAGCGCATCTTCGAATTCAAGCGGCTCATTTAACATCCCCTATACCAAACCGGGGGGCTCCAATATCCTCTTTCTGACAGCCGCAGGCGGAAACGCCGGGTCCGGAGTGAATTCCGGGATCATGCTTGCGGCCATTGCCGGACAGGCGGCGTCCGCGCCGTCTTCGGTCACGGTAAACGAGCTTACGACGGTGATGGCTGTAGCGGTCGTCGGCGCGCCCACAGGTTCCATTTCCCCGGCGGCAAACTACTTGCCGGGGAACATATCCAAAACAGTCCTGGACCGGACCGCTGAGCTGCTTTTCCTTGAAAACGCGGGAACGGGACAATTTGCGTCCCTTCCTTCCGGGTTCGTCCTGGGCACGGACAACATAAACGCACTCGCGGACGTACTGGCCTCCTGTGTCGAGTCCGCATCAGGCTCGCAGGCCTGCTCAAACCTTTATGCGGATTCCGTTCCCTCGGGCGGGACCGCCCCATCAAACACGCTTGCCGCAGCTTCGGACATCTATAAAAACATGTTCTCCCTGAACATGGGGTCCCTGTCCGGCCTGATCCCGTCAACGCCTCCGTATTCGACGGCATACTCGGCCTCGAAGGCCATCCCAAACGGGGCTGTTGTTCTGAATATAAGCGGCAACGGCTTGAATTACGCCACGTGGCTGGCGCCGGACCCGAGCGGCAATATCTGGGTGGACGATTGGGGCTATGACATAAACAACATCAACAACCTGACCGAAATCCCTGTCACAAACGGGGTCCCGGGGACGCCGTCCATAAAAATGACCGGCAACTATCTGACCTTCAATCCGACACGCATAATAGCGGACCACGCCGGCAACATCTGGGGTGGAAATGAGACCACAGTCCCCCAGGTGATCGAGATACCGATGACCAACGGCTTGCCGGGCACTCCGGTAAATATAACCGGCAACAGCATAACCTTCCCGGGGAGCTTAACGGTTGACCCCGCCGGCAACATCTGGATGTTAAACCAGAACAGCGGAACCGTAACGGAAATCCCGGTCAACGGCGGGAAAGCCGGCACGCCGGTGGCCGCCGCAACCGTGCCGGGTCCGGCCGGCTATGGCCCCACCGCGATCGCATCCGATCCCGCCGGCAACATCTGGGTATCCGATTATCAGGGCTCAGGCCAATCCGGCACCGTTACCGAGATACCGGCAGCAGGCGGCGCGGCTGTTAATATAAGCGTCCCTGTATATCCCGGTGTGATAGCGTCCGATCCGGGCGGCAACATCTGGGTGTCAGGTCTCACCTATCCAAATTATGCCAGTGAATTGACCGAGATATCGGCCTCGGGCGGCGCTCAGGTAAACGTTACCGGAGGCGGCCTGGACGGGCCGAATGCCATAGTGTCCGCTCCGAACGGCAATATCTGGGTGGTGGATGGGGGAAGCGCTGCGGCGGCTGGCAACAGCCTGACAAAGATCCCCGTTTCCAAGGGCACACCCGGCGCGCCGGTAAGCATGCTCATACCGGGCATGTATAATCCAAGGGGGCTGGCATTGGACACCGACGGCAACTTCTGGGTGTTAAGCGATACCCAGGCGCAAAACATAGGGGGCATTAAAAACAACAGCGTATTCGTGGTCATGGGCGGCGTTGCGCCCTGAGTTCCGGGCTGCTGACTGGCAATAGTTGCCGGGCTCGTCAAATTCGATTTGATGATAACTGCTCAGGCAGGAATTGCAATCGGCCCAGTACTGGCCGTTTACGTCATTGCAGGCCCCGCAGGACGGCCATGGCAATCCGCTTGTTTGCGGCCATATCTATTACTACTACAACTGTCCGGTAATCGTTACTGCCGCCGGGGCGGCCGGGGTGAATGAGTCCCCGGTTATTAGGTCTTACATGCCGCGGGTGGACGAAAGGGGGCTTAAAACCTGTGGCAGCCCGTGCAGAAGCTGCGGTAATCGTTGTAGTCCGCAAAGAGCATGTAATGAAAGTTTGAGGCATGCGGGCTGTGGCACGAGGCGCAGGACAGCTCCTGCCCGGGGTGCCTCGGGTCCGGCCTGCCGCGTATGGGATGGGGCTGTCCGTTAAAAAACGTGATTATGTGGTCGCCTGTCATGCCGACATGGCATGATTGGCACAGATCGGTGGGGAACTTCCTCAGCCAGTACTGCCAGTCGGACCCGTGGGGGTCATGGCACGCGGTGCACATCCCCATCGCCGTGGGGCCGTGCATGTACTTCATCTTCTTCCAGGCGTCTATCGTGTCCTGATGGCACATGGCGCAGGTCTGGCTCACGGGAGAGGCCACCGCGTACATCGGCTTGGCGTTTTTATTGTGGCAGGTAAGGCAGCCCCATGTCGCGGCCGGGCCGTGGACGTATTTATGCGCCGTTATGCCCTTGTGGCAGACATAGCAACTGGAGTCCGACGGTTTCGCGGGATAGTCGTCCGACTTCGCGGGCTCCATCTTGTGGCACAAAAAACAGTCGCTGCGGCTGTCGTGAAAGAGGTACTGCTTATAGCCGTCGGGCTCCACATTGTACTGGACGGACAAGGCGGTGCGGACAAAAACGCTTACCTCCGCGGCGGCCACCGCGCCGCCTCCCTTCAGCGCCGAGACGGCTATCCGGTTCATTCCCGGCTGGACGGCGTCCCTGTCGCAGACAACGACCTTGTCCCCCAGCGGGGTGATCGTCTTGGCCACCTTGCCGTTTATCGATATCTGCACGGCGTCAAACGCGCCCTTGGGCACCCTGCAGACCACCGCCAGGCTCTGCGCCTCTTCCACGAATGTGCCGTCCGCGGGCGAAAGTATCTTGATATTGTCCGCGGCGAGGGCGGGGCGCTCAATGAAACCGCTGGCAAACGGGAATCCCGTCAGGAGGGCGACAAAAACCAGTGCACAAAAGGCAATCCGCTTCATTACTGCTTCAGGATGATCTTCAGGGCATTGCCGTAAGCGGAGGCCGCTTCGCGTGTTTTGCCCTGCTTTTCATATACTTTCCCCTCATAGATATAGATTTTCGCGTCCATCGGGTTAATCTTCACCGCTTCGTCAAACATCTTTTTCGCCTTTGGAAGATTGCCTTCGCTGCCATAGACATAACCCAGATAATAATAACAGGGGGGATACGAATCTTCAAGTTTCAGCGCCTTTTCCAGGAGGGCCTTGCCCTCGGCCGTCTTTCCCCCGTCAAGGAGTATTTTGCCCAGCTTGCACATGGCGATGACGTTGTCGGGCTGCTTGTCCAGGGCGTCCTTGTACTGCTGGCCGGCAAGCTCAGGGTTTTTCTGGGCGGCATAAATGTCTCCCATGGATATGTAAGGCAGAGCGAATTTGGGGTCTGCCTCTATCGACTTCTTGAACCAGACCGGGGCCATCATGGCGGAACGGGGCGATTTGAGCATCCTCATGCCGAGATTGTAGCACCTTACCGCCTCGTCATTGGGCTCGTACCCCTTTTTCACCTTCACTGTCTGGGCGGCCCCGGGCTCGAAGATGCCGGTTATATAGCCCGCCATCTCGTCGGAGCCAATTACGGGGAAACCCGAGAGCTCGTATTTTATCACCCTGTCCTTATCCAGGATGACAGTCGTGGGCACTGCTATGACGCCATAGTCATGGAATGTGGCGAGCCCGTAATCCACCAGGACCGGGTATTCGATCTTCAGGCTTTTTATCTCCGCCTTTATCTTGGACAGGGTATCCCTTGTGATGTCCTGGCCGTCCACGTCTATTGCCACCACCGACAGCCCCTTGTCCTTGAACTTGCCGTAAAGGACCTCCATCCGCTTAAGGGCATCCCCCGAGTTCACGCTCCAGGTGGACCAGAAGAGCAGGACCGTGAGCTTTTTACCCCGCACATCGGCGAACACCTTAGCCTGGCCGTCCAACCCCCTCACCGAGAAATCCGGCCCCTTCATCCCCGTCTGCAGGTTCTGAAGGGTGGCGGCGGAAGGCGCCGTCATCATGATGGCGGCGGCAAGAGAGGAGATGAAAAGCAGGACCAGATAAATCAGGTTTGCGCCCCTGAGCGCCCGGTGTCCCTTCCGGTGAAGATGCATCAGTCCCTTCCTTCTTTGTATTTTTCCAGGCCCTTTTTATACGCCGCGAGGGCCTCCTTGTCCTTGCCCAGTTTTTCGTAAACCCGGCCCAGCTCGTAGTAGGTCTGCAGCGGGTCCGGGTTCAGCACGAGGGCCGACTTCAGGACCGCGGCGGCCGCCTGGAAGTCGCCTTTCTTCGCGAGGATTATGCCCTTGCCGGTCTTGGCCGTATGGAGGAACGGATTGATGCGCAGCGCGTCGTCGAAGGCCTTCATGGCCTCATCGAGCGAGCCTTTCTTGACCAGCAGGTATCCAAGCTGCACATAAGCCGTGGTGCAGGTAGGGTCCGCGGCAACGGCCTGCCTGGCCTTCGCCAGGGCCTTATCCGTGTCGTTTTCGCGCGCAAGCACGGCGGAATCGCGCACGAGGGCCTCCGCCTTTTGCCGGGGCGTTAGCTTGACTGGCGCGGCCGGCCGGGCGGCTGCGGCAGGATGGGCGGCCGGAAGGGGCATGGAGCCCGATGCGGCGGCCGGCTTCACAGCAGACGCATTCTCCGCAAACGCGGCCGCCGGCCCCAGGGCCGCAAACAGCAGGCAGCCCGCGATCACCGCGGCGTATCTCATCCCGCAGCCCCGCATACCGGTACAGCGCCCGCCGTCATCTGTTTTTCACCGGGTTTACCCGGTCGTACCTGAACGTCTGGTGGCAGCCGGGCGAGCACTGGCCTCCGGTGGCCGTCTTCTTGAAGTTTATCGGGGCCTTCCACGCGCCGAAGAGGAAGAAATCCCGGATGTGCTTGGGATTGTTGCTCGCATGGGGGCTATGGCATATCGTGCAGGTGCGGCCCTTGAGCTGGTTAACGTGCTTGTAGTGCAGGTTCACGTTGCCGTTCCTGAAATTGGTGAGAGTCGTCGTATACTTCTCGCTTGGAATCGTCTTTTCATGGCACATGAAGCAAAGGGCGTAGTTCTTGGGGTCGTAAGGTGAATAGAAGGTCGGCGGGAAGTAGGCCCTGAGCATCCTGAAGTTGCTGCTGCCGTGAGGGTTATGGCACGCGGTGCAGTCCTTCTCCCTTATGGGCCCGTGCCAGTCCTTGTTTGCCGCGAGATAGGCCTTCATGTTTTTGATCTTCCCGGTCGGGGTATTGTAAGTCTTGTCATGACAGGAAAGACAAAGGTCCATGGGCTGCATCCTCAGCATCTTAGCGTAATTGGTGGCATGCGGGTCGTGGCAGTTGAGACACTTTTTCCCCGTCTGCAGGGCGCCGTGCTTCGTGGTCGCAGCGGCGATCTGGTCCTTTTTCCCTGTGTGGCACGTCAGGCAGAGGTCCTCCGTGCCGTCCGCTATTAGGTTGTACTTGTAATTGGCGCTGTGCGGGCTATGGCAGTTTATGCAGCCCATCTCGACTGCGGGATGCACGTGCTTGCTGTTTTTGATCTGGTCGGCCTTGTCCGTGTGGCAGGAAAAACAGACGTTGTTGCCAACGGCGAAAAGCATCCTCGGGTTGTCAGACTGGTGGGGGTTATGGCAGACGGTGCACTGCCCTGTCGCGGCCGGCCCGTGCTGGAATTTGCCCCCCATCAGGGATTTCTTGTGGCACATGAAACAGAGGTCCGAACCGGCGGCCCGTAACTGGTATTTGTATGGAGACTGGTGGGGACTGTGGCACGCGGTGCACTCGCCGGCCTTGACGGGAGGGTGAACGGTCTTCATCGTGTCCATCCTGTCGTGGCACTGGTAGCACAGGTCCGATACATTCTTGGGGGTCGGCTTGAACTTGTGCTTGCCCACCGGCTTATGACAGAAAACGCAATCGCCAGCGGCCATCGGGCCGTGGATGAATTTGTCCTTGCCCATCCCGCTGTGGCACTTGTCGGTCACGCAGCTGTTTTTTTTCACGGCGGCCAATGCCTTTCCCCCGCCGGCCGCAAAAAGGAAAATGGAAACAACCGCCACGTACATAAACCAGGACTTCCGCACTTTACTCATCTCTGCCCTATTCCCCCTTATTTCAGGCTTCCAGGCCCCCAAAGATTTTCAGTTTTGCAAAAATCAACATATTTTATTTTAGAGCGGGTAATAATGTCCACTATTAATTTACTAGGATGCTGAAAAACTATTTACAAGCCTCTGATCCGTCATTCCCGCGCAGACGGGAATCCAATTTTTTCAATTACTTATGTGTAAAATGGATTCCCCGGTCAAGCCGGGGAATGACGAAGTTGGGACCCGGAAAATCTATTCAATTCCGCTGCTTACTTTTTGGCATGGCAATTGCTTTTCCCTGGTTTCGTTACTTATTTTGACGCGGAGCTAAAATCTCCATGAAAAATTGACGATAATTCTGGTAGGATTATGCGGTTTATAAATAAACTTAAAAGTTGATAAATTAATACGAAAATGGGGACGGGTAGATGAGGGGCAGATGTGGGCCGTACACAAAGATATTCCGGATCATCTCCGCGATCGTCCTCACGGCATCCCTCCTGCCGCCGTTTGCCGCGCACGCGGCCCACACAAGAAGCAGGGTCGTAAAGATAGGGGTCCTCGCCTACAGGGGGGCCGCTTCGGCCTACAGGAAATGGCGGCCTACCGCCGATTACCTTTCACGAAAGGTCACGGGTTACCGCTTCAGGATAGTCCCGCTTGAATTCAGACAGATAAACCCCGCGGTGACGAGAGGGGATGTGGACTTCCTGATTGCAAACCCCTCCATTTATGTGGAGCTGGAAAGCCTCTGCGGGATAAGCAGGATCGCAACCCTGAAGAATCTGGGGCCGGACGGACAGGTCACAGTATTTGGCGGGGTGATCTTTACGAAGGCCGGACGGACCGACATAAAGACCCTCGGGGACCTCAGGCACAAATCCTTTGTGGCGGTGGACAGGACCTCGCTGGGGGGCTGGAGGATGGCGCTTCTGGAACTGGAAAAAAACGGAATAGCCCCCACTCGCGATTTTTCCAGGCTGACTTTCGCCGGGACGCATGACGCTGCGGTCTACGCGGTATTGGATGGAAAGGCGGACGCGGGGACCGTCCGTACGGACATACTGGAGCGGATGGCTGCCAGGGGAAAGATCGATCTGAAGGAGTTCCGCGTGCTGGGCCGGAAGCATTACAGGGATTTCCCCTACCTGGCTAGCACGGCCCTCTATCCCGAATGGCCGTTTGCCAAGCTGAAGGCCACCCCGGATGAATTATCGCGCAAGGTAGCCCTGGCGCTCTTCGAGATGCCCGCCGGATCGCCGGCGGCAAGGAGGGCGGGCATCGCCGGTTGGACGGTCCCGCTGGATTACAATCCTGTCCTGAAACTCCAGAAAGACCTCCGCCTGGGCCTTTACAAGGACTTCGGAAAGATCACCCTTCGCGATGCCCTCGCGCAATACGGGCCGTGGCTGCTGCTGATAATGGCGGTCCTGGGCCTCGTAATCGCCGCCGCCCTCTACGTGATGGGACTGAACCGTAAGTTGCGGCAGTCCAGACTGGGGCTGGAGGCTGCGAAAAGGGACCTGGAACTGAAGGTGAAGGAAAGGACGGAGGAGCTTGAGGCGCTGAACCGGAACCTTCTCCAGGAGATCTCGGAGCGCAAGCAGGCGGAGGCGAAGCTCTCCGAGGCCAAGCAGGACTGGGAAAACACGTTCGACTCCATAACCGACATGATCACCATACACGACGCGGAGTTCAACATCATACGCTGCAACAGGGTGGCCAGGGAGATGCTTAATCTGCCAGCCCTCGAGGAAAGCGCCGTTAAATGCTTCGCGAGCTACCACGGCGAGAATTGCCCCCCGAAGGGGTGCCTGAGCTGCAAGAGCATGGTCACCTGCCAGCCCTCCAGTTTCATCAATTTCGAGCCGCACCTGAAGAAGTTTCTTGAATTCCGGGCGATCCCCCGTTTCGGGAAAGACGGCAGGTGCACGGGTCTGATCCACGTGGTCAGGGACATGACGGAATGGAAACGGATGGAAGACGCCCGCCAGGACCAGCTCAAATTCCTCCAGACCTTAATCGATGCCATCCCCGCCCCCGTCTTCTATAAAAACGCGCAGGGCGTATACCTGGGCTGCAACAGCGCCTTTGAGGCCATGGCCGGGTTAAGCAGGGACGAGATCATAGGCAAAAGCGTCCGGGAGGTCGCGCCGGAGGGCCTGGCCGGGCTCCACGGCGAAACCGATGGCGGCCCGCAGGCGCACTCCGAAGTGCAGGTCTCCGAGGGCAGTGTCGTCCATGCCGATGGGAGCCGGCATGAGGTGATCTTCTACAAGGCCGCCTTCCACACCGCCAATGGCGGAGTTGACGGCATGGTCGGCACCATCCTGGACATCACCGAGCGCAAGCACCTGGAGGAGGCGCTCAGGGAAAGCGAAAGCCGGTTCAGGACGATAATCGAATCCGAGCCCCAGTGCGTGAAACTGCTCGACAGCAACGGCCTGCTGCTTTTGATGAACCCCGCGGGGCTCAAAATGATAGAGGCGGACTCCCTGGAGCAGGTCAGGGGGGCGAACGTCTCCGGACTGCTCGTGCCCGAATACCGCCCGGATTTCAGGAGGCTCATGACGAAGGTATTCAGGGGCGAACCGGCGACCGTTGAATTCGAGATCACCGGCCTGCGCGGAACGAGCCGGAGGATGACGACGCATGCGGTCCCCTTCAGGAACGCGAAGGGCGAGATCACCGCGCTTCTTGCCATCTCAACCGACGTAACGGAGCACAGGATGCTCGAGGAGCAGTTCAGGCACGCCCAGAAGATGGAGGCCGTCGGCAAGCTTGCGGGCGGCATCGCGCACGACTTCAACAACATACTGTCCGCCATAATCGGCTACGCCGACCTGATGAAGGTGAAACTGAAAGACGGCGGCACGCTCGCCCATTATGCGGAGCAGATACTTCTGGCGTCCCAGAAGGCGTCAAATCTGGTCAAAAGCCTCCTCGCCTTCAGCCGTAAACAGGAGATAAGCCTTAAGCCGGTGGACCTGAACGAGCTTATAAGGGGGTTCGAAAAATTCCTCCTGAGGCTGATCAGGGAGGACATCGAGCTCTCGATCAGGAGCAGCGGGGCCGGGCTCACCGTAATGGCGGACAGCGGCCAGATGGAGCAGGTGCTGATGAACCTGGCGGCCAATGCCAGGGACGCAATGCCGGACGGGGGACGCCTGGTCATAGAGACGGAGAGCGTCTTTTTGAACGAGGAGGCGGCAAGGATCAATAACTTCGCCAGGCCCGGCAGGTACGCCGTTGTCTCGGTGACGGACACGGGGACCGGCATGGACCAGCAGGTCAGAAAGAGGATATTCGACCCGTTCTTCACCACCAAGGAGACAGGCAAGGGGACGGGCCTCGGGCTGTCCATAACCTACGGGATAATCGAACAGCACGGCGGCCGCATAGATGTCCTTAGCGAGCCTGGAAGGGGCACGACATTCAGGATATACCTGCCCCTGGCCGAGACCCGGCTCAGGGAGGAGCGGGAAGCGCCCGGGGATGAACCCACGTCAGGGGGCACGGAGTCCGTGCTCGTCGCCGAGGACGACCCGGTCCTGAGAAACCTCACAAGCAGGATACTCACCGAACACGGATACAAGGTCATCGAGGCCGAAAACGGCGAAGACGCTGTCAGCAAATTCCTGGAAAACAGGGGCGAAATCCAGCTCCTCATCCTCGACGTCATAATGCCCCGGAAAAACGGGAAAGAGGCGTACCAGGAGATAAAAAGGGCCGCGCCCGGGACAAGGGCCATCTTCATGAGCGGCTATGCCGCAAATATAATAAACGGTAACGGCGGGGCGCAGACGGATTTCATATCCAAGCCCATAGCGCCCGGTGTCCTTCTGAAAAAGGTAAGGGATACCCTGGATCTGGGCCCCATGGCCCAGGCCTGAGAAGTTTTATCAAAAAAAAATCTTGACATCAATTTTGCCGTGTGATAAAACAAGACCAAATTGGTCTTGTTTTTACTCCGGCCCTCGCGGAGCCGGTTGAAAGGCCTTTTCAATGCGGTATTCTGTAATTGGGGCACATCTTCCCGGAAGGAGGGACCTAAATGGACACGCTGGCCTTGAGCAGGCTCCAGTTCGCAGTCACAAGCATGTTTCATTTCATATTTGTCCCCCTCACCCTGGGGCTCTCCATCATGGTCGCATGGATGGAGACGCGCCATTTGAGGACGGGTGACGGGATTTACCTGAGGATGGCCAGGTTCTGGGGGAAGCTATTCCTGATCAATTTCGCCCTCGGGGTGGTAACCGGGATAACCATGGAGTTCCAGTTCGGCATGAACTGGGCGGAATATTCGAAATACGTGGGCGACATCTTCGGCGCCCCGCTCGCAATCGAGGCCACGGTCGCCTTCTTCCTCGAATCGACCTTCATAGGCGTCTGGGTATTCGGGTGGGACAAGGTCTCGCCCAGGATGCACGCCGTCTCCATCTGGCTTGTGGCGGTTGCGACGAACCTGTCGGCCCTCTGGATACTGCTGGCAAACGGATGGATGCAGCACCCCGTGGGCTATGTGATCAGAAAAGGCAGGGCCGAGATGGTGGACTTCCTGGCGGTCGTGACAAACAGTTACGGGTGGCTTAAATTCCTTCATACGGTGTTGTCTGGCTACACGATAGCGGCGTTTTTCGTCATGGGCATTTCGGCCTGGCACATCCTGAAGAAGGGCAAGACGGATTTCTTCATGCGCTCGTTCCGCGCGGGGGCGGCCTTCGGGCTCATCGCCTCCATCCTTGTGGTCCTTGCGGGGGATTTTCACGCCTCCGAAGTCGCGGAGTCGCAGCCGGCAAAATTCGCGGCCATCGAATCGCTGTGGACGACGAAAAGCGATTGCTCCTACAACCTCATCTGTTTCCCCAGTGTCAGGAACGAGCGCAACTCGGTGGAAGCCCTCAAGATTCCCGGCCTCCTCAGTTTTCTGGCCTTCGGAAGGACAAGCGCCCGGATAACGGGGCTGAAGGACATCCCGAAGGATCTCAGGCCCCCGGTCATGGGCACGTTTCTGAGCTTCAGGGTGATGATAATGCTGGGGTTCCTGTTCATAATCCTCTCGGTTATCGCCTTCGTCCTTTCCGGCCGGGCCGGCCTCGAAAAAAGGCGGCTGTTTCTAAGGATAATGCTCTATGCCCTGCCCCTGCCCTATATAGCCGCGCAGCTTGGCTGGATAGTGGCGGAGGTGGGCAGGCAGCCGTGGATTGTCTACGGGGTGCTCAAAACCTCGGATGCCGTCTCGAAGGCGGTAAGCGCCGCGCAGGTCTGGACGTCGCTGGCCGGGTTTACGCTCCTTTACGGCGCCCTGGCAGCGGCCGATATCTATCTGCTGGCGAAGACGGCGCGAAAGGGCCCCGAACCGGAGCTGCCGGCGGCCGCTGGCCATAACAAGTCAGGGAAGGAGGCCTGAGATGCTTTTCCAGGTAATATGGTTCATTTTATGGGGCGTGCTGTGGGCCGTATTTTTCATGCTGGACGGCTTCGATTTCGGCGCCGGGATGCTCCTTGGCCGGCTGGCGAAAAACGAGGCGGAAAAAAGGGCCGTGCTTAACGCCATAGGCCCCTTCTGGGACGGCAACGAGGTCTGGCTGCTTACGGCGGGCGGCGCCACCTTCGCCGCGTTCCCGGCCACCTACGCCCTTATGTTCAGCTATCTCTACACGGCCCTCCTTCTGCTGCTGTTCTCGCTCATACTGCGGGGGGTGTCAATCGAGTTCCGGGGCAAGGCCGAAGGGGCAGGCTGGCGCCGGGGATGGGATTTCGGCCTGTTCCTGGGGAGCCTCCTTCCGGCTCTTTTGACCGGCGTGGCCTTCGGAAACATATTCATGGGACTGCCGATGGACGCGGAAGGATACCATGGCAGCCTCCTTACGCTCCTGAATCCTTACGGGCTTTTGACCGGTGTCCTTTTCGTGCTCCTCTTCCTTGTGCACGGGGCGCTCTGGATCGCGGTCAAGACAGGCGGAGAAGTGGAAAGGCGCGCGGCAAGGGCGGCAAACGCGATATGGTACGCGCTGCTTGCGGCCGCGGCCGCCTTCCTGGTCTCTACGGGCTTCGCCACAAGACTATATGCCAACTACATGAAGGCGCCTGTCCTGCTGGTGCTGCCGGCCGCCGCCGTACTGGCGCTTCTGGCCACGAAATTCTACTCGGCCGGGGGAAAATATCTGAGGGCGTTTGCCGCCTCCTGCGTGACCATCGTCATGGTCACCTTCACCGGGGTGGCGGGGCTGTTCCCGAACCTTATCCCCTCCAGCATCGCTCCCGCATCGAGCCTGACCATATTCAACTCCTCATCGAGCGTCTACACGCTTAAGATCATGACCGTCGTGGCCGTGGTCTTTGTGCCCATCGTGATCCTATACCAGGCGTGGGCCTACCGGGTCTTCAGACACAAGGAGGTTGACATCACAGCGGAGAAAGGTCCATATTGATAAGACCTTTAGAAAAAATCCCCGGCTTGCGGCAAAGAGGTTTTTTTTGGAATGCGGATAAAAAGAGAGGCCGATTACGCCATAAGGTGCGTAAGCCATCTGGTCCAGAGGCCCGGGGAGATCGCCGCCATAGAGGATATATCGAAGGGCGTCCGCGTGCCGAAAGACTTTGTGGCGAAAATAATGCAGAAACTCTCCAGGGCGGGAATCGTGAAATCTCACAGGGGAGTCAGGGGCGGGTTCGAACTTGCCAGGGCCCCCGCCCTTATAAGTTTCCTCGACATCATAGAGGCCGTGCAGCCGGTGGAGATGAACATCTGCGCGATAGATGACAGGCGCTGCTCCCTGAGCAATTCCTGCGCAATCCACCCCGCCTGGGTCGAGATCAGGGAAGAAGTCCGCGGAATCCTGGCAGGCAGAAATTTCGCCCGCCTGAAACCGGGGCGCTGACCCTGGAGCCCGACATCAGCCGGTTTCCCCCCCACGTCTTTCAAAAACATCGGAAAACATGTAAATTATCCCTATTGCCGCCATTCCGGGTCTTCAGGTCTGCGGAGTGACGGACTATGGTGCCGCACCATCAATGAAACCGCGCCCCGGCGGGGGCTGCGGGCAAAGGGGGAAAAAGAATGGCCAAGAATTCACAGACCCGGGGTAAATTCGCCGTAATAGCCTTTATCGTGTTTCTGGCCGCCGTCATCTTTGCGGCTTGCCACAGCGGACCGCCCCAGATCGCCATCGGGGAAGCCAGGGCCGTATTGTCACCCGCCATTTACGGCGAAGCCATGGTGTTCATGAACATCAAAAACGACGGGGGCGCGGACGTGCTGAAGGGCGTCAACTCGGACATCCCCGGCGCAACGGTGTCCTTTCACGTCATGGAGGGCAAACGCATGGCGCACGTCGCGACGGTCGGCATCCCCGGCGGGAAATCCACGGTATTCAAGATGGGAAGCAGCCATATAATGATCGAGGACATGCCCAGGACCATGGTTGCGGGCTCGCCCTTTACGCTCACGCTGGTATTCGAAAAATCGGGAGTAAGGCAGCTCCACCTGAAACTGGAAAAGGCCCCGATGATGCCCATGCCCATGAGTTAAAAAATGGCTCTACCGGGTTTTCTGTGGGTATTCCCCCTCCCTTGAGCAACTGTGATTTTTGTCAAGGGTTATTTGGGGTTAAGCAAGTTGAAAAATCAGCTTGCCACGGAGTCTGGTTTTTAACAATGGCATTAAGAAT
>JAKAHV010000046.1 GCA_021825295.1 Nitrospirota bacterium
TTCAACTTGCTTAACCCCAAATAACCCTTGACAAAAATCACAGTTGCTCAAGGGAGAGGAGATAACAGCCTTCCCCGCCCTCTCAACCCTGTGCCCCTGCCATCTTCCCCAGGAAAAACATAGCCTTATTTTGGGGCTGCGGCCCAACAACCCCCGTGCATCAAGGGCGGGCGGGTGGGTTATAATAAGCCCATATGTCTGAAATCAACTCCCCGGCAGGCCGAAGGGAATTTTTCGACCTCGCAAAACCATACTGGAAGCGCATGGCGCTTGCGGTTTTTATCGGCCTTTTAATCTCCGGGTTGAGGGGCGCTCTTGCGTGGCTCGTACAGCCGGTCACGGACGGCATCCTGGTAAAAAAGAACGCCGGCATCCTGGCGCTCATACCGGCGGCCATAATGCTCATATTCTTCCTGAGGGCCGTCTTCCAGTTCCTCTACGAATACCTGATGCAATCGGTGGGCCAGAAGCTGGTGGCCTCGATGCGGGGCAGGCTGTATGATCACATACTGGAGCTGCCGGTAGCCTATTACAACGACTCATCGAGCGGCGAGCTGATCTCGCGCGTGGTAAATGACACGGGCGCAGTCCAGAATATCATAGCGCTTACCCTGAAAGAGCTCTTCGTTGAGGCGGCCACGACCATCTGTCTTATCGGATACGCCTTCTGGCTGAGGTGGGACCTTACGCTTATGGCGATTTTCCTGCTGCCCGCGGCCTTTTACGGCGTCGACAGGATCGCCAGGCGCTTAAGGCGGATAAGCATGCGCATACAGGAAAAGGCCGCGGACATAGTGGAAGACCTCTCGGAGAGTTTCACCGGCATAAAGGTAATAAAGGCGTTCGTCCGGCAGGGGATGCAGAAAAAGCGCTTCGAGGAGCGAAACCGGGATTTTTACAGGGAAAACATGCGCTCCGTGAGGGTGGCCGGGCTGGCGACGGCCGTCATGGAACTGGCCGGCGGCGCGGGCGTGGCCTTCGTCCTCTGGTACGGGGGCCGGCTTGTGGTTAAGGGGCAGCTCACCGCAGGCGGTTTTACTTCCTTTCTGACGGCGATATTCCTTGTTTACACCCCGGCAAAGAGGCTCTCCAGGGTAGCCGCTGAAATACAGAAGGTCAGGGCCCCGCTCGAAAGGGTTTGGGAGATATTGCGGCTGCGTACGGAACCGGAAGGAGGGGAGGCGCTGCCCGTGATAAATGAGGCTTTGGAGTTCAAGGACGTCTCTTTCTCCTATCCCGGCAGCCCGCAGAAGGCCCTGGACCGCGTCAGTTTCAGGGTGGCAAAGGGCGAAATCGTCGCCATCGTGGGAGAAAGCGGAAGCGGCAAAACAACCCTGGCCAACCTCATCCCCAGGTTCTACGAGCCCTCCGGCGGCATTATCTCGATTGACGGCGCCGATATATCGAAGGTGAGCCTCGTATCACTTCGGTCTCAGTTCGGCATGGTCAGTCAGGATGTGGTGCTTTTTAATGATTCCATAAGGGCGAATGTAGCCTTCGGCAGGCCGGACGCGCCGGAACCGGAGATAATAAATGCCGCCCGGGCGGCATATGCGCATGATTTCATAATGGAACTGCCGTCCGGCTATGACACCGTCGTGGGAGAAAAAGGGGCAAGGCTTTCCGGCGGGCAGAGGCAGAGGCTCTCCATAGCCCGCGCCATCCTGAAGAGCCCCCCGATACTCATCCTGGATGAGGCCACATCTTCCCTCGATTCGGCCAGCGAGCAAATCGTCCAACTGGCGCTCGAAAACCTGATGAAGGACCGGACCACGATCGTCATCGCCCACAGGCTCTCGACCGTCAGGAAAGCCACCAGGATACTGGTGATGGAAAAGGGCAGGCTCCTGGCGGCCGGCACCCATGAAGAGCTGCTCGAGGGCTCCTCGGTTTACAGGAAACTCTATTCGCTTCAGTTCGGGACACAGACGCCGGGATGAGGCTCTCCCTGATGATCACCCGATGATGCGGCGCTCCACCAATCTCGTGTCGCCGGATGCGGAGGCGGGACCGTTTAAAACCTGGATATTTCTCTTCTTCGGCCTGCCCCTGTTCATGTCTCCAATATCCACTTCTGGCGCATCCATCTCCAAGGTCCTCTTTGCGGTTTGCTGGCTCGCGGGCGGCTACTTTCGCAATTTGCGCAAAGCAACCAGCCGCCCGTGGTTTTGGCCCGCAATGGCAGTAGTCGCGATAAACCTGCTTGGCATGCTCTGGACAAGCGACATTTCGCGGGGGCTTAATATATTATCCAAACTGAACTGGGTGTTCTTCGCCGTGGCAGGGGCGGCCCTGCCGTGGAAGCGCTCCGGTTTTGTCCTGACTGTGCGCCTGTTTCTGGCCGGCCTGCTCGTAAACGCAGGCATAGGCGCACTCCAGTGGTTCAATCTCTATCCCTGGCATCCGCTTGATCCTCTCACAGGGCCGGTGGGCTACGCGGACCACATCTTTTTGAGCATGGCCCTGGCCAACGCCCTCCTTTGGCTCGCTTATGATATAAAACACAGGATTGCGCTGCCGCGCGCCCTGAACATATTCCTGGCTGCGCTGTTTTTCCTCCAGTTGATAATCACCATCGGGCGGGCGGGGCAACTGGCTTTTGTGCTTCTGTTTCCCGCGGCGCTGTGGATGCTCTATCCGGGGCGCTGGCGGAAGTGGGCGATTGGGGTGGCAGGGCTTGGAATTGCCGGGCTGGTTTTATCCCCGGTGGTTCAAAACCGTATCGGTCAGGGCGTAAATAACCTCGAAGCATATCAGGCGGGCAATGTGGACACTTCACTCGGTCTTCGCCTTGTGTTCTGGCAGGGGGCGCTGAAGATGGCTGAAGAGCACCCCATCTCGGGCGTCGGAACGGGAGACTACAAGATTGAGATGTCCCGCCTGCAGAAGCTTCACGCCATTCCTCAAACCCCGGGATATCCGGCTATCGATCACCCTCATAACAGCTATCTTGCCTATCTGGCGGACCTGGGGCTGCCAGGGTTTCTGGCGCTGCTCTGGTTTCTGTGGACGGCGACGTCGGAGGCCTGGCGCTGCCGCGGACAGCCCGAGGCATGGTTTAAACTCTGCTATATGGGCATTTTCCTGCTTGGAAGCCTTACGGACACACTGATATGGGGTTTCGACAACGCCATTGCTCTTGGGATTATCGTTGCGATTCCCGCCTGCCTGCCTGCCGGCCGCCAATCGGCTAGCCGTTTGCAGGGCCGGCAATGAACTATCTGCGCCTCATTTCCCGTAATACGTTCCAGGCTGCCCTGGACAGTCTCCTGCTGAGGTTTTTTGCAAATCGTGGAAAGGGGAATAAAGCCGGGGGCAGGGAAAAAGTATGCCTTCTGAGACTTGACGGTCTTGGGGACGTCGTGCTCTTTGTTGACGCCCTGCGGGGTTACAGGGATTTGTTCGATACGAAGGACTACGAAATCACCTTTATAACCGAGGATTGGATCGCCCCCCTGTTTGAAGGATGTCCGTACCTGGACAAGATTACAGGCTGCGACACGAGGCGCTTCAAAAAGGATTTAACCTACCGGCTGAGATTTCTTGCCGCCATCAGGAGGGAAGGCTATGACGTATTCATAAATTCATGCATAAACAGGGAGCTGCTCTATGGCGACATCATGGCCCATGCCAGCGCCGCCGGGCGGACATACGGTTTTCAGCCGGGCCATGGGCAGGCATGCGAGAAGGTTCTTGGCAGCCGTTTTTATACGGATCTGGCCGCGCGTCCCGCCCGGGACATGCACGAGACGGAAAAAAACGCGGCGCTGGCGGGCCTTGTTGCGGGCAGGACGGTCAGGCCCGGGAAACCCCGCATGGACTGGCACGGAAGGCCGGACAAAACCGGCTATTTCGTCATCGCGCCGGGAGCGAAAGACGCGGTAAGGAGATGGCCCGAAGCCCGCTTCGCCTCTCTCTGCGGCATCCTATACAGGCAACTGAAACTGGCCCCCGTCATCATCGGCGGGAAAAACGATTCGCGGATTGCGGATGCAATCGTAAAGGCGGCCCCCAAAATCCCCTTCGCCGACAAGACGGGTAAGCTGGACTTGCCAGCCTCCGCCCGTGAGATCTCCGGGGCCCGTTTTTTAATAAGCAACGAAAGCGGCCCGGCGCATCTGGGGGTTGCAACGGGTACAAAGACATTCGTGATAGCCTCCGGAAATTCCTTTGCCCGGTATGTCTCGTATCCTGAACATCTGGGGGTGGACCAGATCGTGATTCACCAGGGCGACACGGCGTGTTTCAACTGCCATGGGAACTGCGTCCACAAAAACAGAGGGATTTTCCCCTGCATCGAAAATATCACTGTCGAACAGGCGGCGCAGGCCGTGCTTGAGAATCTGAAGCCGGAGACCGCGCGGGGCCTCTGATCATCCCGCCCCGGCTTTCCGGTTTCTCTGCAACTCCAGGAGTTTCGCGTATTTGAAGAAAGACCCGCCGGCCTTCAAAAGCGAATACACCAGGCCGTCAAACCCGTCCATAAAACCGAGCTTCAGCGCGTAAATCCTCACGAACATCCAGATGCCGTGAAAGGCGGGAGTCATCGCATTCGCGCGTATTCCCCTGGCAAACATGTCGTCCGCTATAATCGAGGAATACCTGTCCATCGTCTCGATCATATCGGCGTATCCCTCGAAACAGAAATGCTCTATGGGCGCGCCGATTTTACCCTCAACACCCCGCGTCCGCCACTTTTCGTGGATTACCGCGGTGAAACCGCCCTTTTTTCTGTTTACGAGGCGCGTCTGCCAGTCCGGCCACCAGTCACCGCGCCGGAGCCATTTCCCGTGAAAGAAGTTCTTCCTGGGAAAAGCGTATGCGTCCGCAACCGGATGTTCGAGAATCTTTGAGATTTCCACCGCCGTGTCCTCCGGCAGGACTTCATCGGCATCGACTATGAGCACCCAGTCGTTTGAGCATTTGTCCACGGCGCTCTGCTTTTGAGGGCCGAACCCCTTCCAGTCCTCCCTGTATACCCGGCAGCCGAAGCCGCGGGCAATCGACTCGGTCCCGTCATCGGTCTTCGAGTCTATGACAACGACTGTCTCTTCAAAACCCGTAAGGGAGCCGAGGCATCTTTTTATGCGGCGCTCCTCGTTATAGGCTATGATGCACGCCGAGGCCCGTATTCCCCCCCAATTGCGCATCCCTCAGATTTCCTGCCCCATCAGATTTCCTGCCTTGTGATGCCGTTTTTGCATCTGTATTGCCGGCCGGCCAGAACGCCGCTCAGGATTTTTTCATTTATTTCGAGCCTGGACTTGTCGTTTTCCTCATGCCAGAGGTGGAAGCACAGGGCCATGAATGGATGGGTTTCCCTTTTCAGTCCATACCTGTAAAGCCTGGCCACAAGCTCGGAGTCTTCCCTCCCCCAGCCGGTAAAATCCTCATTGAAGCCGTTCACGGCGATAAGATCGTCCCTGAAAAAACCCATATTGCAGCTCCTGGTGCCCTTCAGCCTGCCGTCCCTGAAGGCCGGAAGAAATGACATCCTCAAAAGATGGTGCGAATTCTTTATCTCCCCATCCAGAAAAAGCCTGAAGAGATAACTCTTCCTTGCCGCCATGGAAGGATCAAAAGAGCCGGATATCCTTTTGCCCAGAAGCAGCCTTTTCCCCTGGAAAAAAAATTTTTTCCGGGCAAGAGACGCATGGTCCGAAACAAAATGCCTTTCAGGCACACAGTCGCCATCCAGGATGACGATGTAGTCCCCGCTGGATTTCTTGATGGCCTCATTCCTTATCTTCGCGGCCCTAAAACCTTTGTCCTCGTGCCATACATGCAGCAGCGGGCAGGGCAGGGACCTGCGCCACTCGTCAATGAGAGCGCCGGTTTCGGGGCCGGAGCCGTCATCCGCTATCAGCACCTCGTCCGGCCGCTCCGTTTGGATCCTCACCGCTTCCAGGACTTTTTCCAGGTATACGGGTTTATTGTAGGTGACGATGATAAGGGATAGCTTCAATCAGTAGCTTACCTTTTGCAGTACCGCCTTAATTGAGCCTATCTTGACCTTGCTTTCGAGCATGACGGGCATGCGCCTGGCGTCGTCCGTAAGCCAGATGTATATATCGCCGTGTCTGCGGAATATCCCGCTGGACTTCATGACCGGCCTTATCACTATCGTGTTGAAAGTCCCGGCCCAGGTCTGGACGCGCTCCTTCCGCAGGACCTGGACCTCCACGTTCCAGACCTTCTCATCGTCAAAGATGGTCACATGGACCGGCCTGCCGACCACAAGCGGCAGGGTCCTTACATAAAAGAAGCTTGAAAGGGGGTCCATCACGCCCGCCGGGGTTTTGAAATCCTTTTCCTGTTTGCCGGGTCTGCCCAGATAATCGATGTAGGCCGTCACCTTCCTGCCGTCAAGGCCCGGGAAAATCACCCCCAGGTCCTTTACGTGACTGCCCTCATGGGACTCGATCCTGTAGGAAGCGGAGGCAAACGTGTTCGGTTTTGTAATGCTCTCGATCATGTCCCTCACCTTGTAAAAGACGGAGATATAATCGGCCGACTTCGCGGTGGAGACTATCCTGTAGCCGCCGTTGCCGTCCCTGGAGATGGAAAGCGTGGATGTGCCCGCATATACGCCCTCCCAGGAAAGCTCGTAGGTCAGCTTTTCAGGCACCGCAATAGGAAGGCTGTACGCGGAGCGGCACAGGAATCCGGCCGGCATCAGGCTGAAAAATAGAAAAAGAAAACAAAAGGTGAAAACATATTTCATCGATATTATATTATACTAAACGGATGCTTATAATTCCTGCCATAGACCTGCGCGGGGGCAAATGCGTGAGGCTCCTGCAGGGCAGGGCCGAAGACGCCACTGTGTACTCCGACAACCCGGCGGAAACAGCCAGGAGATGGGTGTCGGCGGGGGCGGAGCTGCTGCACATAGTGGACCTGGACGGGGCCTTCTCCGGCTCCCAGGGGAACCTCGAAAGCATAAAGGCGATCAGGCAGGCAGCCGGTGCCGCCATCGAGGTGGGCGGCGGCATAAGGACCATGGAGACGATAGACCTGCTGGTGTCGCTCGGCATAGAGAGGGTCATCCTTGGCACTGTGGCCGTGAAGGACCCAAATTTCCTGAGACGGGCCTGCGAAAGACATCCGGGAAGGATAATCGCGGGCATTGACGCAAGAGACGGCAAGGTGGCCGTTAAAGGCTGGGTGGAGACAACAGGCGAGGATGCGCTCGGGCTTGCCAAAAGGATGAAGGAGGCGGGCGCGTCGGGCATCATCTATACCGATATCTCAAGGGACGGCATGCTCACGGGGCCCAATTTCGCGGCCACGCAAAAGATGGCTGAAAACGCGGGCCTGCCGGTGATCGCCTCGGGCGGCATCTCCAGCATCGACGATATCAAAAAGCTGCTTGAAATAAAAGGGCTCTGGGGCGCGATTACCGGGAAGGCCATCTACACCGGGCGGCTCGACGTCCGCGAGGCGATAAAGCTCTCGAAGGGCGCGGCATAATTTTTTTGCAAAATCCTCTCCCCGGCTTGGGAGAGGGGAGATAATTATGCTTTCAAAAAGAATAATCCCGTGTCTTGACGTAAAGGACGGGCGGGTGGTGAAGGGTGTCAGTTTCGTGAACCTGAGGGACGCCGGCGACCCGGTGGAAAACGCCATCTTCTATGATGAACAGGGGGCCGACGAGCTTGTCTTTCTGGACATCACCGCCTCGCATGAGAAAAGGGGCATCATCCTGGACGTCGTTTCAAGGACGGCCGAGGAAGTCTTCATGCCCTTTACCGTCGGCGGCGGGATAAAGGGGCTCGAGGACATCCGCGCGCTTCTGAAGGCTGGCTCCGACAAGGTCTCGATAAACACCTCGGCGGTGAAAAACCCGGATTTCATAAGGCAGGCCGCGGAAAAATTCGGCTCCCAGTGCGTCGTCGTGGCCGTGGACGCCAAAAGGTGCGTGGGTCCCTCCGGCCGTGCCCCGGACTGGGCCGCCTCCCATCCGGAACTGCTCGTTTCCCCCGGCGAAAAGTCATGGGAGGTGTTCATCCACGGGGGCAGGACCCCGATGGGCCTTGATGCGGTAAAATGGGCCAGGTTCATGGAGAATCTCGGGGCGGGAGAGATACTGCTGACGAGCATGGACAGGGACGGCACAAAGGACGGCTACGATATAGAGCTCACAAGGAGCGTATCGGAGGCGGTCTCCATCCCCGTCATAGCCTCCGGCGGGGCCGGCACGCTCGAGCATCTCTACGAGGCGCTCTCAAGCGGCAAGGCGGACGCCGTGCTGGCGGCATCAATCTTCCACTACAGGGAATTCTCGATAAGACAGGCCAAGGAGTATCTGAGGCAAAAAGGCGTTCCCGTCAGGCTCTGAGCACGCCAGGGGCATGGGCAATCCGGGGCCAAATGGCGGGCAAAGGCAATCTAACTGGCCATGAATATTCTTGAACAGGTTTTACAGACGATAAGGAAATATTCCATGCTCCGGGAAGGGGACTCGGTCCTTGCCGGACTGTCCGGCGGGGCGGACTCCGTCTGCCTGCTAAAAATCCTGCACGCGCTCAGAGAACAATACAATATCGGCCTTCATGCCGTCTATGTGGACCACGGCCTGAGACCGGATGAAACACCCGCCGAGATAGAGTTTGCCGGACGTATGGCCGGAGAATGCCGCGCGGAGTTTCACACCGAAAAGATAGATGTGTCTTCATACGCCAAAAAAGAGCGCCTCGGCAAGCAGGAGGCGGCAAGGACGCTGCGTTACGACGTATACGAAAGGCTTGCGGACCGGCTGGGCGCAAACAAGATCGCCCTCGGCCACACCGCTGACGATCAGACGGAGACCTTCTTCATGCGGCTCGTGAGGGGCGGGGGAAGGCGCGGGCTTTCCGGAATACCGCCGGTGAGGAAGATAAAGGGCAAATCAATAATCCGTCCTCTCATCGAGACCACGCGGCAGGAGATAGAGAGGTTTCTCGCGGAGACAGGCACAAATTTCATCACGGACTCTTCGAACCTGAAAAACAATTATACCCGCAATAAAATCCGCCACGACCTGATCCCGGTCCTGAAAGAGCTGAATCCGAACCTGAACGGGACAATACTGAGGACAACACGGATACTTGCCGAAGAGGAGAGGTTTTTCGAGAGCGCCGTCCTGAAGGGGCTCATGCGGCTGCTGAGGGAAAAGACGGACGAGGAGGCCGAGCTTTTCCTTGTCCCGCTGGAGACGATGGACACCGTCCTTCTGAGACGCACCCTCAGAAAGATGATTGAGCTTGTGAGGGGAATCCGCGGGCTTGATTTCAAGCATGTGGAGGACATGATAACCCTTATAAAAAAAGGAAAGCCCGGAGACCGGCTTTACCTGCCCGGAGGGGTGAGGGCGGTTAAGAAATATTCCACTTTTCTCATAACCTCGCGGCCGCCTGCGCGGATAGAGCCATGCGGGCTTGACTGCCCTGGCAGCGTTGCGGTCGCTGCAACGGGAGCCGTGATAACGGCTTCGGTCCATGAAAAAAATCCGGGAAGGGGCGCCGATGGCGGACGGTCCGCCATACTCGATGCCGAAAAGACCGGGCTTTCGCTTACGGTGAGGGGCAGGAAAAACGGGGACTATTTCCATCCTTCCGGCCCCGGGGGCGGGAAAAAGCTCCAGGACTTCTTCGTGGATGAGAAGGTGCCGAGGGACGAGCGGGACGGCATCCCCATTGTCGCCAGCGGCGATGAAATCGTATGGGTCGCCGGCATGCGGGCGGACGAGAGATTCATCGCCGGGCCGGACACAAAAAGATTCCTGGTGCTGACCATTCGGGGAAAATAATAATGACACTTCAGGAATTACTGTGGGTAGTTCATCCTTCAAAATGAAGTTGAACACATCGGCCTGATTTTGATAATATTTTCAATCTGATTCATTTTTCAAATTTCAAACCGAAGCGTTTTTAAAGGGGGATCTCGAGTGGTTAGAGTAAGGTTTGCCCCAAGCCCCACCGGCTATCTTCATATAGGAGGCGCCAGGACGGCCCTTTTCAACTGGCTCTACGCCAGGCACGAGGGCGGCGTTTTCGTTCTACGGATAGAAGACACGGACAGGGACCGTTCCACGGACGAGTACATAGAGGCGATCATAGAGGGGATGAAATGGCTGAATCTCGACTGGGACGAGGGCCCTTTCCGGCAGACTGACAGGTTCGACATGTACAAGGCGTGCGTGGAGAGGCTGCTTGCCGAAAAAAAGGCCTATTACTGCTATTGCACCCCGGAGGAGCTTGAAGAGCGCAGGCAGAAGGCGCTGGCGGAGGGCAGGCCCCCAAGGTACGACGGCCGCTGCCGGAACCTGAAGGAGCCTGTGCCCGGCCGCACTCCGTCCGTGAGGTTCCGGATGCCCGAAACCGGCCAGACCGTTATAAACGACCTCATTCGCGGCCATGTCTCCTTCGACAACAGCCAGCTTGACGATTTCATCATCGCCCGCTCCGACGGCACTCCAACTTATAACTTCGTGGTCGTCGTGGACGACGTCGACATGAAGATAACGCATGTCATACGCGGGGACGACCACCTCAACAACACGCCGAAGCAGGTCCATATATATAACGCGCTGGGTTACGACGTCCCTAAATTCGCACACCTTCCGATGATACTGGGCCATGACAAGACCAGGCTTTCAAAGAGGCACGGGGCGACCTCGGTGATGGCGTACAAGGAAATGGGCTACCTGCCCGGCGCCCTGGTAAATTACCTCGCGAGGCTCGGATGGTCTTTTGGCGACCAGGAGGTCTTTACCCGCGAGGAGCTGATAAAGCATTTTTCCCTTGAGCACATCGGGAAATCGGCCGCCGTCTTCAACCCGGAAAAACTCCTCTGGCTAAACGGCGAGTACATGCGAAACACCCCGGTCGGAGAGCTGTCCCGGATGGTGATGCCGCTGCTCATTGAAAAAGGCATCATCGTGGGCGACCCTTCGGGGATTGACCGGCAGTGGTTCGAGAAGGCCGTGGCCAGCCTGGTGGAGCGCTCCAAGACCCTTCAGCAGCTTGCCGATGCAATGCGTTTCTACCTGTCGGAGTCAGTGGAGATCGATCCTGCCGCAAAAGAGAAATTCCTGAACCAGGAGACACTCGGTTATCTTGCCGACATAAGGGACGCCCTTGCGCGGATACCCGAGTTCACCCGCGACAACATAGAGAAGGCCTTCCGCGAAGTCGTGGAAAAGCACGGTCAGAAACTGGCCAGGGTGGCCCAGCCGGTGAGGGTCGCGGTCACCGGCGGCACCGTCAGTCCCGGCATATTCGATGTCCTGGAGATAGTCGGCAGAGAGCGCACTTTAAAACGCCTTGGGAAGGCGATCAAGCTGGCCGGCTATGAGGGGTAACGCCGTAATAGGGGCCGGAAGCTGGGGGACTACCCTGGCTGTCCTGCTGGCCGGCAAAGGTCTTGACGTCTCTCTGTGGGTCCATGAGGAGGACCTGGCCGCCGCAATGAGGGCCACCCGGATAAACAGCATCTATCTTCCTGAAGCGAGGCTGCCTGAAAGCATAAGGATATCGGCGGACCTTGAGGATGTCCTGAGGGGCGCAAGCCATATAATAAGCGTCGTGCCCACGCAGCACATAAGGGGGGTATTTGGCCGCCTGGGGAAACGGGCAATAAGGGATGACGCGTCTCTCGTCAGCGCGTCGAAAGGAATTGAAAACGGTACCCTGAAGAGGCCGTCTCAGATACTGGAGGAACTCACGGGCAGAAGCGCCGCGGTCCTCTCCGGGCCCAGCTTCGCCAAGGAGGTCATTCAGGGCAAGCCTACCGCCGTGACCCTCGCGGCGCAGGACGAGGACGAGGCCCGCCGTTTGCAGGAGCTCCTGAACACCGGCTTTTTCAGGGTCTATACCCACAGGGATATAACGGGCGTTGAGCTTGGCGGCGCGCTTAAAAACGTGGTGGCCATAGCGGCGGGCATCTCGGACGGCCTTGACCTTGGCGGCAATGCCCGCGCGGCGCTGATTACAAGGGGGCTGGCCGAAATGAAGCGGCTTGGAGCGGCAATGGGGGCGCTTCAGCAGACGTTCTCCGGATTAAGCGGCATAGGGGACCTTGTGCTCACCTGCACGGCCGACCTCTCAAGAAACTATACCTTCGGGAAGGAATTGGCCCAGGGGCTCACTCCCGGGCAGATAATGGCGACCAGGAGGACGGTCGCCGAGGGGGTCCAGACCTCCAAATCGGTCGTGGAGTTGGCGAAAAAGCAAGGCGTCGAGATGCCTATTGCCGAGCAGGTATACAAGGTGATCTTTGAAGGAAGCTCGCCGATGAAGGCCGTGCAGGAGCTTATGGGCCGGTCCCTTAAAAATGAGTTCACCCAGTAGTCCGAAGTCAAAAGGACCCCGCCTGAAAGAACTGAAACTTCTTGAGCAGCTCGCCCGCGGCGAGATAGGCGCCCCGGAAATGTTCGACCGCATCAAGCACCATCTCTATGAGGAGATAGGGGTGGCCAAGATAGACCATAACCGCCACCGCATCCAGGGCGTGCCCGAGGTCATCCTGGCGAAGGGCAAGCGCACGGAGGATATCGTTAAAGTTGCCCGTGCGATGCACAGGCGCTCCGGACGGTTTCTCATCACGAAGGCGACACGCCCGGTCTATGAGCAACTGGGCGTGGAGGGGGCCGTGTTCCATGAACGCTCGGGCATAATCACGTCGGGGCGGCAGGCAAGGAAGAAGGGCCGGGTGGTTGTCGTATCGGCCGGGACATCGGACATCCCGGTTGCCGAGGAAGCGGCGCTGACGGCCTCTTTTCTCGGCAGCGGTGTAGAGACGCTTTATGATGTCGGGGTCGCCGGCCTGCACAGGCTTCTTGGCAATATGAAAATCCTTCAGAAGGCCAGGTGCCTGATCGTCGTGGCCGGAATGGAGGGGGCCCTGCCGTCGGTTGTTGGCGGGCTCGTGGACAAGCCGGTCATCGCTGTGCCCACCTCGACCGGCTACGGGGCCAGCCTGGGCGGTATCGCGGCGCTGCTTGCCATGCTGAACTCCTGTGTGCCCGGCATCGCCGTCATGAATATAGACAACGGGTTTGGCGCCGGCTGCCTCGCTCACAGGATCAATACGCGCTAAACCGCCAGCTCCACAAGGCCGGGGCCTTCTTTCCCGCCGGTGATCCCGCACTCAAACTTCAGGAACCTGCCGATTACCCACAGGTTTGTAAGCAGGTGTTCCGTTATCCTCGATGTGGTGAAAGATTTTTTCCCGGCGCCGGACTTGGCAAGATACAGGACTATCTGGTCCGCCATGTGAGGGTCAAGGGCCGATGGGGCGCCTTCGCAGTGGTGCGAAAGAAATTTCTCCGCGGCCTCCTCGCCGACTGTCTCGGCTTTTTTCCCGCGCTCCCCGAGGCAACCAAACCCGCACAGCGCGCCTTCATACCTGGCCAGAAGAAATACAAACGTCCCGGTCCCGTAAGACGGGACCTCGCGTACCTCTATCTGCGGGGAAAAGCCTTTGAGCCTGATGGCCGCGGACGCGCGCTGCCGCCCGGCGATGGAGAGGGGCAGATTCGCGACGGCCGAGATGCCGGATATCGATAAAAGCCGCCCCCGCGCGCGCAGGTCGATATCTTTTGCGATATCATTAAGCGGGCCGCCTTGCCGTCTCCCCTTTATGGAAAACGAAACCGAACCGCCCCCCACGGGGTAAAAGCCGTAGCGCTCTATATTCGCCCCGGCCTTCAGTCCAAGCCTGCCAAGCATGGGCAGGAAGACATCTTTCACATATTCGAAAGACGGAGCCAGGGGGTTATGCGTGCCACCGGTTATCTTTACAGTGGAGGGCCCGCTTGAAAAAGCGAGCGCCGGCAATATCGTCTGGAAGAGAAGCGAGGTAGACCCCGCGGTGCCTATATCGAAGACGTAATTGCCCGGCCGGACAGGGCCCGGAGAGAAGGAAATCTCCTCAGAGCCTATGGCGGCACCAAGGACCTTTGCCCCTGAAATCGCCGCAGCGGCAAGCACGCCGCAGAGGTGCTGGGGCTGCAGCCCGGGTTTTTTCCTGTTTTTCCTGATATTAAAAATCCTGGCAGGGACCTGCTTCAGGCACGAAAGTGCCAGGGCGGTCCTCAGTATCTGTCCGCCTCCCTCCCCGGTGCTGCCGTCCACATCGACCATTTCTCAAATGCTAACACAACTTTCAGCCCACCTTGCCCCAGTCGTACTTCCTGCGCTTCTTGTGGGTTATGAATTTCTCGGCCGAAAGGGCCGCGACCGCGCCGTTTGCCGCCGCTACAACCACCTGCCGCACTTCTACACAGGTGACGTCCCCCGCGGAGAAGACCCCGGGAATTGACGTCTCCATCATGCGGTTCGTCACGATGCAGTCACTGTCGGAAAGCTCCACGGCCTCGGTGAGGAAATCTATGATCGGCTTGCTGCCGTGCAGATAGACAAATACCCCCGATACCTCAATTTCATCCTCGCGTTTTTCGGAGTCGACTATCCTTACCCGCTCCACGGCCTCGCCGCCCAGAATGGCGGTAACGGTCGTGCCCTCTATGAGTCTCAGGTTCGGGGCCTTCAGCACCGGGTGGTCAGGCTCGATGCCCAGTTTCTTTGACGGGCTTATGAGATAGACCTCCCTGCAGTTTCTAAGCAGGTGTCCAGCCTCCTTCACCGCCTCTTCCGAGCCCCCGATCACGCATACCGTCTTGTCCCTGAAAAAGGCCGCGTCGCATACGGCGCAGTAGCTCACGCCCTTGCCCAAAAATTCGGCCTCGCCCCTGATGGTAGGTTTTCTGCCCATGGCGCCCGTGGCCACTATGATGGTCTTCCCGCTGTAGGTGCCCTCCATCGTGAAGACCTCCTTTACGTTGCCCGAGAGGTTGACCCCCACGACCTGCGCCTCAACGTATTTTGCCCCGAAATTTACCGCCTGCCTTCTGAATATGTCCAGAAGCTCCCTGCCGGAAAGCGCCGTTTCCAGACCGGGATAGTTTTCAATCCTGCTGGCGAAGCCGAGCGCTCCCGCGGAAGGGGATTTGTCTATCACAACTGCCTTCAGCCCCGCCCTGGCCGCATATTGCGCAGCGGTCAGCCCCGCAGGCCCGCCCCCTATGATAAGCACGTCGTAAAGCTCGGGTTCCATATGAAAAACACCCCCTTAGGAATTAAAGTGATGGATTAACACAACTATTAAAAATACTTGATTATATTGTATCTGGTATCGCGCTGGGCCGGTCTGAACCCGGCAGAGGCGATGGCCTGAATAATGTCATCCTTCGAAACCCGGTAACTGACCCCGGCGGAGGCCACCACGTTTTCCTCTATCATGGTGGACCCGAAATCGTTTGCGCCGAAGCGAAGTGCCACCTGCGCCATCTTCAGGCCCTGTGTGACCCAGGAGGCCTGTATGTTGGAGACGTTGTCCAGGAATATCCTGGAGACAGCCAGGACCCTGAGATATTCGACCGCGGTCGCCTGCCCGTGTTTCACTTTCATCTGCTTCCTCAATTTGGTATTGCCCGGCTGGAAGCTCCAGGGGATGAACGCGGTAAAGCCGCCCGTTTCGCCCTGCAGGTCGCGGACCGCCTCCAGGTGCCCGACGATGTCCTCCGGGGTCTCGACGGAGCCGAACATCATGGTGGCGGTCGTCTTCATGCCGAGCCTGTGGGCCTCGCGCATGACGGACATCCACCGGCCGGATTTTATCTTCCGGGGACTGATCGCCTCCCTGACCCTGTCCGAGAGGATTTCAGCGCCGCCCCCCGGGACGGAATCCAGCCCCGCTTCTTTTAAAACGGCCAGTGTCTCCCTCAGGGTAAGCGACGAACGTTCCGCGAAATAGGCGATCTCCGGCGGGGAATACCCGTGGATGTTAATCGCCGGGTAACGGCGTTTTATGTCTTTCAGCATGTCCATGTGGAACCGGAGGGAAAGCGACGGGTTCAGTCCGCCCTGAAGGAGTATCTGGGTGCCGCCCAGCTCCAGGGTCTCGTCGATCTTGCCAAACAGCTCCTCGCGGCCCAGCACATAGGCGTCACTTGCGTCTTCACGCCTCCAGAAGGCGCAGAAGCTGCACCGGTTCAGGCACACGTTGGTGTAATTTATGTTCCGGTCCACAACGAAGGTCACAGTATTTTCCGGGTGGAGGTCCTTCCGCATGGAATCCGCCATGCGGCCAAGCTCGAGCAGCTCCCCCTTTTTAAGCAGCCGCAGGGCCTCTTTTCTTCCGATGCTCATCCGGTTATGCCAGCCTTCCGTAGAGTGAACCCCTGCGGACGGGTTTTTTGCCAGCCTTCACGATCATCTGCCTTAGTTCCTCTTCGGCCAGGCCGGGCCTTGTGCGGGCCCCCGCCGAGTGCGCTATCTTTTCCTCTATGACCGTGCCCTCCAGGTCGTCCGCGCCAAAACGGAGGGCCACCTGGGAGAGCTTTTCACCAAGCATCACCCAATAGGCCTTCACGTGGTCAAAATTGTCCAGAAATATCCTGCTTATGGCTATGCACTTCAGGTCCTCGATGCCTGATGAGGCCCGGCCGCCGATTTCAGTCTGGGGCTGATAGGGCAGGGGGATGAACGCCTGGAAGCCGCCCGTTTCATCCTGCAGCCGCCGGAGTCTTTCGAGGTGGGCCACCCGGTGGCGGTAGTTTTCGATATGCCCGTAGAGCATAGTCGCGTTTGTCCTTATGCCCGCATCGTGGGCCGTCCTCATGACTTTCAGCCAGTCGCGGCCGCTCATTTTTTCGGGGCAGAGGGCGTTTCTTACGGCGGGGTCGAAGATTTCCGCCCCTCCGCCGGGCATTACGTCCAGACCGCTTGCCTTGAGCCTTTCAAACACCTCTTTTAGCGGAAGCCCGCTTTTTTTGCGCATGTAGTCCACCTCGACCGCAGTAAACGCCTTTATCCCCGTCTTGGGGAAGTTCCGCTTTATCTCCGAGAGCATATCCAGATAATGCCCGAAGGCCCAGTCGGGATGAAGACCGCCCACGATGTGCACCTCGTCAAAGAAGCGCAACTTTTTCAGCTTCGAGATGATCTGTCTTATTGTCAGCTCATAAGCCCCGGGCTCGCCTTTGGAACGGCTGAAGGCGCAAAACCTGCACCTGTTTACGCAGATGTTCGTGGGATTGACGTGGACGTTTCTTATGTAATAGACTTTATTGCCGTTTTTTCTTTTCGCGGCAAGCGAGGCCAGCCCGCCAAGGGTGAAGATATCATCGGATTTGAAGAGTTTTATGGCCTGGGCGGGGGTAATCCGCCCTCCGGAGGCTATCTTATCGGCCAGATCGCCGGACATTCATAGATTATAAACCAATCGGTCATGGATTATAAACGAAAGAAACGCAGGCCCTGGCCGAAACAGACCTGCAATCGGCTCAGGCATGTTTCAGCAGCGGAAGGAATTTCGCAGTTTCAGGCTCTTCCCCCTGTGCTATAAAGCACTGCGGGTCCTCGGAGAGAAAATCGGCCTTTCCCCTGGACATCGAGTACGCATAGGCGATTGCCCGGCAGCCGCGGCAGTTGGCCCACCTTCTGCAGTCGCCGCATCTGCCGCCATAGCGGCTCTTCTCCCGGAGCGCCTCCAGCACCGGCGAGGCCGCCCATACCCGTCTGATGGAATCCGTCCGGACATTGCCCAGGGGCAGTGGCAGCCTTCTGCATGGCGTAATTGTGCCGTCGGCAAGGATCGTGAATCCGGATATGCCCGCCGCGCAGCCCCCTGAGGCGATGCAGCCGGCGTCGGGATGGTTCTTGATGCTCATCTGCGAGGCCACAGGATCTCCGGTCACAATCTGCAGCCCCTCTATGTCCAGGGAGAGGAGCGTCTCATAGAGGCCCTTCACCTGCCGGGCAGTGAGCATCTCGCTGACAAGGCCAAGCCCCCGCCCATAGGGGACGAGCCTTGAGAACCCGAGCCTCTGCACGCCCATGGCAAGCGCAAGCGCGACCATCTCTGGCATGCGCCCGGCATTCAGCCTGGAGAGGGTGGCGTTCAGGGTGACGGTGAGGCCGGCGCCAAGAAGGTTTTTTACCCCCCACATCGCCTGGCTGAAACTGCCTCTGCCGCGAATGGAGTCATGGACCTCCTCGGGCCCCTCGACGCTTACCTGTACGCCCCGGACCCCGGCCGCTGCCAATGCCCGGGCCCTCTGCATGTTTATAATGGTCCCGTTTGTTAGGAGGTAGACATCGAATCCCTGCGTCCTGGCCTCCGAGAGGATATCAAAGAGGTCGGCCCTCAGAAACGGCTCGCCGCCCGTGATATTGAAGCTGGGCGAAAAATCCATCTGGTAGTTTCTCGCCCAGCTTTCCAGGGTATCGGAGATTTCGGCGATCACGCGCCTCACCTCTTCAAGCGAAAGATCAACCCCCGCGGGCGCCTGCTTCATCTGGTAGCAGTGCCTGCACCTGAGATTGCACCTTTCGGTCAGATGCCACTGGATAAAGAAATCGTATCTGGCCGCCGGACCGGCGGCCTCGAGCTTTTCTAGCTCTTTCAACTGCTTCATTTGCGGCATATCTTCACGGGATTCTCCTTTAGCTGCCTCTTCAGATTGCCCCAGAAGATAGCCTCTTTCTCAAGCGTCCTGCTGTCGAGAGTTTTTACCTTTTTCATCCCTGTCACCTCCTTTCCTGCGGACTTTTTCAAATGCTATCAGGTGCGCCTGATATGTCAAGCTGGTGTAAAAAGCGGTAGTGCCTCAGTTTGATTTGCCGGGCGATGGCAATTTCGCTTCTGGGGCTTCTTTTCTGCCGCTGCATGGCCTCGCATAGTCAAACTGATGCATTACCTAAAAAGCCCTGGCCTCCCGCAAAGCAGAGTTATAAGTTAAATCCCCTCCCGGGAGGGAGGGGATTAGGGGAGGGTGAGTTTTTTCAGAAGAACCTTTCAAAATACGTAATAGACGGCGGTCACCAGCCTGCTGGTGGAGACAAGCTGTATGCCGTTTACCCTCTGCCAGAGGGGCAACTGGGCCCTGAAAGTGAGCCCGGCGTTGTAAACGGGCACGAACTCAAGTCCGGGGGCCACCCAGAGGCTGTCTTCTCCCGTATTGGCCGGGTCGTCAAAAACGCTGGTTAAATTCGTGTAGCGGCCCATGTCGTCGGTGGCGTGCCCGCAGTGCAGATAGGTAAGCTGGCCGGAGAGGTTCATGAAGGGCAGCAGGCCGTACTTGGCGGAGAGGTCCGCGGTGAGCGTGTCTCCGAATTTGTAGCCCTCGGAGTTCCTGGTGGCCACCTCATAGGTAAAATCCGCGCCAAGGAGCCATGGGTTTTTGAGCGTGGTATACGCGAGCGAGACGAGTGGGTCCCAGGAGCCGGTCCCGGGCTGCATATGCGCATGGACAAACCTGCCGCTGGAGGTCTTCTCGGTATAGGAGCCGGTCGGCGTCTTTACTCCAATGCCAAGGGTAAGCGCATCGCCGGGCCTTATCCGCCTGTTGGTCCAGAGGCGGTAGAGCGTCATCAGGGTGACATCACCCAGCCCGCTTACCGGCTCCATTGACATCCCTTGAAGCATGGGCATCCCCATTCCATCCATCATAACCATATCCATATCCATCGTGTTCCTTACATATGGCACGGAGGCCACAACCTTAAGCTTCGGGGTAACGCCGTAGGCAAGCGTCAGGGTATACCGGGTCATCTCCATGTGCGTGGGGATGGTCTTGTATATGCCCTGGGCGGCGACATCGGAGGGGGTCGTTTTATGCGCCCCCTCCATGAGCCTGTCCATGTCGCTGAAACTCCATTCCAGCGCCGCCGTCAAATCATGCGCCCCCGGCGCGTAAGCCCCGTTTATGTTCTCCTCGACCCCGCCCGCCAACTGGCAGCAAAGGCCGGCCCCCAGGGCATCGGAAGAGAAGAAGTGAAGGACGAGCAAAAGCGAAATCGAAAAAGAAAACGCAAAAAAACGCAAAAAGGTAATACGCCTTTTCATGAATGTAAAGCCCTCCCGTCTTTCCGGATCGGATTATATTTTTTAGTTTTTTAGAAAAAAGCCGGCTTGGGTGTGTCTGGGAGGTTTCATTTTTTGCGAGGGTATTATCGCGGCCCAGAGAAGAAATTGAATCTGCGAAAAAAAACATAAAAAGACAAGCATGAAGCCGGCCATGGCGCCCGCGGGTATCGCGACCGTGCCGCCAGGGGAGCCCGCGTCCCTGGCGTGGCAGAGGTCAAGTTGCAAAAGGACCTTTCCGCCTGTGACCGGCGCAACAAACCCCAGGGGATAGAGTTTCACGAAAACCGCACAGAGCAAAAGAAACACTGCCAGTTTCCTCATGCGCACTATTGTAAACACGGAGCCGGGCCCGGAGTCAATCAAAAACCTTCCCATGCCCGCTTCTTTTTTCTGGCTCTTCAGCGTTTAGTGTGGGTCAAGATGGCAGGGGCACAGGGTTGAGAGGGCGGGGAAGGCTGTTATCTCCTCTCCCTTGAGCAACTGTGATTTTTGTCAAGGGTTATTTGGGGTTAAGCAAGTTGAAAAATCAGCTTGCCACGGAGTC
>JAKAHV010000063.1 GCA_021825295.1 Nitrospirota bacterium
CCGCCTGCTCATCGTGATAATGTCCCTTCCAGGCATGATGACCTCCTCCTTCAAAAGAGGAAATCATAACCCGCCTATAGGACATTTCTACTTGGCTAACATAGGACATTATCATTTGGCTGTAACACCACGCCGGGCAGCAATAGCCGCATGTGTCTATGCCGGGTTTAACAGGCCCGGACTATGATACCACTCACCACAAGCCAAGCGGGCTGTTGTTTGTCAGGATACGTTAACGGCAACGCAGGATTGTAAACTTTTCCTTACAACCCTATTCTGTACTTAATTTTCTGATATTTCATGCGATTAGCTAAGATATCCCCTAAAAAGGCCTCATTTTATTGACGGTAATTTTTACACTTTGATTTTGGCTGAAATAGCAGGCCTTTTAAGCAAGTTAAAAATTTATTCTTAAAAATCAAATGGTTTCCAATCAGAGCTTTATAAAGCTGAAACTATGGTATGAAACTTGCAAATTCAAACTTGTTGGTTAATTTATTGCGAGGAGGCCTGATGTGAAACGAGTCAGAGAGCTGCTTTTTGCGGCCATGATAACTGTGCTCTTTTCTCTTTCTCTAAATGCAGCACCGGCATATGCCCTGCCGTTCGGTTTTGCCGGCAACAACAATAACAACATCGGAAACTTCGGAGCCGGTCTGCATGGCTTGCAGAAGCACCAAAACATCTCCAACTGGTGGGGATTGATAAATCCCTTTCTTTTAATCCAGGACGCAGTCTTCAGCATCAATGAAAGATACACCACCGTCTACGAGATCGAAACTCCACCCCCCGTGAACTTTCACGTAGACAACGACAGCAATAATGATCCCCCCTCCGCCGGCACACCTGAGCCCTCCACGCTTCTATTGCTGGGTTCAGGAATGACGGCCCTTGCGGCAATAAGAAGATTCAGGTCCGGGAAGTAAAACAGGCAGCCCCCGGGTTCAGCTTTTCCTGGAAGCTATGTATTCGTGGATGGCACGGGCGGCCCTGCGGCCCGCGCCCATCGCGGATATGACCGTGGCGGAGCCGGTCACGATGTCCCCGCCGGCAAAAACCCCCTCCAGGCTCGTCCTGCCGGCGGGGTCGGCCTCGATATAGCCGCGGCGCAGCCGGAGCCCCTGCGCGGAGCGCGTCAGAAGCGGGTTTGCGCTTGTGCCTATCGCCACAATCACGGTGTCCGCGCCGATTGCAAACCCGGAGCCCTCTATCGGTTTCGGGATTTTTCTGCCCGGCCTTGAAAGGCCGGATGAAGACTTTTCGTACGCGTCAAGCGGGTCCGGCTCGCAGAGCTCCATCCTTATGCATTTAAGGCCGTTTGCCCAGCCGTCCTCGCCGGTGATCTCCGTCGGCAGGCTGCAAAGCTCAAACAAGACGCCCTCTTCCCTGGCGTGATGCACCTCTTCCGCCCTGGCGGGAAGCTCCTCCTCTCCCCTCCTGTAAACGAGCGTGACCGATTCCGCCCCCAGGCGCAGGGCGGTCCTCGCCGAATCCATCGCCACGTTGCCGCCGCCGATGACGGCCACTCGCCTTCCCGTCTTTATGGGGGTGTCGTATTCCGGGAACCTGTAGGCGCGCATGAGGTTCGTGCGCGTCAGAAACTCGTTGGCCGACAGCACACCGTTTAAATCCTCGCCAGGGATGCCCATGAACCTCGGAAGCCCCGCCCCCGTCCCGACGAATGCGGCATCGAACTTTTCCATCAGCTCTTCAAGGTCGTGGAGCTTGCCGATGACGGCATTCCTCCTTATCTCCACTCCCATTTCCTCCAGCGTCTCTATCTCCGCCGCCACAATTTTCTTTGGAAGGCGAAACTCCGGTATGCCGTAGAAAAGCACGCCGCCCAGCTCATGCAGGGCCTCGAACACCGTGACCTTGTGCCCCATGCGCGCAAGCTCGTAGGCGCATGTTATGCCGGATGGCCCGCTGCCAACAACCGCCACCCTGCCCCCGCCGCCGCTGACATCTTTTCGCGGCGCGGGCTTGGCCGGGCCGGATTCCCTCTGCCGCATCCGCCAGTCCGCGGCGAACCTCTCAAGGCGGCCTATCGCCAGGGCATCGTGCTTTTTGCCAAGGGTGCATGCGCCTTCGCACTGGCTTTCCTGCGGGCAGACCCTGCCGCAGACCGCGGGCAGCATGTTCGCGTTCCTGATCGTCTCGTAAGCTGAGGCGAAATCCCCCCTTGAAATCGCGGCCACGAACTCCGGGATGGGCACGCCCACCGGGCAGCCCGAGACGCACGGCCGGTTGCGGCAGCCAAGGCATCTGCCGGCCTCAAGCACCGCCTCCTCCGGGGTATATCCCAGACTGACTTCCTCGAAGTTCAGGCGGCGCTGCCGGGGGTCCTGCTCCCGGACCGGCACCCTCCTTGGGGCCGGCTTCTTCCCGCGGGACTTGTCAGTCATCTGAAACCGCCTTTACGCGGCCCTTGAAAATTAAAATCCATGCCGCTTTTTCCAGGCCTCAAAGGATTCCTTTTCCTCCGCCTTGTACATCTTCTGCCTTCTTATGAGCAAGTCCCAGTCGACGAGGCTCCCGTCGAAATCCGGGCCGTCCATGCAGGCGAATTTTGTCTCTCCCGCCACCCTCACGCGGCAGCCGCCGCACATGCCCGTGCCGTCCACCATCACGGCGTTCAGGCTCACGATTGTCCTGACGCCAAAGGACGCTGTCTTGCGGCAGACGGCCTCCATCATCGGCGCAGGCCCCACGGCCATTACCAGGTCCGCCCCGTTTTCCCTCAGCTCCGATTCAAGCGCGTCCGTGATGATGCCCTTGATGCCCGCGCTGCCGTCGTCGGTAGAGACGGCAACCCGGTGGCTGACGCTCTCCATCTCCTTCCCGTAGATGAGGAGCCCCTTGCTCCTTGCGCCCATGATGGTGACCACCCTGTTGCCGGCGTCGCGAAAGGCCCTGCCGATCGGATAAAGCGGGGCGACCCCGAAGCCGCCACCGGCCAGGACCACCCTGCCCACGTTTTCGATATGTGTCGGGTTACCAAGCGGGCCGCATACGTCCCTGATGCGTTCGCCCTCCTGAAGCGTGGCAAGCTCGCTCGTCGTCTTGCCCACGCACATCACAATAAGGCTGATCGTGCCTTCGGAGGGGTTGATATCGGCAAGCGAGAGGGGGATGCGCTCCCCCTTCTCATGTATCCTGATTATGACGAACTGCCCGGGTTTGGCCTTCGCGGCTACAAGGGGAGCATGCAGCCTGTAATAGAAGACATCGGGTGGGCGAATCAGTCTTTTTTCAAGTATTTCCGCCACGAGCATTTCCCCGGAGACGTTTTATTTTCAATTGACTCCCGGTTTATTGTAACTTATTAAGGAATTTAAAAGTAAGAACCAAAACACGGCTTCGAATCCCGCCGGGGCCGGCAGTGTCCCCTTTTTTGTGTTTTTTTGTTCAACTCAAAAACCAAAACCTCCTGCTTTTAAATGAATTTTTTAGCCAGGATGTTCAAAGCGTTCAATGGCCACCCCGCTCAAAACTCCTTTCCCCTGCCGCCACATAATAATCCGAAGGGCCATGATAGTGTCCATGCAAACAGTTTAGAAAAAAGATACAAATTGACCTTGCAGACGCCGGATGGCCGGGGTTCACCTTCTGGCCGAAGTCCTCAGCGGTTTAGCGTATGATGACCATCTGATGCCCCTTCAAGCCTTGAAAATCGAAGTTTCCTTTCCGGGCTCAAGTTATGCCCCGATACGACTTTGATCGAGCGCGGTGGAGAGGACTCTGGCGAATGTGAATTCAGGAATATCTTACATGTTCGATTCAGAATATCCAGGTCTTGATAAGGAATATCTTTAAACCTGTGAAATGCATAAACGCGCAGAGAATCGAGGTAAAAAATTGCGCCGGGCCGGCTTTATCCAACTGCATAAGTCCGTGAATGGGTTAATTTGGACGTTATTACCCGCGTAAATCGGCCTTTTCAAGGGCCTCTCAAAACCATGAAAATTGATCATGGAAAAATTCAAACGGGTTTGGGCAACAGCCCGTCAAGACCTGACACCATTATCTCTTTTCATTTATGGGATGTGTCCCGAATGGCGCCAACTGCCCGGGCAGCCCGTGCCAACATCTCGTTTGGATTTTTTTTGAGGCCGTCGAGTTCCTTTATGACGGATATGGGGATAACGATCTCGGTGCCGGTCCCGCCGACCTGGTAGATGAGGTCCGGGAAGTCAATGAGAACCGTGGTGTCGAGAACGTAAGTCTTTTTTATGCCCATCTTCTTATCCATGCTTATATATACGGTTTAGGCAGGGAAAGTCAATCCCTCTTTTTATAAAATGTCAAGGCCAAGTAGAAATGTCCTCATTTGGGCCAAGTAGAAATGTCCTCTTTGTTAGTACGCATAGGCCCACCAGTTTTTCTTAGGCTTGATGCCCAGTTTGATCCATGGGTGGGTAGATTTT
>JAKAHV010000064.1 GCA_021825295.1 Nitrospirota bacterium
ACAAGAAGATGGCCAGGATGTTTGGTGGCAGGTTCCTGGAATTCTCCGGTGAGTCGGACATCTGCCTAAACCCCTTTACGAACGTCGCAGACATCAAAAAGGAATCCTCGGTCGTGGCCTCGATAATCGTCCAGATGGTCTACTCGGCCACGGACAAAGTTCCATACGATTCCGCGGAGACGATAATGACGCTCATAAAGGCCGCCGTGGAGTGGGCGTACAAGGCCGAAGGCGCGAATGCCTGCGTGGACACCGTCCACAGTTGGCTAAACGAGTTTCCAAAACACGCCGTCGAGTACGATTTTGGCTGCGAGGGCGAAAAGTGCGCGGAAGACCTCATGGCCCTGGCCCATACCCTTGCCTTTAACCTGACGAAATTCACCTCGAAGCACGCATATGGGAAGTGGTTTAATGGCAAGGCCACCTTCGACATATCCAGGGACGAGTTTGTCGTGCTGGAGCTTGAGCACTTAAAGCCTATGAAGGACCTCTTCCGTGTCGTGACCCTCCAGGTCGTAAACGCGGTCACCCAGGACCTCTATCTTGGAGACCGCTCGCGCCCGACCTTCATCATTTTCGACGAGGCCTGGCAGTTTCTCACGGCCGAGGGGATGATGAACGAGGTGATCGAGGAAGGCTACAGGAGGGCGGCCAAATATAACGGAAGCTTTTCCGTCATCACGCAATCCATTCTGGATCTGAAACGCTTCGGCAAGGTGGGCGAGGTCATAAACGCGAACTCCGCCTTCAAGTTTTTCCTGGAATCGGCGGATTTCGAGAAGGCCCTCGCCGAGAAGCTCATAGACTACGACCCCTTCATCATGAGGATATTAAAGACACTCAAGTCCAACCGGCCCAAATACTCCGAGATATTTATGGACACGGGGGGAGGCGTAGGGGTAGCCAGGCTCATGGTGGACCCGTGGTCCTATTACGTCTACACCTCGGACCCTGACGAGATCGTGGAGATAGAGAGGCTGGTCGAGGGCGGAATGTCTTACGAAGACGCCATCTCGGAGATGGCAAAAAGAAGGGACAACGATTGAAAACACTTGCGGTAAGCAGGCAATTCGAATACATGCTTGAAAAATGCCGGGCAGTTGAAGGCCCCGATAGCGATGGAAGCTACCATGTGGATCGCGTGGGCGAACTTGCTTACCATATCGCCCTGGCTTTGGGCATAGCCCCTGGACAGGCTCTTGAACTGGGCCTGGCCTCAAAGATACATGACATAGGCAAGACCGCTGTCGACCCGCATATCCTGGGCAAATCCGGACGTCTGACACAGGAAGAGTGCGAAGCAGTAAGGAAGCATACAGTCCTGGGTGCGGAAATCATATCCGCCAATAAAGATTCTATTTTTGACCAGGCGCGAAAAATAGCCTTGTTTCATCATGAACGTTGGGACGGCGCGGGCTACCCTCACGGGCTTAAGGAGAAGAATATCCCTCTTTCTGCCCGTATCGTCGCGGTGGCTGACAGCCTGGATGTTATGACGCACAAGCGGCCATACAAGGTCTCCTGGCCGGCTGAGGTGGCCATAGAAAATCTTGTCGTGGACAGCGGTAAACAGTTCGATCCGGAAATTATCTGGGTTGTTGCCGTAAGACCATATAAATTCCTGCAGCGCATAGGCAGCGTTGGCCGGAGAGGCTTTTAAAGGTGAGAACTTTTTTTATCAGACCTATGATTTTTCTCCTCGCCTTTATGAGTATTGCCGCCGTTTCCTTTGGCGATCCCATCACGGACGCCAAAAACGCGGCCGCGGGGCTCGAAAACACAGTGTCGGCGAGCTATGGATCACAGTCTGGCATACAGCAAAACATCAGTAATCCCCTTACAAGCAGCAACACCCTCATGACCACGCTCGATAAGTCGAAGTCCTTTAACGCGCAGATGAGCTGCCCGTCTTCAAGCGCGTTTCTCTCTGTACTCGTGCAGCCCGCCTCGACCGGAGACCTGCAGACCGTGATAGCGAGCGAGGACCTGGACATGGACGGCAAGCCGGATTACAGCTATCAGCTCTCGGTGCCGGTCTCGGGCGTCTGCGCGAACGGGTTCATATCCTGCGACCCAGGGACCTGGAACAACTGCCAGGCTTACAAATGGTCTGTGGACGGTAGCCTTCACGTGTCTGCCACGGCGGCGAATCTCACGGACCTTGGCGGCTGCTACTGCATCAACACGTCCTGCGGAAGCGATCTTATCTGGAACAACATGTCCATCGTCCTTAAAGATTTAGCAGGGGGGATCGCGGGGGCCTTGCAGGCTGCGGACCCGCAGCTTTCGGTCTCCAACGTGGACACAAGCGGCACCGTCATAAGCTATTACGGCCAGAAGGCCGGAGGCTGCCAGAGCGCGGGAGGCGGGACAGGCTCCGCCTCGCCTCAGCAGTATTTTTCGAACCCTTATGCCATGAAGGGCGATGCGCAAAACCTGGCGCAAGCAGAGTCTTCTGACCCTAACAGCTATTACAGCGAGCTCGAAGACGCCCAGAGCATGTCTACCGGTAACGTGCAGTTGCAGCAATGCGCGATATCCCGGGTCCTCCAGTGTTCGGGCAGCAACCCCGGGTATACCGATAACGTGGACGACGGTTGCCAAAGCCTGGAGACGAATTCCAACTGCCAGCTAAAAGATGAGACCGTAGACGGCGTTCAGACCTGGCTTGATTTCGCATCGACGGGGCTTACTCCCCTTCCCCCGGCCTGCGATTCGTTCACGGTGCAAAACATTGCCGCATGTCCCGGCTTTACGGGTGCCGTGAGTTTTTCGGGGGCCCATTACCTTATCTTTGTGGGCAGCGGCAATCAAATCAATGTGGAGTTCCTCTGGGACACGTGCTGGTGCGTGCGGGGGATACAGACCATTTATCTGCCCGCAGGGATAACGGCAAGCGGAAGCGCAGAAGTCAGTTTCTACCAGGACGGCAGGTCCCAGACCGTGAAGATCGTGGGTATCGGAAGCAGCCTCAATTTTTATGACGGGGGAGGAAATTTTAACGGCCAGATCAACCTTAGCGGAGCTGCCATCTCGGGGACCGCTTATTTCAACAGCTCGGGATCTTGCGCGCCTTTTACCATTACCGGCCAGGGGGACAAGATATTTTTTACGAGCTGCGGGACATACTCGCTCAGTATCCCCTCCACCTGCCCACTTGGAAGCCAGTACGTCTGCGTATCGAGGGCATCAAGCGGAGTGCTTAGCGGCTCATCCGTGAATGGGACAAGCTACACCTGCCCCATCGATACCAGTAATGGCGGAGACCCGATCTGTTTTACGCCTCCGGCCACTTATACCTTATGCCCAGATTTCCTGGAGAAGGACCGGACCTATTATTGCACGGGCAACGCACCATTTGATTTCAGCGCCGTTCAGAAAAGGGCGGGAAACGTCCTTTCGACCGAAGCGGACAACGGCGGGAGCTTTTACTATCAGGACCTGCGAGAAAACTCTTCCGGAGGCTGGGTGTATAACGGCGTGACATCTGGCATTCCCCCCAGGGACACGCCCTCGGACTGCGAGCAGGCGTGCAAGACAGAAAAGACCGTCACGGACACGCAGGCGGGCCTGCTTGGATCCAACCTGCCCTCGAACGCCTCGCAATATCAGGCAAACAACACGCAAAGTATCCAGTATTTTTACAAGACCTGCGTAAACGGCAAGTGCCCCGTTGAGCCCGGGGAGACGATCGTCGAGGACTGCCAGTGCATAGACGATTTCGGGGAGGCCGCAGGGATAATGCAGAGCTTGAGAATGGCCGGGCAGGATCTTGTCTGCTCGGACGGCACGGCGGAGCCGCTTCAATGAGATACTTGGGAAAAATAGCCAAATTGCTCATCATCGTTCTCGCGGTCGAGATGATTTCTCCGATCATTCCGGCTCTGTCGGGTATTGGCGTGGCGCAAGCCTTCGCGGACCAGTGGGTCTGCGGACAGGACCTGAACAACGACGGGAACGTCTCAGATCCCGGGGAGACGGCCAATTGTACGGCAACTCAGCAGGGGCAGTTGTGCCCTATAAGCGCAACTGATTGTACTCAAACTCCCGTGCCCATTACCCTGACGGGGAGTGTAACAATACCTGCCGGCAATACCTTCACTGTATCTGGTTCCGGGAACCAGCTGATTTTTTCCTGGCAAGGCGGCAGTGGGACAATAACGGCGAATGGCGGCGTAACCTTTTCAGGGACAACGGGTCCCATCTACCTGGGATATTCATTCTATGATTACCGCGATTATAACTTTTCCGGCAGCGGAGACCTCTTAAATTTTAGCGATACGTATTTCGATTGGTGGACATGGTATGAGGGGGGGACGATAACCGTAAATGGAGGGGTCACTCTTTCAGGAGGAGCTCCCTCCTGGTACATCTCGCGAAACACGACACACGTGACGGTTTCTGGTTC
>JAKAHV010000047.1 GCA_021825295.1 Nitrospirota bacterium
AGACGATCTAAATCCCGCCGTCTGGATACGTCCGGAACCGCGCGACCGAACGAAAGGGCCTGGCAGGTATCGGCAAGCGCGAAATATACAAATTATTTTTAAGACTGCTGATCCCACACAAAAGCATGAAGAGCCTTTTTTTGGCATCCAGGCCCTGCCGCCCCCGCTGCCGCCTGAAAAGCCGGTCCCTTATAATTAAAATTTTAAGTTGAAATCGGCTAAAAATCCGGATATAGTAGTCCCAGTTTCAGAAGCGGGGCTGAGCTTTCCGGTTTTCATGATCAAGCATCCAGGCTGACTGGCCGGAGGGAGAGGGGGTGGAAGCCTAGGCAATAATGTCCATCATCTGACGTTCTCTTATCCGAAAAATCTTTACGGGGAAAACTAGAGGGGTAAAAAGCATATCAAAAGGGAGGAATCTTCATGAAGAAAGCTTTACTGGCCGTAATGGCAGTGGCCCTGATGACAGGGGGCTATTTCCTGCTGGCAAATCCTCACACACCCGCGGCCCAGGCGGCTGAGAACCGGACCGGGCTCGTCGGGATCGCCTTCATCGCCGGGCACGGCGGCCATCTGGCCGTTGTCAACCTGGCAAACATGAACCCGCCTACTGACGTCGTGAAAGACAGGATCGTCATTACGGAAGCCGGCAGCGAGATGGAGGGGAAAGTGGCGGGCCTTTCGTTCGAGAAGATAAAGAAGGCCGGGGGGACCCACGGCAGCGCGCTCGTGGGCAACAAGCTTTATGTGGGACTGCTTGACGGCAGCGTCGTCGCCTACGACCTCGCCACGGGAAAGAAATCCAGGCAGATCAAGGTCGGCCAGAAATTCTGCGACGCGGTCGTCGGCCCCGACGGTAAGCACATCTATTTCGAGGACATGGCCGACGGACACGTCTACGAATGGGACTTCAAGACCATGAAGACAGTGGACGAGTTCCCGGTGGGCGCGGGCGTATGCGGCATAGCATGGACCAGGAACCAGAAAACCGCCTACGTCTCGGACATGCCCACGGGCATCGTCTACGTGCTCAACTGGAAGACCAAGAAGGTAATCGGCAAGATAACGGACCCGAGGATGACCTTTATTCACCAGATAAGGATGGCGCCTGACGAGAGGCACCTGTGGGTGACGTGCGGCAACGAGTTCGATCCAGGCCTTAAGCCGGGCACCCACGCCCCGGGCATCGCCGTAATAGACACGAAGACGAACAAGATCGTCGACTTCATCGAGACGCCGAAACTCTTCGGCCACGATGTCATGTTCAGCCCCGATGGCAGGACGGCCCTCTACACGGCCAGGACGTACGACAACGACAGCAAGCTCGTCCTCATAAACACGAAGACCCACAAGATCGAAAAAGAGGTCTCGGTCTGCGCGAGCTGCCACGTGCCAAACGGCATCAACGTGCGGATCGACAAGGGCTCGCCGCTTCTCTGCGGCATAACAGTGGCATGGGGGATGAAGCACAAGCCCGCGGCGGAATAACCAGGGCGTATACGCCCCAGACGGGTTTTGAAAACACAAAAAGGGGGAGGGAGAAAAGTCCCTTCCCCTTTTTTTACGCAGGGTGGTCAATAAAACTTGAAACAATTTGAAATACTCAAGCCATTTGTTTAACATAAGATTGGCGGCATTGTATAAACCGGGGGAGGATTGAGGGGCCGTCATGGCAAACAGACTGAAGATCTTTTCTCTTGCAGTGAGGAACATAAGAAGAAGGCCGGTGAGAAGCGTCCTTCTGTTTCTCGCGGTGATTGTGGTGACAGGGACTCTCTTTTCTGCCACGCTTTTTATATCCAGCATGAAAAACGCCCTCAGGATCGGCACTTACAGGCTCGGGGCGGACGTGCTGGTGGTGCCTGCGAAGTACGAGGCCCAGGCCCGCTCCGCGCTTCTGGCGGGCGAGCCGGTCAGCTTTTACATGGACAGGTCGGTCCTTGACGAGGTCAGGAAGGTGGGCGGCGTGAAAGAGGTCTCGCCGCAGCTCTTCATCAAGCCCTCATCCTTCACCTGCTGCTACAGCGTGGATACCTTCCTGGTTGCATTCGACCCAAAAACGGACTTTACCGTGACCCCGTGGCTGAAAACCCATCTCGGGGGTCCGCTCAAGGGAAACGAGATAATAACCGGGCGGGCGGTGCCCGTGATAGCGGGCGACACCATCCCGTTTTTCGGTACGTCTTTTACAGTAAAGGGGACGATGGAGCGCACGGGGATGAATTTTTTCGACCGCTCGGTCTTCATGACGATGGACGCGGCCTACCGGATGGCGGAGGCGTCCAAGACGAGGGCGATGCAGCCCATCTCCATAGACAGAAACCAGATCTCGGCAGTGCTGGTTAAGGCCGACGAGGGGTTCAGCCCGGAGAGGCTTGTAATCAGGATAGAGCACGCCGTGCCCGGGGTGAAGGCCATCGCGTCGGACAGGGTGATAAGCACCGTGAGGAAGCAGTTGAGCGGGCTAATGAAGGGGATCTTGGCCGTAAGCGCCATCCTCTGGGCGCTGGCGCTCCTGATGATGGGGTTTGCCTTCTACATGATAGTAAACGAGAGGCAGAGGGAGCTTGGGCTTCTGATGGCCATGGGGGCCAAGAGAAGGCATATATTCAGGCTCATAATAACGGAGGCCGTCTCGATATCGACGGCAGGGGGGATAATCGGGCTTGCCGTTGGCGGCACGCTGCTGTATCTCTTCAAGAACCTCATGCTCGAAAACCTGAAACTCCCCTATCTGCTTCCGGGGCTGCGGATGCTCCTGGAGCTTGTGGCGGGCGCGGTCGTCTTCTCCGTGCTCACGGGGCTGCTCTCATCGCTGATACCCGCCGTGTTTGCCAGCAGGATGGAACCTTATGAGGCCGTGAGGAAAGGCGAATGAAAAAAACAGACGGAATTTTCAGGCGGGGCGCGGCCATGCTGATTTGCACGCTGGCGCTGCCGGCCCTGCTTTTCACCGCGTGCAGCGAAAAAAAAGAGCAGACCAACGCCGCGGCAAACGTCCCCAGCACGGGCGACGCCCTCTACCTGCAGCTAAAGAAACAGACCGAGCAAAACCCGCGGGACTCAAACGCATGGTACAGCCTGGCGGACCTCTACTACCAGAACAACCTCTACGACCGCGCGGCGCAGGCCTATAAGAAGGTTGTGGAACTGAAGCCGGCCGACGGCTACTCCTGGCTCAAGATGGGCGTCTCCTACGACCGCCTCAACAAGCCCAGGGAGGCCGTGGCCGCCTATGAGAAGGCCGTGAAATACATGCATGACTACCCGGTCGCCTACAACAACCTGGGTGTGGCATACGGCAAGCTGGGGGAGAGCGCGAAGGAGATTGCGGCCTTCAAGAAGGCCGTGAAGCTGAGGAAAAGCTATGCCACGGCCAGATACAACCTTGGCTACGCCTATCTGAAAAAGGGAGACAAAAAGGCAGCCCTGGAGCAGTACAAGGCCCTTATGAACATCGATGAGGGCGTCGCGGACAGTCTGATGGCGAAGATCAAGGGAGGGGCCTGAAAAAATGGCCCTTAAAAGCGTGGAGGCCGGCGGCACGGCGCGAAAGGAGCCTGATACAAAGATGTCCCAGGTTGTGGTCAAGGACCTAAGGAAATCGTTCAAGATAGACGACATGCAGATCACCGCCGTGGACGACGCGAACCTGGCGATGGAAAAGGGCGAGTTCATCTCCATCGTGGGCCATTCGGGCTCCGGCAAGACGACCCTTCTTTCGATGATGGGGGCGATAGTGAGGCCCACGTCGGGGAACCTCTACTTCGAGGGGCGGGACATCTTCAGCCTGAATGACGACAGCCTCTCGGAATACCGGGCCGCGAAGATAGGCTATATCTTCCAGTTCGCCTCCCTGATACCTGTGCTCACCGCGAAGGAAAATCTCCTCCTGCCGACCATCTTCGCGCCCAACGGCAAGCAGAGCGGCACCGAGAAGAGGGCGCTTGATTACCTCGAATTCGTGGGGTTGAAGGACAAGATTAACGCCTACCCCTACCAGCTCTCCGGGGGCCAGCAGAGGCGCGTGGCCATCGCCAGGGCGCTCATGAACAACCCCGAGCTGCTTCTGGCCGACGAACCCACCGGAGACCTCGACGAGCAGACGGAGGCCGAGGTGATGGAGTTTTTCAGGAAGGTAAACAGGGACATGAAAATAACCTTCGTGCTGGTGACGCACAACACGGCCCTTGCCGAGACGGCCGGACGGAGGTTCAGGATGAGCGGAGGGAAGCTGAGTGAGGCATCCGCGTAGATTCGTCCTTTTTGCCGCCTGCGCGGCCCTGATCGCGGCCTTCTCCGCGGGTTTTGCCGGCCGGGCCATTGCGCAGACGGAATACCGTATTCCGGCGGGCGCCAGGTGCGCCGAGTGCGGGATGGACATAAACCCCAAATCCCCCTTTGTCTGCTTCGCGGTCACAAACAGCGGCAGGACCCTGTACTTCGATGAGCCCGGGGAGATGCTCATTCACATCCGGAAGATGAAGGACATAAAAGAGGTCCGGGTGAAGGATTTTACGACCGGCCGGTGGACCGACGGCCGGAGCGCCTACTACGTGCAATCCGCGCAGTTCAAGACGCCCATGCGATGGAACATCGCGGCCTTTGCCTCCCTCAAGGACGCCCGGGCGAAAGGAACCGCCCTGCCGTGGGGCGACGCATTTTCGCTGCTGAAATAAAAGAGGGTTGAAAGGGGGGACCGGAAGGTGAAAAACAGGGCTTTCGGCTCCGTTTTGTTCATCCTGAGCGCGCTGGTGATCGTTGTGCCCAGGTACATATTGCCGGTCTGCGAGTTTGTCCTGCCGGGGCATGAGCATGCGGTTTGCAGTTTCATGTACAAGGCGGAGGCCGCAGTTGGCGTGGTGGCCATGGCGCTGTCGGCCGCGATGTTTTTTTCGAAGACCGCGGACGCCCTCAGGTGGCTGGCGTTTGCGGCCTTTTTTGCCGGGGGCACGGTAATCGCGGCCCCCGGCTTTGTGGGCTATTGCCAAAGCCCGCGCATGCCCTGTCATTACGGGGCAGTGCCGGGGCTGAAACTCGTCGGAGGGCTTATCGCGCTTGTGTCCGCGGCGGGTTTCCTTGCCGCTGGCCGCAAAAAGGCGTAGCTCCTTATATCTCGGCCGTCCGGATTCCGGCGCCGTTTTCCGTCACGTCAATCCTGCCGTCGGTCATCGAGATGACCCTCCTGCACCTGCCCGAGATGCCCTTGTCGTGGGTGGCTATGACGAAGGTAATCCCTTTTTCCCCGTTCAGCCTGAACAGCAGGTCGAACAGCTCTTTGCCGGTATGGGTGTCCAGGTTGCCCGTGGGCTCGTCCGCGAGGATCAGGGCGGGGTCCTGGACAAGCGCCCTGGCCACAGCCACCCTCTGCTGCTCGCCCCCGGACATCTCTCCGGGCCTGTGATGAAGCCTCCCGGACAGGCCAAGCTCCCTCAAAAGCCCTTCCGCCCTCTTTTTCAGGCCGGCCGGGTCCGCCGCCGGACGGGCCAGCAGTCCCGGCATCATGACGTTTTCAAGGGCGGTAAACTCCGGCAGCAGGTGATGGAACTGGAAGACGAAGCCCACCTTCCGGTTCCTGAAATCCGTAAGGGCCTTCTCCGGGAGTTTGAAGACATCGAGGCCGTCATAGAGCACGGCGCCGCCCGTGGGCCTGTCAAGCGTGCCCAGGATGTGCAGAAGCGTGCTCTTGCCGACCCCGGAGGCCCCCACCACCGCCACCATCTCACCGTTTTCTATCCGGAGGTCGATCCCTTTCAGGACTTCCAGTTCCCCGGCGGGATGCTTGAATGTCTTTTGAAGCCCTCTGGTCTCTATCAACTTCGTTATTTCTTCCTGATCCCGTTTACTATGCCTTCGGCCGTCCGGATCGTCTTTTTTGCTCCGCCCTCGATCCTGCCGGCCACATGTTTCACGCTGTCGGCCTTTTCGCCCACCCGGACGCTTTCGACCTCCACCTTATGCCCGAACCACCGGAATTTCTCCCCGCCGCTTCTTATCGAGACGGCAAGGAAGGCCGCCAGCATGACGGCAGCCAGGCATAAGAACCTTTTAAAGAAACGAAGCACCCGCTCCCCTCAATTAGAACCTATCTCAAAATCGCTTCTGGCTGTCCCGCCATGGCGGGACTGAAATCGCGGCATACGGCGTCATACAGGGGAAATCGTCCTCAATCCCGCCCTGGCGGGACTGCTGCGCCTCCGGGCGATTTCCCCTTCCTCCTTGTCTACCACGATTTCCCCTCTCTTTCGCTTCAAAATCAATTTTGAAACAGGTTCTATATGGTTTGTGAGATTTCCCTTATCTGCTCCAGCTTCCGGAGGGCTGCCCCGGAGTCTATCGCCTCCGCCGCAATCGAAAATCCTTCAACCAGGCTGGTGGCAGCGTTGGCCACAAGCAGCGCCGCGGCCGAGTTCATCAGCACGATGTCCCTGCCCGGCCCGGGCTCGCTCCGAAGGATCGAAAGCGCGATGGCCGCGTTTTCCTCTCTTCCGCCCCCCTGTATGTCCTTGAGTTCCCCCCTCTTCAGACCGAAATCCTCCGGGGAGATTATAAAGTCCTCCACATTGCCGTCCCTGTAGCGGGAGACCCTCGTGCCGTCGCAGATGGTTATCTCATCCAGGCCGTCTTCCCCATGCACGACCATCGCGTCCTCCGCCCCCAGCCTGCCGAGCACATTGGCAAGCGCGTTTGTCAGCTTCGCGGCGAAGACCCCCATCACCTGCCGTCTTGCCCCCGCCGGGTTCGTGAGCGGGCCCAGTATGTTGAAGATGGTCCTTATCCCGATCTCCCTCCTTGGAACGACGGCGTATTTCATGGCGGGGTGGAAAAGCGGGGCAAAGAGGAAACCGAACCCGGTCTCGAAAAGACACTTCTCCACCTTGTCCGGGGGAAGCTCTATCTTCACCCCGAGGGCCTCCAGCACGTCCGCGCTGCCCGTCGCGCTGGAGACAGAGCGGTTGCCGTGTTTCGCCACGGGCACCCCGCAGGCGCTCACGACAATCGCCGCAATCGTAGATACATTGAAGGTGCGGGACATGTCGCCGCCCGTGCCGCAGGTATCCAGGGTGCCGGGCGGGGATTTTATGGAGAGCGCCTTTTTCCTCATAGCCATGGCTGCGCCGGTGATCTCCTCCACCGTCTCGCCCTTCATCCTCAGGGCCGCCAGAAAAGCGCCTATCTGCGCGGGCGTCGCCCTGCCCTCCATGATCTCCTCCACACACTCGGCCATTTCCGCCTCGGTGAGGTCCATGTTCGTTGTAAACATGTTCAAGGCTTCTCTTATCATCAGGACCTCCTGCCGTTTTCCGAATGGATCTTGTAGTTTAAAAAATTCCTGAGCAGGTCCTTCCCGGCAAGCGTAAGTATGGATTCCGGGTGGAACTGCACGCCTTCGACCAGGTATTCGCGGTGGCGCACCCCCATTATCTCTCCCGTGTCCGTCCATGCGGTGATCTCAAGGCATTCCGGCAATGTCGCCTTCTCTATCAGGAGGGAATGGTATCTGGTGGCGGCAAACGGATTCGGCAATCCCTCGAATACCCCCTTGCCGTCATGATGGATGAGCGAGGTCTTCCCGTGCATCAAAACAGGCGCCCTCACGATCTCGCCGCCGAACGCGGCCCCTATGGACTGATGGCCAAGGCATACCCCGAGGATAGGTATGCTGCCCGCGAACTGCCTTATGGTCTCCACTGAAATGCCGGCCTCCCTGGGCGTGCACGGCCCGGGGGATATAACGATATGCCCTGGAGCCAGCCGCCTTATCTCCGGGATGTTTATCTTGTCGTTCCTGAACACCCGCACGTCGCTGCCCAGCTCTCCCAGATACTGGACGAGGTTGTAGGTGAAGGAATCGTAGTTGTCAATCATCAAAAGCATGTCCAATAACCCCCTGCGAAACTCCTCCGGATCATATATCGCCCCAGGCCGAGGGTATCTCGTTTTCGGCCATGTCCACGGCCTCCATCATCGCCCTGGCCTTGTTGATGGTCTCCGCGTACTCCATCTCCGGGACGGAATCCGCGACGATGCCGGCCCCGGCCTGGACGTACACCATCCCTTCTTTTATTATAAGGGTTCTGATGGTGATGCACGTGTCCATACTGCCGGAGTAGCCGAAATATCCCACCGCGCCGGCATACGGGCCGCGTTTTACCGGCTCCAGCTCCTCGATGATCTCCATGGCGCGCACCTTGGGGGCGCCGGAGACGGTGCCCGCGGGAAAACATGCCCGGAGCAGTTCGAACGGGCCGCTGCCCCCCCTGAGCTTTCCCTCCACATTGGAGACTATGTGCATCACGTGGCTGTAACGCTCCACCACCATCAGCTCGGGCACCCTCACGCTGCCGGTCTCGGCCACCCTGCCGACGTCGTTTCTGCCCAGGTCCACGAGCATTATATGTTCGGCCCTTTCCTTCGGGTCCGCCTTCAGCTCCTCTTCCAGGGCAATGTCCTCTTCGGCCGTCCCGCCCCTCCTCCTGGTGCCGGCTATGGGCCTGAGCGTGATGTTGCCGCCTTCGAGCCTCACCAGTATCTCGGGCGATGAGCCCACGATATGCCCTTCTCCGGTATCCATGTAATACATGTACGGGGAGGGGTTTATGACCCTCAGCGCCCGGTAGATGGCAAACGGATGGGCGGAGGTCTTTCTCTGGAAGCGCTGGGATATGACGGCCTGCACGATGTCGCCCGCCATCACGTACTGCTTTGTCCTGTCCACTGCATCCATGAAATCCTGCCTGCTGCCGAAAGAAGACTCGAAGGTGTTTTGATTTTTGCCAGCCCCCGGCGCGAGCGGCCCCTCCCCTTCCGGCAAGGCCCATCCGGCGGCGCCCGCAAGGCTCCGCCGGATGGAGTCTATCTTTTTCACCGCCAGATCATAAGCCGCATCCGGGTCTTCCCCGTCACGCAGGCGGACGTTGGCCAGGATCTTCATTTTTTGCCTGAGGTTATCGAATATGAGGATCGTGTCGGTCAGCATGAGAAACAAATCCGGCATGTCGAGCCCTGGCCTGCCCCTGTCGGGCAGCTCCTCCATGAACCGCACCATGTCATAGCCGATATAGCCCACGAGCCCTCCGTAAAACCTTGGCAGCGTGGCGTCCTCGGCCTGGGCGGGCCTTATGCCCTCCAGGAATTCGCGCGCCCGCTCCAGAGGGTCCGGCACGTCCTCGGATTTCCCGGTCTCCCCGTCGCCGTGTATCTCCATCCGGCGGCCGCGCGCCTTGATGACCGCCTTCGGCCTGAGCCCCAGGAAGGAGTACCTTGCCCACTTCTCGCCCCCGACCACGCTTTCAAGCAGAAATGAGGGCCTCTCCCCCTGAAGGCAAAGCCGCATGTAAGCGGAAACCGGCGTGAGCGTGTCCGCCAGGACCTCCATGTAAACCGGGATCAGGTTGCCCTTGCCCGCCAGCTTGCGGAAGGCCTGCCTGCCGGGGAAAACATCCGGGTCTTTAATCTTCTGTGTTTTCATTGCTTTCCCTTTAATAATCAATTATATCCTATTTGCATGTCCTATTTGTCCCGGGAGGAGTTCCACCTGTTTTATCTCCCGTTCCATTCGTTTGCCCATCGCATGCGCGCCGCAATAAAAAAGGCCACGGAATCTGTCTTCCGTGGCCTTCGGTCTTCCGGGTGTTCAGCGGCTAATAGCAGCCCTCCCGGCCACGGGTACCCCGCCAGGCCTTCCAGAGGCGCGCGGCTGCTATGACTTTCGATGTCTTCATTTTGAATGATAGTAAACCAGGCCCGCCCCGTGTGTCAATGGAAAAAATGTGGAGGCTGCCCGGGGGGCGTTACAGGCAGGCCCGAAATGCGCTAGAATTTCATCAACTACAGATTTCGTCGCACCGGAGGATTTATCTAATGATTGAGGCGATAATAAAGCGAAGAAGCCACAGGTCTTTTACGGACAGGAAAATCGAGCCCGAAAAACTCAATGAGGTGCTGAAGGCCGCAATGTTCGCCCCGACGGCAAAGGACAGGCGGCCTGTCGAGTTTATAGTGGTGCAGGACAGGGACGCGTTAGCGAGGCTTTCAAAGATGACCCCTTATTCCGGCTTCGCGAAGAGCGCCCCGGCCGTTGTGGTAATCTGCTATGACACCCAAAAAGGAAGGCGTTTCCGGGAGGACTGCTCCATAAGCGCGGCCCACATATACCTTGAGGCCACGAACCAGGGCCTGGGCACCTGCTTCGTGCAGGTGGCGGACGCCGAGTTCGGCCCGGAGCTGAAGGGGGCGGTTTCGCTGCCAGGCCCCGAAGAGCTGATAAAAAAGGATCTCGGGATACCGGAGAGGTTCAGGCTGCAGTGCATGATGCCCCTTGGGTACCCAGCCCGCGGGCTGCCGCCGCATGATGAGTGCGAATTCGACCGTTCGAGGATACACCGGGAAAAATTCTGAGGGGTTTTACCCGTTCGCCAGCAGTGTCCCCGAATTGGCCGGTAAATATAAGCAAAATTTATATACCCATATATTGAAATTTCTTGACAAATGGTACAATAACCTTGTCAATGTGGGGATTGACGACATATCTGCCACAAACTAAACTATGGGTGGGATTCCCCTATCCAGCCGATTACAAATGGAGGTTCCGCGATGCCGGTGAATATTTTGATCAAGGATGGTACAAAGTATGGCGGGTTATACATTGCCAAAAAGACCTTTCAAGATCAAAAAGTTATCTCATCAGGAGATGATCCCGTGTCTGTTTTAGAAGAGGCAAAAGGAAAAGGAGCAGAAGATCCTGTGGTCATTTTCATACCCAAAAAAGGGATGGTCAACGTCTATTAATGCCTCTAGACCATAGTCCATTCACACAATTTGACGGGGCGATCAGTCGCCCCGTTTTACATATAAAGATAATCAATCCGCATACAAATAAAAGTTTACGTACATACGGCATTATAGACACTGGCGCTGATGAATGCTCAGTACCAGCCAAATTCGCTTCCATCTTAGGACATAATTTACAGGCGGGGCCGACTCATAAAGTTGGCACAGGAAATGGCGAGACAATAGCTTATAAACATACAACGAAATTCGAAATATATCATCCTGAAACTGATAAACTTTTGTATGTCATCGATGACACGCCTATCGATTTCATGCCTAACTTGGATGTTGTCCTATTAGGTACCAGAAATTTTCTGAGTCAATTTATACTCCACAATAAATTACCCTCGCCAAGAGTTTTCAATAAAATTTCCGGCTAAGCCCAAATCCTAATCTCAAATTTGGACACTACCCGTTTACCTTGACCCGTTTGCCCTGATTCTTGATTTTTCTCCCCGAATCATCAATAATATATCTTCAAGTTTCGCCCGGGAGAAAGCGGGGGCGCTGTTTTGCGAAAGCGGGTGTAGCTCAGCTGGTAGAGCACAACCTTGCCAAGGTTGGGGTCGCGGGTTCGAATCCCGTCGCCCGCTCCAGTATCAAAGGCGAAACGAATTCCATTCCTGGCGGCGTACCCAAGTGGTTAAGGGAGAGGTCTGCAAAACCTCGATGCAGCGGTTCGAATCCGCTCGCCGCCTTTTGCCTGCATTGCCGCAGACGATATAGCCCGCGTTTATCAAACCAATCCTTGCCTACAGCCGGTAGTGTACATGATTTGCCGGTCAATGGCGCCTTGAGCGGCATCACCCGGCAACTCCAAAAATGGGTATAAGCGAATAACGTGCGCCGGCGGACACGGACATGCGGGGGCGAAGTGCGGTTGGCGGCGAGCGGAACGCCCCTGTGGGCCGACGCGGAATCCCGGCCACATGCATGTGACTTGCCCGCGCGTAAATGCCGGGATGGAGTGTGCGGCCCACATTGGGCGAGCAGCGAACCGCCGGCCGCACTTCACGGGAATGCCGCGAGCAATGCTCCCATCCCTTCTGCCCCGGTCTGCATTCGTCAAACTCTGGATTTTCTTGCTTTGAAAGCTCCCTATTGGCTAAGATATCTGGGACGGTTTTTTGGCATGAAAAGTCGGTTGCTTTTTTCAGCCTTATTTTTGGTTTTGATCTTACCGGTTGCCAGGGCGTACTGTGCAGGGGCGGTCCCCGCGACTGCCGGGACCGGGACAGACCTTGGCATAACCGCGCAATCTGATGTCCCGCATTTTACCGCCGCCCGGGGGATGTCCAATTCAACCGCGCCGGCTGCCGGGCAGACCACTTCCCTTGATGAGGCCTCCGGGGATTTCCAGAAGGCGGTTTCCCTGATGAAGGCCGGCAAATACGATCAATCCCTCGCGCTGTTTGGTCCGGCCATGAAGGGGCTCCCGTTCATGGAGGATTACATCCTTTATTACGAGGCCAAAATTTACAATCAACTGAAGGACTACACCGGTTCGTTTGATTGCCTGGAGATGCTCCTGAAGCACAATCCGAAAAGCCCCCTTGCAAGGAAAGCAAGGATAATGGTCATAGATATGACCCATGACAAGAAGCTGCTCGTGCAACTTCTTACGGATTTTACGGAACGCTATCCCGGCCATGGCGATCTGAACCTGGAACTGGCCAGGCTCCTGAAGGACGAGGGACAGTCCGCGCAGGCCGGGGAAGTCCTCGAACGGCTTTATATCGGGGCCGGAAGCGTATCCGATGAGGCCCTGGCGGAGCTTGGCAGGCCGCCCACCCCCCTTGAGCAGCTCTACAGGGTGCAAAATCTTCTCAGGCGCGATGCGGCCAGGGAGGCGGAGCACGAGCTTCTGGCGCTGCCCTATGATGACAGCTACGAGATGAAAAAACTGGACCTCCTGGGCCGGGCCCTTTTCCTCCAGAGGAGATATAACGAGGCCGCGTACGTTTTCGGCCTGGCGTCAGACCCCTACCTTGCCGCGCGCGCCTATTACCGGGCCTCCGATGTCGATAATTTCAAAAAGGCGATTGCCGCGCTCTCCCTGTCCGGCGACAGGAGGGTGGCTTCTCTCCAGATGGACCTTGCCGCAATTGAAAGGAGAAACGGGGACTGGCAGGACGCCCTGCTGCTGCTTAAAAAAACAAGGAAGGATTACCCCTGGACGGCCGAGGAATCCGATTGGCAGACCGGCTGGCTTTATTACATGAAGAGAGACTATGAGGATGCCCTGGGCGTATTTTCCCTGCTGGCCAGAAAGTACGGAGACACCAGGTATTATTACTGGACGGCAAGGAGCCTTGAGGCAATCGGGGGGAAAGAAAACGAGAGGGCGGCCCAGGGCATATACAAAAGGCTTGCCCGCAGGCATGACGATTATTACGCCGTCCTCGCCTCCGTCAAGACCGGCGTCGTCCTGAAAGGGCCTGGCCCCGGCCCCACCCCCTTCCGGGACCCCGAGGAGATGGTCCCGTTTCTAAGGTTTAAAGTGCTCATGCAGGCGGGGCTCGACAATGAGGCCAGGGCGGACCTCATATATTCGTCGAGGAGGCTCATGGACCCCGGCGCCTTAATAAAGATAGCCCGCAAGTTAAAAGAGATCGGGGCCTTCAGGAGCGCCATCTCTGTGGCCATGCGGCTGCCGGAGGAGATGCAGCCAAAGGACGTGATGTACCCGAAGGCCTTCTGGCAGACGGTGCGCAAGGACTGCTCCGGGACCGTGCTTGACCCTTACCTGGTGCTCTCCGTCATGAGGGAGGAGAGTAAATTCGACCCTGGGGCATGTTCCGCCGCGGGGGCCATCGGGCTTATGCAGCTCGAACCCCGGACCGCGAAGAAATACTCACAGCTTCTGAGCATCAGGATAGACGGCAACAACGGCATATACAGGGTGGACACGAACGTCGCCCTGGGGGCCTATTATCTGAACAAGCTCATGGGCGAGTTCAAATCCATAGCGCCCACGCTTGCGGCATACAACGCAGGCCCGGTCACGGTCAGAAAGTGGCTTGCCGCCGGCAATTACGCCTCCATTGACGAGTTCGTGGAGGACATTCCCTACATCGAGACAAAAAATTACATAAAGCGTATACTAGCCACTTATTACGAATACGGCAGGGAGGATGGCGCAAAGGACTTCTTCCTTACCGCCAGCGAGGTCCCCTGAAAACGGGACGGAAAAAAGGCGGCCCTTGAGAAAAGATATATGCCCGAAGAACAGAAATTGTTTGACGACGGGGAAAGACATGGACAAAAATTAAATACTGTCAAGGAGGCGCTGACATTGGAGACACTGAAAAACCTTGAATCGCAGATACTGACCGCAATCGAAAAAATCAGGGACCTCAAGGAAGCCAAGACGGCGCTGGAGCGCAGGACCAGGGAGCTGGAGGCGCTCGTCAACCAGAAGAACGAGGAGATACTCACCCTCACCGGCGAGAAAAACAGCATAAAGGCCCAGATAGAAAGCCTCCTGGCCGAACTCCAGGACCTGGAGTAAGTTAAGACAGACGAAATATCGATGCCGAACAAGGCCGAAATTCGCATCCTGGGGACCAAATACACCATCCGCGGAGAAGCGACTGAAAAGGAGATGAAGGAGCTTGCCGCCTGGGTGGACGGCAAGATCAAGGAAGTCATCGGGAAGTCCCCGAATATTACCCCGCTTAACGCCGCCATACTGGCCGCCCTCAACATCGCCGGGGAGCTGCACTCGCTCAAAAAAGAGCAAAGCGAGATAACCGAGCGCCTCTCCGAAAGGACATCCGCACTCTCCAGCCTCTTCGAATAAGGGCTTTTCATGAATTCCCGTGGGTAAATCACTGCAAATTATGGGACAGTTGGCTGGTTCTTGAGCGAGGGATTAAGCGGACGGATACGACGTGCTGCATCCTGCTGGCCGCCCGGCGCTTCGCCCTGAAGACATTCGCAACAAAATGTAGCCCACGCCCGGAACCGCAATCCCGAGTGAAAGGGCCAGCCAACTGGCATGACAAGCCGGGAATATACATAATCACCCCACAAAAGCCGGAAGAACCCGAATAAGAGGGGAACGCGGAGGGTCCGTGGCAAACCGCCCTGAACTGTGGTATAACTCTTATTAATTCGATCCAGCTTTTTACTTAAGTGGAGGGCCCGAATAAAGACTTTGAGCAAAAGGATTTTAACGGCGCCGGTCCTGCTGTTGCTGCTGTTTTGTCTGCCGGATGCGGCCCGCGCAGCTGGCTGGGACTGGATGCGCATAAGCCTGACAGCCGGCGATGTCCAGGTAAAGACGCCGTCAGCGGGGCAATGGGGCCTGGCCTCAATCAACGGCCCGCTGAGGGCCGGCGACCAGGTCTGGGTGCCGGAGGGCGGCAGGGTCGAGATCGAAGGGGCGGGCGGCTCTCATGTAAGGCTGGATGGGGGCTCATCGTTCCAGATACTTTCGCTGGATGAAGGGGAATCCCATTTTTATCTCTCCGAAGGACGCGCCTATGTGGCCTTCAGGGGCCTCGCCGGCAACGTGATCCAGATGGACACTCCGGATGTGTCAGTCCGGGCGTTCCGGAGCGCGAAGTTCGGGGTCGATGTCTCCCCGGACTACCAGTACACGGACATCCCTGTGTTCAGCGGTGATGTCGGCGCTGAAAACCAGGCCGGGCAGACGACGGTGTACGCCGGGCGGATGTTGTCGATCGGACCCGATACCGAGGGGGAATACGGGCCGCTGGCGCCGCCGGACCCCTGGGATGAATGGAACCGCGAGAGGGACCGCGTCCTTGCCGGAAGGGGCGAAAGCTACCGTTACCTGCCGCCCGAGCTGGACGTGTACGCCTATGACTTCGACTCGGGGGGAAGATGGGTATGGCTCCCCGGTTACGGGAATTGCTGGACGCCCGCCGCCGTTGCCCCTGGCTGGGCCCCTTACAGGTTTGGCCGCTGGATGTGGACAGGCGGCAACTGGGTATGGGTGTCTTATGACCCCTGGGGATGGTGCCCATACCATTACGGCAGATGGACCTTCGCCGCAAACGTTGGCTGGTGCTGGGTCCCGCCTCCGCCGGACGCCATATACTGGGGGCCTGGTTATGTAGGATGGGTCTTTACCCCATCCTATGTGGGATGGGTCCCGCTGGCGCCGGGCGAGATATATTACGGGTACGGCTATTACGGCCCGTACAGCGTAAATATCACCAACATATACGTCACACGGGTGGAGATCAACAGGGTCTACCGGAATGTTTACGTGGCCGGCGGGGCGACCATCGTCAGCCGCCGGACATTTGTCACGGCCTCCCCCCGCATAGTACGCATGGCTCCCGGAACGGTAAGAAACCGGGTCTTTACGCTGGACAATATCCGTCGTGTCAGCCCCCGAAGGCCCGCAATCCGGCCAACCAGGGCCAGCTTTCTCATGACCGGCAGGGCTGCCCCCCGGTCCAAATTGCCTCCGCAAAGGCTCAGGAACCTGCAGGTGGCGAAGATAAGGCAGTCGCGCCCCTTTGTCAAAAATCCGGCGAGGTCGGTTTTCCACAGGGGGGCAATTACAAGCCGCCTTCCGGTGCGCACTGTCACCAGGCCAAAGGCTCCGGGCAGGGGCAAACCCGTAATGAGGCCGGCACGCCCCCTCCCCATCGCGCCGCCGGCAAAAGCGGTCCCCCCGCCCGCAAGGCAAAAACAGTTCACGGCGCCGCGGGGAAAAACTGCGCCCGCGCCTCAAAGAGCGATAAGGCCACCGGCCGGAAGGGCTGCGCCGCCCGGAAGAGAATTTGCGCCCCGGGCGCCACGGACGCCAGCGCCCAGGACGCCAACATTCAGAACACCGTCGCCGGAAAGAGAAATCAGACCGTTGCCAAGAAGATACGCGCCGCCCGCCGGGCGAGCGGTCCCCGGACGGCAGTTTGCGCCAGGGCCGCGAAGATATGCGCCGCCTGAAAGAAGCTATGCCCCTCCTGCCCGCGGCAGAGGGGAGGGGCCGCGGCGGGCGCCCGGCCAGCAAAGATAGCCGGGCCGTAATGGGCGGAAAAACCCTACCCAACCCGCGGAAAGACCGAAAATTTGCCTGAGGCGATCAGTTTGCTGAACTCTTCAGCCGGCAGGGGTTTGCTTATCAGATAACCCTGAATCTCATCACAGCCGGCAACGCGCAAAAATTCCAGTTGGTCTTCCGTCTCCACACCTTCCGCGATCACCTTCATCCTCAGGTTGTGCGCCATCGCAGTCACGGCATTGATGATCGCGCGGTCGTCGGGGCCGGTCCTGATGTCCCTTACGAATGAACGGTCAATCTTGAGCGCCCCGATGGGCAGACGCTTCAGATAGTTCAGCGATGAATAGCCCGTCCCGAAATCGTCGATCAAAATATGCATCCCCATCTCCGCCAGTTTGCTCAACTGCTCCGCGGTATGCTCAATGTTGCCCATCGCCATGCTCTCCGTTATTTCAAGTCCGAGGCAATCGGGGGGGAAGCCTGTGTCATCGAGTATCTTCGATATCTTATGCACCAGTTCCGGGTCCTGGAACAGTCTGGCCGAGAGGTTTACGGTTATGCCAAACGACGGGAGCCCGGCATCAAGCCATGCCCTGACCTGTTTGCAAACGGCATTCAGGACCCAAAGGTCGATTGCCGTTATCAAGCCGGTCTCCTCCGCGAGCGGCACAAAACTCTTGGGCTCCAGGAGCCCCAGCTTCGGATGGTTCCACCTCACGAGCGACTCGGCGGAGATTATCCTGCCCGTTTTGATGTCGAACTGCGGCTGGTAGTGTACTGAAAGCTCGTTTCGCTCCACACACTGGCGCAGCCAGCCCTCCATCTGCATCCTCTCTATCGACCGGGTGTTGATGGCCGGGTTATAGAACTGGAAGGCGTTTCTGCCCTGCTTCTTCGCGTGATACATGGCGATGTCCGCGTACCGGAACAATGTGTCCATGTCTTCATCGTCGTCCGGACAGATGCTTATGCCGATGCTGGCGGTCATCCGCAGTTCGTGGCCGGCAATGAAAAAGGGGGCCTGGAAGGAAGCCACAAGCTTGCTTGCGATCTCCGCACCGTCCTCCGCGCGCGCGATATCCGGCAGGATTATGTTGAATTCGTCCCCCCCGACCCTGGCGACAGTATCCGATTTGCGCAGGTTGTGCCTTATCCGGTAGGCGACCTCCATGAGCATTTCGTCACCGGCCCCGTGGCCGAGCGTATCGTTCACATTCTTGAACCTGTCCAGGTCCAGGAAGAGGAAGGCGATCTTTTTCCGGTTCCGTCTTGCCTGTGCCATTTCAAGCCTGGTTAGTTCGATAAACAGGCGCCGGTTTGGAAGCCCCGTCAGGGCGTCATGGTCCGCGATATGCCTGATCTCCTCTTCAGCGCTCTTCTTGCCCGTGATGTCCTGCACAATCCCCATCGCCCGAAGGGGCCGGCCCTTGGCGTCCCTCAGCAGCGTCAGCGACAGATGGACCCAGACCGTGCGCCCGTCGCTGTGAACGAACCTTTTCTCCGTATCGTACTGGGACTGATCGCCGCCGAGCAGAAGCCCGAATTCCTTCAGGTGGGCCGGCATGTCGTCCGGATAGGTCAGGTCTCCGAGGGAAAGGGACAGGAGACTGTCGCGTTCGTAGCCCATTATCTTGCAGAAGCTCCGGTTGACGAGGATGAACCTCCCCGACGGGTCGGCCTGGAACGCGCCCACCCCCGTCAGTTCAAAGAAGGCCCTGAACCTCTCCTCCGAATTCTTCAGCATCTGCTCGGATTTCTTGCGTTCGATCGCGTAAAGTATCGCCCGGTACAGAAGATCGCTTACTATCCTTCCCTTTATCAGGTAGTCCTGCACCCCAAGGGAGATGGCCCGTGCCGCGAACTCCTCCCCGGAGTGGCCGGTCAGGGCGACAATGGGCACTTCGGGGCACCTTTCCTGAACGCGCCGCGGCGTATCGAACCCGCTGCTGTCGGGCAGTTCAAAATCCAGCAGCACCACGTCGAACGTCTCATCGTCCATGGCCTTCAGACCCGCCGACAGGCTGTCCGCTGTTTTCAATCTGTAGAGCTGCTGCTGCTGCCTTTCGATCTCGCTGAGCAGAAGCTCTATCGAGACGGCATCGGCCGGATTGTCCTCAACGAGGAGGATTTTCAATGTGGGACCCGCCATGGGCTCTCCTGCTGTCTATCTCCTATTTATCTTATTGGGCAGCCGCATCGAAAAACAAAAAATCCGGGGGAACTTTTCCATCCGGAGTCATTGAAAAAACAAACCGCGCATCCTTTATTTCAATTATATCAAAATATGGCCGGGGCACTATAAGCCTGGAACGGGTTTAATGGGCCTCCGGGGATAAAAAATAAGGCTCTTCAGGGTTTAGTATGGGTTAAAACAGTTTTTCCTGAGGAAGATGGCAGGGGCACAGGGTTGAGAGGGCGGGGAAGGCTGTTATCTCCTCTCCCTTGAGCAACTGTGATTTTTGTCAAGGGTTATTTGGGGTTAAGCAAG
>JAKAHV010000012.1 GCA_021825295.1 Nitrospirota bacterium
GTCTTGCGGCCGGGGCGCTCAGCCCCCCCCAAAAAAAGACTGAACGAAGGCCGGACCGTTATTGGAGCGCGGCTGGCAGTGAGCGAGGAGCGAAAGGTTGGCAGGATGCGGCGCGTCGTGATCCGTCCGCTTGCTTCCTCTCTCAAGAACCGGGCGGATATCGGCCCACGCTGATAATTTTAACGGTTATTTCCGGGACAGGACACTGGCCTGTCCGCTGCAGGAACGTGATTGCGCAGGAATTCCTAAAGAGTTTTTATAATAGCGCATGGACACCGTCGAGAAACTCCGGGTGCTATCCCGCGATTCCAGGTATGACCTTGCATGCGCCTGCGGGGGAGGCCGGGATGAGCACCGCAGGAGGGGGGGCGACGGCAGATGGCTCTATCCCGTGGCCCTGCCAGGCGGCGGCTACACCGTCCTGCTGAAAACCCTGCTTTCAAACGCCTGCTCCAACGACTGCAAGTACTGCCCCCTTCGGGCCGAGGCCGATTTCAAGCGCTGCTCGCTCGGCCCCGATGAGGTGGCGCGGTCGTTCATGGAATATCTCAGGCGGAGGATGGCCTTCGGGGTGTTTTTAAGCTCCGCCGTCATGGGCAGCGCGGATTCGACGATGGCGAGGATAAACGGGGCCGCCCGCATCCTGCGAGGGAAATACGGGTTCAGGGGGTATATCCATCTGAAGGTCATACCGGGCGCCTCCGATGCCGCCATAGAGGAGGCGCTGTCGCTGGCAACCGCGGTTTCCCTGAACATAGAGACCCCCGGCGAGCGCCATTTCGCCACCCTGTCAGGAAAGAAGGATTTCACCAGGGACATCATTCGCCCTCTGCAACTGATGAGCAGGCTTACGGGCAGGGGGATGAGGTTTTCCCGCGTCAAATGCACCACGCAGTTCATAGTCGGGGCGGCCGGTGAGACCGACCGGGAGATAATGGACTACGTCTACGGGGTCTATAAGGGCCTGAAATTCAAGCGCGTCTATTTTTCGGCCTACCAGAAGGGGTCAGGCGCCCCCGATATTGCAGGGGAAAAGCGCGCGGAGACCTTTCCAAACGAAGTTTTCATCCGCGAGCACCGGCTCTACCAGGCGGACTTCCTTGCCAGGAAATACGGTTTTGCCAAAGACGATATCGTCTTCGGGGCCGATGGGAACCTTTGCCTGGACAAGGACCCAAAAGAGGTCTGGGCGGATGTTCATCCCGAATATTTTCCAGTCAGGATAAACAGCGCCGGGAGGGAGGAACTCCTGAGGGTGCCTGGCCTCGGGCCTGAGACCGTAAAGCTGATACTGGCGGCCAGGCGTGAGGGGAAAATACGGCGCCTGGAGGACCTGGGGGTCAGGGGCAGGAGGCTCCAGAAGGCCGCAGGTTATCTGATTTACGAATAAAAAGTCATCAATTGGCTGCAGATCCGGGAAAGGGCGTCAGTTTTTCTGGATGTCTTCTTTCAATCGCTCGGTCTCGGGGGAAGGGGAAACGCCGAAGGCGGACGAAAGCTCCTGCCTGCAGCGCTCATAGGCGGACAGGGCATCGGGCCTCCTGCCCATCCTGCTGTAGCAGGTCATAAGGCCGCGGTACAGATCTTCGGCGAGGGCGTCGGCCTCGAGTCCCCTGTGGATGAGTTCCACCGCTTTTTCCGGGTTTGCCGTTTTCTCATAATGGCCGGCGAGGGTCCTTATGCACGAGAGGAATCTGCTTTTTATTCGCTCGCGGGCGGAGACAGACCATGGTTTATCGTCGGCCGGCAGGAAATGCCCTGCATAAAGCGGCAGGGCGCTCTCGATGGATTTGATCTGCGGGGATTGAGGAAGTCTCAGCGCGTTTTCCACTATGCATTCAAAGGCCCATATGTCCACCCAGCAGCATCTCCGGTCCAGTGTCACCCTGCCGTCCTGAAGCTGGATGGCCTTCTCATTGCCTGTCAGCCTGCGCAGACGGTGCAGGGTGGTGCTGAACGATGCATGCGCGGTATTGCCTTCGGCCTCCGGCCACAGGGCATCGGACAACCGCTCCTCCGATACCGCCTTTCCGCCATACGAAATCAGGGCCTTCAGCATCTCCAGGGGTTTTTGCTGCACTTTCCCCTTGAAAAGAAGGGGTTTGCCGTCTTTTATCAGCTCGAACCTTCCAAGCGTGTATATCTTCAGCGGCCATGGCCAGTCTTCGATATGCATTGACGTGTCTTCGGGCGCAAGACTCCTCATCCGGATGAGTTCCTTTACGTAACCGGGTTCTATCCCGTTTTGGAGTGCCTTGGCGGAGAGCCTGGACATGACCGCGTTGTCGCACCACCAAAGCGGGCAGTAATAGCCGTGTCTCCTTCCCATGGAAAGGGCTTCCCGGAGCAGTTCCATGCCCTCCTTCTCCTGCCCGCCGTCAAGGGCGAATTGCGCCATCGCGAGCCTGCAGCCAAATTCAAGGACTGTGCTGCCCGCCTGCACCGCGAGGCGGAGCGTCCATTCCAGGTATTGCCGCGCCCTGGCATTTTTGAGCGCGTGCAGCACCTGCGCCATTGCATACCGCATGAGTATTCCGGGAAATACATAACCCGTATCCCCGGACAGTTTCAGGCCGGAGCCGATGGCGCTGAATGCGGCCGGGAAATCCCCCATGAGAAATTGATATGAGCAGTTCATGAAGTGATACTGGACATGCAGTTCCTTGCGGACCGGGATGAGCATTGCGCCCATTTTTTCCAGGTATTGCCGGGCCTTTGCCATGTCCCCCTTCATCAGGGAGCCGTAGATTCCAAGGGCGTAAAGCATATGGTCCCAGAAGTGCAGGCCTGTTTTTGCTCCGAATTCAAGGGCCCCGGAGATTCTCCTGTCCGCTTCTTCAAGGCTTGACAAGTCCCATAGATGCCTGCCGGCGTGCGTGACATCCGACAAAAGCTGAAACATCTGGGACGCGGCAGATGAAGACCTCAGTCCCCTGGCTTGTTCGATCAGCGCGTTGCACCGGGTAAAATCTCCGGCCCAGTGGTAGTGGATATTCGCGACTGACAATGCCTGCAGGCCGATGTCCATATCGCCGCTTTGCCCGGCCAGGGCCCAGGCCTTTTCAAAAAAACCGGTTATTTGCGGATGGCCCGGCCTGCGAAATGAAAGCGCCTGGCCGATGGCCGACATGGCGCGCGACTGGACGGATGGGGGCGTTGAGGGCAGCGCCTCCTCGATCCTTTCAAAATATACCGATATCAACCCGTCGAGGGGATGGAAGTCGTCCCATTCAAATATCACGGCTTCGACTATGTAGGACCACGACAAGACCATCCCCAGCCGGCCGCCTGTTTCCGTGAACCGCGCAAAGGCCCCTTCGAGTTCCGTGCGGGCCGCGGAGAAATTGTATCCCATGAGGCTCATCCCCAGCCAATAGAGGAGCCAGGGGTCGGACTCCAGCACATTTGGGGGCATGCCGCGCAGCCATCCTTCAAGCGTAATGTTTCTGCCCTGCTTAAGAAGTGATGGGGCGTGGCCCAGGACCAGCGGGACAAGCCTCTCCCAGTTCTTCGTTTCCCGGTAGGCGGAGGCGGCGTCCTCGATCTGGCCGGCTTCTTCCAGCACCGAAGCCGAGCGGTTCTGCAGGAGACGGATCTCCCCGGAGCCGGCCGATTCCCTCAACCGGGCAAGCAAAAACTCCCGGAAGAGCGAATGGTACCTGTATGCCGGCTCCCCCGTCTGGCGTTTTTCCGTGAAAAAATGGTTACGGCTCAGCTCCGACAACAGGCGGCCCGCGCGCCTGCTGCCGGTCAATTTCCCGGCCATGGAGGCGGTCATTTCCGGAAGCAATGCGGTCCTGATGAGGAAACTCTGCGTTTCCTTATCCATTTTCCCGAGGGTTTCGCCTGCGAAATAATCGAATACGGCCTTTTGAGAAAGTTCCGGCAGCCTGTTTATCAGCTCAGGCGCGATTTCCCCATACCTTGCGCGCTCCAGAAGGAGCATCAATCCGGCAATCCAGCCCTGGGTCTTGTGATATACCCCGGAGATGATATCGTCCGCAATCCCTCTCGGACCATGCAGCCTGATGATTTCCTTGTACTCCTGCTGCGTAAATCTGATTTCATCCCATCCAAGCGTAATAACCTTGCCGGCCGCCCTCAGGCGCGCGAACCCGGCCGGAGGCTCGCTCCGGCTGATTATAATCGCGCGTATGCCTTTGCGCGCCGCGCCTTCTCCGGGCCATTCCGGGAGGGCCGAAAGGCCCTCCAGCATCACTTCATGGAACGCCGATTCAGGCGGCACGTCCTGATAGTTGTCAAATACAAGGACGAAAGGCGGCTTTAATCTGATGAAGAGTCCCTCAAAATACCTCTTTGAAAAGACGGGCACGCCAAACGCATATTCAGGGGTCAGAAGAGGCATGGGCCTTTTGTGCCCCGAGGCCGCTTTTTTGGCCGCGAGCCCCATGTAATAGAAGAAGGTGGAGACATCCGTGTCTCCCCCGTCGATCCGATACCAGAGGCAGGGGAGCCCGGAGGTCTCGATATAGCTTGAAACCAGAGTCGTTTTACCCGATCCGGGGGGGCCGGTTATCCAGACAAGATTGTTATCGCTGCGGGCAAGCCTGCGGAACAATCCCCGGCGGTAGAAGGTACCTTTTGTGCCCGGCCGCGTTATCTTGGTTATCGGGGCATTGTTTTTCATTTGCAATTAAAACAAAGAGCAATTAAAACAAAGATTTAAAAAAAGGTATTTTACAGTTTCAACAGTGAAGTTGCAAACGATTTTCCCTCCGCCGGTTAAGCGCCATATGACACTTGCATTGCAACCCGCGTGAGTTATTTCACGCAAGGATTCCCTTTTAAAAACCTTTAAGTTTAAAAATCAAAATACAATTCATAAATAACTTACTAAATATAAATATTTTGTTATAGCATCTACAATCTGGAGTAGAAATTGCGATTCTTCAAGGATTTGGAGAGTGCGATTTTCGTAAATGCTCTTTGAGGAAGGAGGAGCGAAATGCCAAGCCGAAAGTAACCGGCGCCGTCTGTGTACACCCCTGTTAATTAAGGCAGGGACAAGTTTTTTAAAAGGGAGCAGGAGGGGGAATTGGCCGGCGCAATGGATTCCGGACATATCCGGGACGGCAAAAAAACGCTGGCAATAAAATCTTCATCAGAGGGAGTTAATGCCATGAAAAGATGGCTGGCGATTTTAATCGTCTTTGGTCTTGCGGGATGTCTTCTTTCCAGGGCGGCGGAGGCCGCAAATTCCTACTCCTTCGACCTCACATGGGGCACTTCAGGCTCGGGCAACGGGCAGTTTTCTTATCCCTATGGGGTAGCGGTGGACGCCTCGGGAAACGTCTATGTCGCCGATAGAGGCAACAACCGCATCGAGAAATTCGATACAAACGGCAACTATCTTGCGCAGTGGGGCACTTCAGGCTCGGGCAGCGGGCAGTTTAATCAACCATTCGGAGTGGCGGTTGATTCTTCCGGCAACGTCTACGTCGCCGATACTGATAACAACCGCATCGAGAAATTCGTCCCGTACGGTACAATCAACGCAACCGTCCTTTACAACGGCCAGCCGCTCCAAAACGCATATTTATATCTGCAAGGCTCCATCCCTTACGCTCCGAGGGATTTTTACCGGCAGCCCGCGGCCTTCATCGCCGTCAACAATCCCTCCGATGCAAACGGGATACTTTCGGCCGAAGTGCCCGCCGGCACCTGGTATGTCCGGATCACGAAGAGAGCGGGCAATTCATCCGTCTATGGCCCGCCCCGTTTTATTTGATGATTATTCCGGCGTACCCGACGACCTGGGAATAATCCCCGCTGGCCTGCCCGCTGGTGGCGTACTGTGTCAGCCTGGCCTCGCTTGCGCCAAGCAGTTTTGCCGCATAGAGCATCACGGCCACGGCGGCGGCCCCGCACATCGATATCCGTTTTTCGGAGACCGTCTGCAGCAGTCCTTCGGGGTCCAGTTTCAGGATGTGCTCTATCGCGAGCGCGTCCATCTTCCTTGCCATCTCTTCCGGGACGTAGTGGCTCATGTCGGAGCTTGCTATGATGAGGACGTCTTCCCTGTCCGCCTCCAGCGCCCTCGCCAGGCCCTCGCCCGCTTTTCTGAGGTAATCGAGGAGGGCCTGCATCATCACGACGGGCACTATGGCCGCGTCCGGTCTGAGGCGGACGACAAACGGCAGTTGCACCTCCAGGGAGTGTTCGAAGATGTGGGCGGCCTCATCGCCCGTGAAGAAAGGCACCTCGTCCAGCACCCTGCGGGCAAGCGGCGCATCGACGGGGAGCCTTCCGTTGGGGACTTCCCACTGCCCCTCCGTCATGATTGAAAACTGCGGGCCGACCCCGGTGTGGTTCGGGCCCAGGAGGACGATTTTTTTGGGTATTTTTATGCTTGAATACACGGAACCCGCCACGCGGCCGGAGTACATGTAGCCCGCGTGCGGGCACACCGCGGCAATGGCCTTTTCCCCCGGGCCCTCCCCGGCAAGCAGATGGTCCACCTCCGCATTAAGCAGGGTGGCCGAATCCGGATAGAACCGTCCTGCCGCCGCCGCCTCCCTCGTCATGGTTAAAAGTCCTCCCCGCCCGGGTAGTCCTCCGGGCTGTAGTCCATGAACCTGGTGCATTTCGAGAGGAACGCCAGGTGCAGGCCGTGGGCCGTCGGCCCGTTTCTCTGCTTTGCGATGTCCAGGTTTATTACCTCCACTTCCCTGCCCGGTTCGGCCTGGTTTTTGTTCTTTTCGTCCTTGTAGAGGAAGAGTATCACGTCCGCGTCCTGCTCTATCGCGCCGGATTCCCGGAGGTCGGCCATGTTGGGATTGCGCCGCTCCCTCTCCACGGCGCGGTTAAGCTGGCTCAGGGCGATGACGGGCACGTTTATCTCCTTTGCGAGCGCCTTCAGCGAGCGCGAGATCTCGGATATCTCCTGGACGCGCTGTTCATATCTGCCGTTGCCCCTCATGAGCTGCAGGTAGTCCACCAGGATGAGGCCGAGCCCGTGCTCCCGCTTCAGCCTCCTCGCCTTTGCCCGCATTTCCAGGGCTGAGATGCCGGAAGTCTCGTCTATGAACACGGGGGCGTCCATCAGCTTGCCGGCCGCTGCGGCCAGCTTGTGGAAGTTGTTCTTGACGTATCCCCTGCGGACGGAGCTTGCGTCCACCATCGCCTCGGAGCAGAGCATCCTCATGATTATCTGGTTCAGGGACATCTCCAGGGAAAAGATCGCCACCGGCTCCCTGTGCTGGACCCCCACGTGCTGGGCTATATTCAGGCCGAAGGCGGTCTTTCCGGCGGAGGGCCGCCCCCCGACAATGACCAGGTCTCCGGGATGGAAGCCGGCCGTGTACTCGTCCAAATCCTTGAATCCGGAAGGGACGCCCGTTATCGCCTCTTTTCTTTCGTAGAGGCCCTCGATCATCTTGAAGGTCTCCTTTATGGCCTCCTTGAGGGGGGCGAAGTTGCCCCGTATGCGCCTGTCGGAGACCTCGAAGATCTTCTTTTCGGCCATGTCCATCATGTCGTCGGATTCGAGCTCCCCCTGGTATATTTTTTCGGCCACCTCGGTGGCCGCCTTCAGGAGCGCCCTCTGCAGGGATTTATCCTTTACTATCTTCGCGTAATAGACGACGTTTGCCGCGGTGGGCGTCTGGTTTGCCAGGGCGGAGAGGTACTCGGCGCCTCCCGTTTCCTCGAAGGCGCCGCCTTTTTTCAGCTCCTCGGAGACGGTCACTATGTCTATGGATTCGTTTTTCTCGAAGAGGCCGAGCATCGACCTGTAAATCCTGCGGTGCGCGGCCCTGTAGAAATCGTCTTCGCCGACGATCTCGACGGTCTTCATGATGGAGTCCCCCTCGATGAGCAGGGCGCCCAGCACGGCCTGTTCGGCCTCGACGTTCTGAGGCGGGAGTTTCTCCATGTCCGAGGGTTTGATGGTTTCAGAAGGTCTCATAATGGCAAAGGCCGGTTCTCCCTCCCCCTATCTTAAGAAGGATGGCGTCTGTTATTCTTCGGCTTCCACGACAACCTTGACCGCCGCCGTGACGTCATGATAAAGCTTTATATTTACGGTATATTCGCCCAGCCTCTTTATGGGCTCGTCAAGGACGATTTTTTTGCGGTCCACCGCAACACCCTGCGCCTTTATGGCCTCCTCGATGTCCATGGCCGTGACGGAGCCGAAGAGCTTGCCCTCTTCACCCGCTTTGGCCTTGAAGGTGAGCGCCATTTCGTTCAGGCGCCCGGCGGCCAGCAGGGCGTCTTCCTTCTGCTTTATCGCGCGAAGGGCCAGTTGTTTTTTGAGCGCCTCGACCTGCCTGACGTTCTTTTCGCTCGCCTCGATGGCCAGACCCTGCGGGAAGAGGTAGTTTCTGGCATAGCCGGTCTTGACGTTGACCATGTCCCCCATCCTTCCCAGGTTTTTGACATCCTCCTTGAGGATTACCTTCATAAGATTAAAATCTCCTTTCAGATGATAAGCGGCGCACGTGAAAAATAAACCGGATTAAACAAAACCCCGAAAATGATAACAGTTCCACGTGGGTTTTAGTATATTTTGTCCGCCAGGATTATTTCAACTGCGCCCCACCCAACCGCAAATCTGACGCAGATCCTCGCCCATATTCCCCGCCATGCTCCATGGGTCTTCCCCCTGACAGGGTTCCGCTAAAGTTTTCCGCCTTCGGACCCGATTAAATATATATAAAATTATAATTATTTTTTAAGGATTTCAAAAAAAACAAAAAGGCTGGCAAAAGGGGAGTGATGAGATGCTTGATTCAAGGAATATTTCACTGAAGTGGAAGACCGCCGTCCCGATAATAATCTTTGTCGCCCTTGGCGTGCTGGCCACGGTTGTCGTCACCGGCTACAGGACAAAAAAGATCGTCCTGGATCAGGAGAGCAGCTCCACGCTCCACGGCTACCGTGACACCGTATTGAACGCGCTCACGACGATGATGCTCTCCGGGGATTTCAACCGGCAGGAGGCGAGGTTTCTCGACCGGATGAAAGATATCGCGGACTTGAGGGTGGTCCGCGGGCAAAACGTGACCGGCCAGTTCGGGGCAGGCGACGGGAGCGCTTATCACCCCTCCCCGGACAGCCTGGAGGAGGAGGTCCTGCGGACGGGACGGGAGAAGGTCGATATCGAGGGGGATTACATCCGGGGGGTCTACCCTTATATTGCCAGTTCAAACTACATGGGCAGGGACTGCCTCTCCTGCCACAATGTAAAGGAAGGCGACGTCCTGGGGGCGGTGAGCATAAAGATACCCCTGAAGGAGCCCTTCGCCCGGATAAGGTCGCTGCAGCGCCTCTACGCTCTTCTCGGTCTTCTGGGCATACTGTTCATCGGCTGGCTGATCATAGCAATCGTGGAGCGCACCCACAGGCCGCTTGCGGACCTGATTGGGAACATGGAGGCGGTGACCAAGGAGCGCTCGTGCCTGGTGAGGTTCGAGGAGGGCACCGACGAGATAGCCCAGCTTGCGAAGAAAATAAACGGCGTGATCCAGTTTTTCAGCGATATGGTAAACAGCATAATGATCTCCACGAGCAAGATACTGCCGGTGATAGACATCCTCAAGGGGATGACCGAGAAGACCACGGACGGCGCCCGGAAGCAGTCCATGCAGGCCGCCCAGATCGCCACCGCCTCCGAGGAGATGAGCCAGACCATCGCCGAGATCGCAAGGAACACCTCCCAGGCGGCCCAGAACTCCGCGGAGACGATGGAGATAGCGGTGGGAGGCAAGGAAATCGCCGCCGGCGCGGCCGAAACGGAAAACAATGTCCTAACCTCCACGGTCAGGCTTGCCGAGGTGATAGGCAAGCTCAACGCGCGGGTGGAGGAGATCGGCGGCATCGTTACGGTCATAAAGGAAATCGCGGACCAGACGAACCTGCTGGCCCTCAATGCCGCCATAGAGGCCGCGCGGGCGGGGGACCAGGGCAGGGGATTTGCCGTGGTGGCCGACGAAGTGAGGAAACTGGCGGAAAAGACTATAAAGGCGACCGCTGAAATCTCCGCGAAGATAGAGTCCGTTCAGGCCGAGTCCGGCGAGACGGTGAAATCCATGGAGGGGGCGAAAGGGGAAGTCGCCACGGCGACGAAGCACATAAGGCACGTGGGCGAGGCGCTGGAGAGCATAGTCGGCTCGGCGCAGAAGGTCCGCGACCAGGTGACCGCCATTTCCACTGCCGTGGAGGAGCAGTCCGCCACGACGGCCGACGTTTCAAGGAACATAGAGCAGACCTCCACCATAGCCCATGATATAGAAAAGCTCTCCGGCAGCGTGCTTGACGAGGTCCTGAGGCTTTCAAAGATCGCCGATGAGCTGAGGGCGACCACGTCCCAGGTCCGGACCAAGGGCGGGGCGGTCATAATGATAGAGATCGCCAAGAACGACCACAGGGGGTTTGTGCAGAAAATAGCCGGCTGCGTAAGCGGAGAGATGAACATCAACGCCTCGCAGCTTCCCGACCACCACTCGTGCCGGTTTGGCAAGTGGTATTACAAGGAGGGCACCGAGATCTGCGGCGGGATGGCGGGCTTCAGGCAGATGGAGGCCCCGCATGAATTGATCCACAAGCTGGCCAAAGAGGCCGTGGCCGCCTCCGAAGCGGGCGACAAGGAAAAGGCGGAGCGCGCGTTCCGCGAGATGGAGGGCGTCTCCGGGCAGATGATCGGCCTTCTTGACAGCCTGAAGGACGAATGCTGCTGAGATAGGTTTTTCCGGTAGTGCCTCAGTTTGGCAATCAGGCCGGTCAGAAGGCGGATGGGAGCATGGCTCGTCTCATTCTCGCCGGCCATCCGTGGCCGGCTCCGAGGCTTTTGCCTATCCGGACGTCCATGTTCGGATTACGGCAAAAAAATCCGCTCGCATGCCCCCACCCGCCTTCTGCCTCACATGCGATTCGCTGGTTTGTTTGGAAGCGAGCCGATATCGCCCGGTGATTATCAAGCTTGGACACTATCAGTTTTTCCGCGTTTGGCAAAAAACGGGCTCCATATGATAAAATCCCATATGGCTTTGTAGCAGCCTTTCCATTCGCCCTCATTTTGGGGGCCTCCCATTATCAGTATCAAGGATAAACCACAGGCAGCATGAAAATAAGACATAAATTGACGGGCGCATTTCTTGTATTCACACTCTGCGTGACGTTTCTTTTTTACTTAAGGGGACTCAGCAGCCAGGACCGGCTGTTCAGGGGCGTGGCCGGCGAGCGGCTTACGAGGATTGAGCGCTCTTTTTCCGGTCTTGAAGAAAACGACGCCAAAATGCTCCTTGCCACCCTTGAAGCGGTCCGCTGCGACCGGCAACTGAAGGCGGCCTACCTGAAGGGCGGCAGGGACGAGCTTTACCGCCGCACGCTGCCGCTTTTCGAGGCCATGAAATCCTCCTACGGCATTACGGACCTCAGCTTCATTTTGCCCGGCGGCCGCGTTTTCCTGAGAATGGACGACAGGACGCTTTACGGGGACCGGATAAAGACGGCCGCCCTTGAAAAGGCGGGACGAAGCCTCCTGCCCGCCTGGGACATGGGGACGGGGAGGACCGCCTTTGTCCTGAGGGCCGTGGCGCCGTACTTTGACAGGGGCAGGCTCATAGGATATGTGGCGATGTCGGAGGGGATAAACCATTTTCTGGATTCCCTTGAAAAGGAGGAGCCGGGCAGCGAATTTGCCATCCTGGCCGAGAAGAAATACCTTGACCGGGACGAATGGCGGCGCATGAGGCGGCAGGCCGGGCTTAGGGACAACTGGAACGACCTGAAGGACCACGTCGTTCTGGCCGCAACCGGAGGCTCCGGCGCGGCCTCGTGTTTCCCCGGCGCAAGCCTCGAACGGCTGAACTTGAAGAATGGAAACCTCTTCGAGCGGCTCCGAAGCGGCGGCAGGACCTTCATCTGCGGCGGATTCGGCCTGAAAGGCCCCGGGGGGCGGCCAATCGGCGCGGTCCTGGCGTTAATCGACATCAGCCGGCATGTGGCCCTGGGCAGAAAGGCAAACGAGTCCACGCTGCTTCTGTCGATATTTTTGTTTCTTGCCACGTTTTCAGCCGGCGTTGCCTTCGCCCGCTATATCACCGGCCCGATCCAGAAGCTGGCGGACGCGGCCAAGGCAATCGGGAGGGGCGAGCTGGACCGGAGGGTCGGCGTGAGATCATCAGATGAGATAGGAGAGCTTGCCGGCGCGTTCAACGAGATGGCCCAAATGAGAAAATCCGCCGAAGACGAATTGAGGGGGTGCAGGGACGAGCTTGAGGTGCTTGTCGGGGAGCGCACGCGGGCGCTTGCTGAAAGCGAGGAGCGCTACAGGACTATTATCGAGGCCGCCCAGGAGGGAATATGGGTAATGGACGCCGCGGAAAGGATAATTTTTGCCAACGAGAGGATCGCCGGCATGCTGGGCTATGAGAAGGGACAGCTCCTCGGACGCCCGGTCACCGATTTTATCGACGCGGAGCTTGTCCCGGAATTCCATGCTAGGTGCGAAAGGCGGAAGCAGGGCGTCGCGGAGAAATTCGATTTCAGGCTGAGGGCCGCCGACGGCTCCGATCTGTGGGTGATCATCTCTTCCAGCCCGAGGTTCGACGCGGACGGGGAATTCCTGGGCTGGATATCGATGATAGTGGACATTACGGAGCGAAGACGGCTGGAATCCATCGCCGAGGCCGCCAACCTGATGGAAAACACCGGGTACATATTCAGCGGGATAAGGCATGAAATAGCAAACCCCGTGGCCACGGCCATGATCACGCTCAGCGTCCTCAGGAAAAAGATAAAGGATTTCAGGGAGGAACAGATCGGCGAGTACATCGACAGGGCGCTCGAGCAGATGTCCAGGCTGGATTTTCTGATTAAATCCCTGAAGAGTTTCAACATGTTCGAGGCCGTGAAGCCCGAAAACGTTGAGCTCTCCGGATGCATCGAAAAATTCCTGGCCCTTGTAAGGAACGATGCAAAGGTGAAGGGCATAAAAATAGAATATTCCGCCGCGCCTGACACGGGTTGGGCGTATATCGATGAAAGGGCCTTCCAGCAGGTGATGCTGAATATCTTTACAAACGCCATCGACGCCCTTGAGGGGGCGGTCGGCCCCAGGATAAAAATAAGCACGGCAAGGGTAAAGAAACTGATAATGGTCCGCGTGGAGGACAACGGCAGGGGAATGAACGAAAAACAGGTCAGGGAACTCTTCAAGCCCTTCGCCACCACAAAGCCCCACGGCACGGGGCTGGGCCTGATGATAGTAAAAAAAATGCTCTCCCGCATGCAGGGCCATATCGAAATAACGAGCGAACTGAATATGGGGACGATGGTCGACATATTCATTCCCGCAGGCGGGGAAGTTTTTTAAAAAAACCTGCTTCCTGAAAAAACGGTCCTGGAATATAATATCCATGGGATATGGACTCGTTTATTTCCTCTTACTGGGGGATGTATGCCGTTCAAACGGTGCTCCACTCAATCATCGCCTCCGCGCTCATCGACTGCGCGTTCATCGCCTGGGACATAAGGGGGCCGCGCATGACGCAGAGGTTCCGTTTCCTGGTCATTTTTCTGCCCGCCTTCTCGTTTCCCGTCTACCAGTTGATCAGGCCCGGCCGGGGCGGCGTTTATTTCAGGCTTGGCAGCCTGCTGGACAGCAACAAGTGGTTTTTTTTCAATTTTTGGGGCGTGCCGGTATTCAGGATGCTGCTTGTCCTGTCGGCCGTCATAACAGCGCTTATCTTCATCCTGCAGGAATTCCTGCCCATGGTCGTCCACCTGATGGAGCAGCTCAGGGGGGACGGGGCCGCCGGGGGGCAGCCCGTGGAAGAGGCCTTTGCCCTGAAGATCGAGGATGCGCTTGAGGGGCTGCCAATCAGGCCCGGCAGCATTTCGGTCCTTGATGACGAGGACCTTGCTCTCTATTCCAATACCTGGCGGGACCCGCGTATTTTTGTCTCACGCGGCCTCCTTAGGGTCCTGGACAAGCACCAGTTGCAGGCGGCCCTCGCGCACGAGATCGGCCATATCCGCCGCAGCAGAAAGCCCGTGCTTACCATTGCCTACATCGTGAGGGTGCTCATGTTCTACAACCCGGTGGCGATGATAGAATTCAGGAAGCTGGCCCAGGAGGAGGAAAAGATCTGTGATGACTTCGCGGTTGCGCTCACTGGAAGGCCCCAGGCCCTCCGGGAGGCGGTAGGGATGCTGCGGCCTGAACCGGATGAAAACCCGGAGGGCGGGGGCAGCCAGGGCAAAGCGGTTATCCGCAGGGGGGCCCGGGATATCGCGGCGGCCTTCGAGCGGTACAGTCTGGATGCGCTCCTGAAAAGCAGGCTCCGGAGGATCGGGCCGCCCGCGGAGGACGAGACCCCCTGGGGGGTGCCTTTTGTTATAACCTTTGCCCTGATCGCGGGCATAAACTACTTTGTCGTGTAGGCAGGGAAAATGAAAATGCGTCCAGGCGCCGTCAGGATGATCCGAGGCATGGTTTACATGGCCGTGATGGCCGCGGGGGTGGTCGCGTTCCTGGCGGCGCTGAACTGGTTCCCGTCGCTGGTGCGGCCGGACCTGGCAAGGCGGTACGCCACCGTTGAAGATGCGATGCGGGCCGCGGGCTATCACGGCATACTGGTGCCAAAATATTTTCCCGAAGGGCTCTCCTGGCCCCCGGCCTTCATCTTCGCCCAGAAAAGGCCCTTCAGGGCGGTAGTGCTGGAATTCACAGAGCCAAAAACGATGCGGACGGCCCTTATAGTGGTCCAGTCCTCCCTGAAGGGCGGCGCCGCCGAAGCCGAAAAGCTCCAGAGAATCCGGTTTGCCCGGATAAGGGAGCAGACCGGGTACCGTCTTAAGGGAAGAGACGCGGTCCTGCAGGTGGGCATATGCGGCGATGGCAGGCCGTGCTCCAGGATAATCTGGAAGGAAGGCGGCTTTTATTCCTCCGTCCTCTACATGTCCTATCCTGTCGAGCTGATACGGATAGCTGACAGCATGGTCCGGTAGCCCGTCCCGCCCGCCGTATTTTTCCGCGCCCCTTGCCTTTGCCTTCTGACCAATCGGGTTGCCAGGATGCTGCCTCTTGTTCGTCATTGTCTCGCGGAGGCGGGAATCCAGGTTTTTCAATGACTTATACTTAAAGTGGATTCCCCGGTCAAGCCGGGGAATGACGAATTTGGGACTTTTTCAAGCCTGTTTAGGAATTTTTCCCACTGCAAATAGGAAGTATTTCCAATTTCTATTGCCCGGGCGGGCTGATACCATGAAATTAAGGAAAGGGGAAGATGGCAGGGAAGAGAAAAACCCCGGAGTGGGGAAAGGAGGAATGGACAATGATGACGCTGATGATGGTGCAGAACCGGAAGGTCGAAAAAAAAGGCCCGGAGTTCGTTATCAGGAGCCGGGGCGTGAAGGCCGCGCTCATTATCCTGGCCGTAATCGGGTTTGCGATGTCGGTGGCATTTCCTTACGGCCTGGGATTGGTGGCCTTCGTGGCGTTCATCGCCGTAATAGGGGCGCTCGCCGCGGTGGGATATGCCTGCTACGGCCTCGTCAGGGACATGCTGGGCAGGACGGCGAGTTTCGGGTATAACCCGGCCACGGCTTACATGACAGGCGCGAAAACAAGGAAGAAGAGGACGGAAGCCGATCCGGGGGAAGAGGAACGGAAGTAGATGCAGTCGGCAATTTCAGATGGAGGACCGGGAAGGGGGAAAGCCGATGTATAAGGGAGGAGAAATAGTGGGAAAAGGGCCGTACTGGAGCCCCATGGACGGCCGGAGGGTCGACCTGCGCGAGGCGGGGATGCTGCCCGGGGGCAAGGGCGCCAGTTTTCTCAGGATCTCGCCGCTTCTTCTTTTTCTGGCCGTTCCCCTTTCCGGGATGATATACGTCATGTTCCTGCCGTTTCTGGGGATAGGCGTGTTCCTGGTCTCATGGCTTGTGCCGGTCGCCGGCACATTGGTTTCGGCCGCCGCAACCGGCCTGCGCGTCTGCAGCGGCCATGAGCCAAGGAACAAGCCCTCCGCCCACAACCCCTCAAGGGCCTATCTGACGGGCGCGGGCAAAAGGGGCGGAAAACACGATGCCCGCTGCAGGACAGGCAGGCGGAAAAAATAAAGGCGGGCAGACGGAAAAAATAACCGGAAAGCGCACGCAAAAAGACAAGGAGGTGTTTCAAGATGCACACACTTTTCGATTTCGTCACCAGCACAAACGCCGCGGAGTACGGGCTGATGCTCCTTTTCATCCTCGGGTTCATCATCTTTCTGCAGATCATGAGTCCCAGGCCGTTCAAGGGGGCGCTGGAGATGGCCGCGGATGATGTGAAGTTCCTGAGGTCGCAAAACAGGGTCAGGCTGCTGCGGTTTGCCAGGAACGCCGCGCTGGCGCCCGCATACTTCATGTTCTATCTGGCCGCGCTGCCTTTTCTCTTTGTCCAGGGCCTGGCCGCGCCGCTGGCCTCCGCCGAGTGGAGCCCCGTGCGGGCCTATTTCACTGGCAGGAAGGCGAGGGGTAAAAAGCCGGATGAAGACCCTGGCAAGAGGCCGCAGGGCGAAGATTAAGGGAGGCAAGCGATGAAAATGAATGTGGCGCTTCTTCCGGTCTTTGTTTTTTTGCTTCCGGCGATGTTTTTACCGTTCTCACCCGGGCCGGCCGCGTGGGGCGCCGAAAGGCAGTGGAGGGATGTCCCCGGCACCATAGTCATCAACGAGGTGCCTCCCGTCCCCCGCTCAATCGCCTGGCAGGACAGATTCGGTCCCGTGACATTTGACCACGGGATGCACACGGCCCTCACGAAATGCGGTACATGCCACCACACGCACAGGAACATCGCCTATGGGCTCTGCGACAATTGCCACACCCAGGTCCCCGGGCTTTTTGCGGCATCGGCTACCCATATGTTCATGGGCTGCAAATACTGTCACGGCCAATACTCCCCATCCAAGCCGTGGATGCCGGGACTGAAGACCGCCCTTCACCAGACGTGCTTCGGCTGCCACGTCGGCATCGGAGAACTGGGTGTTTCGCCGGCCGGGTGCGCGAGGACATGCCATACGGGAAACAACCATACAGGGATAAAAACGGAGAAAACAAAAACCGGCGCAGGAAAGAAGACAGCGCCCCCAAAGTCATGAAAAGACACCCATGAAAAGAGATCATGAAAAGAGGAGGGCAAGAACATGTCTCAGGGTAAGGATAAAAAACACTACAGACGGGATGCATCCGGGGCGCCGGGCAGGCTCACGAGGAGGAAATTCCTCGGCCTGTCGGCCCTGGCGGGGGCGGCGGCCGTAGGTGCGCCCGTCATTGCCCGCGCCGGCCAGAGGCAGGGCGCCCCGGAGTTCGGCGGGTGGCCGGGGGCCTACGGCATGCTGTCCGATTTCACCCGGTGCGTGGGCTGCAGGAGCTGCGAGAGGGCTTGCAACGAGGTCAATCATCTGCCCGTGCCGGAGACGCCTTTTGATGACGCATCGGTCTTCGAGAAGAGCCGGTGGCCCTCGGCCGGGGCCTACACGGTTGTAAACCGTTACAGGACCACGGACCCATCCAGGCCCGTGATGTACAGGAAAATCCAGTGCAATCATTGCCTGGAGCCCGCATGCGCCACCGCATGCCCCATCCATGCGTATACGAAGACCCCGGAGGGGCCCGTCCTTTACGACAAGGACCTCTGTTTCGGCTGCAGGTGCTGCGTCATTTCGTGCCCCTTCAATATGCCGGCATACGATTACGGAAGCGCCCTTGACGCCAAGATCGTGAAGTGCATCTTCTGCTATCCAAGGATCAAGGAAGGCAAACTGCCCGCGTGCGCGGAGGCCTGCCCGGGCGGCGCCCTGACCTTCGGCCGCAGGGACGAGCTTCTCAAGGTGGCCAGGGAAAGGATTTCCGGCAACCCCGGCAGATACATAGACCATATCTACGGGGAGCACGAGGCCGGCGGGACGTCATGGCTTTACCTTTCGAGCGTGCCTTACGAGCAGCTTGGCTTCCCCACCGGGCTTCCGGACAAGCCCCTTGTGGAGCTTGCGAAGGGTTTTGAATCGAGCGTGCCGGTGATATTCACGACGTTTCCGGCGATATTCGGAATGATATACGGCATAATGCGCGGCAACGAAAAGGCCGCCAGGGAAGCAGCCAGTAAAGAGGCCGGAGGCGAGGAGGTGCGTCATGGCTGAGAATCTTGACGATCTCACGCGGGCCACAGCCCCCCCGCGCGTTTTCAGGCAGTGGTTCATGGACAAGCTTTTCATGGGGATGGGCGTCCGGGAATACTCGCGTTCCATCGCCACGCCGTTTAACCTGGTGGCGGCGCTCATCCTGGCGGCCTCCGCGCCGGTCTTCTACATTCGTTACGTGCATGGGCTGGCCTCGGTCCTCGATGCGACAAACGAATACCCCTGGGGCCTTCTGCTTTCATGGGGTATCTTCGCAGGGGAGCCGCTTTACGCCGCCGGGTTCGTGATGGCCGCCTCCTACTACGTGTTCGGCATAAAGAGCTACCGGCCCTTTGTGCGGATAGCGGTGCTTGGCGGCATGCTGGGATATATATTCGCGGCCTCCTACCTGCTCATAGACCTCGGACGGCCGTGGCGTATATATTACCCGACCATCGTCAATTTCGGGACGGCCTCGGTCTTGTTCATCATAGCCTGGCACGTCGTCCTCTACATCACCGTCCAGGTGCTGGAATTCTCCCCGGCCCTGCTGGAATGGCTTGGGGCGAAGCGCCTGCACAGATGGGCGGTCTCGGCGACCCTGGGGCTGGTCATCGGAGGCATAATCCTTTCCACCGTCCACCAGTCTGCGCTTGGCGCCCTTTATCTGATGACGCCGGGCAAGGTGCACCCCCTCTGGTATTCCGGGTATCTGCCGGTGCTTTTTTTCAGCTCGGCGGTCTACTGCGCCATATCGTTTGCGATGCTGCTGATCTATGCGGGGGTCCGTTATTTCAGGGACAAGTGCGACGACGCATTCCGGCGCGGCTCGACCACGGTGACGCTCGGGCTGGCCAGGGGGGCGGCCATCGCCATGTACGTTTACTTCGCACTGAAGGTCCTCGCCCTGGCCATGGACAACCGCTGGGCGTACCTCCTTAGCTCCTGGGGGGTCTGGTACCTGGCCGAGCTGCTGGGTTTCGTGGCCGCGCCGATGGCGCTGTTTACGGCCGCGGTCAGGCGCGCAAGCGCCGGGATGGCGCGTCTTGCCGCGCTCTGGGCGGCGGCGGGGGTCGTGCTGAACAGGGTCAACGTAAACCTCATCGCCTACAACTGGTATCTGCCCAAACACTTCGAGAGGATCATTCCTCCGGCCACGGAGCTCATCATGATTGCGGCGATGATAACCCTTCACATCCTGATCTTCAGGTGGATCGTAAACAGGTTCCCGGTGACCCGGGAGCTGCCCGAATACAGGAGCGCGCACTAAAACGCGCTCGAAAGGCCCGTTTTATGGAGAAAGCGCTATGAAAGCCTGGTATATGCTCGGTGTTGCCATTATCATCCTCTGTCCGGCGTATCACGCCCGCGCGGCCCTTGCGCTGCCGCCGTCAGGCGGGGAAAAGCGCTGCCTTGGCTGTCACGGGGCGCAGATGTCCGCCCTGAAATTCCCGGACGGGGACACTTTGAATATGTACGTGGACCCCGAGGCATTCAACAGGTCGGCCCACCGGGGGCTCGGGTGCGGCGGGTGTCATCCGGAATTCGCAAAGGGACGCCATCCTGAGCGTTTCTTCAGGAGCAAGCTTCAGTACCGGCTGAAGGAATCCGTCAGGTGCCTGGCTTGCCATCCCCGGGGGGCCATCGTGGCCCGGGGCCCCCACGCGGAATTGTTCAGGCGGCAGAAAAGCGGGGAACCGGTCGTCTGCACCGACTGCCACAGCGCGCATTCCATAAGCGCCTTCGACGGGGGGCGCGGGGAGAGGAGCTACTGTCTTGGCTGCCACCTGCGGGACGAGATGATGACTTTCGGCGGCAGGCAGGCCATATCCATACGTGTGGACGTCGCGGAGATCGGCAGGTCGCCCCATAAGGACCTGGCCTGTTCCGACTGCCACTTCGGTTTCTCGATGGAGGACCATCCCCGCCGCATGTTCGGATCGAAACGGGAATACCTGATCTCCTCCGCCCGGATTTGCAGGCGGTGCCATTTCGACAAATACGCAAGCTGGGCCGAAAGCGTCCATTACAGCAGACTGGACGAGGGGAGGCTGGATTCCGCCACCTGCATAGATTGCCACGGCGGCCATGCGGCCTACGCGCTTGGCGCAAACAGGCTTTTGGCGGTATCCAGGTGCGCCGCGTGCCATGCCGGTGTTTACCGTGTATATGCGGGCAGTGTCCACGGCAGGGCGCTTCTGGCCGGCAACGGCGATGTGCCCATATGCACCGATTGCCACTCATCGCACCAGATCAGGTCCGCCTCCTCAAACGGTTTCCATGACGCGGTGCCGGAGATATGCGCGAAATGCCATGGCAACTCCGCCGTCATGGGCCGCTACGGCCTGTCCGCAAGCGTGGTGAAGACCTATCTGGCCGACTTCCACGGCCTCACGCTGAGCTTGTACAGGAAGGAGGCCGGCGCCGGCAGCCGTCCGGACAGGCCGATGGCTGTCTGCACGGACTGCCACGGTGCCCACGATATCGCCTCCGTGTCGGGCGCGGACATACGCACGCTCAAATTGAGGCTGCTGGGCAGGTGCCGCAAATGCCACCCGAATGCGACCGTAAACTTCCCCGGCGCCTGGCTCTCCCATTATGAGCCGAGCCTGAAGGCCGCCCCGGCCGTCTTCCTGGTCGGGCTGTTTTATAAAATCATCACGCCGCTCATGATACTGGGCCTGCTCGTCCAGATAGTCCTGCACGTGTGGCGTTACCTGGCAAACAGGTAGAAAGGGGGGCGTCCATGGTCTCCGGAGAATCATGGGAAAGCGAAGGACGCACAAGGAGGTTCAGCAATTTCAGGATCGCCGAACACCTTGCGCTTATCGTGCTCTTTTTTTCCCTGGCGGTGACCGGACTCTGCCAGAAATTCCACTACCTGGGCGTCTCACAGTTCGTCATCGGGGCGCTTGGGGGGATAGACAGCGCAAGGTCGCTCCACCACATGGCCGGGGTGCTTTTCACGGCCCTGCTTCTGCAGCACGCCGTCGCTTCCTTTCTGGGCGTGCTCATGTTCCGGTGGAAGCCTTCAATGCTCATTGCGCTGCGGGACGCGCAAGACGCCGTGGCGGACGTCCGCTACTACCTTGGCATCGAGGAGAGGCCCGCTCCGCAGGGCAGGTTCAGCTACAAGGAAAAATTCATCTACTGGCTTACCTTCCTGGGGGGCCTCCAGATGATCGCCACCGGCCTTACGCTCTGGTTCCCGGTGGACGCGGCAAGGTACATGCCCGGACAGTTCATAGCCGCGGCAAAGGACATGCACTCCAGCGACGCGATGCTGCTGTTTCTCATCGTTGTCGTCTGGCACATCTACGATTCGGTGCTCAACCCCGAGGTGTTTCCCCTTGATAAAAGCATATTTACGGGATTTCAGGACCCGCGCGCGGAAGGCCGCGGGGAACCCCTTACGCCGCCTGCCGTCAAAAAGGAGGGAGCAAAACCGGTTGATGGAATGGATGCGTTGTAGTAATTTATGGTAGATGCAGAAGAAGATCATCACCTTCATAATCCTCAATGTTCTCGTAATATCGGCGACCCTCGGGGTGATAAGCTACATCGAGATCAACAACAACCTGAGGCTGTCGATGCAAAACAGGCTCGCCCTCGCCCGGATCATCGCAAATCATATCCAGGTCATACTCGATGAAAACCTGAACAGGCTCCACGACGTCTCCCTGCTGGGCAAGATCAACATGAAGGACAATGACTGGCGGACCAGGAGGCGGATACTCCAGACGCTGTATGAATATTCGCTCTATACGGAGGGCGTTTTCCTCCTGGACGAGCACGGCAATGAAATCCTCACATATCCGGAGCACTATGAGTACGCCCCCAACCTCACCTACATAAACGACGTCAACCAGGTGCTGCAGTCCGGCAGGCCCCTCATCTCCGACATCTACACGCTTGAGCCGATAAGGAAAAAGGTCATATTCATGATGGCCCCGCTCAAGGACAACGACGGGAGGATCACCGGGGTCATCGGGGGCATGCTCGGCCCAACGGAGCCTTACATAAGCACGCTGCTGCAGTCCAGCCAGATCGGCGGCGACAGCTACATAGAGGTAATCGACTCCAAGGGGACGATAGTGGCCTCAGACGACCCGAAGCGGGTCTTCCAGAAGCATAACTACGACGGCATCCCGGTCAGCATGATAAGGGACGGCGAGTCGGGCATCAGGGAGTACAGGCACGCGCATCCCCCCGGCGCCCGGGCGCCGGCGGACATCCTTGCCATTGTCCCCCTGAGCGTGGCCAAGTGGGGCGTGATCGTGGGGCAGCCGAAAGACGAGCTGTTTGCCCCCGCGGCCGCCCTCAGGAGAAAGTTCACCCTGCTGGTGGTTGTCTTTATCCTGACCGCCGTTTTCTTCTCCATTGCAACAAGCAGGCATATTGTCAGGCCGCTGAAATCCCTCATATCATCCACCAACAGGATCGCGTCGGGCGACCTCCAGACGCCGGTCGGCCGCCTGGGAAGCGACGAGATACTGGTGCTCAGCAGGAGCTTCGACGCAATGAGGGAGAAGCTGGCGGACTCCCTCGAGAGGATAAAGACCCATTCCATCCAGCTTGAAAACCGCGTTGCGAAGAGGACCCACCAGATAAGGCAGAGCAAGCAGAGGATTGAGCACCTGCTGAGGAAGGTCATTTCGTCGCAGGAGGACGAGCGCAAGCGCATAGCCAGGGGCATCCACGACACCATACTGCAGGACGTCTCCGCGTTTCTGATAAAGCTGGACATATGCAGGCTGCAGCCGGAGCGGGTCACGGTCGGCAGGATAGACGAGATGCGGGAGATCGTGATGAAGACCATCGACAACGTCCATGCGGTCATCAAGGACCTCAGGCCCTCGATCCTCGACGATTTCGGCATCGACGCGGCGGTCATGTGGCTGATGAAAAAACACTTCGCGGAGAAAAAAATCCGTTACGAGCTTCTTGCCGGACCCCTGGCCGGCAGGAGGCTGCCCCCGCAGATAGAAACGACGCTTTTCCGGATACTGCAGGAGTGCATCATCAATATAGCGCGGCACGCGGGCGCAAGAAACGTCTGCGTGATGATGAGCGCAAACGAATCCTTCATAGAGATTCTGGTGGAGGACGACGGCAGCGGGTTCGACTTCCAGGAACTGATGGAGCACCCCGCCGAAGACGGCAGGGGCCTTGGCGTGCTGGGCATGAGGGAGAGGGCCTCCCTCCTTGACGGCGACCTGCAGATATGCTCGCTGCAGGACGAGGGGACCTGGGTATGCGTTCACATTCCTTTGAAAGCCGAGGTGGAGAATGTCCAAGATACGTGTGTTAATAGCTGACGACCACGCGCTGGTGAGGGAGGGGATTGCCGCCCTGCTGAGGCTCTCGGGCGACATTGAAGTCGTGGGCGAGGCCTCAGACGGCATAGAGGCGGTGGAGCGCGCAAAAAAGGACAACCCCGATGTGGTCCTGATGGACATAGGCATGCCCAGGCTGGGCGGCCTGGAGGCCACCCTGGAGATCAAGAAGACCGTCCCCAACCTGAAGATAATCGTGCTCACACAGTACGACGACAGGGAGTATATCGCCCGCTTTCTGAAGGCCGGCATCACGGGCTACCTGCTGAAGAAGGCGGTGGGCAGCGAGCTGGTCAACGCGATCAGGGCGGTCCACCGGGGGGAGGTCTACCTGTTTTCCTCAATCGCGGCGGATGTCGTCGCCGGATACCTGGGCAAGGAGAAGATGCCCGCAGCCGACGACCCCTACGAGAGGTTGACTGACAGGGAGCGCCAGGTGCTGAAACTTCTGGCGGAGGGTTTCAGCCACAAGGAGATCGCCCAGTGCCTGAACATCAGCGTCAAGACCGTGACCGCGCACCAGACCAACATCTCGGAGAAGCTGGATATGCACTCGCGCGCGGCCCTTATCAGGTTTGCAATCTCGAAGGGCATAGTGAAGGTCGACGTCCCCCCGGACTAGAACCTATCTCAAAATTGATTTTGAAGCGAAAGAGAGATGAAATTGTGGCAGACAAGGAAGAAAGGGGAAATCGCCCGGAGGCGCGGCAGTGCTGCGTTGAGGACAATTTCCCCTGTATGACGCCGTATGCCGCAATTTCGGCCTCTTGCAGCCAGAAGCGATTTTGAGATAGGTTCTAGTTCCGTCCCGGAAATAACCGTTAAAATTATCAGTATGGACGATATTCGCCCGGTTCTTGAGAGAGGGAGCAAAGCGGACGGATCACGGCGCGCCGCATCCTGCCAACCTTTCGCCATTCGCCCTGAAAGCGCTCTAAACAAATTAGTTCGTATACGCCCGGAACCGCGCGACGAACGAAAGACCGGACGGATATCGCAGGAGGAGGGGTATTTCGGGAAATGACAGAATTATTTCAGGTTATTTTGGGGACGCTGCACTAGAAAACCCTGTCCATGCTTCGGTATTGTATCGCTTCGGAGAGATGGTGGGGCCCGATTTCTTCCGTGCCTTCCATGTCCGCTATCGTTCTGGAGAGTTTCAGCACCCTGGAATAGGCGCGGGCGGAGAGGGCCAGTTTCTGCACGGCGGTCTCCAGAAGGCGCTGCGCCTGATCGTTCAGGCGGCAGAACTTCTTTATATGCCTGGTCTTCATCTGTCCGTTGGAATAGATGTTTTCCCCGGCGAACCTGTGCAGTTGCCTTTCCCTGGCGGCGATGACGCGCTCCCTTATTTTTGCGGAGCCCTCCGACTGGTGGTCCGAGCTTAAATCCCTGTAGGGGACGGCCGGCACCTCGATGTGGATGTCTATCCTGTCCAGAAGCGGCCCGGAGACCTTTGACCTGTAGCGCATTACGGCGCCCGGAGCGCAGGTGCACTGGTGCCTGTCGTCTCCCAGATAGCCGCAGGGGCAGGGGTTCATCGCGGATATGAGCATGAAACGCGCGGGATAGGTCACCGCGGCCTGGGCGCGCGAGACCGTGACCTCGCCGTTTTCGATGGGCTGCCTCAGGACCTCGAGGGCGCCCCTTTTGAACTCCGGCAGTTCATCGAGGAACAGCACCCCGTTGTGGGCAAGGCTTACCTCTCCGGGGCGGGGAAACTGGCCGCCCCCCACGAGGGCGACGTCTGATATCGTGTGGTGCGGGGCGCGGAAGGGTCTTGAGGACAGCAGCGCCTGGCCTCCCTTCAAAAGACCGGCCACGCTGTGTATCCTGGCCGTCCCAAGGGCCTCCTCGAATGTCATGGGCGGCAATATCCCGGGCAGCCTCCTGGAGAGCATCGTTTTCCCAGCCCCCGGCGGCCCCACCATCAGTGCGTTGTGCCCGCCCGAGGCGGCCACCTCCAGCGCCCTTTTGGCGTGCTCCTGCCCCTTCACATCCAGAAAATCCTCGTCATGCCCGCTCGCGGCGGGCAGCTCGCCGCCTCCCGCCTCAAAGACCTTTAGCTGCCCCACGCCCCTTAGAAACTCGATCACCTCCGGAAGGCTTCCCGCGCCAAGCACTGTTACCCCTCTGACTACCGCGGCCTCCGGGCCGTTGTCCGCGGGCAGGATCAGCTTCACCCCCATCTGCCTTGCGAGCATCGCGATGGAAAGCGCGCCTTTCACGGATTTTATCTTCCCGTCCAGGGACAGCTCGCCGGTAAGCAGATAACCCGGGAGGCATCCGGCATCCAGCAGGCCCTCGGCCGCCGTGAGCCCTATCGCTATGGGCAGATCGAAGGCGGAGCCCTCCTTCTTCAAGTCGGCGGGCGCAAGGTTTATCGTTACCGGCCTCAGGGGCATGTTGAATCCCGTATTTTTCAGGGCCGCCCTCACCCTGTCCCTGCTCTCCTTTACTGATACGTCCGGCAGCCCGACGATGTAGAAGTGCGGCAATCCGCGGCTGGCTACGTCCACCTCCACGTCAACCGGGTGGGCCTCTATGCCGTAGAGGCTCGCGCTTTGGACCCTGGAAAGCATGCAATAGATTATATTTTCCTTTATCCTAATTCAAGGAGTTTCACTTTCGCTTCTCCCTCTCCCGATGGGAGAGGGTTGGGGTGAGGGAGTACAGCTTGCTGCAAGGTGATTCATTGGATAAATTTAAATAGCCAAACGTTTAAAAAATCATGCAGACTTATTTTTTTGCTGCCGATGGCATTATCATAAATAGATGACCCTTACGCTTGATTCCATAAGGGACATAAAGCTCTATCAGAGGCAGCGGGGCTACAGGTTCTCGCTTGACGCCCTTTTGCTCCATGATTTCGCCCGTCTTCAGAAAGTGGGCAGGATTGCTGACCTTGGGGCGGGCTCGGGCGTGATCGGCCTGCTGCTGGCTAAAAAATATCCTCAGTCAAGCGTGCTGCTTATTGAGCTGCAGGAGGGGCTTTACGGACTCGCCCTGAAAAACATAGCCTTAAACGGGCTGGAATCCAGGGTAACGGCGGTAAAGGCGGACATCAGGGCCATAGGAGACGGATGCGGCGGGGACGCCGCGGATCTGTGCGGTGGGAGTTTCGATATGGCCGTCTCAAACCCGCCTTTCAGGAAGGCGACGACCGGCCGCATAAGCCTGGATGAAGAGCGGGCGCTTGCCCGGCACGAGCTTAAACTGCCTTTTCCCGCGCTTGTGAGGGCGGCAGGGCGCCTGCTCAAAAACAGGGGGAGGTTTTTCATGATATACCATCCCGAAAGGCTCAGGGAGATGTTCGAGGCGTTGCGGGCGGGTGGCCTGGAGCCCAAGCGCCTGAGATTCGTTCATGGCAGATATGATCCTGACGGGCAGGACCCGCATGGCGGGTCCGGGGCGTTCAAGGCAAAGATGGTCCTTGTGGAGTCGGTGAAAGGCGGAAGAGCCGGTCTGGCGGTCGAAAGCCCGCTTTTTGTCTACTCGCCCGACGGCTCCTACACTCCGCAAGTGCGCCGGATTTACGGGTTGTAGCCGGCCATTTAAGCGTCTATAATAGGTGGATGGCGCAGGCAAAGACCGGAAATTAATATGATAAAAAACACTTTCAGCATACTGGAGGGCGTGGGCTCCAGGCTTGAACGCAGACTGTGGCAGAGGGGAATACTCGAGTGGCAGGATTTCATCAGGGCCCCCGAGATAGCCGCCATCGGTCCGGCCAGAAAAAGCGCGTTCGACCGGAAGCTCATGGATGCCGGCTCAAGGCTGGCCCGGGGCGACTCCGGATATTTCGCGAGGGTCCTCAGGCAGAAGGAGCACTGGAGGCTCTACGAAGAGTTCAGGGAAGGGGCCGTCTGCCTGGACATCGAAACCAACGGATGGCACCCGGCAGCGGGCGGTTACGTGACCGTGGCCGGCCTCTACGACGGTTTTGACTACAAGGCGTTCGTAAGGGGCGGGAATCTCAGCGCCTCCGCCCTGCAAAAGGAACTCTCAAGGTATCGTTACCTGATCACCTTTTTCGGCTCCGGCTTCGATATGCCGTTTCTCAGGGACACGCTCGGGATCCATTTTGAAGGGGCGCACTTCGACCTCTGTTTCGGCGCAAGGAGGGTCGGAATGAAAGGCGGGCTCAAGAAGATAGAGCCGCTCGTGGGCATCCACAGGGACGAGAGCGTCCAGGGCGTGGACGGCTACCAGGCGGTGAGGCTCTGGCACGAGGCGATGCGTGGAAGCAGGGAGGCCATGGAGCTGCTTATAACCTACAACCGGGAAGACACCGTGAACCTCATGGCCATGGCCGGCGTGCTCTACGGCAGGCTGAAGGCGCAGACCGGCATCGAGGAGTATCTGAATTGAAGGCGGAAATTTCGGATTTCCTAGCGTACCTGGCCTCGGAGAAGGGGCTCTCAAAAAACACCCTGGCCTCCTACGGCAGGGACCTCTCCGGGTTCCTCAGGTTTCTCGCGGAAAGGAAGATAGGCGCGGCCAAGTGGGGCAAGGGGCACGTCCTCGATTATATCGACGAGCTGAGGCAGAGGGGATTTTCATCCGCCACGCTGGCAAGAAACATCTCTTCCATCAGGGGGTTTTCGGGTTACCAGGTTCTGTCGGCGCTCCGGGCCGACGACCCCGCGGAGGACCTGCAGACCCCTAAAATCTGGCAGAGGCTCCCGAAGGCGCTGCCGCTTGAGGAGATAAAAAAGGTGCTTGAAAGCGGCAAGGGGGTCCGCGCAAGGTTCAGGGAAAGGGACTCCGCGATGATCGAGCTCATGTACAGCTCCGGCCTCAGGGTAAGCGAGCTGGTGGGCCTGAAGACCGCAGACCTCAATGCCGGGGCGGGATTTGTCAGGGTAACGGGCAAGGGCATGCGCGAGAGGGTCGTCCCTGTAAGCGAAAGGACGATGAAAAAGCTGAAGCTCTACATGTCCGGCCCCAGGGAGGCCTGTCTCAAGGGCAGAAGTCACTCCGATTACGTATTTCTTACCTCCAGGGGAGGGCCGATGACGCGCCAGAGGTTCTGGCAGGCCCTGAAATTCTATGCGCGGGCTGCCGGCGTCAGCATCAGCCCCCACGTGCTCAGGCACTCCTTCGCCACCCATATGCTGGAGGGCGGGGCCGATCTGAGGTCGCTGCAGAAGATGCTCGGCCATTCCGACATTGCGACAACCCAGATTTACACGAAGGTCTCTCTTGAGAGGGCCAGGAAGGTATACAAGGAGCACCACCCGAGGGCGTAAACGGGTTTTTTTAATCAGGTCCGAAAGGAGGTCTTTTTATAATGCCAAACAAACTCGCGCCGGAACGGCTTTACAGGTGTTGCGGGCCCGGAGAGCTCGATTTCAATACCACGGACGACGTAAAACCCCTTGAAGGCACCATAGGTCAGGACAGGGCGATGCACGCGCTCGATTTCGGCCTCAATTTCAGCGACACTGGCTTCAATATATACATCCTGGGGGAGGCCGGCACCGGAAAGCTCACGACCATAAAGATGCTCCTCGACGAGAAGGCGGCCCGGGAGCCGGTGCCGCCGGACTGGTGTTACGTTTACAATTTCCGGGACCCCGACACCCCCAGCGCAATATCGCTTGACGCAGGCAAAGCGGCCGAATTCCAGAAGGACATGGAAGAGTTCGTAAAAAGCGTGAAGACGGCGATACCGAAGATATTCGAGTCCAAGGAATACGAAAAGCAGCGCAGCAAGGTGATGGAGGATTTCCAGAAGAAGCAGAAGGATCTCTTTTCCCAACTGGAAAGCGAGGCGGAGCAGAAGGGTTTTACCATAAAAAGGACATTTGCCGGGCTGGCGATGGTGCCGGTAAAAAAGACTGGCGAGCCTCTTACCGAGGAGGAATTCGAGGCCCTGGACGACAAGACGAAGAAGAAGATAGAGCAGATCGGCAAGGAGCTCCAGGAAAAACTCGACGACCTTGTGCGGACCATGAGGCAGGAGGAGAAGGCCGTCAGGGATGCCCTGAACACCGTGGAGCGCGAGGCGGTGCTCTCCGCAATCGGCCACTTCATAGAGGACCTTCAGAACAAGTACGGCAAATACGGGAAGATAAAGGAATACCTGGACGATGTCCGTGAGGACATACTGGAGCACCTGGAGGATTTCAAGCCGCAGCAGGAGGAGCATGCCGCCGCCGTCCCGATGCCGCGCCCGGTCAGGCCCGAGCCTTCTTTCGTCAGGTACGTGGTAAACGTGCTTGTGAACAATTCGGGGCTGTCGGGCGCGCCCTGCGTATTTGAGAGCAACCCTACTTACAACAACCTCTTCGGACGGATCGAATACAAATTCCAGTTCGGCGCGGCCATTACGGACTTCTCCCTTATCAAGTCGGGGGCGCTCCATAAGGCAAACGGCGGATACCTGATTGTGGACGCCCTGGACCTGCTCAGAAACGTCTTCTCTTACGAGGCCATGAAGCGCGCCATCAGGAACAAGGAAGTCAAGCTGGAGGACATATGGGAACAGTACAGGGCGTTCACGACCGCGATGCTCAGGCCCCAGCCCATCCCGCTTAACGTGAAGGTCATCCTGGTGGGCAACCCGAACATCTATTATCTGCTCTACAGCCTGGACGACGAGTACCGCGAACTCTTCAAGGTGAAGGCCGATTTCGACTCCTTCATGGAAAGGACGCCGGAGCACATAAGGAAGTATGCCTCTTTCATAGCCCTGAAATGCCGGGAGTCAAACCTGCTGCCTTTCGACAGGACCGGGGTCGCAAGGATAGTCGAGTACGGCTCCAGGCTCGCCGGCCACCAGGACAAGATCACGAGCCGGTTCCGCGACGTGATGGACCTGGTGCAGGAGGCCCATTACTGGGCCAGGAACGCCGGCAGCCCGGTTGTGACCTCGGGGCATGTCGAAAAGGCCATCGACGAGAAGATCTACCGCCACAGCCGGATAAGCGACCGCCTCCGGGACCTCATGCTGGAGGGCACCCTCATAGTCGAGACCTCGGGGGCGGTCGTGGGGCAGATCAACGGCCTTGCGGTCATGGACATGGGGGACTACAGTTTCGGGAAACCTTCCAGGATCACCGCCCGCACCTATGCCGGGAGGGCGGGGGTCATAAACATAGAGCGCGAGACCAAGATGAGCGGCAGGATACACGAAAAGGCCGTTCTTATCATCACGAATTATCTCTGGAGCAAATACGCGTTCAGGAAACCGATAAGCCTTTCGGCGTCCCTTACCTTTGAGCAGCTCTATGAGATGATAGAGGGCGACAGCGCGTCGTGCGCCGAGCTATACACCATTTTAAGCAGCATCGCCGGCGCGCCGATAAAGCAGTCCTTTGCCGTCACGGGCTCGATGGACCAGAACGGAGAGGTCCAGCCCATCGGCGGAGTGAACGAAAAGATCGAGGGTTTTTTCGAGATATGCCGCATGCGGGGCCTTGACGGCTCCCACGGGGTGATCATACCGGAGAGGAATGTAAAACACCTCATGCTCAAAAAGGAGGTCGTCGACGCCGTCCGGGACGGGAAATTCAGCATATACCCGATAAGCAGGGCCGAGGAGGGCATAGAGCTCCTTATGGGCATGCCGGCCGGCGAGCTCGATGAGAAGGGGAATTACCCGGAAGGGACCCTGAACCGCCTGGTAACAAAGAGGCTTGAGGAGATCGCCGAGGCCGTCAAGGCCAAGAAGGAAGAGGCGGTGGCCGAGGCGGTGAGGGAAGAGAAGAAGAAAGAAAACAACAATGGCTGAAGATGCTCACCAGGATAGCTAGGGCCGGGGAATTCTTCTTTTTCCTCATTTTGACTTTCACCCTGGCCCTGCTTCCCTTCGGCGTTGCCAGGAGGTTTGGAGCGTGCGCCGGCCGTCTGCTTTACAGGCTTTGGGGCAGCAGGCGGAGGATCGCCCTCGAAAATATCGGCGAGGCCTCCTCCAGGGGCGCCCTCCCGGATGCGCCGCCGCCCGAAGAGATAGCCATCGGGTGTTTTGAGAACCTTGGCGTCTCGTTCGTGGAACTGGCGAAGGTCTATTACGGTTTCGGCGGCGGCCTGCTCGGGAGCATCACCTGCAAGGGGGATGAATGGATAAGGTCCAGGCAGCCCGGACGGGGGGTGATATTCGTCACCGCGCACGCCGGCAACTGGGAGTTGCTGGCCCTTAAAACCGGACTCGAGTTCGGCGGCATCGGCGTTGTCGCAAGGCCGCTTTACAACCCCTACCTGAACAGGTTTCTGGAGCGGGCCAGGGCCAGGTTCGGCAACAAGGTCATTTACAAGAAAGGGGCCCTTCGCCCGCTGCTGTCCACGCTGAAGTCCGGCGGCATGGCCGGCATACTCATGGACCAGGCCGTTATAAAGGAGGAGGGCCGCATAATCGAATTTCTGGGCAGGGGGGCGTGGACTACCAGGATGCCCGTGGTGCTGGCGAAGAGGACCGGGGCGGCCATCCATCCGGCCTTCATAAAAAGGACCGCATCGGGGCATGAGATAACGTTCTGTCCGGAAACAGATCTCAGTGGCACGGAAGAGGAGGCCTTAAGGAGGCTGAACCTTACGATTGAGAACTTCGTGAGGGAAAACCCGTCGCAGTGGCTCTGGATACACAGGAGGTGGAAGCGGGTGGGCCCCTCCGCGGCAGAAAACAAGCCCCAAAAAGCGAAATCGCCATTGACCGGCAAATCAAGCTGAGGCATTACGCCTGTACGTTTCCGCTGACTGCGGCCCCGCTTCCTGATAAAATCAAATCGTATCCATGAGCACATCAATATTCATTCTTCTCATACTGCTTGGGTCCGTGGCGGCGGGGTTCATCGGAGCCCTCACCGGCCTGGGCGGGGGCGTTGTGATCGTGCCGCTCCTGACCCTTGGCTTCGGTGTGGATATCCGTTATGCAATCGGCGCCTCGCTTGTCTCCGTGATCGCCACGTCCTCGGGGGCCGCCTCGGCCTATGTTAAGGAGGGTTTCAGCAATATCCGGATCGGAATGTTCCTTGAGATAGCGACCACCCTTGGCGCCCTTGCCGGTGCGTTTCTGGCGCAGAGAATCCCGACTTCGGCGATAGCCATGGTGTTCGGCGGCATCCTCATCTACTCCGCCATCGTGTCGATACGCCCTCCGAGCCACGGCGCTTCCGCCGCCGGCCCGGACAGGATAGCCACGTACCTGCGGATGAACTCGAGCTATCCCGTGCCTGGAGGCAGCCAGGAATACTATGTGCGCTCCGTGCCCGGCGGCTTCGCCATGATGTTCGGGGCCGGCGCGGTCTCCGGCCTCCTTGGCATCGGGGCGGGGGTGGTGAAGGTGCTTGCGATGGACAAGCTGATGCGCGTCCCGTTCAAGGTGTCCACCACCACGAGCAACTTCATGATCGGGGTCACGGCCGCGGCGAGCGCGGGCGTCTATCTGAACCGCGGCTACATAGACCCGGCGCTTTCCATGCCGGTGATGCTGGGCGTCCTCCTTGGGGCGTTTCTGGGCTCCATAGAGCTCATGAAGGCGCGCACGCCTGTTTTGCGCGTGGTCTTCGGTCTCATCATACTCGTCCTGGCGTTTGAAATGATTTACAACGGGATAACAGGGAGGCTATGATGGCCGGACGGCAGGGCAGGAGCGCGTGGACGGACAAGCGGATGGGGATTGTGATAGGCAACCTCCTTCGAACGGGAGTGTTGATAGCGGCGATCACCGTTTTGGCCGGCGGGGTCCTCTATCTGGTGGGCCATGGCGGCGCCGCCCCCCATTACAAGGTCTTCACCGGCGAGCCCGCGGACCTGCGCAGCTTGCACGGGATAGTGCGCGACGCCCTGGGCCTGGGGAGCCGCGGGATCATGGAGCTCGGCCTTCTGCTGCTGATCGCAACCCCTGTCGCGCGGGTGGCCTTCAGCGTATTGGTCTTCGCCATCCAGCGCGACCGCCTTTATGTGGCGGTGACTGTTGTAGTCCTCTCCGTGCTCCTCTTCAGCCTGGCCGGCGGCCGCATTTAAAAGCCCTGCGTCCTGGCAAATCCCCCGCCCCGGGTCGTATAATATGCGCATGCGGGAAAAAACATCCTTGTCGCTCGGCTATTCGCCGTGCCCCAACGATACGTTCATCTTTTACGCCATGGTGCACGGGAAGATTGAAACGGGCGGCCTGTCCTTCAGGGAGGAGCTTGAGGATGTGGAGGCCCTGAACCGGAAGGCCGCCGGGGGGCTTCTGGATGTCTCCAAGATATCGTTTCATGCCTACTGCCGCCTGAGGGATGATTATGTCCTTCTGCGCTCCGGCGCGGCCCTTGGGCAGGGCTGCGGGCCTCTCCTGGTCGGCAGGCGGCCGCTTGAGCCCGCGGACCTTCCGGATAAGCTGGGGAAGATGAAAATCGCCATCCCGGGCGGGCTCACCACCGCAAGCCTGCTTTTGCAGCTCTACGAACCCTCGCTGCGGGGAAACACCGTGCCGATGCTCTTCTCCGATATAATGCCTGCCGTGAAGGAGGGCAGGGTGGACGCGGGGCTCGTCATCCATGAGGGACGCTTTACATTCCGCAATTACGGACTGCACTCGCTGCTGGATCTGGGACAATGGTGGGAGGGCGTAACCGGACGTCCGATCCCGCTTGGGGGAATTGTCGCAAGGCGCTCTCTCGGGGAGGAGACGATAAAATCTGTCCAGGACGCCATCCGGCAGAGCGTGCTTTATTCGCTTAAAAACCCGGCCGAGGCCCGGGCATACATAAGAGGGCATGCTCAGGAGATGGAAGACAAGGTCATCCAAAGCCACATAGGCCTTTACGTGAACGACCATACCGTGTGGCTGGGCGGAGACGGCGAGCGGGCCATAGAGGAGCTGTTCAGCCGGGCCGCCGCGGCCGGCCTCTCGAAACCCTCCTCGAAACCCATTTTCATCTAGAACCTGTCTTGAAATCGCTTCCGGCTGCCTCAATCCGCCATCGCCCGGCGTCTCCTGACAAACGGGTATAAGCGAACCGCGTGTAAGGCCGGGGCGGGGTTCATTTCCTGATGCGGGGGATGAACCGGGGCACCCTCTTCATGTAATCCCTGTAGTCCTGCCCGAACCTCTTTATGAGCCTTCTTTCCTCGATGAGCGCGCCGTAGATGAAATAGAGGTCCGCCAGGGCCGAGACCGTGAGCCAGTTTCTGGTAATGACCGGCACGAAGCTGAATATCAAAATGCCCGCCGCGTAGAGGGGATGGCGGATGACGCCGTAAAGGCCCCGGACGATAAGCCGCTGCCTTATCCCTTCCTGGTCGCCCGGCAGGTCTTCTTTGATGCCCCTGAGATATTTTATGGCCTGCCTTATCCCTACGAACTCAAGGAAATCCATGCCGGAAAAGGCGGTCATGCCGAGGGTGAGCCCGGCAAGCTGGATGAGGGACATGACTGCCTGAACGAGGACAGGCGGCTTCCAGATGACCACATCGGGCAGTCTTGCGACCAGGTAAAAAGAGACAAGGGTCGCGGCCGAAGAGATGACCACGTACGAGAGCCGGTAAAAAGCCTTCACAAGCCCGGCCCCGGCGAATCTTATCGCCAGGTCTTTCGCGCGGCCGGCCGCAAGCGCGCTGTGCAGGAGGGCGAAGGCCGCGAATATCAGGGCGATGATGAAGGGTTTTGGCATATGCTCTCTCTTTCGCGTAAGAATCAATTTTGAAGATAGGTTCTATTATACTTTAACTATGGGCGGGCAGGGCTTGAACAAACGCATATTGCACGTCGATATGGACGCCTTTTTCGCCTCGGTGGAGGTCCTCAGACGCCCTGAGCTTAAAGGCCGGCCGGTCGTGGTGGGCGGCTCCGGAGACCCGACCAGGCGGGGCGTGGTCTCCACTGCCTCCTATGAAGCGCGGCGCTTCGGGGTCCATTCCGCCATGCCCCTTAGAACGGCGCTGAAACTCTGTCCCAAATGCGTATTTCTTCCCGTGGACTATAAAGAGTATGCGAGAGTTTCGGAGAAGATAAAAAAGATGCTCCTTGAGATAAGCCCGCTCATGGAGGATGTCGGGATAGACGAGGCCTATCTGGACATCACGGCCAGAGCGGAGCCCTCCGAGCAGATTGGCAGGATGATAAAAGAGCGCATATTCAGGGAGACGGGGCTTACCTGTTCGACCGGCATCGCTCCGAACAAGCTGCTGGCCAAGATAGCCTCTGATTTGAGGAAACCCGACGGGCTGACCATCCTTTGCCCCGGGGACGTTCCGGAGCTGATATGGCCGCTCAATGCCAGAAAACTGCCTGGAGTGGGGCCGAAGACGGAGGAGTGGCTGAAGATCCTGGGCATAAACACGATAGGTGATATTGCCTCTAAAGGCCCCGAGTGGCTACGCGATAAATTCGGGCAATCCTTTGGCCAGTACCTCTATGAGGCTGCGATGGGCGTGCATGAAAGCCCGATAATCACCGAATGGAAGCCGAAATCGATAAGCAGGGAAGAGACGTTCGAACAGGACGCCGCCAACTGGCAGACCGTGGCCAGGGCGCTTGCGCTGCTGACGAGGGATGTGGTCTCGTCGATGAGGGAAGAAGGCTACACTGCACGGACGGTCACGGTAAAGATAAGGTTCGAGGATTTCGAGACGCTGTCCAGGGCAAAGACGCTCAAGCAGGCCACTGATGACCTGGAGGTGTTCAGGAGGACCGCGTTCGAGTGCCTGGGGCGCATAGAGCTGAAGAAGAGGGTGAGGCTGGTCGGGGTGAGGGCAAGCGGCCTGGAGCCCGCAAGGGAATTTTCTTGACGAAACAGAGTGCGTGTTGGATACTAGACTGAATGGAAGAGGCCGATAGAAATTTTCGCTCCCTTCTGATGGGCCTGCCCTCGGTGGACGAGCTGCTTAAAAGCGCGGAGGGCCGCGGCTGGCTTTCTCTTTATCCGCGCCGCTATGTCCTTCAGGCCATAAGGGAGAGCCTGGAGGCCCTGAGGCGGGAGATAAGAAAAGGCGGGCAGCCGCCCTGCGACCCCGCCTCCATCTCGGCCGGCATCGAGGCCCTTATAAAAAAATACGTGGCCCCCAGCCTCAGCAACGTCATAAACGCGACCGGTGTCGTCCTCCATACCAACCTCGGGAGAGCGCCCCTGTCCCGCGCGGCCCTGGAAAAAGTGATCCTCATCGCGAAGGGTTATTCGAACCTCGAGTATGACCTCGCGGAAGGCGGCAGGGGCAAGAGGCACGCCCATCTGAGGCGGCTCCTGACCGGCATCACCGGGGCGCAGGACGCCACCGTGGTGAACAACAACGCCGCGGCGGTCATGCTCGCCCTCTCCACGCTTGCAAGGGGCAGGCAGGTGATAGTCTCCAGGGGGGAGCTGGTGGAGATAGGCGGCTCTTTCCGCATCCCGGATGTCATGGCTCAAAGCGGCGCGGTCCTCATGGAGGTGGGCACAACGAACAAGACCCATCTGAGGGACTACGAGAGGGCCATCGGCCCGGACACCGCGCTTATCCTGAAGGTGCATCAGTCGAATTACAGGATAACCGGTTTTACCTCGGAAGTCCCGATAGAGGAGCTTGTGGCGCTTGGGGCGAAGCACCGGCTGCCGGTGATGTACGACCTGGGCAGCGGATGTCTTTTTGATCTCAGGACCCACGGCATAGGCGCCGAGCCCGTGGTAAGCGAAGTCGTGCAGACCGGCGTCGATCTGGTGACGTTCAGCGGCGACAAACTCCTGGGCGGTCCCCAGGCCGGCATTGCCGCGGGCAAAACGGAGGTCATCGGCAGGATGAATGAAAACCCGCTGGCGCGGGCGCTGAGGATAGACAAGATGACGCTCGCCGCCCTGGAGGCGACCTTCTTCGCATACGCGGACCCGGAGAAGGCCGCGTGCGAAATCCCTGTCCTGCGGATGCTCCTTGAGAAGCCGGAGGCCATTCGCGGGAGGGCGGAGCGGCTTGTTTCCGCCATAAAGGCGGCAGAGGACGTTTCAGTCGCGGTGGCCGGGGACTCCTCGGAAGCGGGAGGGGGCTCCTTGCCGGGCGTAAGGCTTCCGACCTTTGCGGTTTCTATCAGGTCGGCAAGACTCACGCCAAACGCGATAGAGGAGGGGCTAAGGACGGGGACCCCTCCGGTTATAGCGAGGATAAAGGAAGACGCGCTTCTGCTGGACGCAAGGACCATCGCGGACGATGAAGTCCCCGCGGTGGCGGCCCGGCTCGGAGAGCTGTTGGCCTAGTTCTTTACCCCTCCGTGTTCAATACATAGTCCACTTTGACTTCCAGGTCTTTTCTCAGGCTGTGATAAACGGAGCAGTATTTTTCATGCGAAAGGGCGACGGCCTTTTTCGCCTGCTTTTCGGTTATGTTTTTGCCCGTTATATTGAGGACCATTTCGATCCGCGTGTAATACTGTGGAGGCGTGGGGTTTCGCTCGCCGGTTATGTCTATCCTGAAATCGGATATCTCGCCCCTCATCTTCTTTATGAATGACACCGTGTCTATCGCCATGCAGCCGGCCAGCGACAGCAGCAGGCTCTCCGTGGGCGCGCAGCCCCACTCTATCTTGGCGTCGAAATCTATCTCATAGCCACGCTGCGTGCGGCCGTGGAATATGAGGTCCTTTTCCCAGTCCAGTCTGCCCTTCATCAGGGGCGCGGCCTGCTGCTTGTATCCCGCCAGCGAAGCGCCATCCAGTTCAGCCTCTTTCTTTTTGCTTTCAGACATTTTTAATGTGCCTCCTGAATCAATAGTTTCATAAAATCTATATTAAATCATACGGGGGCAAAATTTCGAGGTTTGCCGGCCACGGCGGGCGTTTTTTTCGCGTCCACTGTTCGCGTCCACTTTAAAAATTTTTCTGAAAAGTGTAAATTACTACCTGGAGTAGATGTGGACTGGAGTAGACGTGGGGAATGCTTCCGGATACGGGGATGGATGTGAATTCAGCCTCCTTGATTCCAGTCGCGGAGTTGATTTGTCTTGCCGCCCGTGGAATTGGCGGCATCAGTGGAAAGGGCCGGACAAAAAGATGGAGCCTTGTTAGAATTGGCGGTGCCCGCTAAATCATCCCCCGCAAGACGGGTGCGCTTCACCCGCTCTGCAGCCGAGGTCCTGCTTGGCAGGCTGAAGACCGTGAATCTTTGGCACATGCTCTGGGTTTCCCTGATACTTTCAGAGATATTTACAACTGCAATGAACATCCTGATGAGCCGCTTGTGGTGGGGGAGGATAAGCCGGAACCTGATTCTCATAGGTTCCGTGGACGGGTTTGTCGTGGCCCTTCTCGTATCGGCCATTGTAATTGCGTTCGTCATTGAAATCAGGGAACATGAAAAACACGCGGAAAAAGAACTCCTCAAAAACGAGCAGGTATACCGGCAGCGGGTTGAGGTGTCCCTTAAGGAGAAGGAGGCTCTTTTGCACGAGCTTTATCACAGGACAAAGAACAACATGCAGTTGGTTTCGAGCCTCCTCAGTCTGCAGACCGACTCCATAACCGATGAGCGGGTGTCGGGCATGCTCAGGGACACCCAGGCACGGATCGAGGCCATTTCCTCCATAAACGAGCAAATGTACGAATCCAAGGACCTGGCCAATATCGACATAAAAGACTATGTCGAGGTCATGGCCAACGTACTGCTGCTGGGTTACCGGGGCCGGGAGGACAATATCACCCTGGAACTCGACGTCGACAGCATCTCCATGTCCATAGACATCGTAATGCCCTGCGGGCTGATCCTGAATGAACTGATTTCCAATTCCGTCAAATATGCGTTCCCGGAAGGCCGCGCGGGCATAATAGGCATATCCCTGCGCGTGAATGGAAACCAGGTCGAGCTGGTCTACCGGGATAACGGCATAGGGCTCCCATCGTCCGGTATCGAATCGGCAAAGAGCACCGGATTGAGGCTGGTAAACAATCTTGTCACAAGGCATCTGGGCGGAAAACTCGAGGCCGGCTCCGGCGGCAAAACGGAATTCCTGATTACCTTCAAGAAGGAGATCGACTCCTTTTCGCGGCAGGCTTTTTTTTGATGCCGGGGGAGAAAGGCCTCTTTTAAGAGGGATGCCTGATGCCGGCCGCGCGCCCAAAGGCGGGCTTATACTATAAATCCGGAAGAGCAAAAACTAAAACAGGATCTCCAGTTGGCTTTCCTGGCCGGGGAAGGTTATGGGATATTCCTTTGTAAAGCAGGCCTTGCAGAAATTTTCGGCATCCGGTATTTCCTTGAAGAGCCCGTCGATGCTCAGGTAGGAGAGACTGTCCGCTGTTGTGTAACGGCGGATCTCCTCCACATTGTGGCTGGCCGCGATCAGCTCCTGCCGGGTGGGAGTGTCTATGCCATAAAAACAGGGCCCCATCGTAGGCGGAGAGCTTATCTTCATATGCACCTCGCGCACGCCTCCTCCCTCCCGGAGCATCTTCACTATCTTCTTGCTCGTGGTGCCCCTTACGATCGAATCGTCGACGACTATCACCCTCTTGCCTTCAAGCAGGTCTCTTACGGGGTTCAGTTTTATCTTCACCCCGAAGTGCCTTATGCTCTGTTTGGGTTCGATGAAGGTCCTGCCTATGTAGTGGTTTCTTATGAGTCCGAAGTCGAAGGGGATCCCGCTTTGCTCGGAGTAGCCTATGGCCGCTGGCACGCCGGAGTCTGGCACCGGGATGACCAGGTCCGCCTCCACCGGGCATTCGATGGCGAGCTGTTTGCCGAACTGTTTTCGCACCGCGTTTACGCTGTGCCCGCCGAAGATGCGGCTGTCCGGGCGCGCGAAATATATGTACTCGAATATGCAGAAGGCCCTCCGTGGGGCCGTGACGCTCTTGGGGTAGGACGTAAGGCCGTTGATGTCGATCACTATCATCTCGCCCGGCTCCACGTCCCTGATATAATCGGCGCCGATAAGGTCGAAGGCGCAGGTCTCGGAGGCCACCACGTAGGCGCCGTCCACCGTGCCTATGCTGAGCGGCCTCACGCCGTAGGGGTCGCGCACTGCGATGATTTTTTTCTCCGTGAGGATTATAAGGCTGTAAGAGCCCGCCACTTCCCTCAGGGCCGCCACCACGCGTTCCTTCAGGTCCTCCTCCCTGCTGTGGGCTATGAGGTGGATGAAGACCTCGCTGTCGGAGGAGGACTGGAAGATCGCGCCGTTTTTCTCCAGAGATTTCCTCAGCTCGTAGGCGTTTATGAGGTTGCCGTTGTGGGAGATGGCAAGCTGCCCCATGGAGAAATTGGCAAGTATCGGCTGCACGTTTTTCGGGTTGCTGCCGCCGGCCGTTGAGTACCTGTTGTGGCCGACCGCCACGTAGCCGGGGAGTTTTTTCAGCCGCTTTTCCGTGAATATGTCGGCCACGAGGCCGACGGATTTTTCCAGGTGGAGCTGCTTCTCGTCCGAGGAGCAGATGCCCGCGCTCTCCTGCCCCCGGTGCTGAAGCGCGTAGAGCCCGAGGTAGACGAGGTTGGCCGCCTCGGGATGTCCGTATATCCCGAATACCCCGCACTCCTCCCTGAACTTATCTGGCTTCCACATGCCGCCTGAGGGAATCGTTGAAGGCGCCGGAAAGCTCGCCCAGCGTCAGATTTATATCGCTGTCTATCCTGAGGCTTCCGCCCCCGGTCCGGCCAAGCTCAAACAGGGGGATATTCCATTTCCCGGCAAGACCTTTAAGGGCCCCCATATTTTTCCCGGCCAGGCTTAAAACCACCCTTCCCGCCGATTCGCCAAAAAGAAGCGCGTCTTTTCTTGCCGGTCCGCCCGCAATAAGCGGTCCCAGGGATACCCCGGCCCCGATCCCGCCGGCCATCGCGGATTCGGCAAGGGCCACCGCAAGCCCGCCCTCGGAGCAGTCGTGGGCGGAGCTTAAAAGCGGCACGGCCTCAAACAGGAGGCCGTGGAGCCTTTTTTCGGCCTCCAGGTCGAGCGAAGGGGGCATCCCCTTTTCAATCCCGTGGATGACCGCCAGGTATTCGGAGCCCCCAAGCTCCTCTTTTGTGGCCCCAAGCAGCGCCACCACCTCGCCCTCCCGTTTGAAGCCCTGGGTCAGGTGCCTCCGCACGTCCTCGAATATACCCACCATGCCGATGGTCGGGGTGGGGTAGATGGCCGCGCCCTTCGTCTCGTTATAAAAGCTTACGTTTCCGCCCACTACCGGGGTCTCAAGGACGCGGCAGGCCTCCCCGATGCCCCTCACCGCGTTTACGAACTGCCACATCACCTCTGGTTTTTCCGGGTTGCCGAAGTTCAGGTTGTCGGTGACGGCCCTCGGTTTCGCCCCGGAGCACGCGATGTTTCTCGCCGCCTCCGCCACCGCGTGCATCCCGCCAAGATAGGGGTCCAGATAGCAGTACCGGCTGGAGCAATCGACACTCATCGCAATGCCCATCTCCAGGGGATTTCCCGCCGCCTCGCCCATCCTGCCGGTCTCTTTCACACGGATAACGGCGGCATCGGAGCCGGGCAGCACCACGGTATTCGTTCTTACCATGTGATCGTACTGCCGCCAGATCATCTGCTTGGAGGCGATGTTGGGCGACTCCAGGAGACTGATGAGGACCCTGTTATAGTCCTCGGGCAGCCCGATGGCGCCAAGGCGGAGATCCTGCAGCCCGTCCTGCCAGGAGGGTCTTTTGCAGGGCCTGTCATAGAGGGGCGCCTCGCTTGAGATCTTCTTCGCGGGTATCTGGGCGACCGTCTTGCCGTTCCACTTCACCGTTAAAAACCCGTCGTCCGTCACCTTGCCTATCACTACGGCCTCCAGGTCCCACTTGCGGAATATCTCCAGAAGCTCCTCTTCCTTCCCGCTTTGGGCGACGATGAGCATCCGTTCCTGGCTTTCGGAGAGCATGAACTCGTACGGGATCATGTCTTTCTCCCTGGGGGGGACCTTGTCTATGTGGAGCTCGATGCCTGTGCCGGCCCTTCCCGCCATCTCGGAAGACGAGGAAGTGAGCCCGGCCCCGCCCATGTCCTGTATGCCCACGATGAGGTCCCTGTCCATCGCGTCCAGGCATGCCTCCAGGAGCAGCTTTTCCGTGAATGGATCGCCGACCTGGACGTTTGGTTTCTTTTGCTCGGCGTCGTCCGTGAACTCCTCGGAGGCCATCGTGACGCCGTGAATGCCGTCCCTTCCGGTCTTGGAGCCCACGTATATGACGGGGTTGCCGGCGCCGGAGGCCGTCCCCCTGAATATCTTTTCCTTTTTTACTATTCCGAGATTGAACACGTTGACCAGGATGTTGCCGCTGTAGCAGGGGTGGAAGTAGACGTCCCCGCCCACGGTGGGCACGCCGATGCAGTTTCCGTATCCTGCGATGCCGGAGACGACCCCCGAAAGCAGGTGCCGCTGGAGCGGATCGTCGAGCGGCCCGAATCTCAGGGAATTCAGGCTCGCCACGGGGCGCGCCCCCATCGTGAAGATGTCCCTCAGTATGCCGCCAACCCCGGTTGCCGCGCCCTGGTACGGCTCGATGAACGAGGGGTGGTTGTGGGATTCCATCTTGAACGCGGCGCAAAGGCCGCCGCCGATCTCTATTATCCCGGCGTTCTCCCCCGGGCCCTGGACGACCCACGGAGCGGACGTGGGGAAATTTCTGAAATGGATGCGCGAGCTTTTGTAGGAGCAGTGCTCGCTCCACATGACGGAGAAGATGCCCAGCTCGGTGAATGTGGGGGCCCTCCCCAGGATATCGAGTATCCTGGCGTATTCCTCCGCATTCAAGCCGTGCTCCCGTATGAGTTCTTCGGTTATCTCGGGCTCTTTCAAATCCGGACCATTACCGGGGAAAGGAGACACCCCTTTACAAGAATTCCAATAAAGATTTTAAAGCCCCCCAAACAACACATTATTTTATCACAGGGGCAAGGTAAAATTCCCGCCCGCAGCCCCTACCGGGGATAGACAAACGGGCTGCCGCTCAGGACGCCGTTGAACTTCGGGGGCGTGCCCGCAAGCTCGAATACCGCCATGCCGCGCTCGTGGTCCTTCTTGTCCCCTTTTGTCCAGACCCCTTCCCATGCAACGTTGACGTCCATGGTCTGGCCGGTCACATCGATCCATTTCGTGGTGAAGGACAGCTCAACCGAATCGAATCTTCCCAAATTGGGCGCCACCTCACCGTATCCCTTCTCCGTGCTGACCGTCTTTATGGCATCGGCGTCCTTGTTGATGTATCCCTTCCGGAGGGCCTGCACGACGCCGTTGGCCTCATTATAGTAAACCGCCCCCTCCGGGACCGGCTTCATCTCTTTTTTTGAGCACCCGGCGGACAACGCCAAGGCCAGAAAAAGCGGGATCAGAAGAGACTTTTTCATCTTTCCTCCATATAAGGGGACGAGTTTTCAGGCTCAGATATCCATTATCCACAAACGGCCCCCCTGCGGTCAATATCGCATTCCGCCGGAGGGCCTGTGTCCGCTCTTCGCTCCACTCCAGGAGGCAGATGCCACCCCACAAATCTGAAGCAGGTCCCCCCCTGTGCTAGCGTAGTGTCCCGGGAATTCGCGTTAAAATTATCGGCATGTGAGGATATCCACCCGGACCTTGAGAGAGCGAGCAAGCGGACGGATCACGGCGGGTTGCATCTTGACAACCTTTCGTTATTCGCCCCGAAGGCGCTCTGAATCCCGCCTCGGCGGGACAGTCCGAATACGTCCGGAACCGCGCGAGCGGAACGAAAGGTCCGGGTGGATATCATGGCTGGCGCAAATAGTTATATATTCGTCGTTATATTTACCTTCCGGTGGCCGGGTTCTGGTATCCTAGAGATATAAGGGCACGGGGCTTTGCAGGATGGAATTAAAAGAGATTGCATTTGGCCTTAGCGGGCTTTTTTCAAAGCTCGTCGCGGTTACGGAACTTCTGGGGCGAAGCGCCCTGCTTTCAAATGCGGCCTTCCTGGATGAAGCGGACACGATCCTGCCGGACGCGCGGCGGCTGACGGAGAACCTCAGCCGCGAGCTCTCCAAAAGCGCGGCGAATGAGCCGCCGGCCATGAAGTATGCGTCGGTCCCCGGCCATGCGGAGAGGATATGCGATCATTTCGAGAATTTCAGCGGGCTTCTGAGGGCAAAGGCGGCGGAGAACATACATTTCAGCGACAAGGCCATGGGCGAGATGAACTATATGATCGGAAGGCTGAAGGACATGCTTTCAAACGCCTCCGGCATGCTGCTTGCCGGAGACGCCTTCACGGCGGAGTACATGAGGCAGGCCGAACTTTCAGTCTTGAAAAGCGCGTGTGATTTCGCGGCCCTCCATGACGAGCGCCTCAGGGAGGGGATTTGCCTGCCGAAGGCGTCTTCCCTATATCTGTCCATGCTGGAAGGCATGAAGGCTGCCGCGTGGCATTTAAAGGAGATGACGCGGGACCTTCTTGAGTAGCCGGCAGTGTCTCAGTTTGGCGTTGCGGCTCTCGCTACTGGAACGGAAGCGGTCGGCTTCCGTCAGGGGAGTAATACGTGAACAGGGTGCTGAATTTTCCCCTGACCCAGTCCGGGTACATGGCGTAGATCTGCCGGGCGTCCTGGCCGTCGCCAAGCGCGCTGAGCGCGTCGGCCTTGTTTATGTTGTAGATGGGGTTCGTCGGGTCGCCGAAGAGCAGTATGTTTTCCACGTTCACTATCTCCTTGAGCACGGCCCTTTTGTCAATCGAGTATTGCCTGATGATATCGCCGTTTTCGGCCGTGTTTCTCACGAAGATGGCGGAATTGTCCCCGATGTAGACCAGTTTCCACTGCGGGTCGTCTATCAACGAGACCGAGATGGGGATTATATACCCCGATTCCCTGAATACTACCGGCACAAGTATGAAATTTATGTTGTAGGCGTCAAGCTCCTGCCGCCATCCCGGATAGCTTTTGAGGATGGCGTCGGCTGAGCGGCTTATGGAATCGCTAAGGGCGCGCCCGTCTATGAAGTCCTTGTATTTCGGATAGAGGTCCCAGATGAGAAATCCGCCCCACGTGTAGAAGTTGTACATGGGCGGCTTTATGTCGTGCTCTTTCAGGAAATTGTCCGCGCTTACCGGGTACCAGGGCGAGACCCACTGGTTAGTCATTCCCGGCTTGAACGCCCAGGCGTAGGACTTTGACGCATACAGGCCGAACCAGAGAGTCGTCGCTATCATGATGGCTGCAAAAAACGCCGGCGCCCGGCGGGCGCCGTTTGCGCCGAAGGTCCTCCTTTTGAAATCCCTCAGCTCAAGCAGGCTTTTCCCGTAGTAGAAGGAGAGTATGATGATCGAGAACATGAGTCCCCTGGCGTAGTAATTGGCAAAAAAGGAGATGAAACATACGGTGAAAAACTCTGTGAGGTCGATTTTCTTCCTCACCCAGTACTTAAACAGGAGCAGCACGATCAGCATGCCCGTGAATACCCAGTAGAACATGAGCCAGCGGTAGAAGAGATCGCGGTAAAAGTAGATGAGCGGCCTGTATTCGAGCACCACGTTTGCGACCCAACCGCTCCTGCCCCCAAGCCCCGCCGTGTGCTGCAGGTCCGCCAGGAACTTTGCCAGGAGGCCGTGGAGGTAGTTATAGCTCAGGGTATAGCCGTTGGGGTTTATGCCGGTGGCCAGCTCCGCCGCCAGAGCGCCGCCAAAAAAAAGATAATTCGGCCTCAGGCGCCCCTCCCTGAGCCTTCGGTAGCCCCAAGTCACAGCCTCCCCGAAGATGTAAAGCAGTATTATCACCACGCCCACTATAAACCCGGCATGAACGTTCGCCCAGAAGACCATCAAAAGAACAAGCAGGACGGCCATGGCCTTGCTGCCCCCCTTCATCTCCTCCAGGAGCATTATGGCAAGCAGGGCCAACAGGAAGGATATGCCTTGGGGCCTTTCAAACGAATAGAACAGCTCCACCGCGAGCATGAGCGCACCGAACGAACCCGTCGCCAGGGCCATCCATGGCTTTACGCCCTTCCTCACCAGCCACAGGTAAATGGCGAACATCGGCGCGACTATCAGCAGCCCCCTGAAGACGCCAACGCCCCCGTACCCGCCGATCAGGTAAGACAGATAGAATATTACCTGGCCAAGCCAATGCGCCCTCAGGCCGTCTATCTCCATCCTGGGCAGTTGGGCCGGGGAGGTGAAGGAAAACAGGTCCTTATTCGGGAGAGACCTCGTCTCCAGCGTGACCTGGCCGGTCTTCAGGTGCCACCAGAGGTCCGGGTCGTTGAGGCTGAAATTCGTCGTTATGAAGAATATCCAGGCGAAAAAAAGCAGGGCAAGCAGGTGCCATGCCCATCTCCCCCAGTGATTATCGGTCTGCCGAACGTCCGTAGATGTCATCGAACCGTATTATATCATCTTCCACAAGATGTTCGCCGCTTTGTATCTCTATTATCCTCAGCGGTATCATGCCGGGGTTTTCAAGCCGGTGTTTCACGGTGCTCGGTATATAGGTGCTCTCATTCTTGTTTATGTAGAAGACATCGTCTCCCCTCTGCACCCTGGCGGTGCCGGAGACCACGATCCAGTGCTCGCTTCTGTGGTTATGCATCTGCAGGGAGAGCCTAGCCTTCGGTTTCAGGCAGATGTGCTTTATCTGGTAGCCCGCGCCCTTCTCCAAAACGGAGAAATGCCCCCAGGGCCTTTCCTCCACCTTGGGCAGCAGATATTCCTCCTTGCCGGTCTGTTTGAGCTTTTCAACCAGCTTTTTCACCTCCTGCACCCTCTCCTTGGGGCATATGAGGGTGGCGTCGGGGGTGTCGACGACCACCATCGCCTTAAGCCCTATCGTGGCAAGGAGCCTTCCGGAGCTGAAAATTATTGAACCCTCGGGCTCTATGTTGACCGAATTGCCGAGCACCACGTTGCCGCCGGTGTCCTTCCCCATGACCTCCTCCAGGGCGTTCCAGCTCCCTATGTCGGACCATCCGAAATCGGACCTCACCACGCAGACCCGCTTCGATTTCTCCATGACCCCGTAATCGATGGAGTCCGGCTCTATCCGGCCGTACACTTCCTCCAGGGCCTTTGGCTCCTCCATGGTGCCAAGTTGGCTTTCGATCCCCGCAAAGGCCGCGTAAAGCCCGGGCATATGCTTTTTTATCTCGTTTATCACCGTCTGCGCCTTGAAGAGGAAGATGCCGCTGTTCCAGAAGTAGGAGCCGTCTTTCAGGAGCGCGCGGGCGGTTTTGGCTTCCGGTTTTTCCACAAAGCGCTCGACCTTGAAGATGTCTTTTCCGGCTGCCTTTCCGGATTTTATGTAGCCGTAGCCGGTCTCTGGCCTTGTGGGCACAATCCCGAATGTGACAAGGCAGCCGGCCTCGGCCAGCGGCACGGAGGCGTCAATGGCGGCCGAGAAGGCGGCGGTGTCCCTGATGTAATGGTCGGAGGGCAGCACCAGCAGCAGGGCGTTCCTGTCGGTCCTCTTTTTTTTGAAGGCGGCAAGGGCTATGGCGGGGGCGGTGTTTCTGCCCCTCGGCTCGGTCACCACGCATTCCGGCGGCAGCACGCCTTTCGTCTGCCAGCGGACCAGCTCCGCCTGGTTCCGGGTGGTTATGATAAGGAAATTGCCGGGCGGCACCTTGCCCTCCAGCCGGTCTATCGTGTTTTGAAGGAGCGTCTTTTCGCCGAATATCTTCAGGAACTGCTTGGGAAAGGTCTCCCGGCTCACGGGCCAGAACCTCGTCCCCTTGCCGCCGGCCATTATCACGGCATGAAGATGCCCGCCTTTCCCCGCATTTGTCTTCCTGCCGGCAGCCTTTCTCCTTGCGACCCCGGTACTTTTCGAAGCTGTCATCCCCTCGCCTCCTTGTTGATTTTTTTCAGGCCCAGGACGCGCCTGATCGAGGATTTTATACTCCGCAACCTGAGCCTCCATGGCAGCCAGACGGCCTCTTTTATGATCTCCCTGCTCATCTTGGATGTGCCGCTTGCGCGTTCGGTGAAAACTATGGGTATCTCCTTTGCCTTCATCCCGGCCCTGCAGATATTGTAGGCCATCTCGATCTGAAAGGCGTATCCCCCGGAATTGACTTCACCGAGCGCCGTCCGCTCAAGCGCCTTCCGGCTGAAGGCGCGGTAGCCGCTGGTGAGGTCGCTCAGCCTGCTGCAAAGCAGGGCCGAGGCGTAGATATTGCCGAACTTTGACAGCAGCAGCCTCCTGAAATCCCAGCCCACCACGCTTATCTTGCCGCCTATGTACCTGGAGCCTATGACCAGGTCCGCCCCTTTGCCTATCTCCTCGATGAACCTGGGAAGGTCGCGCGGGTCGTGGGACATGTCCGAGTCCATTTCGATGAAACAGTCATAGTCGCGCTCAAGACCCCAGCGAAAGCCGGCGACATAAGCGGTGCCAAGCCCCATCTTCCCCGGCCTGTTCATTACATGCACCCTGGGGTCCCGCATGGCCCATGCCCCGGCTATTTGCCCCGTGCCGTCAGGCGAGTTGTCGTCTATTACCAGGACATCGGCCAGTCCCTGCGAGAGAACCTTTGAAAGGACCGTGGGAAGGGTATCCTTTTCCATGTAGGTGGGCAGTATCACAAGGGCCTTTGGCATAAATGCATAGATTATAGAGCAAAGGCGCGAAAAACTGTTACAGGGGCCTGGAGCCTCCGAGGGCCCACAGCCGGATGGCCTCCTCAAGGGCCTCCATGGTGGCCTCCGCGGGCATGATATCCACCTTGAGCCCAGCCTGTACGATCCTTTTTGCCGTCACCGGCCCTATCGCCGCTATCGCCACCCCCCGGAGCAGGTCTGCCGCGTCCTCTCCGACCATTTCCATGAAGTTAGTAAACGTGGCCCCGCTTGTAAAGGTGGCGACGGTTATCCTGCCTTCCTTGAGGAAGCGCTTCAGCCTTTTGCCGTGGGCCAGCGGCTTTATGGCGCGATACGAGGCGGGGACGTCCATGAAGCCGCCCATCTGCCTGACCTTCTCCGGGAATATCTCCCTGGCCTCCGCGGCGCGGGGAAGGAGGAAGCGTATGCCCGCAAGGCCGGCGGGATACAGTTCGCGGAAGGACTTTATGAGCCCCTCGGCCCTGAACTCCTCGGGCACCATGTCCACATTCAGGCAGAACCGCCGGACGGATTGCGCCGTCTTCGAACCTACGGCGCAGATTTTCGCCCTGATGGAGCGTATGTCCATGCCAAGCCGCGCAAACCTCTCAAAAAAGAATTTCACCCCGTTTGCGCTCGTGAATATTATCCAGTCGTAGGAGCCGATCCTGCCCAGGGCCTCGTCCAGGGTCTGCCAGCTCTCAGGCGGCGCGATCTCCAGGGTGGGAAACTGCATTATCTCGGCCCCAAGGTCCTCCAGCGATTCGAACCCGGCGGCCCATTCGCTTCCGGAGGAATGCCGCCTTGTGACGAGCACGCGGTGGCCGAAGAGCGGCTTCATCTCATACCACTTCAGTTTTTCCCGAAGCCTTACGACGTCTCCCACCACCGTCACCGCCGGAGGCTTTATCTCGTTTTGCCTCATCTGGGCGGCGATTTCGCCCAGGGTGCTTATCAGTGTCCTTTGCTCCGGCCTCGTGCCCCATCTGATGACAGCAACCGGCGTGTCGGGCGGCTTTCCGTTTTCGATGAGCTTGCCGGCCAGCTCGTCCATGTTTTTTACGGCCATCAGGAAGACCAGCGTGCCGACCCCTGTTGCCAGTTTTTCCCAGTCGATGGAGGAGCCGTTCTTGGTTGCGTCCTCATAGCCGGGGATCACGGCGAAGGAGGAGGATATTTTTCTGTGGGTAAGGGGTATGCCCGCATAGGCGGGCGCAGCCACCGACGAGCTTACTCCTGGGACTATCTCGAATTCGAGGCCGGCCTCGGCGAGGGCGCAGGCCTCCTCGCCGCCCCGGCCAAAGACAAACGGGTCGCCCCCCTTGAGCCGGCAGACGGTCTTGCCGCTTTTCGCCTTTTCGATGAGCGTGGCGTTTATCTCTTCCTGGCCCATCGTGTGATGGCCTCCGCGCTTCCCCGCGTAGATGAACTCCGCGTCCTTCCTGACGAAATTGAGCACCTGCGCATTCAAGTGGAAATCATAGACCACCACATCGGCCCTCTCCAGGCACCTGGCCCCCTTTATCGTCAGGAGCCCTATGTCCCCCGGGCCCGCCCCAACCAGATAGACTTTCCCCTTTTTCCCCATGGTCATTGATTTTAACACGCAGGCAGCGAAATCGGACAGGCTACCGCCGGCCGGGACCGTGTCTCAGCTTGCTGCAGGGTCTCCTTGGGTCATTCCCTCACCCTCCGCTTGGGGACCAGTCCCCTTCGAGACCAGTCCCTTCGCTCCTCCCTCTCCCAATGGGAGAGGGTTGGGGTGAGGGAGTCCTTAGCCTTGGTTTCGCTTTACGGCTCTATCTTTACGAACCGCCTCTTGCCCACGGCAAGTATGTAGGAGCCCTCCGGGACCTTCGCGTCGGGGTCCGAAACCCTCCGGCCGTTTATCTTCACGCCCCCCTGCGTTATGAGCCTGCGGGCCTCCCCCGTGCTTGACGCGAGCCCCGAGAGTTTCAGTATCCGCGGCAGCCACATAGGGCCTTCTTCCCACGAAAGCTTATGGACCGGGATTTCATCCGGAAGCTCCTTTTTCCTGAAGACGTGCTCGAACTCCGCCCTGGCCTTGAGCGCCTCCTGCCTGCCGTGGTACCTTTCGGCTATCTCGAGGGCGAGGGCCATCTTGGCCTCCATCGGATGGACGGCGCCGGTCTTAACCGCCTCCCGGAGCCGCCCCAGCTCCTCGTTCGATATATGGCTTAGAAGCTCGTAATAGCGGAGCATGAGATCGTCCGTAACGGACATGATCTTGCCGAACATCTCTGCCGCCGGCTCCGTGATGCCGATGTAATTGCCGAGGCTTTTGGACATCTTTTTTACCCCGTCCAGCCCTTCAAGAAGCGGCATGAGGACTATGCCCTGGGGCTCCTGGCCGTATGATTTCTGAAGCTCGCGGCCGACGATGAGGTTGAATTTCTGGTCCGTTCCCCCGAGCTCTATGTCGGCCTTCAGGAAGACGGAGTCGTAGCCCTGGATGAGGGGGTAGAAGAACTCATGGATGCCGATGGGGCTCTGGTTCTGGAAGCGCTGCCTGAAATCCTCGCGTTCGAGCATCCTGGCCACGGTGTAATGGCCCGAAAGCCTGACAAACTCCTCCGCCTTCATGGAGGCCATCCATGAGGAGTTGAATTCCACGCGTGTCTTTTCGGCGTCCAGGACCTTGAATATCTGGGCCTTGTACGTGGCGGCGTTTCTGGCGACCTCTTCCCGAGTCAGTGGCTTTCTGGTCTCGCTTTTTCCGCTTGGGTCCCCGATCATCCCGGTGAAATCGCCTATGAGGAATATGATCTCGTGCCCAAGTTGCTGGAGCTGCCGCATCTTTTCCAGCAGCACCGTGTGGCCTATGTGGATGTCCGGCGCGGTGGGGTCGAAGCCCGCCTTCACGCGGAGGGGTTTGCCGCGTTCGAGCTTCTTTAGAATCTCCCCGGGCGTTATGACCTCCGCGGCCCCTCTTTCTATGATCTCAAGCTGTTTCCTGGGTTCAAGCATGGCCTTTTATGATATATAAGCCGGGCGGGAGGGGTCAACAATCGGCGGCTGTTTTCCTATTGAAGGATCAGGCGCAATCTGGTATTTTCATTACGGAATAAGGAGGCTGCGGGATGATAATAGGGGTTCCGGCGGAGATAAAAAAAGGGGAGAGCCGCGTAGGCCTTGTCCCGGACGGCGTGGCGGAGCTGGTGCGCATGGGCCATACGGTGCTGGTTGAAAAGGGCGCCGGGCTTGGAAGCGGCTTTGCAGACGGGCTTTATATCGGGGCCGGGGCCGGGATAACGGACGGCCATGCGGTTTTCGGGCGCGCGGAGCTTATAGTGAAGGTAAAGGAGCCGCTTCCTCCGGAATACGGGCTCCTGAGGCCTGGGCAGGCGCTTTTTACCTTCCTTCATCTGGCATCGAGCCGGGAGCTGACGGACGCGCTTATGAAAAGCGGGGTGTCCGCGCTTGCCTATGAGACGCTTGAAGAAGGCGGCGGGCTGCCGCTTCTGGCGCCGATGAGCGAGATAGCGGGCAGGATGGCCCCCCTGATGGGCGCCTTTTACCTCCAGGCCGGCAAGGGCGGCAGCGGGGTATTCGCCGCCGGGGCCGTGGGGGTCAGGCCGGCCAGGTGTCTGATACTGGGCGCGGGCAACGCCGGCACCAACGCGGCGCGCGTCTCAAGCGCGCTCGGAATGGACACTACGGTCCTTAACATTACGGCCGACAGGCTCAGGCGCATTGACGAGATGTTCTCAGGCAGGGTCAAGACCCTCATGCTGACCGGGGACGCCCTCGGCCGGGCCGTCAGGGACGCGGACCTTGTGATAGGCGCGGCGCTTGTGCCCGGGGCAAGGGCCCCCCTGCTCATAACCAGGCAGATGCTGGGGGCCATGCGGAGGGGCTCCGTCATCGTGGACATATCGATTGACCAGGGAGGCGTAACGGAGACCTCGATGCCGACCACGCACGACGACCCAGTGTACGAGGTGGACGGCATAATCCATTACTGTGTGGCGAACATGCCTGCCGCCTACCCGCAGACTTCCACCCCGGCCCTGGCGAACGCCACCCTGCCATATGTGAAATTGCTGGCGGAAGCAGGCGTGGAGGAGGGCGTGGGAAAAAGCGGCCCCCTCAGAAGCGCGCTCAACATCTACAGGGGCCGGGTCGTCCACAAGGGGCTCGCCCGCTCCATGGGCGCGGAGCCGGCGGACATAAAAGACCTCGTGTCCGCGAGGTCCCGCTGAGGGTTGGCGCCGGCGGCATGCCCGGCCCTTTTCCCTTCCGCCGCTAAAGGCGTTAGTTAAGCAGTTTAGAAATATATTGACTATTCATATTCATTTATGGTTATATGTTTATGTTATGATGGACGGAAGAATAAAGGCCTTCAAGGCCTTGTCTGACGAAACCAGGCTCAGGATCCTCCTGCTGGTGTCCGGCGGGGAGCTCTGTGTCTGCCAGATGATGGCGGTCCTTGGCATCTCGCAGCCGCTGGTGTCGAGGAACCTGGCCGTCCTGAAGGATGCGGGCTTCCTCGTCTCCAGGCGGGAAAAGAAGCTCATGTTCTACAGGCTGAGGCCGGACCTGGACGGCGCGGGCCTGGGGTTCGCGAGGCCGGTGCTGAAGGACCTCGCTGGGTCCGGCCAGGCGGACGAGGACAGGCGCTCCCTGAGCGCGTGCCGGGAGTTCCAGAAGGCGACGGGGCGCTGCGACATGAAATCCTTCCGGGAGTTCATGAGGAGAAAGCGCGCTGCCCAAGTGAAGAGACGGGAGAGGACGAAGAAAATATGAGACGTTATCCCTTTGCCTTTCTGTTTTTGTTTTTATTTTTAACCTTGCCGGTTCTGCTGCTTGCCGTTCCCGCCGCCTCCGCCGCGGCGGCTCCGGGCGCGCAGGTCCTCACCGCCCCGGAGAAAAAGGCCGGTCCGGCAGCGCAGGCGCAAGGCGGGCCGGAGCAGGCCGTCAATTTAAGACAGGCTGTAAGGGCCGCGCTCAGGGACAACCCGGAGATAAAGGCCCGCCACTGGGCGCTGCGGGCGTCAGAGGAGGCCGTAGGCGTCCAGAGGGGCTACTTCTATCCCTCGCTTTCGTTTGAAAGCCGCTACCTGAGAACGGACAATCCCACATACGCGTTTATGGCGAAGCTGGACCAGCAGAGGTTCTCCGCCTCCGATTTCGCGATAGACAAGCTCAATTCCCCCGCATCCGTAAACGATTTCCAGAACAGCTTCAAGCTGGACCAGGTCATCTATTCGAGGAGGCTCATTGAGGCGCTGAAGATGTCCAGGGAGGACCGCGCGGCCAAGGGGCTGGATTTCGACAGGCTCAGGCAGAAGGTGACCATGGAGACCGTGAGGGCGTACCTCGGGGTGATCACGGCCAGAAATTTCCTTGGGGCCGCGAAGAAGGCGGTCGAGGACACCGCGGAGCACGAGAGGCTGGCGAAACTCCGGTTTGGTTCCGGGCTTGGGCTTTATTCGGACGTCCTGAGGGCGGATGCGGCCCTCAAAGAGGCCCAGAGCGGGGAGGCGCGGGCTCAAAGCGCCTATGAGGTGGCGAAGCGGGCCCTCGGTCTTGTAATGGGACGCGCCGAGAGCGTCGATGCCCTTGGCACGGGCTACAAGGTGGAACTGGACCCTGTCGGGACCTATTACGCAAGCGCTGAGGAAAGACCCGATATAAAGGCGATCGAGGCGAGATACAAAAACGCAAAAAACGCGGTGGCCCTGGCCACATCCGGTTATTACCCGGAGATCGGCGCAAGGGGCCAGTACCAGTGGAACGACCACAGAAGCCCTATTGACGGCGAGGGGTCGAGCTACCAGGTTGCCGCGTTCCTCAGGTGGAGCATCTTTGACGGCACCAGGCGGGAGCACGAGGTGAGCCAGGCAAAATCCAGGGTGCATGAGGCCCGCGAGGGACTTGATGGCGCGAAAAAGGAGGCCCTCTTCAAGGTGTTCGCGGCCTATCAGGACGTGCAGGAGGCCCAAAAATCGCTCGACTACGCCAGGGCGGAACTTGCTTCGGCCAGGGAGGGCAGGAGGCTCGTTGAACTGAGGTACAAAAACTCGCTGTCGCCTATCATAGACCTGCTGGACTCGCAGACCATGGTCGACTCCGCGAGGACCAGGAGCATCGAAGCCCAAAACAACCTCCTGGAGAAATATTTCAATCTTGGTTTTGAAAGCGGCAGGATTTCCGAATTCATAGAGAAGATAAGCCAATACAGTGAATAGAGGAGCAGGAATGAGGAAAGTGAAAATCCCGTTGTTTTTTTCCGCCCTGGCGGCTGCTGCGCTTGTTGCCTCCTGCGGGGGAAAGATAAAGCCTGGAAGCGAGAAGATCCATAGAAGGACGGTGGAGGGCGTTAAGACGGCCCTGGTGCAGACCATGACGGTGCCTTCTTTTTATGAGACCTCGGGCGTAATCGAGTCCAGGAACTCCTCCCTGGTGGCGGCGAAAATCATGGGAACCGTCACAAGCGTGCGCGTGGACAGGGGGGCTAGGGTCAGAAAAGGGCAGGTGCTCCTTACAATCGAGGATGCCGATGCCAGGCAGAAGGTGGCGCAGGCCGGGCAGGGGGTTTTGGAGGCCGAGCAGGCCGGCAAGATGGCGGATGAGCAGAAGGCGCTTGCCGATGTCACGTACAGGAGATACAAAAAGCTCCATGACGAGAAGGCCCTTTCCGACCAGGAGTTCGACGAGGTAAGCACGAGGCGCGCAATGGCCGCCCTCCGGGCCACGCAGGCCGCCGCGTCACTTGAACAGGCGCGCTCCGCGCTCGCCCAGGCCAGGACCTATCTGGGATATGCCACGGTGCGCGCCCCGATAAGCGGCATCGTTGTGGAAAAGAAGGTTGATGTGGGGAGCATGGCCACTCCTGGGACGCCGCTTGTGCTGATGGAGGAGCCGCGGTACAGGGTCTCGGTTGCGCTTGACGAGCGTTTCTGGGGGAAGGTGAAACGCGGCGGCCGGATTACGGTGCAAATCCAGGCGGCGGGCATAAAGGAAGAGGTGCCGGTGACCGAGGTGACCCCCATGATGGACCCGGCGACCCGCAGTTTTACGGTCAAGGCGCGGCTGCCGTATTCCCCGGAGCTTCAGGGCGGGCGCTATGTCAAGGTCCTGGTGCCTGACGGGATGAAGACGGCCGTAATGGCTCCGGCCGCCGCCATAGGCAGGCGGGGCCAGATCGATTTCGCTTACGTGGTGGGCCCGGGCGGGGTGCTGGGGCTTCGGGCCGTGAGGACAGGCAGGCCGTATAACGGTTATGTGGAGGTGCTCTCCGGCCTCAATCCGGGCGAGCGCGTGACCGTATCAGACTTTGAAAACCTCAGCGAGGGCGATGTCCTGAAGTGAATCAGAATTCCAGATCATCGGAGCAGGACTTTAAGCCGGACAGGGAATTTCCGAAACGCCGCCTGGGCGTCTCCGGCAGGATCGCAAAGGCGTTTCTCACATCCAAGCTTACACCCCTGATAGTGGCGGCGGCCCTCATAATGGGGGCATTCGCCGTTATTGTCACCCCCAGGGAAGAGGACCCGCAGATAAAGGTCCCGATGATAGACGTCTTCGTGAGCTATCCGGGGGCCTCCGCTCACGAAGTCGAAAACCTGGTCACAAAACCGATGGAGAGGCTCATCCATGAGATACCGGGGGTCGAGTACATCTATTCGACGAGCAAGACCGGCGGCGCGCTCATAATCGTCAGGTACTATGTGGGCGCGGCCATGGAAAAGAGCGTCGTGGACCTCTACACGAAGCTCATGTCCGGCTACGACCGGATCCCGCCGGGAGTAAGCCGCCCGCTTATAAAGCCCATGTCCATTGACGATGTGCCCATCCTGGTTTACAACCTCTGGTCGGACAGGTACCAGCCCTATGAGCTGAGGCGGATCGCGGAGGAGCTTGCCGACGAGCTAAAGAAGGACAAGGACGTCTCCGACGTGACTGTGACCGGCGGCCTGAAGCGCCAGGTCCGCGTGGTGCTGGACCCGGCGAAACTCCGGGCCTACAACCAGTCCGCCTTCGGGATAGCGGACGCCCTGCGGAAATCCAATTTCGCTACCCCGGAGGGGAAGTTCGACAGCGGCAACCAGAGTTTCCGCGTCCAGGCCGGCGGCTTTCTGCAGAGCGCGGAGCAGATCGGCGGCGTGGTGGTCGGCGTCTCGGACGGAAAGCCGGTCTATCTGAAGGACGTGGCCGCGGTCAAGGACGGCCCCCAGGAGCCGGATAATTACCTTTTCATGGGGCTTGGCCCGGCCTTCTCGAAAAAGCCCAGGCTGGGCGGCGGATACGAAAAGGTGGATGTGAAACACCCCGGCGCGCTTTTTAACGCGGTCACGATAAGTGTCGCCAAGAAGAAGGGCACCAACGCGGCCCTCATCTCCCACAGGCTCCGCGACAGGATAGAGGCCTTAAGAGGCAGGCTCATACCGGACGGCGTGCGCATAAACGTGGCAAGGGACTACGGGCAGACGGCCGAGGAGAAATCGGACGAGCTTCTGGAGCACATGCTGATCGCGACAATCTCCGTAGTCATCCTGATAGCCCTTGCGCTTGGCTGGAGGGAATCGATCGTGGTGGCGGTGGCCGTCCCGGTGACGCTTTCCCTCACCCTGTTGATAAACTACCTCTACGGTTATACCCTGAACAGGGTCACGCTCTTTGCGCTCATCTTCTCGATAGGCATACTGGTGGATGACGCGATAGTAGTGGTGGAAAACATCCACAGGCATTTCAAGCTCTACGGGCCCGGCAAACACAAGGTGGCCTACGCCGTAAACGAGGTCGGCAACCCCACCATACTCGCCACCTTCACGGTCATCGCGGCCCTGCTGCCGATGGCCTTCGTGAGGGGGCTCATGGGCCCGTACATGAGGCCCATACCGGTGGGGGCATCCGCGGCGATGATATTCTCGCTGCTCATCGCCTTTATCGTGAGCCCCTGGCTGGGCTATAAAGTTCTCAAAAACGTAAGGCACACGAAGGCCGGGGAGGGGAAAGAGAAAAAGGAGATCAGGAAGCTGGACCATTTCTACCACCGGGTGCTGTACCCGCTGCTGGAAAACAGGAAAAAGCGGATGGCGGTGCTGGGCGGCATCGGCGGGCTGCTGGTGCTTGTTTTACTGATGATACCGCTGAAGCTGGTCACGCTGAAGATGCTGCCCTTCGACAACAAAAACGAGTTCCAGGTGATCATAGACATGCCGGAGGGCACGACGCTCGAAAACACGCAGAGGGCGGCCGTGGCGATGGGAGAATACCTGCGGACCGTCCCCGAGGTCACGGATTTCCAGATTTACGCCGGGACCGCGTCCCCATTCAACTTTAACGGGCTGGTGAGGCACTACTACCTCCGCAGGGGCCCCAATGTGGCGGACATACAGGTGAACATCGTGGGCAAGAGGTTCAGGTCTGCCCAGAGCCACGATATCGCGAAAAGGATGAGGCCTGGGCTGGACCGCATCGCCGCCCTTTACGGCGCAAAGGTGAAGATAGCGGAGATCCCGCCCGGGCCGCCGGTCCTCGACACCCTTGTCGCTGAGGTCTACGGGCCGAGCCTCAGGGGGCAGACCCAACTGGCAAGACAGGTGATGGACATATTCAAGAAGACCCCGGGGGTGGTCGATGTCGACTGGTATGTGGAGGCGCCACAGAAGAAGATCACATTCGCCGTGGACAAGGCCAAGGCGGCCTTAAGCGGGGTTTCGACCCAGGCGGCGGCCTCCACCCTGAGCGCGGGCCTTTCGGGGCTTCCCGCCGGGCTTGTACATATAAAAGACGAGAGGGACCCGGTGCCGATTGTGCTCAGGCTGCCGGAAGAGGACCGCTCCAGCGTGGGCAGCCTCCTTAATCTTACGGTGCCCTCAGGCAGCGGAAAACTCGTCCCCCTGGGGGAAATCCTGAATGCTGAGGAAGGCACCATCGATCAGTCCATCTACCGCAAGAACCTGCACCGGGTTGTTTACGTGATCGGGGACGTGGCTGGAAAAGAGGAGAGCCCGGTCTATGCGATCCTGAAGATGAAGGACAAGATCAGGGCGCTCACGATGGACGGCCGCCACGTAAAACAGTACTACACGCATCAGCCCTCGCTGGATGACAGGTATTCGGTCAAGTGGGACGGCGAGTGGCAGATAACCTACGAGGTCTTCCGCGACCTCGGGATCGCCTTTGCGGCCGTGCTCGTGCTCATCTACATACTGGTTGTCGCGTGGTTCGGCAATTTCGCCATACCGCTTATCATAATGGCGCCCATACCGCTTACGCTAGTGGGCATACTGCCGGGGCATTTCGCCTTCGGGGCGTTCTTCACGGCCACGAGCATGATAGGGTTTATCGCGCTGGCGGGCATTATCGTCAGGAACTCCATCCTGCTGGTGGACTTCGTGCAGATGGAATGGGCGCAGTGCGACGACCTCAAGGCGGCCCTCGTCCGGGCGGGGGCGGTCAGGTTCCGCCCGATTGCGCTTACGGCGGCCGCGGTTGTGGTGGGCTCGTCGGTGATACTTTTTGATCCCATATTCCAGGGATTGGCGATATCGCTGATGTTCGGGGCGGTGGCCGCGACGGCGCTGACGCTCGTTGCCGTGCCACTCATCTATTACGAGGTCTTCAAAAGGAGGCCCTGCCCCAGGCTGAAGAAGGAAGAGGAGGAAGAAGATGTATCTGCTTAAGACCGATTCATGGTACCTGGAAAGGGCCGTGTATCTTGTGGCCGGCATAGTGGTGCTGCTGTCGGCGGGCCTTGCGCTTCTCGTAAGCCCGTACTGGCTGCTTCTTGCAGCTTTTGCCGGCATAAACCTGGTGGTGTTTGCGCTGAGCGGCTTTTGCCTGATGGCCAACATGCTTAAGAAATTCGCGGGCCTGGAACCCCGTCTTGGGAGAGGTAGGGAAAATGGGAGCACTTTATAACTGTCTGTGCCCCGCGTGCGGCGGCATCCAGATGGCGTATCTCGAATACGAGGGGCAGGCGGAAGGGCTCGTCTGCCCGGAGTGCGGGGCGGGCGGCCTGAAGGCGCTGCCAAGAAGCACATTCGGCACCTGAAGCCCCACGGGCTGCTAGCAGGGGCCGTGCGCCCCTCAAAAAGCCGGGGGGCTGTCCCGCCTTTACGGTCAATGTTAGTAGTCCGTCGCTCTCAATCCGGCATTGCCCGGCTTCTCAAACAGCGCCAGTCTGAGCAAACGTGCGTGAGGCGGAAGGCGGATGAGGGCATGCGAGCGGATTTTTTTGCCGAAGTCCGGACAAGGACGTCCGGACGGGCAAAAACCCTCGGAGGCGGCCATGGACGGCCGCCGAGAATGATGCGAGCCATGTCCTCTCCGCCTTCCACCCCGCCTGCTCAAACTGATGCACTATCAAGCCGGGGGATTTCTTTACAAGCTTTCCCCCCCGATGGTAAAATCAATTCCGCTTTCAAAGCGGGTTCAAACCGTGTTTTCACGCGGGAGGATGCCCTGCGGTTTCACAAGCGACTAAATTTTTTCGTTGACAGGGGGTGCCGGGAAAAATGCCGAAGGTGATGAGGGCGTTGCTGAGTGTCTCCGACAAAAGCGGTCTTGTCGAGTTTGCCAGGGGGCTGTCCGGAATGGGCGTGGAGCTTGTCTCCACCGGGGGGACCGCCAAGGCCCTGAAGGACGCCGGCCTGAAGGTCGTGGACGTCGGGGAATACACCGGGTTTCCCGAGATGCTGGACGGCAGGCTGAAGACCCTGCACCCGAAGATCCATGGCGGGCTGCTTGCCAGACGGAGCGAACCGCGCCACATGGAGGATATAAGGAAGCACGGCATCGGCCTCATCGACATGGTGGTTGTGAACCTCTACCCTTTTGAGCGGACCGTGTCCAATCCCGACGTGAAATTCATGGACGCGATCGAAAACATAGACATAGGGGGGCCCACGATGCTGCGGGCCGCCTCGAAAAACTTCGAGTCCGTGGCCGTCGTTTGCGACCCGGCGGACTATCAGGCGGTGCTTGGCGAGATGGAATCCCAGGGCGGGGAGATATCCGGCAAGACGCGCTTCATGCTTGCCAGAAAGGTATTCGCACACACCGCCCGTTACGACGCCATCATCTCCGATTACCTGGAGGGCGTCACCGGCGGTCCCGGCGGCCTTCCCCCCACCCTTACGCTAACCTATAAGCTCTCCTCGCCCCTCAGGTACGGGGAGAACCCGCACCAGGCGGCCGGCTTTTACGAGGAGCGCACGGACGGACTTTCCCTGGCCAGGGCGAGGAAGATACAGGGCAAGGAGATGTCCTTCAACAATTACTGCGACGCGCACTCGGCCATCCTCCTTGCGATTGAGTTCGACAAGACGGCCTGCGCCATCATAAAGCACAATAACCCCTGCGGGGCCGCAGTCGGAGAGACCCCCGCCCAGGCATACAGGCTTGCGCTGAAGACCGACCCCGTCTCCGCCTTCGGCGGCGTTCTGGCCTTCAACCGGGAGGTGGACGAAGAGACGGCCGGGGAGATATCGAAGCTCTTCGTGGAGGTGGTGCTTGCGCCTTCATTTACGGAAGGGGCGCTCCGCGAATTTTCCGCCAGGCAAAACATCAGGGTCCTGGAGCTGCCCGAGATGCTCACAAAACCGCTGAAGGGTTTCGACATGAAGAGGATAGCGGGGGGCATCCTCACGCAGGGGTGGGACACCCTGCGGGTGGACGTTAAATCGCTCCAGGCGGTCACGAAGAGAAAGCCCTCCCCGGAGGAGCTGGAGGCCCTTGATCTTGGCTGGAAGGTCGTAAAGCACGTAAAATCAAACGCCATCGTATACGCATTCAGGGACCGGACGGCCGGCATCGGCATAGGGCAGACGAGCCGTGTATATTCCGCAAGGTGCGGCGCGGCCAACGCGGTGGAGCCCCTCACGGGTTCGGTCGTGGCCTCCGATGGTTTTTTCCCGTTCAGGGACGGCATAGACGAGATCGCGAAGGCCGGGGTCACCGCAGTCATCCAGCCGGGCGGCTCCGTGAAGGACGAAGACGTCATAAAGGCCGCTGATGAGCACGGCATGGCGATGCTCTTCACGAAGGCAAGGCATTTCAAGCACTAGCAGGCGGCGGCAAGGCATGAAAGTACTGGTCATAGGGGGCGGCGGCAGGGAGCACGCGATTGTCTGGAAGCTTGCGCAAAGCAAGCGTGTGGACAAGATTTACTGCTGCCCCGGCAACGCCGGCATCGCGGAGCTTGCCGAGTGCCTGGACATAAAGCCCACGGACTTTGACGCTCTTTTGAACCTCGTCAGGTACGAGTGGATAGACCTTACCATCGTGGGCCCGGAAGACCCTCTTGCCGCGGGCATCGCGGACGTGTTCAGGAAGGACGGCAGGAAGATATTTGGCCCCGGCGCCATGGGCGCGAGGCTGGAGTCAGGCAGGGCCTTTTCCAAGGATTTCATGCGTCGCTACGGGATACCGACGGCCGAGTACAGGGTTTTTTCCTCCTACATCCACGCGGAGGATTACGTGAGGCTGAAAGGCGCGCCTATCGTGGTGAAGGCCGACGGGCTGGCGGCAGGCAAGGGCGTTTATGTCGCAAAAACGGTCGATGAGGCATGCGAGGCCCTGAGGCTCATAATGAAAGAGAGGGTGTTCGGCGAGGCAGGCGACAGGGTCGTCGTGGAGGAGTGCGTCCAGGGGGAAGAGGCCTCTTTCATGGCATTTACTGACGGGACGACGATAATCCCCATGGTCTCCTCTCAGGACCATAAAAGGGTTTTTGATGGCGACCTCGGCCCGAACACCGGCGGGATGGGCGCATACAGCCCCGCCCCCGTGCTCCCGGAAGAGATGGAGCGGACCGTGATGGAGAAGGTGATGAGGCCCTTCCTGCGCGGCGTGCAGGCCGAGAGGATGGATTTCCGCGGGGTGATATACGCGGGTCTCATGATAAAGGACAAAAAACCCATGGTGCTCGAATTCAACTGCAGGTTCGGCGACCCGGAAACCCAGGCCGTGCTTGCCAGGCTGGATTCGGACTTTTTTGAGATCGCCCTGGCGGTCTCCGAAGGCAAGCTCGCCCAGGCCAGTGTCGCCTGGAAGCCGGAGGCCTCGGTCTGCGTGGTGGCGGCCTCGGGCGGTTATCCCGGCAGCTATGGGAAAGGCAAGGTAATCAAGGGACTCAATGCGGTAAAAAGGATGAAGGATGTGGTCGTGTTTCACGCGGGCACGGGCTTCGACGGGGAAAGCACGGTGACCGCCGGCGGCAGGGTCCTGGGTGTGACGGCGACCGGGGCGGACGTGCCGGCGGCAAAGGCAAGGGCATATGAGGCCATTGCGAAGATCTCCTTCGAGGGCATGCACTACAGAAAGGACATCGCGGACAGGGCGATCGGCAGGTCCGCATGCTGATGGGAATATGAAGATGAGGAACAAGGTGCTGATAGTGATGGGAAGCGACTCCGACCTGCCCGTCATGCGGGAGGCGGGAAAGATGCTTTCCATGTTTTCGATCCCCTATGAGATGCGGATAGCCTCCGCTCACCGGAGCCCTGAGCTTCTGAATGAGATAGTTGCCAATGCCGAGAAGGACGGAACGGCCGTCATCATAGCCGGCGCGGGCGCGGCGGCCCATCTTGCGGGGGCCATCGCCGCCAGGACCGTCCTGCCTGTGATCGGGGTGCCCATAGACAGCTCTCCCCTGAAGGGCGTGGACGCCCTGTACTCGACTGTGCAGATGCCCCCCGGCGTGCCTGTGGCGACGATGGCCATCGGGGTTGCCGGCGCAAAGAATGCCGGCATATTCGCCGCCCAGGTCCTTGCGTCTGCCGGCGGGAAGACGGAAAAGCTCCTGAAGCTGCACAGGCGCTCCATGGCCGACGAAGTAAAGAAGAAATCAAAGGTCCCGGAAAAATAAAACCATCTGAAGTAAAATAACCCGATGAAGGTCCATCCGGATTGTCTGCCCTGTTTTTTAAGGCAGACGGTCATCGCCCTCAGGCAGGGCACAAAAGACGGCAGACTGCAGGAGAAGGTGATAAAAGGCGTCCTTGAGGAGATCGAGCGGGCGGACCTCTCCAAAAGCCCCGCCCATGCCACCACCTTCATGCACCGGAGGATAAGGGATGTGCTGGGCCGCGACCCTTTCAAAAAGGTAAAATCCGATTACAACAGGATCGCAATGAAGTCCTACCCGCGGCTTTCAAGGTTTGCAGCCGGCTCCAGGGACCCCCTTCTTACCGCCGCGAGGCTTGCCATAGCCGGCAATATCATAGACTTCGGCATCTTCACTTCGGTCGATATAGACGCAACGGTGGAGCGGGCGCTTCAGGGCCACATCGCCTGCGACGATTATGCCGCCTTCAAAAGGGCCGTGCGCGGGGCCGATGGAAACATCCTCTATCTTGCCGACAACGCGGGCGAGATTGTTTTTGACAGGATACTCGTCGAATCTCTCGTGAAGATGGGCAGGAAAGTCACCGTCGCGGTCAAGGGCAAGCCGGTCCTCAACGACGCAACGCTCGAGGACGCGGCCCGCGCCGGGCTCACGGACATATGCCCGGTGGTGGACAACGGCTCGGACTGCGTGGGGACGATACTGCCGATGACCTCGGCCGGCTTCAGGGAGATTTACAGGGCCGCGGGACTTGTCATCAGCAAGGGGCAGGGCAATTTTGAAACGCTCCTCGATGAGAAGAAGCGTATATTCTTTCTGTTTCAGTCAAAATGCGAGGTCGTCTCAAGGGAGCTTGGGCTGCCGCTTAAATCGATGCTCCTGAAGAAGTCGGAGAATTTTCGGTGCGCCTGATAGATGCAAGCGTCGACAATCTGGAGATGGCCGTGAATGAGGCCGTGGAGACGCTCCGTAAGGGGGGAATAGTGGCCTGTCCCACGGAGACCTATTACGGGCTCTGCGCCAGGTATGACGACGAGGCCGCCCTCGAGAGGCTGTTTGCGCTCAAGGGCAGCCGGAGGCAGGCCAAACCCTCCCCCCTCATAATAGGCTCGGAGGATGCGCTACCGCTTCTGGTGCCTGAACGCGGCAATCTCTTTGAAAAACTTTCCCGGAGGTTCTGGCCGGGGCCGCTTACGCTTGTGGTCCGCGCCCTGCCCAATCTTTCCAGCCGCGTGGCGAAGGAGGGCAAGGTCGCCCTCCGGATGCCGGGGGCGTCCTTCGCCCTGGTGCTGGCGAAGGCCATCGGGCTGCCGCTTACGGCCACCAGCGCCAACCCCTCGGGACTCAAACCGGCGAGAAGCGCCGCCCAGGTGGCGGAGTATTTCAAGGAGGGGGTCGACCTGATAATCGACGCCGGAGAGGCCCCGGGCGGGCCGCCCTCCACGATAGTCGATTCAACCGGCGATGCGCCCGTGCTTCTCAGGCAGGGCGCGATAAGATTCGAGGAGATCGAAAAATATCTGTCCGGCCCGGTCTAGGCGGCCCCCCGTTGATTCGGCAGGCTGCCCGCGCACTTGGGGCGCAATGCCCGGAGCGGCGCCATGTGGACATGATCGCTATAAAGAAGATAAATTAGTTTATGGGCAGATACGCGCTTCCTGCAATCGCAGCCGCCTTGCTTGTCGCCTTTCTGGGACTTGGCTCCTTCACGCTTTTCGACGTGGACGAGGCGGTCTTCGCCCAGGCGTCGAAGGAGATGGTCGCAAGCGGCAACTATATCACCCCTACCTACGACGGGCAGAACAGGTACGACAAGCCCATCCTCATATACTGGCTTATGGCCGCCTCCTACAAGGCCTTCGGCATAAACGAGTTTGCGGCCAGGTTCCCGTCCGCGGCCGCCGCCGTGCTGCTCGCCCTTTCCATATTCTTCTTTACGGGGCTCACCGCCGGGGACCCGGACTGGGGACAGTTTGCAGCCAGGGAAAAGAAGGCCCTTGGCGCGGCCGTATCCTTTATCCTGACGGTCTTTTTCCTGGTGTATTCCCATGCGGCCGTAACGGACATGACGCTTGCGCTTTTTATAACCCTTTCGCTTTTCTCGTTTTACCTGGCGGCCGCAAAAGGCAGACGCGGATTCATATACGGCTTTTACTTTTTCTCCGCCCTGGCCTTTCTGACCAAGGGGCTGATCGGGATTGTCTTCCCCTTTGGAATAGCTTTTTTATACCGGATTTTGTTTTTGCCCCGGGGAGCGAAGCAGGGCATGCAGTCAAAGAGGTCCGGAAAGATCTGGAGCGCGCCTGGTTTTTTGCTTTTTCTGGTTGTCAGCCTGCCGTGGTATGTTGCCGAATACATGGCCACCGGGAATGAATTCATACAGAATTTTTTCATAAAGCAGCATTTCACAAGATACATGCACGTGATATCCGGCCATACGGGGCCGGTCTATTATTATGTCCCCGTGCTCGCGCTTGGGCTCTTCCCCTGGATAGCATACCTTCCGCAGGGCGTTGCGGGGGCGTTCAGGGAGAAAGGCTCTCCCGGGCTTCTGGCAGTCGTGTGGCTTTCGTTCATTTTCGTGTTTTTTTCCTTCGCCAGGACGAAACTGCCGGATTACGTCCTTCCGGCCGTGCCGGCCGCGGCGCTTCTAATCGGTTCAGGGATGAGCAGGGCGTGCTACAGCCGGTACGGGATGAGCAGGACAGGCAGGCTGTCGAACTGGTTTATAGCCCTGGCGTCGCTGCTGATGGGCGCGGCCTTTTTCCTGTCGAAGGGATATCTGCTTAAGGCGGGCATCCACGCGGACTGGCCGTACTGGATTGCCGGCATCATGCTCCTTATGGCGGCATTTTCGATATACGCGGCCGTAAGCGGCAGGAGCAGGAACCTGGCGCTGGCGCTTCTGATGGCATGTTTTCTTTCCGTGGTCATCTTCAGGGCCGTGCCGGCGGCAAGCGGATATCTCCAGGGGACCCTTTACCGGTACAGCCTTTACGCCAGGGAAAACCTGCCGCCCGGCGGGCTCCTTATAGGATATAAGATAAATAACCCCAGCGTGGTCTTTTATTCCGGGCGCCGCATGATCGGGGCCGACGATGAAAGGCAGCTCCGTGAGGCCCTGAGCGGCAAAAACGAGGCCCTGATAATTACAAAACAGGGGGACGCAAAGGAAGTGGAGGCCCTGGAGGGCCCGGCCCTGAGACTGAAACGGATCGAGTCAGGTGGAAACTACAGCCTTTTTGAGAAGGAATAAGTACGTCTTTCTGCTGCCGCTGGCCGCGGCCGTGCTGCCTTTCCTGACGCTGGGCCATGATATGGGCGCACTTGCCTGGGTGCACCATATTCACAAGTCGAAACCCCCGGCCTATCTGGCTTTTCACTTCATCTCGCCCTTCGTGGACATGATAGGCTACGGGGGATGGCAGATAGGCATTATCGCGGGACTTTTCGCCGTCGGCCTGTTTACGGGCAGGCGGGTGCGAAGGCTCGGGTTTGTCTTGTTTGTTTCCTTCATCAGCTCCGGAGTCGGGGTGCAGATACTGAAACACCTTATAGGGAGGGCAAGACCCAGGAAGGGTTTGGGCGTCTTTTTTGCCGGCCCCACACTTAAAGGCGGTTTTGACTCCTTCCCTTCCGGCCATACGATGGTCGCATTTTGCCTCGCATATACGCTGGCCCGGTTTTTTCCCAGATACTCCCCTCTTTTTTACCTGATTGCCGTCATGGTGGGAGTGGAAAGAGTGCTGCTGCTGGCCCATTTCCCCACCGACGTGCTGGTAGGCTCGCTGCTGGGCCTTTTCACGGGCAGGATGATTTTTGAATTATGGATAAAAGAGCCTGAAAAATATCTCAATTTGGGGTAAAATATTGGGACGCAGGAAGCGGGTGTAACTCAGTGGTAGAGTGTCAGCTTCCCAAGCTGAAGGTCGCGGGTTCGAATCCCGTCGCCCGCTCTTTTAGAATCAGGGGTTTACAAAGCGGCATATTGACGCTCGGCGGGTTTTTCTAACGGATTTCTAACGGATTCCAATAATTCAACCTGTTTTCTGTTAAAGTCGAGGTCATTAAACAGGTGTCCGTAAACATCAAGCGTCATGTTGATGCTTGCATGTCCAAGCTGCCCCTGAATGTATTTGATATTCTGCCCGGCTTGTATCCTGAAGCTTGCGTTACTGTGTCTGAGAGAGTGGAAGGAAACCTGCCGGAGTCCCGCCCGCCTGAGCGCCGGATAAAAAAACCGCTTCATGACATTGGTGTGCATTGAGGGAAAGCCTTCCGGCGAAGGGAATACAAGTTCATGCTGATTAGCGGGGCAGGCTAATCTCCATGCCTTGAGGTCATGAATAAGTCTTTCCGTCATGTCGATCTTACGGTTTGCGTTCTTGGTTTTCGGCTTCTGGAACTGGTGGTTCCATAATGAGCGTTTCACATGAATCTGCTTTGCGTTCCAGTCGATATCTCCCCACTGTAGGCCCCATAGTTCACCGGCGCGCATACCCGTTAGAAAAGCTGTTAGAAAGGCGGTCCTGTAAGGCCGCTCGACGCCAGTTATGAAAAGTTCAAATTCATCCGGGGAAAGTATCTCGATCTCCGGCTTGTCAATCTTTGGCCGCTCCAGGTGGTCCGCCGGATTCTGCCTGGTGTAATCCCATTTGGCCGCATATTTGAATAGCAGCTTGATCGTAGTTACTTCATTCCGCACGGTATTAGGCTTAACAATCTTTGCCCTAGCCGATACATACGCCTGAAGCTGCCCCGTGGAAATGGTGTTAAGCTGATAATTTGAAAATGCCGGAAGCAACAACCTGTCGATTATGTCATAGAAGACTTTTTTTGTTGAAGGCTTAAGGGATATCTCGGCATAGTCCCGTTTCCATACTTCCGTGTACTGTCCAAAGGATATTTTGGGGATTTCCCTATAGGTCCCATTGTCAATCTCGGTTAGGCGTTCGTTCAGTTCCCTTTGAGCGTCTTTCTTTGTAGGGCCGCCCCTGTACCATTTCCGCTTGCCATTGACGGCAATGACGGCATAGTAGACCTTGCCTTTTTTCTGAATACTGCCACTCATGGGTTACGCTCCTTTCCTTTTCGTTTTCTTTTTCGTTTGCTGTGCTTCCAAGCAGTCTAAAAGCTTCTTTAAAGTCTCGCTCGGCGTCCTGTCCCCCCTTTCTAAATAGACGACATATTCCCTTGTTACTCCTATCAGGGCAGCGAAGTCTTTTTGATAAAGCCCCTTGCTCTCCCTGAATCCCTTGATCTCTTCCGGTGTCCATGCTTTCATGCTTTTATAATAAGTAAACATAGTTTACTTGTCAAGCCTTTTTGACTTACAGCTTTAGAGATTTGTATTCATTCTTTTTATGCTTATTTATTAAGAGGTTTTGAATGGCTTCTAACGGCCTTCTAACCATTTTAAGAGTGCATTTCTGGAAAATCTTAGCAGCTTCCCGGCCTTAAGATATGGGAAAGTTCCTAAACCATGCTGTGAATTGTTTACCCATTGGTATATTTGCGCCTTGCTTGTCTTTAGGAATTTGGCGGTTTCGTCTATGGTCATTAGAGCATCTTCCCCGCCATTCCGGGCAAGTAATAAGGGCTTTATAGCTTCGATAACCCGCGAAACTATAAGGTCGAGATCGTGGGCCTCAAGCTCGGTCTTCAATCGCGTTTATCTCCGGGCTGTCCCGGCCCTTGGGCAACGTATGGGCAAATTAAACACCCGCTTTGAGGGCACTCACCGCGGCCCTCCGCAAAAACCGCTTTTTCTACATTTTGCGCCCGGCTGGAAAGCTTCTTGTCTATCCCGACCGAGGAAAGAGTGGGAGGGGCACTAGGTAACGGTTCTCTTTTGGAACCTTTACTTCCTCCGCCCGTGCTATGTTGCGGCCCGCGTAACCCCCCTGTTTCCTTCTGAACCCTGAGCATTTCCCCAAGCCTTCTTTCCGCCCTTATGCGGATACAGGCGCGGCACGTCTGCCGGATTGCACGCGCCGGGTTTATTATGCTATGCTCCTTATAATCCGCCGCAAGGCTCGGCAGGTCTTTATATCCCATTTTCATGCAAAAAGTCCTTTAGCGTGTGCTTCTTGGGCAGCTTGGCTTTTTCTGGCATCGGGTCCCTTCTCTACACGTGGTTTCCGGGTCTCAGGACCACCAGGCTTGACTTCTCGGACTATCGCGCCGGGGAATGCCTGTTTGACCTCGTGGACGCGCCTGAGGGCCTCAGGGGAGGGCTTTTGGGCATGGAGCTTGTGTATCTCGTCCGCCGCATAGACCGGCTCTGAAACGCCTTGCAGGGCTTTCCGGTCGGCCTCGTTCTGGACAACCCAAAGATAAGCGTCAAGGATTCGGGAGTGGATTTTTACGGCCATGCGCGGGGCGGTTTCTACCCCGTTTCCGCAGTTTCCTATAGTGGAAACTTCGGCACTTTTTACCCCCTCAAGTTTCCTACCCTGGAAACCGCCAGTTTCCGAAAAGTTTCCCTGTGTGTTTCCCTGCAAAACCTTTAATGCCAAGGCTTTCAAGTTCTCAGTTTCCATGTTGTTTCCTTCGCGGTTTCCATTGGCGGGCAAAAGTTTCCCAGTTTCCGCTTATATATAGGAAAACTTGGAAACTCGTCATTTTTCAGCCCTTAGCAATCCGGCTTCCTGGGCCTTCTTCTTATGCTTGGAAACCGTCCCTTTGGAAACCCCGATCATCTCATGGATTTCGTTTTGCGGGATTCCGTCATTAAGCAGCCGGGCTACTTTTTCGGTGAGAGAGTCTTCCAAATCCTTCAAAGCCCAGGTCTGTTTGTCCGAGCCATCAGCCATTAACCGGGCCTCAAAAGCTTTAGCCTCATCCCCGTAGAAACCGCGCGCCTTCTCAAAATGGACTTCAAAACGCGCTCCCTCATTCGGGTGATAATCGGCGGGCCGTTTGAGCTGTATCACCGTATCAAGTACGTCTTCCTTTTTAGAGGTTCCGCGCTGAAAACCGCCCTTGCCGTCATGGTGCTTGAAAATCCCGGATATCCCGCGCCGCCTAAGCTGCAAAGCCCACGCCTGGGCAGGTGCCCAGTCTTCGCTATGGTTCTCCCGGCCTCCAAAAAGCGTGCTTATGTTATCAATGATTACTACCGATACGTCTTCAAGGAAGGGTTCTATTTCGGCCTGCCCTTCGAGAGTGGACAGGTCGGGCATTCCTCTTTCTTGCAGATCAGGTGTTATCAGCTTGAATGGAGCCTTTAGCGGTTTCCCTATCCCTACTATTGCAGCCGCCAAACGTTCCTGCATGGTTACGGCTGGCATTTCGCCGTCCAGGTAAAGTACGCCTTTAGGGACAGAAGCTTTCCATTTTAAAAAAGTCCCCGCGCTGGCGATTGCTACCCCAATGCCCAAGCCGAAAAAGGTTTTGCCCACGCCACGGTAGGCGTGAATCATTGCAAGCCCTTGTGTGGGCAGCCAAGGTTCCAAAATAAGCTCTCTAGGCGGGAGTTCCATCTTGAGAAATTCTTCCGCATTCACAGCCCGGAGACGGGGCCGCGCCGAGGAAAGAGTGGGCTTGTTCAACTCGGTTCTTTTTTGGAACCGAGTTCTTGTAGCATCGCCGCCATCGGCAAGCGTAATCTCTGGGGCTTTATCAGTGATACGGCGGGCTAGTCCCTCAAGCTCTTTTAGGTTTTTTTCTTTTAATGCCTGGAAGAAACTGCCCGCTCCCTTAACGGGGTCTCCGGCGGACATTCTGCCTTTTGTGCGCTGATACATGGTCTCGGTCTGCCGGTGATCATACGCATCAAGGAAAACCAGCCCGAAAGCCCGGTAGATTTCATCATCTGAGAATCCGGCTTGTATGAGAAACGCCATAAAAGCAGCGTCAATATCATCGTAGCCATGTAGCGTTCCGGCCCTCAGGGACTTGCCCGTTTGATAAGATAGTACATTTAGAACATCGGCCCTATCTTTCCGGTCGAATGGATAAAACGCGGCGGGCAATTCCGGGGCCTCTCCAGTCCTTTCCCATGACCGGCCATTGGTAGGCGGGAGGATGAGATAATTCTTTCCCCCAACCCGGTAAGTGGCCTCGATGCCACATTTCAGAAAGAGCTTGGACGCGGCCGGCAAGTCCTGTTTGGTTTTGCAAATGAGATGCCGCCCGTTATTTGTGAGGGCTACTGAGGGGTTAACTCCCAAACCCCCGCATATAATCTCAATACGCCCGATATCTTCCGGGTCCTCAATATCCAGGGCGATAATACCCCTGGGGATAAGCCATCCGGTCCACCCGCCCGTTTTTTCCCAGGCTGATATTTCCTGTTCTGATAGGCCGGTGAAATCGGGTTTTGTGAAACCCTCGTCAATGGCTTGCTTGGCGGTCTTGTAATCGCGCCCAGGGTTGTATTTAGCGTTGTATCCCTTGCACCTGAGGGCCTTCCAGCCGGGAGCAATCAGGAAATGCTTATCCATTCCGGCCCCCTGATTTCAAGGCGAATATGGCCGCCCTGTAGCCTTTGAGTGCCCTTAGAAAATCGAGCACGCCTACTTGAGGATTGCTGTAAAGCTCCTGTAGGGCCTGATCGAGGTTACACCCTTGGACCAGAAATTCAACCTGACCGGTCTCCTGGTTTCTTTGCGGACTGATCTTAAAGGGCTTGCCGGATGCTTCAAAGAAGGCCGGTATTGCGGGGTCTGAATATATGCGCCGCTCTAAATTCTTTCGTTTCTCCAATTTGTCTCATCTCCTTTCCCTTGGCTTGGGTTTCGCCCCTGCCCATATGAGAATTAAAACAAGCGTGCAGTATTAAGCTGCAAGGGGCCGAGCTACTTAATACTGGCCTGCCCTTATAGAGATATAGCAGAGGGGGCAACCGGCTGCCGGTTTCCATATGGGTTTCCTGGTGGTTTTCCGTGGGCAGAGGGGGTCTGCCGCGGAAGATTCTTTTTGAAAGGTTTTGGTAGAGACAATAAACGTAGTTTGTTTCTTTGTGAAAATGTCAGATTCGATAACTTTGTTATCTTTGTAAATTTGTAAGATTTCAGGGCGCGACGGCGATGCAGACCATGAAAAGCAGCCTCTTGGCAAAAAGTATCACAGATGTTAAGGCGGGCAGGAGGGTCAGGCGGCCGACCGACAGGGAGGCCGCCGCTATTAAAAAATCTGTTATAATCCACGCAGCATAAAATTTGGAGGGAACATGAAGGCGCTGATACCGGGCGAACTAATAGAAAAGAAAATCCTGCTTATCCGTGGCGAAAAAGTTATGCTCGATGCCGATCTTGCAAGTCTCTATGAAGTAGAGACAAAAATGTTGGTGCGGGCAGTTAAGAGGAACATTGTCCGTTTCCCAGCGGATTTTATGCTCCAGCTTAACAAGGATGAGTTTGAAAATTTGAGGTTCCATTTTGGCACCTCAAGTCAATGGGGAGGACGCCGCTATCTTCCTTATGCTTTTACGGAGCAGGGAGTCGCCATGCTCTCAAGCGTGTTAAACAGCGAAAGGGCCGTAAAGGTCAACATAGAAATCATGCGCGCATTCGTGCGGCTTCGCCAGATGCTTGCTTCAAATGCAGAACTGTCCCGCAAGATGAACGCCCTTGAGAAAAAGTACGATGCACAGTTCAAGGTGGTCTTTGACGCCATCCGCAAGCTTATGGCCCCGCCTGAACCAAAGCGCCGCCAGATCGGGTTTTGCAAGGAGAAGGAAGGGAAATGAGTACTTCCGGGCTAAATCCCACAACTTCCAAAGCTTTAATAAACGAACAGACCGAACAAACGAACAAGCCCTCCTGGGCAACAAACGGCGTTTTCTATAAAACGAGCAAACTTTTAAAGGGTCCCAAGCTATGAAAACGGGATTTTTACAAGTCGAAAGCCTGCGATAGCAACCAAAGGCCGCTGAAAACCTTTTGAGAATTGGGAATATTTTGATAAAACTCCGCAATGTCAATCTTGTCGTATAGAAGATTATACAGCCACTCCAAAAGAACGATTTTACCTTGGGGAATTATCCTATACCTGAAATCAGGATATTTCTTTTTAGGGTATCCCAATTTCGATGCAGGCGTGCCCCCAACAAATTCATCGAAAAGAGTAAGGGCCTTCTCAAAATCAGGCTTATTACGGGCCTTGTCCTTTTTCTGATAATTTGCCCAATCCGGCAGTAAACGTTTGCAACGTGGCCCCATCCTATCGACCAGCCATTGCTTTCTCTTTTCCTCGGTCAATAAATCTCCGGCCAGATCATTTATTGCCTTATTCATATAGGCCGCGCCTTCAAGGACGCGCTTGTTAAGCATACGTTCTTCTTTGGTCCATTTCGCGCCCTTATGGGCGGCTACAGCTTCAAATAGGTTGGTCCCTGGGGAAAGTAAACCGTCTTTATTTAAAACTCGTAGATAAGCACAAGAATTTTTTTCCTGGGTTCCCTTGTAATGCAGAAGGAACGCCTTCCAGGAAATAAGGGGAAGGATATCTTTCATCTCGGACAGATCGGCTATAATTTCTTCTATCAGGATTAGGTCCTTACCGCGCGTTCGCTTCAATCCCTTAGTTTTGGAAGGTGCGCTTTGAAAGGGAAATGCTTCTTCTGGCCTCGTCTTTTTGTATCGATTCCACTCCGGGCAGGACGCGGCCTTTTCTGGCTGGATACAATCGGCGGGATTGCAATCACCTAATGCCGGGCAACTTATCTTTTCCTTTTTCATGCCGTCTCCTTTCGGCGTTCCTTAAGTTTCAGGGGCAGGCGGTTAGGTGTATCCGCTTTTCGGCCCGTCGGCCTAGCCCCTGAAATCAGTTTCCTATTGCGTTGTATTAGAGATTGGAGTTTGTGTCCTGAGCCATTTAAAAAGTTCTTCCTCCGAATCTATCCGCCTTTCATATTTCCAAATTGTCGGTTGTCCTTCGACGTCTGCTTCTTGAATCATTCTCCATATTTTGCCGGTCCACGTATCGAGCAAAAAAGTATCAGCCCTTACATTAGGACTTATGACGATCTGGAAGCGTCCTGTTTGGTTAGCGGTAGCCGCCGCAGACGCTATTTGGATGCTGCTAAGTGAAAACAAGAGGAGCGGGATTAAAACTATTAGAAACCTTTCTTTTTTCATTTTCTTTCCCCTCCTTTTTCGCGGTCATCATCGGTAGCCGAGTCCATTATTTTTCCCCATATATCTTCGAACCGGGCATCAGTTTTCTCTCCTTTGCGAAATTTCCGTTCAATCAAGGAAACTTCGGTTTCAATATGGCCCAACCGGTCACAACTCAGGGAGTTTATATTCGCTATCCGTCTGAGTAAATCCGTAATTTCTTCCAGCGCGTGCCATAGCATTATCCCAATCACAAAAAGCAGAAATATGATAATGCCCGTATCTGTTTTCATTTTCTTTCCCCTCCCATGTTTTACTCCCGATAATTTAGCATTTCTTCCAGAAAAAAGGGCCTGAGTTGCCGTGCCGTGGAGTGCAGCTTTTTCGAGGAGCTACTTTAGTGGCTGGAACAGACCCCCTTTAACCAAGAAACTATAGAATCGCTACGTACTTGATCGTGGTACTGATTTAATGTCAAGTATCCGTAGGCGTTACCATCTTCATCTACGATAATCGGGGGATGGTTTGCGAATTCGTTGCATGCGCTGGTGTCAGAATATTTGCTTCCATATTCGGAGAACTCATTCATTATGCTGGTGGAAGAATACCCGGACCCATAGGAGCCGTATTCGTTTAACACTGAATCAGTAGCGTACTCGGAACAACTCAAGCATCCCAAATACGTTTTATGATCCGAGCCACCAAAAATCATAAACTTATGACCGGCTGGCGTAGAGGTGGTTTCATTGCTCTGAGGTTTGTCCTGTTACAGCCAAATGATAATGTCCTATGTTAGCCAAGTAGAAATGTCCTATAGGCGGGTTATGATTTCCTCTTTTGAAGGAGGAGGTCATCATGCCTGGAAGGGACATTATCACGATGAGCAGGCG
>JAKAHV010000065.1 GCA_021825295.1 Nitrospirota bacterium
ACAAGGAGAAAAGGAAAAATCGCCCGGAGGCGCAACAGCGTTGCGTTGAGGACGATTTTTTCTTGGCGACACCGTATGCTGCGATTTCAGCCTCTTGCAGCCGGAAGCGATTTTGAGATAGGTTCTAAAGTCTCACTTTAGCGACTCCAGTCCAACCGCTTATATCCAGGACCGAAATAGGGGAGATAAAAAACATTCCCTGGAAATCCCATGTGTATGATTGCGCCCTGAATCCTTATGCCGGCTGCGGCTTGCTGCGTTTACCCACAGGCAGAAGCGGGGGGTATTTGTTGATGTGAAAATAAACGCCCCCGGGCCATGCGCCGGGGGGGGGATTACTTTTTCAGGCCTTCCCGGAGGATGGCCACCTTGCCGGTGCGCACGAGGTCCTTTATGCCCATCGGCTTCATCAGGCCGATGAAGGCATCCACCTTCTTCTCGTCGCCCGTGATCTCTATCGTGTAGCTGCTCTCCGAGGAATCGACGACCCTGCCCCTGAATATCCCGGCAAGGTTCAGGACCTCCGCCTTCTTCTCCGGCCTCGGCGTGACCTTTATCAGGACCATCTCCCTTTCGACGTGCTCGAATTCGGTAACGTCCGTGACCTTGATGACGTCTACGAGCTTGTTGAGCTGCTTGGTTATCTGCTCTATTATCAGGTCGTCCCCGCTTGTGACTATAGTCATCTGCGAGTACCTGGGGTCTATCTCCTCCCCGACGGAGAGGCTTTCGATATTGTATCCCCTGCCGCTGAAGAGCCCGGAGATCCTTGAGAGGACGCCGAACCTGTTTTCCACCAGAAGCGTTATCGTGTGTCTCATTTTACGGCCCTCAGTCCTTTTTTCTTCTCCTGCCGGGCCTCCTGCTCCTCGAAGAGCATGTGGTCTATCGGGGCGCCCGCGGGCACCATCGGGTAGACCTTCTCCCTCCAGTCCACGGCAAAATCCATGAATACCGTCTTTTTGACCTTGAAGAGCCCTTCCCTCAGCACGTCCTCCACCTCGGAGGGTTTCGATGCCCTCAGGCCCACGGCCCCGTAAGACTCGGCGACCTTCACGAAGTCCGGGACGACGTCCAGGGCGGTGTGGGAGTAGCGCTCCCCGTAGAAAAGCTCCTGCCACTGTCTCACCATCCCCAGGTACCCGTTATTGAGTATGGCCACCTTGACGGGGAGCCGGTTCAGCACGGCGGTCGCAAGCTCCTGTATGTTCATCTGGATGCTGCCGTCGCCCGCGATGTCTATCACGAGCTTGTCCGGGAAGGCGAGCTGCACGCCTATGGCCGCCGGGAAGCCGAAACCCATGGTCCCAAGCCCCCCCGAGGATATGAAGGTCCGGGGCTTGTCGTACTTGTAAAACTGGGCGGCCCACATCTGGTTCTGCCCGACTTCGGTGGTTATTATGGCGTCGCCCCTGGTAAGCTCATAAATCTTCTCCACGACCGCCTGGGGCTTGATGACCTCATCGCTCCGGGTGTAGGTAAGCGGCCTCTCCCTCTTCCAGGCGTCAATCTGTTTAAGCCAGGCCTTCCTTATCTCCTGCCATTGCGCCTTCGAGGAGGGCTCGGTCTTTATCATCTTGTTGAGCGCGGTCAGCACCTTCCTTACGTCGCCCACGATGGGGATGTCCACCCTCACGTTTTTGCGGATCGAGGTGGGGTCTATGTCTATGTGTATTATGCTTGCGTTCGGGGCGAACGAATCTGTCTTGCCGGTAACCCGGTCATCGAACCTCATCCCGAGGGCGATGAGGAGGTCGGATTCCTGGATGGCCTTGTTCGCGTAATATGTCCCGTGCATCCCCGGCATCCCGAGGCAGAGCCTGTTTGTCCCCGGGAAGCACCCGATGCCCATGAGCGTCGTCGTCACCGGTATCTGGGCATGCTCGGCCAGCTCCCGAAGCTCCTTGTGGGCCCCCGATATTATCACGCCGCCGCCGGCGACAATCACGGGCTTCCTCGATTTCTCTATCATGTGGGCGGCCTGGTTGATCATCCACTTGTTGCCCTCGTACCTGGGCTTGTAGCCTGCAAGCTGGATCTTCTCCGGCCAGACGAAATCCGTCTTGCCGGCGGTCACGTCCTTGGGCAGATCGATCAGCACGGGGCCCGGCCTGCCGCTGACGGCGATATGGAAGGCCTCCTTGATGACAACGGCCAGCTCGTTTACGTCCTTTACGAGGTAATTGTGCTTCGTGCAGGGCCTGGTGATGCCCACGATATCGGCCTCCTGGAAGGCGTCATTGCCGATGAGCATGGTCGGCACCTGGCCCGTTATCACCACAAGCGGCACGGAATCCATGCTGGCCGTGGCGATGCCCGTGACGGTGTTGGTGGCGCCGGGGCCGGAAGTCACGAGGACGACGCCAGGCTTGCCAGTGGCGCGCGCGTAGCCGTCCGCAGCGTGCACGGCTCCCTGCTCGTGCCTCGTGAGTATGAGTTTTATGTCCTTGTCGTCATAGAGGAAGTCGAAGATGTTCAGCACAACCCCGCCGGGATAGCCGAAGATGTGCTTTACACCCTCCTTTTTGAGGCACTCTATCAATATCTCTGAGCCGGTAAGCTGCTTCATTTATTGTCCTCGTAAATAAAAGAAAATGCGTTAATTATTTTAACATAACAGGAAGGTTGATAAAAGGCGGTCCGGCTTTTTTATTAATCCCGCCCAATTTCACGCTGGGGCTTATCGCCCCAGTGGCCTCCATGGCCGGGGGCTTCGCCCCCGTGCCCCGAAAATCAATTATCCAGGGCTGGCGTGTTTCATTAACTTCACGTTTTTAAACCATTTTTAAGTCGGGCTGTTCAAACGCGTTCAACGCACCCCGAATTAAAACTCCTTTCCGGCCCAGGTTTTTAAAATGAAAAACCCTGCCGCCCTCATCATAATCCGCCGGCCATGATAGTGGCCATATAGAGCAGTTCATGAAAATGATCAAATTGACCTCGCGGGGGGTAGAGCTGATGCCCAGGTTTCAGTTTTTCCCTGAAATATGCGCAATGTCCCGATCGGGACATCACCAGGAAAGGGCCAAATTGCTGTGCTTTCGGACTGCACATTGAAGGATGGAACTCTGTGTTTTACATATACAAAGCCCTTTGACATGCTTGCCAAAGGGCTCAATTCTGAAAATTGGCGTCCCCAATGGGATTCGAACCCATTCCGGGCGATTGACATGCCATTTTGCCGGTGATAGCTTTGAATTAAAGAGAAAAATTGAGGGCAACTGCATCAGAATATGTGCCTTTACCTGAGGGACCCTCCATGAAGAACCCGGATTGTACCGCCAAAGATATTTCCAAAAGGTTGAAGTGCATTGCCTGTTCAGGAATATTACCGGAGGTCAAATCAATAAAAAAATTTTTAAGGTATCCGGGACGGGAAAAAGCCGGGATCGATAATACATGCAAAGGAGGGACGTCATGTTTTGTCCGGCCTGTGGAAAAGAAATACCCGCGGATGCGGAATTCTGCATATTCTGCGGCGCGGAAATAAAGCAACCCGCTTCTCAGAGATCGCGGCCAGGGTAAAGACCGCATCACGAGACGCGCTGAGCGCCTTCAAGGTCTTTGCGGTCAACCCTGTCGGCGGCCTCTCAGTTGCATTTGAGAGCATTAACAAAAACCGCGCGCTTTGGGTGGGCGCTTTCTTCGTCTTTGTTTATGATGTTCTCGCGCTTTTGGGGTTTTATTTCAGCATCAGGCATTTTCAGGGCGGGCTGGCGCCGCTTTCAAATATTTATCCGTCTTTTGAGGAAACCGGAGCCGGAAGCCGGATCGGCGACATCCTTAAACTTCTTGTCGCAGGGGCCGTCCCGCCGGCAAGCATCTTCCTGGCAAGTTATCTGGCCAGGAAGATTTTTCGCGGAGCCGGAGGCTTTGAAGGAGATGTTTTTATTGCGGGTGCAGCGGTTTTGCCGGTTGGACTCTTTATTTTTGGCTCTTCGTGAAAGCGTGTGGGTAAATTAGTGGTCGTTAGGCGGCGCATTAATGGCTCCAGACAAAGGGAAAAGAGCTTTTAAGGGGACAGGAAAATCCGTAT
>JAKAHV010000048.1 GCA_021825295.1 Nitrospirota bacterium
AGCATACGGATTTTCCTGTCCCCTTAAAAGCTCTTTTCCCTTTGTCTGGAGCCATTAATGCGCCGCCTAACGACCACTAATTTACCCACACGCTTTCACGAAGAGCCATTTAAAAAAATGGCGCCCGGCCAAAATGGAGGAATGGGCCGGGCGCCCAGGGGAGATGACATGTGATATCTTCCTGCAACCGTCACGCTTCAAGCGTATAACATTTTTTCTAAAGAGTGGGTTAATGCCAGGTTAAAAAAAGAAAAGTTTTGTAAATTTTTGTAAAGGACCTTTTCAGGGCCTCATTTCAAGTCCGCGGGCTGCCTGCCGGATGACGGGTTTTAGCCCCTTCGTTCCACCAGCCTCCCCCAAGCGCGACGAAGAGCGCGACGGTGTCCTGCAGCCTGCCGGCCTGCGCCTGGAGATAGCCGATCTTTGCCTGATAGTACTGGGAGTCGGCGGTAAGGACCTGCAGATAGTTGACGGTGCCCGCCTGATAATTGGCCTGTACAAGATCGAGCGCCTCGCGTGCTGCGGCAAGGGCCTTCGACTGGGCGCGAAGGGTTTCAGCGTCATGCCCCAGTGCCCGCAGGGTATCGGCCACCTGAGCCAGGGCGGCAAGAACGGTCTGGCGATAGTTTGCCAGGGCCTGATTGTACGCCTCTATCGCCGCGCGCCGCTCTGCGCTAAGTGTGCCGCCGTGAAAAAGCGGGGCCGCAATGTTTCCACCCAGGCTCCAGATGCTGCTGGTTTTTTTGAACAGGCTGCCAAGCGACGTGTTTTCAAGTCCGTAGGAGCCGTTCAGTGTGAAGCTCGGATACATGGCCGCAGTGGCCACCCCGATATTTGCGCTGGCGATATGCAACTGGGCCTCGGACGCCAGGATATCCGGCCGCTGGCGTGCCAGGTCCGAGGGCAGGGACACAGGCAGCTTGCCCGGGAGAGTGAAGTCCGCCATGCCAACCCTGGGCGATGTCCATTCCGCGGGCGTATGGCCTGTCAGCACGGCTAACAGATGGCGGGTCTGGCTGAGTTTTTGCTTTAAAGGGGGCAGTGCCGCTTCGGTCGCGGCCAACTGGCTCTGCAGGCTCAGGACGTTTGAATACGGCACGGTTCCGGCCTCCGCCTGCGCCCCGGTTATCCTGATTTGCTCTTTTTGCAGGACGATGAGCTTCGCGGTGGCATCGATTTCCTCGCTGTAGGCGGCCTGGGCAATCAGGGCGTTGACGATGTTTCCGGAAAGGGTGAGGTAAGTACCAAGCGCAAGGTAACGATGAAAATCCACCTGCGCCCCCAGCGCCTCGACCGCCCTTCGTTGGCCCCCGAACACATCGAGGGCATAGCTGATTGTGGCCGAAAGCGTGTAGAGGTTGAAGATGTTGCTTTCCGGGCCGCCTCCGAATCTCGATTGGGAGAATTTCTGGCGCGTGGCGTCAAAGCCCGCGTCAACCTGGGGATAGAAAACGCCTTGCCCGGCCCTGAGGACCTCCCGGCTCTGCCGCAGGCCTGCCTGCGCTGCCTGCAGGGTGGGGCTGTTGACTATAGCCTCCCTGACCAGTGAGTCGGCCTGCGGGGATTTGAAGAGACGCCACCAGTCGGAGGCGATTTGCGCTCCCAGACTGAAATATTGGGACCGGCCTGCCGCCCGGGCTGTTGCCGAGGGCTGCGGGCCGTGGGTATACCTGCCGGCCTGAGGCGGTTTCGGACGCGTAAAGTCGGGCCCCACGGTGCAGCCCGCAACCAGGCAAAGCACCGCCAGGCAGAGTTTCTTCGCAGACCACTTGTTTTCGGGCTTCCTCATCTTCCCGCGATATAGACATCAACCAGTTGCCCTGGGTAGAGATTTATATTTTCAGGCTTCTCGAACCCGAATATTACCGGCAGCACACGCACGTCCACCCTTTCGGTCCTCTGGCTGGAAAGCTCGATTTTGGGCGTCACATAAGGCTGCACGCGCTCAAATTCGAGCGGGATGCTGATGTTCGTGCCGCGGATGAACATCCGTGCGCGTATCTGCGAGGGTTTGGGCAGCCTGTGCACGAGAATCTCGTCAATGTAGCAGCGGACCTCGAGACGGCCTTGCGGGCTGCCCATGACGATGACGGGGTCAAACCCCTGGGTGTAGGTGCCGTAGGTCCCCTGTGAAAATATGTAGCTGCCGACCGCTGCCTTTATCGAAAGGACCACGCCGTCCACGGGGGCCCTTATGGTGTACTTGTCCAGCAGGGCGCTTGAGGCCATGTATGCCTTTGACAAGGCGGTGTACTGCCTTTCCTGGTTCCTTATGTCGTAGATCCATGCCCCGGCCTTCGTGAGCCTGTACTGTCTCCTTGCGACTTCGAGGCCCGCCTTTGCGACTTTTACCGCATCCCTTGCGCTGTCCAGGACGTCCCTGCTCACGGACTTCGGGTTCAGCTCATAGGATTTTCTCTGCTTGTCATACTGGTCCTGCGCGCTTTTCAGGTTTGCCGCCGCAAGGACCACCTGGGCCTTCGAGACCTCCAGGTTTTCCTTTCTGGGCTGCGCCCTGAGTTCCTCAAGCAGTGCCAGGGCGGCCTGTGCCTGGGATTTTTGCTGCTCGACGACCGCCCTCTGGATGGAATCGTCTATTTTCAGAAGCTGCTGCCCCCTATGCACGCTTTCCCCGTCCGTGGCCATTATCCGGGTGACGACCCCCGGCACCTCGGGGTATATGTTGATATTCTCCCCGTTTTTCTGGTAGCTCTCTATGATCCCATTTGCGTAAATCCCCTTTGCGTAAGGATTGGAGGCGGGAGAAAACACCGGGGGAGGCGGCTTTTTTTGCTGGCCGTATATATGGGCGCTTACAAGGCCGGCAAGAATGCCGGCAGCCGAAAGAATGAACAATATCTTGTTTCTCACTTTCCTGTCTTTTCCACTCCCATGATCGTTCCGTCCTCCATTCTCATTATCCTGTCAGCATATTCGAATATCCTGTTGTCGTGCGTGACGATCAGGATGAAGCGTTTTTCGTTGAGTATGTTTTTTTTAACAAAATCCACGATCCTTCTTCCCGTGTCCCCGTCCAGGGAAGCGGTCGGCTCATCGAATATCAGTATGTCCGGCCGGCCGGCGATCGCCCTAGCGATCGCCACCCTTTGCTGCTCCCCCCCGCTTAATTTTACCGGGGGCAGTTGCGCCCGATCCTTAAGCCCCACCGCCTCCAGATACTCCATTGCCTTGTCCATGGCCTCGTCCCAGCCGAGCTTTTTCAGGATGAGCGGGATCGCCACATTTTCCAGCGTTGTCAGCCGCGGGAAGAGGTGATAGTCCTGAAAGACGAACCCCACCTTGTTCAGCCTGAAATCCGCGAGCTGGTCGGGCCCCAGACTCCAGATGTCCTTATCCTCCACTATCACACTGCCCGCGTTCGGCCTGAGTATCCCGGAGATCATGCTCAGCAGCGTCGTCTTTCCGCTTCCCGAGGGCCCTTCGATGTACAGCATCTCCCCGAAATATGCCTCAAAGCTCACGCCCCTTACCGCGTAGGTCTTCGTGTCAGCCTCTCCGAACCATTTGACCAGCCCGCTGGCCCGCACCGCCGGCTCCGCCATCTCTTTACCCCCTGAAGATGTCGAAAGGCTCTATCCTTATCACTTTTCTTATGCCGATATAGCTGGAAATGCCGGCAATCACAAGCACCATGAGAAAGGCGAACGCCAGGTTTTTATAGGTCACGATGGCCGCATAGCTGGATATCCTCAGTTTGGCCATCGCGATTACAAACGAGGAGAGGCCGATGCCAAGGCCGTAGCCGATCATGGCCGTAAAGCCGGCCTGGAAGAGGATCATGTATATGAGCTGCCTGCCCCTTGCCCCTATCGCCTTCAGGGCCCCGAAGCGTTCCAGGTTCTCCAGTATGAATGTGTAGAAGGTCTGCCCCGAGATGGACAGGCCCACTATGAAGCTTATTATCGTCATCAGGAAAACGTTTGTGCCTAGCCCTGTCTGGAACATGTAAAAATGGGCGATTTTCTTCATGAATTCATCTTTTGTCAGCGCCTCGTATCCGAGCGCCTTTACCTGCCGCTTGATGTAGGCAACGGCCGATGCGCTCTTGGGCTCCACCAGTATATACGAGATGGTATACCTGGTGGACGGGATGTACTGGATGGCCCGGCTGTAGGTGGTATAGAGGGTGGGGACCCCGAACAAGCCGCTGGTGGTTACCTTTGCTATGCCGACGATGACCCCCCGGTGGTCGTTCAGCTCGAATTCCGTGCCGAGTTTCGGATTGCCGAGCTTGGGGAATTCCGAGTCTTTCACCACGATGAAGGCGTTTTCCGAATATATGTCCGCGATATTGCCCTGTATGAGCTGCGGCCTGCCAAGCAGGCTGGCATCGTCCAGCCCCAGGATGGTGGCCGATTGATAGGTGCCGTTTGCAAGCTTTACAAGCGAGCCGCCGGAATACAGGGGCACGGCGTATCTGACGCCGTTTATGCTCCGGACCGCATCCAGTATGTAATCGGGCATGGGGATGCTGCTTTGCACGGTGTTGACGGCAGGGTCCATCACCCAGACCTTGGCCCCCACGTTTATCACGGTGGCGGATGACTTGCTGAGGATGCCGGCGAACATCGATGTCATCATGTTCATCAGGAAGACCGCAAATGTAATGCCCACAAGGAGCGCGGCAAATTTGCCCTTGTCGTTTACAAGGAGCTTGAATGCGATTTTAAGGATGCCCTTCAACCCCGCGTGTCCCCCGCCGCCATCCCCTCTGGCCCTCTCCTTTATTCATAGCTCAAGGGGGACACCGGGTCAATAAAATTTTCATTCTCCGGCATCCGCCCCCAAAGAAAACTGATGCACTACCATATCCCCGATACATTGGTTAAAATACCGGTCAGGAAATGAGCGTGGACTCCAATGAATAGAAGGCAACCGGGAAGTCACCGCGGGGCCCTGCGAAAGATCGCGCGAAGGGCCATGCTGGAGCGTGGATTGCTGCCTGATTTCCCGCCTAAGGCCCTGGAGGAACTGAGCGCGATGGAGCGCTCCGCGCATGCCTGGCAGGGGCCGCGCCGGGATTTAAGGCACCTCCTGTGGTGCTCCATCGACAATGACGATTCGAAAGACCTTGACCAGCTCACCGTCTCCGTGGAAATGCCCGGGGGCATGTTAAAAATCCTCGTGGCCGTCGCCGATGTGGACGCGCTTGTCAAGGGGGGCACGGCAATAGACGGGCACGCCCGCCACAACACCACCAGCGTATACACCGCCGCGGAGGTGTTCCCCATGCTGCCGGAGGGGCTTTCAGCCGGGCTGACCTCGTTGAACCCCGGAGCTGACCGCCCCGCGGTGGTGGTAGAGATGACCGTGGCGTATGACGGGTCTCTGGCCGGGTCGGACATTTATCCGGCCGCCGTCCGCAACCACGCGAAGCTCGCCTACAACAGCCTGGCCGCATGGCTTGAGGGCGCGGGGCCCGTCCCGGAGCAGGTCGCCCGTATTGAGGGATTAGGCGAAAACCTGCGCGCCCAGGAAAAGACGGCGCGCTGGATGAAATATTTCAGGCACCTGCACGGGGCGTTGAGCCTGGAGACTGTCGAGGCCAGCCCGGTCTTTGAAGATGATGAGTTGAAAGGGCTCCGGGCCGAGCGGAGGAACCCGGCAAAGGATATCATAGAGGATTTCATGATAGCGGCAAACGGGGTGACGGCCCGCTTCCTGGAGTCCAGGGGTTTCCCGTCCCTGCGCCGCGTTGTCGATAAACCCAAACGCTGGGACAGGATTGTGGAGATCGCGGCGGAGCACGGCAGGCGGCTTCCGGAGGAACCGGAGGCGCGCGCGCTGGAGCAATTCCTGCAGAAGGAGAAAAAGGCCGACCCCGAACGGTTCCCGGACCTCTCCCTGGCGATAATCAAATCGATGGGGCCGGGCGAATATATCGCGGAATTTCCGGGCGGGGAGGCCGTGGGGCACTTCGGCCTTGCGGTGAAGGATTATACCCACTCCACGGCGCCCAACCGCAGGTATCCGGACCTTGTCACGCACAGGCTGCTGAAGGCCGCGATGGCCGGGGGCCGGCCGCCTTATGGCGCGGAGGAGCTTAAGGAGCTGGCCGCGCACTGCACGGAAAAAGAGGATGCGGCAAGGAAAGTGGAGCGCCAGGTCGGGAAATCAGCGGCCGCAATGCTCTTTGAAGGCAGGATAGGGGAGCAGTTCGACGCAATAGTCACCGGCGCCTCCGCCAAGGGTACCTGGGTGCGCCTGCCAGATCCGCCTGTGGAGGGAAGGCTCCTGTACGGCTTTCAGGGCGCGGACGTGGGCCACAGGGTGCGGGTGCAGCTCGTTCATACGGATGTGGAACGCGGGTTTATAGATTTCAGAAGGGCCGGTTGAAAACGCCGAAGGGCCACCCGCCCGCCGGGCGGCAGGCGGGTGCCAGGCGGTTCTACCACATGATCAGCTTGTCGTGCGATTCCACGAGGTCCAGCAGCTCGTCCGCCGATTTCTCCTCGATCCTCACCACGGTCACCTGATTGGACGCCTTATGCCTCGCCAGCATCCTGTTTCCGCTCTCGTCGAGGTCCCTTTTCAGGATGTAAAGAATCTTCACCGGATATCGCCTCCGTATCTCTCAATAAGGGTCTATGATATCGTATTCCAGAAGCTTGTCTGCAATGGCTTCCGTCGACAGGTATTGCATCTCCGTATTGTCCTTGTTGTTCGTGTAGAGGTTCAGACCGACCTCCTTGCAAAGCCCGTAGTTTCTCTGCGTGTCCGCATCCGGCGCGACCTTCCTGTCCAGCACGAACACGTCTATGACGTCATCCATCATGATCAGCCCTCCGCTTATCCGGAAGGCCTCGCTCTGCCTGTCTCTTACGACAACGGCTATCTTCCTTGGCATTTTTTCCCCTTTCTCCCTAAAAGATCATCACCTTGTCGCATTCGTTATGAATCAGCGAGTTCTGATACTGCGTGCCGTTGATGACCCCTTCTGGTATCAGGCTGTCGGGGACGTTCCTGCCGCCCGCGCTGTAGTTGCAGAGGCTCATCTCCACCCCTTCGAGTTTCCTCAGCGCGGCGATCCCCCCGTTCGTCACCAGATAGACGCCGTCATCGGTCATGAATATGCTAACACTATGACCTCTTTTGACGGCCGCCTCGGTTATCTCTATTATCTTCCTGGCGTTGGCTGTTTGTGTGACAACTATGCCCAGATTCATTCTGATCCTCCGTACTTTTTTCTTGTGCCGGCCCGCCTCCTCAGGAGCCGGAATAGGTCTCAAGCACGCACTTGTGCAGGTTCTTGGCGAGCGTGGCCATGAACATCAGCCCCATCTGCACCTCGGGGTCCCGCATGGTGGAGACCACGTTCTTGAGGCCAGGCTTGGGCGGCTGTTTGGAGAACTGCTGGGTGGTCAGGAAGATGCACTTGGTGGCGCTCCTCAGCAGATCGGTTACGTGCGGCGCGCTGACCTCCTCGACAAACGAGGAGGCGAAGGTCGCCATCCTCTGGACCATGCTGTCGGTGACCGCGTTGGACATGAAGGAAACCATGTAGGAGGCCTCCGCCAGCGTCTTGAGGTTGCCCGACTGCTGCAGCCCCTTCAGCTCCTTCAGCGCCTCGATCATCTCCGGGGCCGCCGCCTCATCGGCCAGGCCGTACAGCTTTTCCATCACCGCGGCGTTCCTCTCAAGCATCTTCTCAGTCGTGGAATTCAGCATGAAGGAGATGGTGTCCGCCAGGTCGAAGAGGTCCTTGAGTTTTCCGGTCCGGTGGATCATTTTAAGCTCCCTGAGGGTTTCCAGGACCTCGGGGCTGGCCGCCTCTGAGGCGATCTCCATCAGGGACGAGGCCATAGTGGCGTTCTTGTTGACCATCTGGTCGGTCAGCCCGTCCTTCATGAACGTGATGGACTGGATTGCCTGGAAGAAGGAATCCAGCACGCCGGTCTGGTTGAGTTCCGTCAGGCGCTCCACGAGGTTGGCCAGTGTGTTTATGGTCTCGGTGTTCAACGGCCTTGCGGACGTGACCGTGCCCGTGTTTTTAGTCTCTTCCATTACAGCACTCCCTTGGCCGACAGCCAGTAGAGCCTGTTGTAGCCCAGCTTCATCCAGTGGAGCATCTTCGACGGGGGCGTGGGCCTGGGCGGCGTTTTATAATTGAACCATACGTAAGTGGCCTCGTCAAAGCCGGTCTCGACAAAGCAGACGACCTTTCCGTCATACCGGGTGGACGCGCATCCCTCAAGCACCTGGGAGGAAAGCCTCTCTGCGACGACGTCCGCCTCGAAATGCGCGGTGGAGCCGGCCTTGCTTATGGGGATGTCGGTCGTGTCCCCCACCACATAAACGTTGTCATACCCCGCGTTGTTCAGGGTCTGCTTGTCGGTGGCTACCCATCCTTTTTTGCCCATCCCCGAGTCCTCTATCACCTTGGAGCCGCTGTGCGGCGGGACGGTAATGAGCAGGTCGTAGTGCAATTCGCTGCCCTCCATGGATTTCAGGACCTTTTTCGCGGGGTCGACCTCTTCCATGTTGAAGAGCACCTCGTATTTGATGCCCTTGCTTTCAAACTGAGGTATGGTCCAGTTGCTTACGGGCTCCAGGGCGTGCAGCCTGTTTATCGGGTACGTGTAGTAGATCTCGACCTTGTCCAGCATGTTTTTTTGCTTGAAGTAGTCGTAGAGCATGAAGGTAATTTCCAGCGGGGCGACCGGGCACTTGTGCGGCACGCCGGTGGAAATGACGACCCTGCCGCCGTCGAAATCCTTCAGGCTGTCCCTGAGCTTCTTGGCCCCGTCCAGGCTGTAGAACCAGTGCCCGCCTTCGGACAGCCCCGGGATTTCCTCCGGGACGATCCTCGATCCGGTGGCCACAACCAGATAATCGTAGGGGAATTCTTTTCCGCCCTTCGTGATCACGACCTTGTTGTCGCGGTCTATCTTTTCCGCGGCGTCCACGAAGAGATTCACGTGGGAGTCCAGCAGGTCGCGCTGTTTCCTTATGATCTCGTCCGAACGCACCTTGTCGAACACGACATACAGAAAGCCGGGCTGATAGACGTGATTGGGCGTGTCGGTTATCATGTTTATGACAACTTCGCCGTTTATCAACTGATAATGCAGATTTCTTGCAAGCAGATTGGCGGTTATCGTTCCGCCGGCCCCCCCCCCGACAATGACGATTCTCTTAGGCATTTTTGCCCATCCCTCTTTCCTTAGAATTATTTTTTGCTGTCCTTGCGGCTTTTTATTTTATTTTTTTTGCGACGATGCTCCAGTGATCCCCCCTTTCTTCAACCCTGACCAGTTCCTGGCCAACTTTCTTGAGCCATGCCGGAGCGTCAACGGTAGTGCCCTTTTCCGAAGAAAGGATTTCGATTACCGTCCCCACTTCCTCCGATTTCATGGTCTTGATGAGCTCCATCAGAGGCCCGGGACATGCCGCTCCGCGCGCGTCCACGGTTTTGTCGATCTTCAGGTCTGCCATACAGGTCTCCTTCCTTAGACATGCTGCAAATCAGGTGGCAATTCTACCAATTCTTTTTTAAACATGTCAATATTTAGATATAAAAGGGTTTATAATTTAAATAAATAGAGAGTTTATTGTCTTCAGCTTGTGGGAAAAGCCCGTGAGTCAAGTCCCCTGCGGCCAGCCTTGAGGGAGAGCTATTCTACCAGAAAAGCCCCGCTTCCGGCTCAAAGCGGGGCCTGGTTTCCGGTGCTCTACCTCATCCTCCAGCCCGCCCAGGCCGGAATGCCGGCGCTGTCCCGCAATATTAAGGTGTCTCCATCTTTTTTGACCTCCTTGGCGATGATGGCGGGCCTGCCGTTAAATATCACCCTGGAACCCTCGACCCGGACGCTGTCTCCCTTCGCGAATTTCATATCCTGCCTTTCGATATACCATTCAGGGCCCAGGTGCACCGGTATGGTCTCCTTACCAGTTTTCACCATGAGATGGATGCCGTAATGCATTCCCTTCATGGGTGTGAATTTGTCCACGGATTCGACCGTGCCGGACACTGTCTCGACCGTTTGAGGGTTGTACATCCTCTGATAAGCCGAACCCGCTCCCCATCCGCCGCTTCCCCTCCAGCCCCTCCATGGCTGGGCGAGAGCTGCGGAGGCAAATAAAAATACCGCTGCCGCCACGACCGACCCGATGATCCTTTCCCTTCTCATATCTGCCCTCCTTGAGCCGGATTTCCATTTTCAATTAGCGACCCGAACCCTTCTTGGGAAGACTCATAGGTTACGGACACATTTACCTGGCAATGCCGGCGGCGCCCCGCCGGTCCTTTTTATAAATTTTACGCCATGTGCCGGCCTGTACCACTCGGGGCTCTTGATCCTTAGCGGGGCCGCGGGGAATACAACCTGATTTTATGTTTTATTTTGCCGTGATTTTATATAATTAAAGAGTCAATGGAACATTTTGACAATCTGACGCATGATGTAAACTCGGTGACGGCCATCCTCGACTGCATCGGCGACGCCATCAGCATTCTGGACAGAAACTTCAAAATATTATTTCAAAACAGGGCGCATAAAGACAGGATGGGGGACCACAATGGAGAGCCTTGTTACAAGGCCTACCATGGGAGGACTTCGGCCTGCGAGGGCTGCCCGGTCGCCGTGGCTTTCGAAGATGAAAAGACGCATCGCGCGGTGCGCACGAGGCAGACCGCCCGGGGGGCAAGATACGTAGAAGTCACGGCCTCCCCACTGAAGCTGAAAAATTCCGCGGGCGACGATATATCGGCCTCGGTGGAGATCGTCAGGGATATAACCGAACGCGTGGCCGCCGAGAGGCAGCGTGACGAATCGAAAAAAATGCTTGAGGACATTACCCATGGAATTTCCGAAAGCATCCTTTTGCTCGCAAAAGACCGTAAAATCCTCTGGGCCAACGACGCGGCAAAAAGGCAGATGGGCCAAAACGTGATCGGGGAGTTCTGTTACAAGGCCACGCACCGCCGCGACTGCCCATGCAACACCTATGAGGAGCCATGCCCATTATACGGCAGCCAGGTATACGAGGCCCCCATGTTTGTGGAGCATACCCATTATGATGACGATGGCAACCGGTTTGTCGTTGAAGTGGGCGCCTACCCGGTGAAGAACGAATCGGCGAAGGTTGAGAGGTTCGTTCATATCTCAAGGGACATCACGGAGCGCAAGCGGGCTGAGGAGGCATTAAAGAAATATCGCGATCATCTGGAAAATCTGGTTGGCAGGCGCACCGCTGAACTCTACGAGAGCGAGAAACGCTACCGTCTGCTTTTTGAAAACGCGGGCGATGGCATCTTCATCATAGACGCCGAGGGGAAGAACGCCGGCAAGATAGCGGCCGCCAACGAGGCGGCCGCAAAGATGCACGGCTACAGCCTTATGGAGATATTGGAGCTGAGCATGGGAGATTTGCATTGCCCCGGGGACGCCAAACCGGTCTCGGAGCGCATCGGGTTGATATTGAAAGGGCAGTGGCTGAAGGCCGAGACGATGCACCGCAGGAAAGACGGCGTCTTCTTCCCGGTGGAGATCAGCGCGGGCCTTTTCGAGCAGGGGGGCCATAAATACATAATCGCCATAGACCGGGACATAACGGCGCGCAAAAAAACGGAAGAGAAGATAAGGGCCTCCCTCACGGAAAAGGAGATACTCCTCAAGGAGCTTTACCACAGGACAAAGAACAATATGCAGGTAATATGCAGTCTGCTCAGCCTCGAGTCCATGGCTGCCGGCGACAGCGGCCTGCAGCGGGTTTTTAAGGAGACCCAGAGCCGGATCAGGGCGATGTCCCTTGTCCATGAGAGGCTTTACAAATCCAGGGACCTTTCCAATCTGGACATAAAGGAATACATAGAAGACCTTTCCGGCGCCCTGCTTGAAAGCTACCGGGACAATGGGGACGCTGTAAGGTTGATACTTGACGCCGAGAGCCTGCCCCTGTCGATAGACCTGGCCACCCCATGCGGGCTGATAATAAACGAGCTTCTCTCCAATTCCCTGAAGTACGCCTTCCCCGGGGGAAGGAAAGGCGAGATCAGGATAGCCTTGCATAAAGACGGAAACGGCGGGATAGTGCTCACCTATTCCGATAACGGGGTGGGGCTTCCTGAGGGGCTGGACCCGCGGAAGACAAAGACTCTCGGGCTGAGGCTGATCAATAAGCTTGTCTCGGGGCAGCTCAAGGGGAGGCTTGAGGTCCGCCAGGCCGGCGGCACCGAGTTTCAGATAAATTTTAGCCGGAGGCAGCAGGGACAGTAAAAGGCCGCGTGCCTTTCACTGTCCCTGCATTCGCAGAAAATCCGCCCCGCTGCGCGTTCTGCGGTCAGCGGCAGCAGTTTTCCCCGAGAATCGCCCTCAGGTCTTCTTCCGGAGTCGGGGCTATCGGCTTGATATCGAAATTCCTCACGAGCACGTCGAGCACGGCGGGCGTGATGAACGCCGGAAGAGTCGGCCCGAGGCGTATGTCCTTGATGCCGAGGTAAAGCAGCGTAAGCAGTATGGCCACGGCTTTTTGCTCGTACCAGGACAGTACGAGGGAAAGCGGCAGTTCGTTTACGCCGGCATTGAAGGCCTTCGAGAGCGCCAGGGCAATCTGGATGGCGGAGTAGGCGTCGTTGCACTGGCCGATATCGAGCAGCCTCGGGATGTCCCCTATCGTGCCCAGGTCCTTGTCGAAGAACCTGAATTTCCCGCAGGCCAGGGTCATCACTACCGTGTCCTTCGGCGTCTTCTCCACCAGTTCGGTGTAATAGTTTCTCCTCTGCTTCGCGCCGTCGCACCCCCCGACAAGGAAGAAATGCCGTATCTGCTTGTTCTTTACCGCCTCGACAATTGTGCCCGCCATCCCCAGGACGGCGTTCCTCGCGAACCCGGTCATCACCTCTCCGCCCTCTTGGTCCGCCCCGAAGCCAGGCATCTCAAGCGCCCTTTCAATCGCGGGGGTGAAATCACGGCCCGTGATATGCCTTGTGCCCGGCCAGCCCACAAGACCGCAGGTGAAGATATTGCCGGCGTAGGGATCAAGGGGTTTCTGCAGGCAGTTTGTTGTCATGACGATGGCGCCGGGGAACCGGGCAAACTCCTTCTGCTGGTTCTGCCAGGCGGTCCCGTAATGTCCGTAAAAATGGCCGTATTTTTTCAGACCGGGATATCCGTGCGCCGGAAGCATCTCGCCGTGGGTATAGACGTAAATGCCCTTCCCCTCCGTCTGTTTGAGTATTTCCTCCATGTCTTTGAGGTCATGGCCCGAAACGAGGATTGCCTTTCCCTTCCTCGCCCCGAGGGGGACTTTCACTGGTGTGGGATGGCCGTATGCCCCGGTGTTCGCCGCGTCGAGCAGTTCCATTGTCCTCAGGTTGACCTCGCCGCATTTCATGGCGAGGTTTATCCATTCATTCAGTCCAAGGCCGGTTTGCGTCATCGCGGCCAGGGCCTCGTGCATGAAGGCGTAGACCTTATCGTCCTCCTGCCCCAGTATGGAGGCATGGTCGGCATATGCCGCAACTCCCTTCAGTCCGTAAAGCACGATGTCCTGCAGGGACTGTATGTCCGGATCAAGCCCCGGGATACGGCCCCCGGTCTGCCGGCCCTGTTTGACGAGGACGGCCGGATCAGGATCGGCCGTGAATGAGGCGCACTTGTCCGTGAAGACGGTCTTTCCGCCGGCTGCCGATATCTTCGCCTTCAGGGCTTCCCGAAGCTCCACGGCCCTTGCGATGAGGGCCGGGAAGCGCCCGGGGTCAAAGTCCACATTGGTGAGAGTGGAGAAAAGCGCCTTTGCCGTAAAGGTGTTGACATCATGATCGCGCAGACCGGCCTTTCTTGCCTCCGCGGCATAAAGAGACAGCCCTTTCAGCGAATGGACAAGCAGGTCCTGAAGGGCCGACACCTCCTCGTTCTTGCCGCAGACGCCGGTCTTCGTGCATGCCTTGCCGCCTGCCGCCTGTTCACATTGATTACAAAACATAATGTCCTCCTGGGTATGATTTGTCTTTCGCGCCGGTGCTCATGGCTAAGGTCAACTATAAACTTTTAACTTTAGGTTGGGTATGACGCGCGTCATATCTTTACATATCGCCCCGGGTCCATTGGCCATTAGAACCTATCTCAAAATTGATTTTGAAGCGAAAGAGAGATGAAATTGTGGCAGACAAGGAAGAAAGGGGAAATCGCCCGGAGGCGCGGCAGTGCTGCGTTGAGGACAATTTCCCCTGTATGACGCCGTATGCCGCAATTTCGGCCTCTTGCAGCCAGAAGCGATTTTGAGATAGGTTCTAATCCCACACAAGGGTCAATCTGCCGTCCTCGCCCATCTCGGCCCGCGTGTTAAACCGCCTTCCTTCGCGGTTCAGCATGTCCCTGAGCCAGAGGGCGTCGTCCCTGCCCGCCCTGTTTACCCTGAATCTCCTGATCAGGGTCGGGGTCATCCGGAGTGAGAGGAGCCTGCCGCTTGAGGGGTCAGCCTTCGCGAAGTACATGAGGCCCAGGTCCGCCCTGAAATCTTCATATCCCTCTATTGCCTCGTAGTCGTTTATAAAATCCCCGCATCCGTAGAGGATGAGCCTTCCGTTATGGACCTCTATCCCCCTGGGGTGGTGCGAGGAATGGCCGTGGATGATATCGGCGCCGCCTTCGTCTATAAGGAGATGCGCGAATTGCCTGACGTCCTCCGGCACGTCGTATCCCCAGTTGCCGCCCCAGTGGATGGAGACCACCACGATATCATTTCGCCGCCTCTGCCTTTTTATCTGGTCCTTCAGCGGAAGGGCCGCGCGAGGCGCGAAATCGGGAAGCAGGTTCACGCCGGCGCCGTCTTCCGACGCCGCCCAGTGGCGCGGTATCCCGCTTGTCCCGGAACCCGCCGAAAACACAAGCACCCTTGCGCCGACGGAGGTCCTGATGACGGCCGGGGCGGCGGCCTCGCCTATGTTGCCGCCCGCGCCGCAGTATTTGAGGCCCGCGTTTTTCAATGTACTGAGCGTCTCCGCGAGGCCCCGGGCTCCCCAGTCCATCACGTGGTTGTTTGCGAGCGCGCAGCAATCTATGCCGGCGGCCGTTATGCAGGGGATGTTGTCCGGGGCCATCCTGTAGTTGATCCCCTTGTCCTCATAATCCTCGCTCCTGGTGACCGCGGTTTCGAGGTTTATGATCTTCACGTCCGGATTCGCCAGCCTGAATTCATCAAGCGCGTCCCCCCAGATGTATGTGAAACCGGCGGGCCTTGGTATGGGGCCATGCGCCCGCTCGGCCAGTTCCATGTATTCCACGGCGCTTCCCATGAACGGCTCGTGGATGCGGGGCGCGACCGGATGCGGCAATATCTGGTCTATGCCCCGTCCGGTCATTACGTCGCCGCACATGAATATGGTGAGGTCTTCTGTTTCCATGCTTTAGCATATCTTATCAGGGACGGACGTGCGTCCGCCGGTTGACTAATTCCCCGTCATTTGTTATTTTCCAACTGCCATTTGCCTGAATGGATGGCGGGCTAACACATAAGGAGGGTTCCGGCTATGTTTAAAAGGATAATGGTGGCTTTTGACGGTTCGGAAAAATCCCATGAGGCGTTTGATCTGGCGCTCGAATTGGCCTCGCTGCAAAAGCCGGCCCCGGCAATTTTCATTGTCTCCGTCGTCCAGCCGCCGGAGTCGCTATATTTCGTGGACATGAGCGGCGCCGTGGATGCGGCCACAAGCCATTACGAGCAGATGCTTGACGAGCTTGCCCTTAAGGCGAAGGAGAAGAATCTGCTCATAAAGACCGAGGTTGTGATAGGCCATCCCGCCGACAAGATCGTGAAGATGGCAAGGGAGAAGAACTGCGATCTGATAGTGGTCGGCCACAAGGGAAGGTCCGCGATAGAGGGTTTTTTGCTGGGGTCGGTGTCAAGAAGGGTCGCGGCCGAGGCCGGCTGCACGGTTACAATAGTCAAATAAAAGGCGGGTGCGGCAGTCTAGGCGGGACCGGGATCAGAGGCCGCTTAAGTGGAGCCCCAGGACGACGGCCGAGGCCGCCAGGCAGTAGATGCCGAAGAAGTGCCAGCGGCCCTTCTCCAGCCAGTTTGAAAGCCAGCGCAGGGCCATCAGGCCGGAGATGAAACTGAACCCCATGCCGATTATGCTTGGATAGAGCAGGCCGGCCGCTGCGCCGGTGAGGTTTGCGAACGACAAATGGTGGGCCGCCATGAGCCTCCATAGCTCACGGGCTATCGCGGCAGGCGTGAGGACAACGGCAAGCGCAAAGCTGAACTCCTCGGCAGGCAGTTTTTTCATCCCCAGGATTAGGCCCGTGGATATCGTGGCCCCCGAACGCGAAAATCCCCGGAATGGCAGGCAGAGGCCCTGGACCGCCCCTATCAGGCAGGAGCCCTTCATGTCCAGTTCTTTTTCCCCGCTTCTTCTTTTCCACCCCGAGATTATTATCAGCACCCCCACTGCCGCAAGCGCCGTCCCGATAATGGTCAGATTGCCGAATATCTGCTCCACCTGGGCATGCGGCCCTCCGCCCAGCACGAATTTTTCTATGATCTTTTTAAGCAGCAGGCCCACCACGCCCGTGAAAAAGGTGGCCGCCGCTATGAATGCCGCGGAATCCTTCAGCGTCTTGCGCGAATCAAAAAAACTCCGTTTCCATGACTTCCAGAAATAGAAGATTACAGCAAACATGGTGCCCGTGTGGAGCATCACCAGAAGCAGGGTCATCTCCGGCCTTGTGGGGTCCATCCCCATGAGCTTTTCCGCGAGGATCACATGCGCGGAACTCGACACCGGCAGCAATTCCGCCGCCCCCTGGACTATCGCGAGGATCAGTATCTTAAGCAGCATGCTTTTTTAACGATAACATCTTTGCGGCGCGGCTGGCAAACCTGAAAGCAATGTCTGGCCTGCGTCAGATTTGCGGGGCAAGGCGGGGCATCTGCCTGCTCCGTTCCGTTTAAAAACTTGCAATCTTAATTTTACTGTAACTTTTCTGTAATAACATACTTTTAAGATATGTGAAAATTGCCCTACCAAAAGGAGGAGGTCAAAGATGAAGCGTCTCTGGAGTTTGCTGCTGGTTTTATCTGTCGTATTTGCATTTGGGACGGCGCAGGCCGCCGAAACACTGAACGGGGCCGGTTCCACATTCGCCTATCCGATATATTCGGCCTGGGCGTACGCCTACGGAAAGGTGACGGGCGTGCAGCTCAATTATCAGTCGATAGGCTCGGGGGGCGGCATACAGCAGATCAGGAACAAGACTGTCGATTTCGGGGCGTCCGACGCGCCTCTTCCGCCCGCGGAGCTTGCGAAGGACCATCTGCTGCAGTTTCCGACGGTCATTGGCGGCGTGGTGCCCGTGGTGAACATACCGGGAATCAGGGCCGGCCAGCTTAAGCTCGACAGCGGCACGCTTGCCGCAATCTACCTGGGCCAGATCAGGTACTGGAACGACCCCCGGATAAGGGCCCTGAACCCCGGAATCAATCTTCCCAACCACGTCATCACGACTATCCACAGGTCTGAGGGCTCCGGGACGACCGCGATCTTCACAACGTACCTGAGCGCGATATCGCCCGCGTGGAAATCCCGGGTGGGCGCGGGGACAGCCGTGAAATGGCCGGGCGGCATCGGAGCAAAGGGCAGCGAGGGGGTCGCCAACTACGTAAACAGGGTCCCCTATTCCATAGGCTACGTGGAGTTCGCCTACATACTGCAGGAGAAGATGGCCTATGTGCTTATGAAAAACAGGGCGGGCATTTATCTTTCGCCCACGTTCCAGAGCTTTAAGGACGCCGCCGCCAAGGCGGATTTCAGCCCCGCCAAGAGCTTTTATCTCTGGCTTGTGAATGCCCCCGGCAGGACATCGTGGCCGATTGCCGGAGCCACTTTCATACTTCTTTCGAAGGACCTGCCTCAGTCCAACCGGAAGGTCGTGAGATTTTTTGACTGGGCGTACAAAAACGGCGATCCGTCCGCCGAGAGGCTTGCCTATGTCCCCCTGCCGCTGGTCCTGAAGAACAAGATAAGGGCCTACTGGAAGAAGGCGGGCATTTACTAGGAAAATTTCCTGGCATAAACTGGAAAAAGGGCCGGGTGAAATATTTCACCCGGCCCTTTTTGTGCGCCCGGCACGGGCGCATGCTTGACGGTGAAAGTCCGTTACGGAGGTTGATAGCGCCGACCGTTAGCCAAAGGCAAGGGTGTACATCGCGAGGTGGAATCTGGAGGAAGCCGGCGGCAAAGCTCCGGTCCGAGGAACACGAACCGCATACGAGGCTTTTGCAGGCCGGGCGAGTTTGCAAAACAAAAC
>JAKAHV010000013.1 GCA_021825295.1 Nitrospirota bacterium
TGTATGCGCAAGCTGTTAGGCATTCTTAATGCCATTGTTAAAAACCAGACTCCGTGGCAAGCTGATTTTTCAACTTGCTTAACCCCAAATAACCCTTGACAAAAATCACAGTTGCTCAAGGGGGAGGATAATTTAGATACCCTGCAGCTTGCTGCAGGGTGGTTCATTCCCGCCGCGGCGGGACCGTAGGTTTACGTCCGGAATCTCGCCAAAGGCGGGACAGATGCCCCGCCCTGCCCCGCAAATCAGGCCCCGGAGGAAAATTATTCCGTGAAATTTCCGGCCCTTCTGTTATAAAATCTGACTCTGTTGAGGTTTTCTGGTCTTTCTTTTTATCTTTCGAATGAAAGGGGGCTTTTGCAAAATGATAATAAAGGGAAGGGTCTGGAAATTCGGGGACGACGTGGACACGGACGCGATAATCCCGGCAAGGTATCTTAACACCTCCGACCCCGCGGAGCTTGCAAAACATGTCATGGAGGATGCCGACCGGGACTTCCCGAAGAAGGTGAAACCGGGCGACATAATCGTGGCTGGAAAGAATTTCGGCTGCGGCTCCTCCCGGGAGCACGCCCCGCTGGCGATAAAGGCCTCTGGCATAAGCACCGTGGTGGCCAAAAGCTTCGCCCGCATATTCTTCAGAAACGCTTTCAATATAGGGCTGCCCATATTCGAATGCCCAAAACTGCCTGAAAACGTGCTCGAAGGCGACATAATCGAGATAGACACCGAAAGCGGCCGCATCCGCACCAACCAGGGGGAATTCGGCGCAAATCCCATCCCTCCTTTCATGCGCGAGCTGATAGAGGCCGGGGGCCTGGTGGAATGGACCAGAAAAAAAATGGCGGCGCGCAAATAAGCAAAAAGCCGGAAACAAATAAAAAAATCATTACTGGAGGACTGCTCTGATATGAAATCCTACAAGATCGCGGTGATACCCGGCGACGGGACCGGCCCCGAGGTGATAGCGGAAGGCATGAAGGTGCTCGATGCGGCAGCCGGCCGGTTCGGCTTCAAGCTGGACTACACCAATTACGATTTCGGTGGCGAGAGGTATCTGAAAACGGGCGAGATACTGCCTTCAGGCGCGATTGAGGAGCTGAAGCGCCATGACGCAATCTTCCTGGGAGCCATAGGACATCCGGACGTAAAACCCGGCATCCTCGAAAAGGGCATACTCCTTGAACTTCGCTTCAAGCTGGACCAGTACATCAACCTGCGCCCGATAAAACTCTACCCCGGCGTAGACTGCCCGCTGAAGGACAAGGGCCCCGGGGACATAGATTTCGTGGTCATAAGGGAAAACTCCGAGGGCCTCTACGCGGGGGCGGGTGGCACGCTCAAGAAAGGCACGCCAGACGAGGTGGCGATACAGGAGTCCATAAATACCAGGAAGGGTGTGGAGAGGTGCCTCAGGTACGCCTACGAACTGACGAGAAAAAGAAACATGCGCAAAAAACTCACCCTCTGCGGAAAAACAAACGTCCTCACATTCGCCTTCGACCTCTGGGAGAGGGCCTTCCGCGAGATTTCACCTGAATACCCGGACATAAAGATAGACTATGCCCATGTTGACGCCATCACGATGTGGTTTGTGAAAAACCCCGAGTGGTTCGACGTCGTCGTTACGGACAACATGTTCGGAGACATCATCACCGACCTTGGCGCGATGATCCAGGGCGGAATGGGAATCGCGGCCGGGGGCAACATCAACCCCGCCGGGGTCTCCATGTTCGAGCCGATCGGCGGCTCGGCCCCCAAGTACAAGGGGCAAAACGTCATAAACCCGCTGGCCGCGATATGCGCGGGCGGGATGATGCTTGAGCACCTGGGGGAGGGGGAGGCAGCCCGCGCGATAGAGGCGGCGGTGATGGAAGTGACCGGAAAACATATAAAAAGCCTTGCCGCCGGCCGGATGGGCATGGGCACCGGAGAGGTTGGAGACCTGACCGCAAAGATAACTGCCGGCATAGCTGTCTGAAAGCTGGAAATAAAGTGGCCGGGCGCCTGGTCCAAAGCGCCCGGCCAAAGTTAGGAGGAAAGAAGCTAAGCCAGCCTGTTCCTGACTATAAATATAAAAGAATAGTTTGAAGAAAAATTGAAGCGATAATGAATAGATTGTGAAAATCGCCCTCACCCCAACCCTTTCCCCCCGAAAAGACAAAATGGCCCTTCAGCAAAAAAACGGGCTCTTCCGGCTTTTGCTTGAGTGATTATGTCATATTCCCGGCTTGTTATGCCTGTTGGCTGGCCCTTTCACTCGGGTTTAAGCCAATAAAAAAGGCCGGGGAGGGTTTCCGGCCTTGACTTGAAGAAAAGGGGGAAGCTTTTCTTTGTTTACGATAACAGTTTAGGCCGCCAGTTTGAAGGAAATTGGGAGAGAAGATGAATAAATTATGAGGATTTGGACCTTCTTCGCCAGAGGGCAAGCGCCGCGCCGGCCAGGATCATCACGGAGCTGAGTATCTGCCCCATCGTGAAGGGGCCGATTATGAAGCCAAGCTGGGGGTCCGGCTGCCTCAGAAACTCCAGGGAAAACCTGAAAATCCCGTAAAGGATGAGGAAGACCGCCAGCAGCATCCCGCTTTTTTTCAGGCGGTCTTTCAAATTCCAGACAATGACGAAGAGCACCACCCCTTCAAAGAAAAATTCGTAAAGCTGGGACGGATGCCTCGGTATGTCGCCGCCCTGCGGGAAAACCATGGCCCAGGGCAGGTTCGACGGCCGGCCGAAAAGCTCTCCGTTTATGAAATTGCCGAGCCTTCCAAAGCCGAGGCCGGGGGGCACCGTGGCGACAATGAGGTCCGCCACCTTCCAGAAATCGAGCCTGTTTTTCCGGCAAAAAAGGATGCCGCCGACAACCAGTCCCACAAGCCCGCCGTGAAAGGACATCCCGCCCTGCCAGACCGCAAAGACCCTGAGCGGGTTTTCCATGTAATAGGGCAGGTTGTAGAAGATCACGTAGCCCACCCTGGCCCCGACCACAAGGGACACTATGAGCCAGAAATACAGGTTCTCAACGACTTGCGCCGTGAGCCCCTTTATGTTCTTTTTTTTGACTTGGTATTGGAAAAGCAGGTATGAGGTCACGAAACCCAGTATGTACATCACCCCGTACCACCTTACGGCAAACGGACCGGCCTTGACTATGGTGGGGCTTATGCGCGGATAGGGTATCATCGTCCCCTGCCTTCCTCCCTGAACGCCCGGGCGAAAAACCCGCCCCCCCTGCCCAGGAAAGACTCAAGCGGGGCCGGGGCCTTGATCCTCCAGTTCGGATATGCGTCCGTCGTGCCGGGCATGTTTGGCTGCTCTTCCGATCTCATCCAGTCTTCGATGCTCATCCCGACGAAAAGGCATGGCGTTCTGGCCAGGTGCCTGTATATGGCAAGCATGAGTTCCGCGTTCATCTTTCCGGGTATCATATAATTATCCGGGATCAGCCCCTCCCTTTTCAAGGTGCTTATGATTATTTCCCTGTCCCTCCCCCTTGCGGCGAGGTCGTCCGCGTGGGCCTGCTCCGAAGGGTACAGCGACAAGGAGCGTTTCACCTCGATGTCTTTTCCCGCCCAGTATCCGTAGAGGGTCGGCAGATCGTGCGTGTTGACGGCGCAAAAAGCGCTGGGCGGATATTGATGGGGCGGCACAAGCTCGCGCGACGGATAAAGCCTCTCGTAGTAAAAAAGCCTGTAAGAGAGCATATTCCGGCCCATCAGGACCTCGCGCACTCCGGACTCGACCGTGCCAAGGTCCTCGGCTATGATGACGGCCTTCGCCCTTGTGCTTTCGATTTCCAGGATGGCCAGAAGTTCCTCCGAAGGGTATTTCACATATGCGCCTTGCTGCGGCTTCATGCCCTCCGGTATCCAGAACAGCCGGAAGAGGCCGAGGGCATGGTCGATCCTCAGCATGCCCGCGTGTTTCAGGTTTTTGCGGATAGTCTTAATGAAAATCCGGAACCCGTTTTCACGCATGTTTTCCGGCAGGAAGGGAGAAAAGCCCCAGTTCTGCCCACCCCTGCTGAATTCATCGGGCGGGGCGCCCGCGGCCGCCCCGCCCGCAAATGAATCCTTGAAACCCCATTCATCCGCCCCTCCGCCCACAACGCCCACGGCAAGGTCAAAGTAAAGCCCGGCCCGCATCCCTTTCGCGGCGGCGCGGCCCGCAAGCGCGTCCAACTGGCCGTCGATGAGCCACTGGATATATACATGGAAGAGGACCTTTTCGCGCTCCTTCCTCCTGAATTTCCGGACCGCCGCAGCGCGCGGGTCTCTGAACTCGGGGGGCCAGTTCCTCCAGTCCCACCCGAAAACACCGCTTAAAGCCATAAAGGTGGCGTAGTCAAGCAGGTCCCGCCCCTCCCGTTTTTTGAATGCCAGAAAGGACCGGCCCCTTTCGGTGCGCGGGAGATAATGCCTCCTGTAAAACACCTGAAACATCTTCCCGAGAATGCGAAGCTTCAGGGCGTAAATTCCCGGATAATGCACGTATTTTCCACGCCTGTGCACTTCTATCTCCCGCCTGGGGGCGGCCTTTTTGACCGAAGCGAACTCCGGCACCCCTTCCAGGTCCAGAAGCAGGAAGTTCCGGTAAAGCCTGCTTATGGGCGAATATGGGCTTATCCCGCCGGGCAGCGGTATGTCGTGAAGAGGCAGCATGCCCACGAAATCCCCGCCAAGCCCGGCAATCCAGTCGATAAGCGCACCCAGGTCCTTGAAATCCCCGATGCCCCAGTTGCCGTTGGAAACGATCTCTTGCAGGGCAAGCGTCATCCCCCAGGTCCTGCCGTATCCATCCGGTAGAAAGCACCTGCCGGGGGAGACTATGAGGAAGGACCGCGCGTCCGTTTTCACGCCGCGGCAGCCTGCGGAGGCTAAAAGATCGTAATAGCCCGCTTTAAGCGGACTCAGCGGGATGACGTATTTGCCGTATTTCCCCCGTGGCGTCTCCAGCACCTCCGCGGGGGGCAACCGGAAGGAAAACTTTTCCACCTTCTTTTTTTCGTCTTCGAGGGCGAGGCAGAAATCGGCCTCATCCGTGCAGGGCAGTAAGACGGATATATTTACCGGGGTCCGCTCCCGCGCGACGATCGAGGGCTCGATCACGGGAGGCAAAAGTCTTTTTTCGATCTCCCGTCTTAAATCAGCCTCGCAGCCCCCCCGAAAGCCCATGGCCTTCAGGAGGGCCCTCTTGGTCTCAACCGAAACATCGTGGCGGTTGCCCCATATATCGAAATAATAGGGCACAATGCCCGCCAGCCGGGCAAGCTCATGGACCAGCGATTCTTCCATTCCGGGTCTATATTATCCCACAGATGAAGAATTATTCATCCTTCCTCGCTGGCGAGAAACAGGGGGAAATCGCTGAATATCTCTTTTGCCGGCATCAGGTGCCTGCCGTTGCTCTCGTGTGAAACCACTATGTTGCCGGTAAAGACATCCTTGAACCTCATCGGGGCCGGCAGGACCACGCATGTGCCCCTCCAGGCGGCCTCGCCGGTCGGGGCGGCGCCCGGCGCTCCGAGACCGACAAAAAACCTTGGGGCGCAGGCCAGCACGCTGTGTCCGTTTCTCCTCAAGAAGGCGCACAGGTGCTGTCTCATCTGCCCCTCGGACTCAAGCGGGACGTACTCGCCGCCTGAAAAAATGTCCCTGAAGGCCTTCCTGAAATTAAGCGCCTTCCAGGTGGCATAGAGTTTTACCCTGGAATCCTGCATGCTGCCCAGCAGCTCCCGGCAAAGTGAAACCTTCCCAATGGAGCCCTCCATCGCCTTGAGCCCTTTTAGCGCCCTGGCCCTTGCCTCGTAGTCAACCTCGCGGCGGTTATCAGGGTCCACGAGCGAAAGCGTCCAGAATTCCGTGCCCTGGTAGAAATCGGGCACCCCGGGGCTTGCCGCCTTCAAGAGCACCTGGCTGAGGCCGTTCAGCATGCCGTACCAGGCGACCGTCCTCGCAAAGGCGTCGAACTCGCTCAAAAAGCTGTTCCCCTGGCCCTCGTCTTTATTCAGGATAAGCTCTATGAAGGTCTTCAGCGCGTCCTCATATTCCTTGTTCGGGCTTATCCAGCTCGAGTTGACCTTGGCCTCGCGTATGGCCTTCAGCATGTAATCCCCTATCCGCTGCCGCAGTCCGGCCAGCTCCTCCTTATCCGGGGGACCTGGCGGCCAGACGCCAATCATGATCTGGTAGAGATGGTACTCATCGTTGCTGTCGGGGACGGGTTTGCCTTCAACGATCGGCCTTTTCCTCCTGTTCGCCCTTTTCCATCTGCCGGTCGCGTCCCGCCAGGCGCGGGGCATCTCGGTAAGCACGTTTATCCGCGCGCGCACGTCCTCGCTCCTCTTGGAATCGTGGGTGGATGTGGCGGTCAGCGAGAAAGGCCAGTACTTGTTCCTCTCGATGTTCTGACCGTGGAAGGTTTCAATCGGCGTTCCGAAGCGGTCCGGCGCGCCCCCCACCTCGTTCAGCGAAAGCAGCCTGTTATACACGTAAAAGGCCGTGTCCTCGATCCCCTTCGCCATTACCGGCCCCGTCTGCTGCTGGAACCTCATTGCGAAATCAAACCACCCCGCCTTCTCGTCGGGCGAAAGCTCCTCGGCGTATTCAAGCGCAAGCACCTGCCTTATGAAATTGAATATCTGGCTGCTCACGCTCGGGTTCAGTCTCCGGGCCTTGCTTACCGCCTGCTCTATGTAACGCCTGTCCCTGTCCGTCACCCCGGAGGAGCTTATGTAGGTCCTGTAAACCGGGAAGCAGGCTATCACCTCCGAAAGGGCCTTTGTGAGAGACATGAAGGTGAAATCCCTTGTGAGCCTCGATTTCTGAGCCAGCATGTGGAGCCTGTGGCCCAGGATGTTTACTTCCCCGGACATGGAAGACTCCAGTATGAGTTTTTTGGCCTGGTATTGGAGCCCGGCAAAATTTACCTTCTGCCCCGTAAAACGGGAATATATGTCGTCCATGAGTTTCGCGTTGTCTTCCCTTACGAAAAGCCCGTTCAGGGAATTCATGAAAGAGTAGCCGGTAGTGCCGAATATGGGCCAGTCCTCCGGTATCCGCTCCCCCTTTTGAAGTATCTTTTCCCCAACTATATAAAACGGGATGGCCGGGGGGGTCTTCATAAGCTCCTTTTCAACGGTCTGGGCCAGGGCCTGCCTTTCGGCCTCCGTGGTATCCTCCGGGATGCGGGCGAGGAATGCCTTTTCCTGCAGGGTCCTGAGGTATTCCGCGGGGTTGTAGAGGCCGTCCAGGTGGTCCACCCTCAGGCCGTTCACCTTGCCCTGCCTTATAAGCTCCAGGACGAGCCGGTGGCTCTCGTTGAACACCTCCGGCTGCTCCACCCTGACCGCCGCCAGTTCGTTTATGTCAAAGAACCTGCGATAATTTATCTCATCGGTGGCGACCATCCAGAATGAGAGCCTGTAGGGCTGTCCCGAAATAAGCCCGTCAAGGAGATCGAAACTGCGCCGGTCCGCCTTCGTGCCGTTAAAAACCCTTATATTTTCCTCCAGGAACCGCCTGATGTCTTCCGAGGACTCATGAAGGGCCGCAAGCCGCCGCTTTATGACCTCCTTTTCCCTGTTACGTTCCCTCCTTTTTTCCGGGTCCGTCTCGGCGGCCTCGGGGAGGTGGCCAAGGGCGGTAATTATGCTCATCAGCTCCTGGAATTCCGCGCTCTCTGGAATTTCCTTTTCAAGCTCCTCCAGCCTCTGCCTCAGGACGAGCTCGTAGGACCGGGGCTCGACCGGCAGGCGGTTATCGCCATAGATAATGAAAAAAGACCCGTCCCTGAAATCCAGGGTGATTTCTCCGGATTCAAGCGCCTTCCCGTACTGGTCCGCCAGGATCGGCAGAAGCACCTTCCCCTTCAGTATCTCGAGCGGGGGCGACCAGTCTATGTCGAAAAAAGAGGCGAACGGAGAGCTTTGGCCGTTTTCAAGGACGCTCTGCCACCAGGGATTTTCGCCCAGGATGCACATGTGGTGGGGCACTATATCCAGAATCTGCTGCATCCCCCTCCTGGCCAGCTCCCCCGTGAAAAGCCCGTACTCCCCGGCCGTGCCCACCTCCGGGTTCAGCTCATCGTACCGGGTTATGTCATAGCCGTGCAGGCTGCCGGGCATGGACCTGAAGTACGGCGAGCAGTACACGCAGGTGATCCCCAACTCGTCCAGGTACGGCACAACCCGCCTGGCCTTCTCGAAAGTCAGCAGGCGGTTGAACTGGAGCCTGTAGGTGCTGGCCGGTATGGCGGCAGTGACAGGGGGGGCTTCAGTGTTTTTCATGCAGCACCTCATCGGTATTGAAGTAGAGGTCCTTGCCCAGCTCCCTGAACTCCGCGGTCCACCTGGCAGCCTCCTCATCCCGCCGCCCGGCCATATTCCGGTAAATCGAGCCCGCTTCAAAATACCTGTTCTGGACTTCCCAGAGATTGACCGAAAAAGGCAGGAGGGAGGCGAATTTCAGGAGCGCCCGCAGCCCCACCACGCCGTCCAGGTCCGGTTTCTTTTCCAGTTCATCAAACGAGGCGAGAAGTTTCTTCCGCAGGCTTCGTTCAAGCTCCACCTGGCCTGGCTGAAGCCCCCAGTCCTCCATCTCGCGGTAGGTCTCCATGGCCCTCTCCATATTCGCCGGCTCCTCTTCAATGGCCTTCATAAGCTCGTCGCCAAGGGCGAATTCGGCCGTGGAGAGGAAAATCTTCGGGATGGGCGCGTTGAAATCCCTTAGAAGCGCCATCAGGAAGCGTCCCTGCCCGTACATCCGCCCGTAGACGCGCCTGGCCTCTTCGATCCCCTCCTTCATCGTTATGTTCAGGATTTCTCTCTGCTTGTCCCTGAAGAGGTCTTTCAGGGAATATATGACGCCTCCCGAATACCTCTGCATCATATCAAGTGTCCCGGCGAAGTCCCCTTTCAGGAACCGGCCGGAAATGGCCTTTTTGAATTCGTCGAACTGCCCCTCATTGTCAGGCGGGAAAAGCCCGCAGCTTATATCGTAGCTTCCCGTCTTCACGGCGGCAAAACGGTTCGTGCCACCCTCTCCGGTTATCCTGCAGCGGATCCCTATCCTGCCCACCGCAAGCCTTGCCTGGTCCTCCCCGAATTTCTTGTAGTCCTGCCTTGTCACGTCGTAGCAGTAAAGGCCCTGTATCTGCGCGTAATCCTCATAGAGCGAGCTTATGGCGTAGTGGACCGAGACCTTGTCCAGATCTACGGTCTTTGTCTTCACCTGGCTCCGGTAAAGTCCGGCCCCGTCCCCGGCCCCTTTAACGTTGCTTTTTGCCTTTGAAAGTATCCGCAGAAAAGGCTCCTCGAGTTTTCCCCCGCGCAGGTCCTCGTGGAGCTGGATGGCCCTGCACGCGTACTGCAGCACCTGCAGGCTCTCTATGCCCGAGATGTCATCGAAGAACCATCCGCAGCTTGTGAACATGAGCATGCCATGCCTCTGCATCTCCAGGAGTTTAATGGCCGTTATCCGCTCTTCCGGGGACAATTCTTTCGTGGCATGCTCACTCATGAATCTGGACACATTTTCATCGGAGCGGTTCAGGATCACCTCTATGTACCGGTCCCTGGCAAGCCATGGGTCCTTGAAAAGGGCCCCGCCCTTTTTCTCGAAGGTCCCGGCCATCTGCCCGGCAAGCCAGTCCAGGGCCTCTCTTAAAGGCGCCCTCCACTGCTGGTTCCAGCCCGGATGGCCGCCCGTGTTGCAGCCGCAGTCCGCGCGCCAGCGCTCCACCCCGTGAAAGCAGCTCCACGAGGTGTTTTCTTTTATCCTGGCCTCCCAGACGGCGGGGTTTTTCTCCAGGAACTCGCCGTAATTCGTTATCCTCGCCTGGTTGTTCTTCTCAATGAAGTAGAGGCAGTAGGCAAGGGCCATCTCCCCGAAACGGCTGTGGTGCCCGTACGATTCCCCATCCGTGGCGATATGGGCCAGCTCCGGCGCGCCCGATCCACCCTCTCCGGAAAAAATTCCCATGAGCCGCTCCGCGAATTTGACGCCGTTTCTCAAAAGTCCCTCGAACGCGACCCCCCTGGCCACCGGGCCGTCATAGAAGAAAACCGTTATGCCCGCCCCGGAAGGCAGCCGGACCATGTACGGAATTTTTGTATTCAGCGTGTGCTCATCCACGTGTGTCCAATCCGCGCTGCCGGGGGCCTTTACAAAATGCGCCTGGCCGGGGGCCAATATGGTGAATTTGATGCCGTTTGCGGCAAGTATCTCAAGGGTCTCGGCGTCTACGGCGGTCTCCGGAAGCCACATGCCCTCCGGGGGCCTGGAAAAACGGCGGGTAAAATCTTCGATGCCCCAGATGACCTGTGTCCTCTTGTCCCGCCCGTTGGCAAGGGGCATTATGATGTGGTTGTAGCACTGGGCGATGGCGTTTCCGTGACCGGAACGCTCCTTGATGCTTGCCCTGTCGGCCTCAAGGACCGCGCTGTAAAGGGCTTTCGAGTGCGCCTCCAGCCAGCCAAGGAGGGTTGGGCCGAAGTTGAAGCTTATCTTCCTGTAATTGTTCGCTATGCGGATTATCTTCTGCTGCTCATCCAGTATGCGCGCATAGGCGTTCGGGGCGTAGCTTTCCGCCGTAACGCGCTCGTTCCAGTCGTGATAGGGATAGGCGCCGTCCTGAATCTCCACGTCCTCGAGCCAGGGGTTTTCCCTTGGCGGCTGGTACATATGGGCGTGTATGACCAGATACCGGTTATTCATGGATGCCCCCCGGAACATGTCTCAGGAGGACCGTCTCATAGGGGCCAAGCCTCACCTGGCCCGCATCCGCCTCCTGGCCCGCATCCGCCCCCTGGATTGTCCCCGGCGCGCCGCCCAATAAAACCCTCCACCCTCCCGTCCCCCCCGCGGCCGGAAGCGCAATCTCCTCAGCCCGGCCGGAGAGATTGAAGGCGGCAAGCAGCAGCCCGTAGCCAGGCGGGGCATCATTGAAGCGTCTCGTCATGACCAGTATGTCCTCCTGAAGGCAGACCGTCACGCCTTCCCTGGAATATGCCCTCAAAACGGGTATCTCGCGTCTCAGACGGATGAGCTTCTTATAGAAACCGAACAATTCCGCGTGCGCCGGTTCGCCTCTCAACTCCGGATTTATCCTGGAGCCCAGAAAGGCCCCCTCGCCCTGGGGGTCGGGGACCTCCCCCTTCCAGCCGAAAGCGGCAAATTCCCTGCGCCTGCCCTCCCTGACCGCCCGAATGAGCCCTTCATCCGAGTGGCTTATGAAGTACATGAAAGGCGCCTTTTCCCCATACTCCTCACCCATGAACAAGAGGGGGATATACGGGCCCAGAAGCACCAGGGCGGCGGCCAGCCTGAGTTTTTCCGGCGGCAGGCTTTGCGAGAGCCTGTCTCCCCGAAGCCTGTTTCCCACCTGGTCGTGGTTCTGGCTGAATGACACGAATTTACCCGGCGGGATGTCCGCCGAGGGGCTGCCGTGCCTTTTCCCCCTGTATACGGAGCGCTGCCCCGTATAAACGAAACCCTCCGCAAAGGATTTTAACAGATCGCCCGCCCCGGAGAAATCCATGTAGTAGCCGTCTCTCTCGCCGGTAAGAACAACATGCAGGGCATGATGAAAATCCTCGTTCCAGTGGGCGTCCACGCCAAACCCCCCGAGCGCCCCCGGCCTTATGAACCGGGTGTCGTTCCTGTCGGATTCCATGAAGAGGTAAAGCGGTCTGCCCAACTGCCGCTGGAGCGCGCCGGTCTTCTCCTTAAGCTCCTCGATTATGTGTTTCGGTCCCGAATCGAATATGCCATGGACGGCGTCCAGCCGGAGCGCGTCCATGTGAAATTCCCTGAACCAGTAGAGGGCGTTGCCGGTGAAATACCGGCGCACGCTGTCGCTAAAAAAACCGTCATAGTTGATCGCCGCCCCCCAGGGCGTCTTGTAGGTATCGGTAAAATACGGGCCATAATCGGCCATGTAGCTGCCCTCGGGGCCCAGGTGGTTGTACACCACGTCCAGTATGACGGCAATGCCGGCCGCGTGCAAAGCGTCTATCAGGGATTTAAACCCCTCCGGCCCGCCGTACGAGTTATGGGGGGCATAAGGATATGCGCCGTCATAGCCCCAGTTCCTGCCGCCGGGGAACTGTGCCACGGGCATTATCTCCACCGCCGTGACGCCCAGTTCCCTCAGGTACGGGATGCGTTTCCCCGCGGCCGCAAAAGTGCCCTCGGGAGTGAATGCGCCTATATGAAGCTCGTAAATGATGTACTCCTCAATGGGCAGGTTCTTCCAGCCTCCGTCCAGCCACTCATGGCCTGCCGGGTCCACAACCTCCGAGGGGCCGTGAACGCCTTCCGGCTGAAACCGGGAGGCCGGGTCCGGCCTCTGTTTTTCGCCGTCAAGCAGATAAAAATACCTTGCCCCAGGCCTTAAGCCGGCGGCGCCTGTCTCGAAAAAGCCATCCCCCGCCGGCCTCATCGGCAAAACGCTTCCCCCCTTTCCGGGCTGGACAATCTTCAGCGAGACCTCGCGGCAGTTGGGCGCCCATACACGGAAGAAAGCGCCTTCCCGGCCGGCGAAGGCGCCCTGGAGGCAGTCATCCCACTGGGGAGAATGGTCCCACCCGGTGGGGTAATCCGGGGCCTGCCATTTCTCAGCCAATCTCCATTACCGTCTTGCCGGCGTTTTCGGCTCCCAGGCAGATGGACAGGTAGTCGCCGACTTGCCTTGTAATGAGAAAATTGTTCCTTACGTGTTCGCGCGCGGCCTCTCCCATCCTCTTCAGCATCTCGTCATTGTTCAGATACTGTCTCGCCCTGAAAGCGCCCCCTTCTTCCGAATAAACGAGAAAACCGTTGACCCCGTGGACAATCTGGTGGGGTATGCCGCCGACGGCCCCGCCGATCACGGGCTTGCCCTTCCACATCGCCTCCGAGACGGTAAGGCCGAAACCCTCCCGCAGCGACTTCTGGAATATAACGGTGGCCAGTCTCTGCAGCGCGTTGATCTCCTTGTCGCTGAACGGGGGAAGAAGCAATATCCTTATGTCCGGGTCGCCATCCGCGAAATTTTGCACCTCGGCCAGCACGGCTTCTCCCTCCGGGTCGTCCCTTGCGGGGCTCCCCGCAAGCACAAGGATGCAGTCGTTGTATTTTTTTATCATCCGGTAGGCCTTTATCACTCCGACGGGGTCTTTGAAGCGGTCGAACCTGGAGACCTGCAGCACCATCGGCCTGTCGGGAGGGATGTTGAATTTACTGGCGGTCTCTTCTATCTCCGCCGGCGTGAGCTCGCGGTTTTTGTCGCTCAAAGGGTCTATGGAGGGAAGCACTATGAATTCCGGTATAGGCAGCAGCATGGCAAATTTCGCCACGCTGAAGACCGCCGCCTCGTACTGGCGCGCATAGTCCATTATGCGCCCGGCCACATCCTGCTGGGGGGTGGACATGTCTATATGGCAGCGCCATATCCAGTGCCCCCTTTTTCTAAACCTTACGAGCGGCGCGGGCTGAGGGTCGTGGATAAATACGAAGTCCGCTTCCAGATCGATGTTTTCCGCGTTCCGGCAGTTTATCTCGAAGTGGTGGTCCCACATGTCGTCCGTAAAACTCTCAAGATTGCCCTGCAGGGCGTTATGTATCTTTTTTGTGATGTCGAAAAAGCGGTCGTCACCCTCAATGACCTCCCAGTGCGCGTCTATGCCCATGCTGGTGAGGATCGGCATTATCCGGTGCAGTAGCTCCGCCACTCCGCCGCCCGCCCTGGTGGAATTCACGTTAAGGATGCTCCTGCCGGCGAATTTGTCTCCCAGGATTTTCAGCAGTTCCAGTTGTCCCTTCGGGGCAATGCCCCGGTACTGGCTTATCATATGCCGCTTACCTCGATCTCTTCCTTGAGGGCCTCCTCGACCATGCTGACGATATGCTCTCTTACTCCCTCTATGCTGTGCATGAAGGGGTCTATGGCCCTGATGGAGAGGGCCAGGTCCCTCAGGCCGAGCGTCGCCTCGATCCATTTGGAGAAATCGTCCACCCCCTCCAGCCTCCTTCTGCCCTCGTAAAAATGGTAGTAGATGGATTGGGGATCCACAAAGCGCATCGCCATCAGGAACTCGGCGAGGTTCAGAGCCCGGAAGCCGGCCGGAAAGACTATCGTGACGGATTCCTGGAAATAAAACTCGTCGCCGGGCAGGACGTTGCCTGGGGCGCCGTACTTCTCCAGGTACCTGGATATCGAATTTGCAAGCTCGCCGCGAAGCCCTTCGGCCGATGCCTGCCGGAAGGGGTCTATGTTCGATAGGTTTTCGGAAAGCACCCTCGCCTCCAGGACGGAGCCCGCCCACTGGGCGAAATCGTTCGTGTATTCGACTATGTGCCCCTTGAAAAAGTATTCCTGGGTGTGATGGTAAATAGAGGCATCGCTTGCGCTGCGGATAAGCTCCATAAGCTCCGCAAGGTTCCTCGCCTTGTTGCCGGTCGCCTTGATGATTTTCCTGCACTCCCTGAATTCAAAGCGCCCGCCCCCTGCGCCAGGCTTGACCACCTCAGGCCTCATGCCGCCGCAAACCTCCTTATGCCAGGGCCCCCGGAGATTTCGCCGCCCCTGAAACATCGTCTCCGGAGATGTTTTACCCCCGCACTCCCTGCTCGGATGTGCAAGGTCCCTCTATAGAAATAGTACTATGAGAACGGGGATTTTGAAATGGGATTTTCCGGGTGCAAAGGTTATAATAGCTGATGGGCCGTTATTCCTTGAGGCTGGTCTTCGTTTTTTGCGCGCTTTTTCTGTCCGTATTGCCCTCCCGTGGTTACGCCATCGACGGAAAAGCGCTTGATGTGGCCGGCCTTCAGGCCCGGGCGGACAGCATGTCCGTCGGCCAGAGGATAGCCTTTTTTGCGGACCAGTTCGTGGGCGTCCCGTACGATACCGACCCGGCCGGACTGTACGTCACCAGAGACGCGATAGTGGCCGACGACCGGGTTGACTGCATGTACCTGGTCTTCCGCTCGGTCGAGCTCGCGCTTTCATCCACACCCGCCGGGGCGCAGAACATCGCCCTGCTCATGAGGTTCAGGACGATGGGCAGGCTGGGCCCGGACGGAAAGGTCCTAAATTATAATGACCGGTTCCGGTACGGGCTGGACATGATACTGAGCGGCAAATGGGGCAGAAATATCACGGCCTCTCTTGGAAAGACGGTGCCGGTGGTCACAAGCAGACGGTTTCAGAAAATGGGGGTGGATGAGGTCCAGATCCTTCCCCGCGCCGAAATCGATGGCGCGCTTCCCTCATTTAAAAGCGGCGATATAGTGTTTTTTGTCAAGGACCCGGCCAGAAGGGTGGCCCAGGAAGTTATAGGCCACATGGGGATACTGGACGTCGAGGGCGGGAAGGTCTACCTGATCCACGCCCACGGCGAGAAGGCAGTCCCCAGTCTTGCGGGAAGCGATGGCGGTTTTGAAGGAAACAAGGCAGGCGCGGTAGCAAAAATCCCGTTTTCGGATTACGCGGAAAAGATGCCCTTCATGGGCATAATGGTCACCCGTTTCGATTAGGTTTTCCCCTGGGACCCGTCCTCGTTTTTTCTTCCGCGTAAAAAAACAACAGCTCTTACGAACGGAGCTTCTCGATTATCTCCGGATATTCTTTTTTGAACTCGGGATAGCGCCTTCCAAGGAAGAGTTTCAGGGCCTTCAGCTCTTTTCCAATATCTTCCAGCCCCTTCATGGACTTTTCAAACCCGCCAAGCTTTTCAGCCAGGGTTCCAAGCTCTCTTTGAAGCAGTCCAATCTTTTCGCTGAGGATAATGTCTTCCTTCAATTTTTACTTGCTCCTTCTGGAGAATTTCATCTTCTTCCTGAGCTTGCTGTGTTTGTGTTTGGACATTTTTTTCTTGCGCCACTTGACAACACTTCCCACTTCATCACCTCCTTCAGATTAAATCCGCTCTGATTTCAGGGGTTGTCAACATCTGATTCCCCCCCGGGACTTAAATTATACCCTGCCCCGGGGAAAGTTTCAATTTTTTACCGCGGGGCCTGTATTTGTCTGTTCCCGGAGAAAAAAGCATCTGCCTGTTCATGCCCGTCTGTTCCTGGAAAGAGCGAAGAGCAGGCCGCATCTGGCGTCCTGTCCCGGAAATTCCCGTTAAGATTATCGGCATGGGAGGACATCCGCCCGGTCCTTGAGTGAGGAGAAAAGCGGACGGATCACGACGCGCCGCATCTTGCCAACCTTTCGCCATTCGCCCTGGAAGGCGCACTAAATCCCGCCCTGGCGGGACCGTTTGTATACGTCCGGAACCGCGCGACGAACGAAAGGCCGGGCGGATAGCGCAGACACGCCCCGCCAGCCCCATAAATCTGCCGCAGGCCCTTTTAATGCCCGTTGCGGCCCTGCGCCCTGTCCTTTGCCTGGTCCATGAAGGCCTCAAGCTGGAGCATCGTCGTGGCGGACTCGGTGCCCTCATACGGGATGCTTATCGCCGGGACCCCGAAATCCCTGCTTACGCCCCGCATGAGCGCGGTCACAATGGTGCCCGGCATGCACCCAAACGGCATGGCGTTCACTATCCCGGCCACCCCCTTTTCGGCCAGGTCCACGGCCTTGCCTATGCTGAGCACGGTCTCCCCCTCGAAAGAATCATGCACATACGGACGGGCCTTTTCAAGGATTTTCGCCGTCTCCGGCTCCGGCAGGCTTTTCAGCATCCCCCTGAAGGGGTTTTGGAACCTGTGCTCTATCCTCTTCTGGAAGAAAAGCTTCAGGGCGATCTGCATGAGCGAGCGCATGTCGCCTCCCGCGCGCGCCTTCCGCATGCCGGTCAGGTTCAGATAATATATCCACTCCTCCACCGGCGCCAGCCATACCTCCCCGCCCAGGGCCTCGATCTTCCGTACCAAATCCTCGTTGGAAAACCGGTTGGAGCGGACAAATATCTCGCCCACCACACCTACAAGCGGACGGCGGCCCGTGTCTTTTCGCGGCAGCGCGGCGAAATCCTCCTTCATCTGGAGGAGCACGCTTTCAAGCCTCCCGTTTGCCCCTCTAACCGCGTCTTCGATGCTGCGCAGGTAGCCGGCGTAGAGCCCATCCGCGGCCCCTTCCCTCCGCTCATAGGGCCTCGTCTCATGCAGGCATTTTATCAGCAGCTCGATGGCCACAATCCCCTTCCAGGCCGTAAGAGCGAAGTCCCTGCCCATTATGCCCAGGTCCTCATATAAGCCCGCGTCCTGGTTCGGGGCGAAGATCGGCACCTGGGACAGCCCGATGGCCTCCAGCACCTGTTTGTGAAAGACGTTATACTGGCCGAACCGGCAGGGGCCCGTCCCGGAAGGCATGAAGAAAGCCGATTCCCCGGGCCTGAAATCCCCGGAATAGACCTTCTTCAACATGTCGCCGGTAGTGACCATGTAGGGGTAGCATTCCTTACCGGAGACGAAGCGCGCGCCGTATTCGAGGGTCTTTGAGTCGGACGGGGGCAGCACTTCCGCCCGCGCCCCCGAGTGCTCCAGCGCGGCCTTTAGCGCAAAGGCGTGGTCCGACATCCTGGGCAGAAATATCGTCCTGCCCGCGTGCCTGCCTTTGCGCGGCGCATGGGGAGAAAGCCGGAACGCTTCCGCCGCAGGCTGAATGCGCCCGCGGGATTTTTCCCATCCCTCCACGCTGTCCAGAAAGGCCTCAAGCCGCGTCAGGGCCCCCGCGTCTGCGCTGTGTTCGTCTATCTCTATATGCAGGTAGGGCTTTTTGCCTTCCAGCTCCTGCTTGAGATATTTCAGGACGAAGGAGTCCGGCCCGCAGGAGAAATTGCCGAGGAAAACGGGGAAGAGATGCGGGTTTTCCCCCGCGAACCTCGCGGCCTTCAGGATCCTCTGCCCGCTTCGCCAGTACACTTGCGGCCAGCTTCCGGCTATCGACACTTCATCCAGCGGCAGAAAATCCATGGGGATGGAGGGCACCCCGAGCGCCGCGAGCTTCTCCGGTATCTCAAGGTTCATGCCGGGGTCAAACGCGTTATAACTCCTGCCCATGACAACGACCGTTTTTTGGGTGAGCGCGGACAGCGCCTGCCGTCCCGCCTCGGCAAGCGCCCGCTCGAAGCCGGCCTGCGCCTCCTGCGCCTCATTAAACGCCTTCCTCAAGACGCCGCCCTTGATGCCGAAGCGCCGCCCGATTGCCTCCTTAAGCGTGCGGAACAAGTGGTCCCGCCCGCGGCTGAAATCAAGCGGAGGGCTTATGAGTTTCTGCCTGAGGCCCTCTATCGCCGTCGCGGCCACATAGGGTATCGTCTGGGTCTCCGGGCATGCCTGCCCGCTTGAAAATTCCTCTCCCCGATGGTTCATGTTTATGAAGCTAGGGATGAATATGGCGTCGAATCCCTTGCGGGAAAGGTACCTGATATGCCCGTGCGCCACTTTCACCGGGAAGCACCCCTCCGAAAGCACGCTCTCAAGCCCAAGATTGATTATCTCCCGGTTCGTCTTCGGGGAGACCTCCACGTTGAAGCCGCACTCCCGGAAGAAAACGCTCCAGAAGGGGAGCTGGTCCTCGAAATAAAAGATATAGGGCAGCCCGATCGAGGGCCTGCCGGGCGAAGGGGAATGCTCCAGGTGTGGCTTCCACAAAAGCTCCTCACGCAGCTTGAAGAGATTTTGATTTTGCAGCCCATGCCCCTCCGCCTTTTTCCGCCTTATGTCATACTTTTCGCACCTTCCGCCGTAATAGAGGTGGTCATCCTCGCCCTCTATCTTCACCCTGTTTATCTCGCAGACGTTCGGGCAACCCTTGCACTGGAAGGAGGAGATGCGGTAGCTTCTCTCCGACAGTTCAAAACCCTTGAACCGCGTCTTCGTGTTTTGCGCGGCGCTTCTTTGCGAAAACTCCTTTTTGGCAATCAGCGCCATGCCGATTGCCCCGGTGACGTCATGGTGCGGAGGCACCACAATCTCCTGTCCCAGGTATTTCTCGAAGGCGGCGACGACCGCCTTGTTGAAGGCCACACCCCCCTGGAAGAGGACTTTTTTGCCGATGGGTTTCGCCGCGACCACGCGGTTTATATAGTTCTGGACGATGGAGTAGGCAAGCCCGGCCAGCAGGTCGTCTTTTTGCGCCCCGCGGCCCAGGTTCGCCATGAGGGAGTTTTCCATGAAGACGGTGCAGCGCTCGCCCAGCTTGAGTGGGTTTTGGGATTTGAAGGCGCACTCCGCGTACTCGCCCTTTACGGAGATGCTCAGTTTCTCGGCCTGCTCCTCCAGGAACGAGCCCGTCCCCGCGGCACAAGCCTTGTTCATCTCGAAATCCACGATCACGCCGTCCCGGAGGCTTATGTATTTCGAGTCCTGCCCGCCTATCTCGAAGATGGTGTCCACCTCCGGCACGATAAAGGCGGCTGCGGTGGCCTGGGCGGTGATCTCGTTTTTCACGACATCGGCCCCCACGTAGTCGGCTATCATGTACCGGCCGGAGCCGGTCGTGCCCACCCCCGCTATGAAGATGCCCCCGCCTATCCCGGAGTCTATTCCCCTAAACCCCTCGCGCACCGCCTCTATGGGCCTGCCCGCCGTCATGAGATACCTCTTGGCAAGGACACGTCCGGAATCGTCGATGACGGCCAGGTTGGTGCTTATGGAGCCGACATCTATGCCAAGCCATGCGCGGATTTTCTCCCCCTTCAAGGTGGAGGGTTTCACTGAATGGTCCGCATCGGGGGAGGGAGATGAGGATGTGGCCAGATGACGGCCTGCGAAACCGTCGCCCTCGAAGATGAGGGGGCGGTGGCCGGCCGCCTCTTTTTTCTCCTTTTTTATGAAATCCCGGAGTTTTTCCAGATTCAGCCTCCGGGGGCTTTGTTTCTCTTCCAGCGCCTTAAGCGCCGCTCCCCACGCCCCCATCAGGGCAAAATCCTCCGGCACGAACAGATTCTCTATTTCCAGCACCTCCCTGAAAGCCCTCACCATCCCCTGATTGGCCGCGACCCCTCCCTGGAACGATACCGGCCCCCGGAGCGTCCTGCCCCTCATTATGGAGCCCTTGAAATTTCTGGCCACGGCAAAGCAGAGGCCCGCCACTATGTCCTCCACGGGAGTCGCTATCTGCTGCAGGTGGATCATGTCCGATTTGGCGAAGACGCTGCACCTGCCGGCGATCCGCGGGGGCCTTTCACTCTTCAGGGCAAGGCTTGAAAATTCCTCTATCGTAAGGTTTAACCTCTCGGCCTGCTGGTCCAGGAAGGAGCCCGTCCCGGCCGCGCATACGGAGTTCATCGAAAAATCCGCGATGCCGCCTTTTTTGTCCCCTCCGCCGGTATTGTCGAGCCCGCCGGTATTACCAAGTACAATGAGTTTCGAGTCCTCGCCGCCAAGCTCTATGATGCTTTTGGCGTGCGGGTAAAATTTCAGCGTGGATACGGCCTGGGAGACGACTTCATTTAGGGGATCAAGCCCGAGTATTTTGGCGATGAGCCTTCCCACCCCGCCCGTTATCCTTAATAATGTATCATCGCCGGCCTCCTCAAGCCCGGCCCAACGCATAAGCTCCAGGGCGGCCTCAAGCGGCCTGCCCCTGTGTTTTTCGTAACGCGCCTTGAGCTTTGCGCCTTTTTCGTCCAGGACTACCAGTTTGACGCTTACAGACCCCGCGTCCAGACCCGCGTAAAACATGGCGCTCCGAAAAAACCTCCCTTTTTGCCCGCTTCACCCCGAAAAGACCTGGCAGGAAATTTAAATTCCCCTGGCCCCTTCCAAGCGGCGTTTTTTGCCATCCGTTTTCAGGAAAAACAATAGCTTTATAGAAAAAAGAATACCAGAATAGCCGGTTTATAACCACCCTTTCCCCTTCTGGCTCCCATAAACCGGATAATGTCCGGCTTCTTTAGGCTTGTGGAAATCGTTTTGTGAATGCAAACCGGGCAGAAGGCGGATGGGAGCACGGCCGGCATCATTCCTGCGAAGTGCGGCCGGCGGTCCGCTGCACGCCCAATGTGGGCCGCACACTCCACCCCGGCATTTACGCGGGTCCAAGGCAAGGCACATTAAAGCGCGGACCAAGGCCCGCGTGGGCGGGCTTCCGCGTCGGCCCCCAGGGGCGTTTCGCTCGCCGCCAACCGCACTTCGCCCATGCCCCCCCCGAGCGCTTGCTCATACCGGGGTTTGTTTGGAGCCTGCCCATGCAAATCGAACCGGGACGCTGCCGGAAATTGCCCCCAAGTGACGTTATCAGTCCCAATTCCTGACGTTTTTTGTCAAGTCCCCAAAATGACATCCGGATAACCCATTGTAAATTCGATATTTTTTTCTGGCACGAACCCTGCTTTAAGAGAAGACAGGATTGAAAGACTAAAGATTTAAAAGGAGGTGGATAGAAAGGAGATTTTCTGGCGGGGATTTTAAAGACAGGATTTTTCAAGCACCGGTAAAAATAAAAAAGAAAAAAGACACCAAGGAGGAGATATGTTGAAGGAGATGTTCAAGGCGATGAGCCGCAGGAAGAAGGACAACAAGGGTTTCACGCTTATCGAGTTGCTGGTCGTCATAGCCATCCTGGGCATCCTGGCCGCAATAGCCATACCTGCATATATGGGGTACCAGAAAAACGCCAAGGCGCGCGCGGCCTATGAGAACTGGGACGCGGCCGTGAGATACGTAAAGGCCGAGATGTCGAAGTATTCCTATGATGCGGCTGATGTGACAACGGTCGCCGCGGTCTCGATGAACGGGGGCAACCCGGCCCTGAAGCACGACCCCTGGGATTCCACCAAGGATGCCTTTGCTGCAGACGCTGGGGCAAACCCGCCTGTCGGACAGGTTAATATCGCTGACGGCAACGCTGGAAATATTAAAACCGACTGCTCCGGTACCGGGACCACGGCTGTGACTATCTCAGTGATTACGGACAATGGCGCCACCGCAGTAAGCACGTCATTTAAGTGCGGTGGACTGTAGGATTCGGATGGGAAAGGGCGCGGCTTTTTCCGCGCCCTTTTTATTAACAATACTCATCGAATATCATGGAATTATGAAAGCTTCCTCAAAAAATAAAGGCTTCACCCTGATAGAGCTGCTTGTGGTGATCGCCATCCTGGGAATACTTGCCGCAATCGCCATTCCGGCCTACATGGGCTATCAGGCCAACGCCAAGAAACGCGCAGCCTATAACAACTGGGACGCAGCCGTGAGGTACGTAAAGGCGGAGATGTCCAAATATAGTTACGACCAGGCCGAAGTGACAACCGCCGCCGTGGTTTCGATGAACGGGGGCACTCCGGCCCTGAAGCACGACCCATGGGACACAACCAAAGACGCATTCGGGACCGGCGTTCTGGCGGACGCCCAGGTCAACGCCGGGGAAGTCATGATAGATAACCCCGATATCAGCGCCGACTGCCAGAATAACGGCCAGACGGCAGTAAATATCACAGTGGCCACAGACGCCGGGAATGCAAACAGCGTATTGACCGCGACCCTTGCCTGCTCAAGCTTATGAGGGGGAGGAAAGTTTCTTTTAACCACATTTATCGATTAAGATAAACCGCTATGAAAATTACCGCCAAAAACAAGGGCTTCACCTTAATAGAGATGATCGTGACGGTAGCCATCCTTGGCATTCTGGCCGCAATCGCCATCCCCGCCTATAATGGGTATAAGGTGGGCGCGGCCAGGCAGGAGGCCGTAACCAACCTGCAGGGGCTTTCACTTTGCCTGCAGCAGTATTACGCGGAAAACAACCAGTACACCCCTGCTGCGGGCCAGGCTTATAACTGGATACCGAACCCTCCGGGGCCGGCCACCAACGATTTCTCGGGCTGGCTTGCCTGCTTCAACCCGCAGGCCGCCGCGGGCTCACAAAACAACTACAAATACACTGTCACGACACCAAACCCAACCCCAAATCCCCCGACCTTCACCGCCACAGCCACACCCGTAAGCGGCCCGATCATTAACGACGGGGCCCTTACAATAGACCAGGCCGGGGATAAAACTCCGCCGAACAAGTGGCCGTAGCCGGGGCCCTTATTGTCTTTGCCGTGCTGCTCTTCGGCCAGGCCCCCGTCATATACGTGGCCGACAGCCCGCTTTTCAGCACGGCAAGCTTTTACTTAAGCTCCGCCCAGCCGCCGGGCTATCCTCTCTTCATCACCCTGGGGAAGCTCTTCACTTTCCTGCCCGCCGGTCCGGTCGCCTTCCGGGTGGGGCTGCTTAGCGCCGCCAGTGCCAGCCTGGCATGGGTAATGCTGTTTAAGTTGATTAAACGCCTGACCGGAAACGGCGCCCTGGCCTTTTCCTTCGCCTTTCTGCCGGTGTTCCTGCCGCTGGTATATCAGCAGTCGGTGGAGCAGAAAGGGGTCTATGCGCTGAATTCCTTTTTCGGCCTCCTCATCCTCTACCTTGGCGTGAGGGCCTGGGAGGAAGACGACGCCCGGCTCCTCTACGTAATCGCCTTTCTCTTCGGTCTTGGCTCCGGCAACCACCACACCCTTGCGCTCTTTCTCCTGCCCGCGCTTGTCCCCTTCTGGGCCGTGGCGGCCAGGAAAAAGAGATGGGGGGCAATGCTCTGGAGCGGCCTGTTTTTCGCCGGGGGCTTCCTCATCTACCTGCACCTCTATCTGCGGAGCCTCGTCCTGCCCCAAAAGGGTTTTATCTACAGCATCGCTACGGACCCGAGCAGTTTTTTATACGTTTTTTTCAGAAAGGTTTACCGGGTAGGCACCCTCGGTTCGCTAAAAAGCCTGGGGGTAGCCCCTGCGGCTTCGTATTTCAGCGGGGTGGAAAACGTAATCAGGTACGTCATCGCCTCCCAGTACGGCCTGGTGATGACGGGGATTTTCTTCCTCTCGCTCATTTTGCTTGCTTTCTCGCGGGAGAAAAAGATATTGAAGGCATACATGCTTCTGGCTGTCTCCCCATGGCTTGTGCTGCTGCCGGAGATGGCGTTTCCCGGCGCACCTGGTGAAGCCGCCATCCAGATAGTGCGGCCGTATTTTCTGCCGGTACTTTTCCTGGCCGCGCTTGTGATGGCCCTGGCCGCAAACAGGCTCTGGCTTTTCCTGAAGGGGAAAAATTTAAGGACGCTGAAGGCTGCCCAGGTCTTACTCCTCATCCCGCTTATTTACCTGCCTGGGACGCTTAAACACTCGTTGAGCAACAGCTTCATAGCATACGACTTCGCAAGGGACACATTAAGCGTACTGCCCGCGGGCAGCGTCCTTCTGCTCTACGGAGACAACCCCACGTTTGAGAATTACTATATCCAGTGGGTCGAGAGATACAGGGAGGACGTCGTTGCGTTCTCAAAGATGCCCGACCGGGAGGCTTACTCGATAACAGGCAGGTCCGACTATCTTTTGAACAAGAACCTGTTCAGGGACTATTTTAACTCAACCGGCGGGGATGACCTGGAAACGAACTTCACAAAGCTTGATGCGCTCTCCAGCGAGGGCAGGTTTTTTATGATCCATCCCAATGCAATGACGCTGACATTAAAGACAAGGTACAAATACGACTTTTTGGCCCCTCTTGACTATATGCTTTTAGAGAAAGGGGCGCCAGAGGGGCCTGCAAATGAATTTCTCCTTGAAAACTATCCCAAGCTGAACTATGAGCGCGTGGAGACGGAATATTCCAGGGACAGCCTGGCGGGGGAGATTAAAAACCTCTACGGGTTTTCATTGATTTCAGCGGCCACGGCAAGCAAGGACTCGCGTGCGAAGGACCGTCTTCTCGGCGCGGCGCTGAAACTCGTGAACCCGGAAAATTTCCTCCCCTATTATACCGTCCCGATGGTTGAAAGGGGAGAGACGGCAGAGGCCCTCGATTTCCTGCGCCGGATGGAGGGCAGTCTGCCCGGCACGAAGATGGCCGCCATGGCCAATGTCATGGAGTATATCGTGCTGGCGGAAAACGGGGGGCCTGCCGCGGCGGCAAAATACGAGTACCTTAAGGAGCGCGGCCTTCTGGTCTACCTGCCCGATATAAGCGCGGTATGCCGCCAGATGGGTTTTCAGGTGCGAACTGGGAAGGCAGCTTCAGGGTAGAACCTGTCTAAAAATTGAGGCTATTCCGGCTTTTGCGTGGGTGATTATGTCATATTCCCGGCTTGTTATGCCTGTTGGCTGGCCCTTTCACTCGGAGCCGCGGTTCCGGGCGTAAGCAACATTTTGTTGCGAGTGTCTTCAGGGCGAAGCGCCGGGCGGTCAGCAGGATGCAGCACGTTGTATCCGTCCGCTTCATCCCTCTTTCAAGGACCAGCCAACAGCCCCCGATATGCGGCGATTTACTCACAGGAATCTGAAGAGCCAAAATTGATTTTGAAGAGAAAGAGAGAGGAAACCGTGGCAGATAAGGAAGAAAAGGGAAATCGCCCGGAGGCGCAGTCCCGTCATGGCGGGACTGCCAGAAGCGATTTTGAGATAGGTTCCAGCTTCTATTTTTGATGGCGCCCGACCGGGCACCCGGATTTCAGTCTCAGCCGCAGGGGAAGTAGTTTATCTCGTAACCCTCGGCCACGAAAGCGGACCTTATGCTCTCCCGCTGCTCGGGGGTAAGCGAGACAAAGAGCGCCTGAACCTTGTCCGCGGAAGGCTCCACGCAGTTGTAGCGGAACAGGTCCCGCTTCGCGGCGGGCGGCACCGTGGAGCGGTCTAGCACCCGCTTGAAATCCCCGCTTTCGCAGAGCATCTTGTAAAGCCCTTTCCTCTTGCTCGCGAAGTAGTAGGCCTTCCCGCCCTTATAGATTATAAACCGGTTGGTGCTGCACCCAAGGAAGGAGGCCGACGCCAGAAGCAGCACGGCCAAAGACAAAAAACCCTTCAATTTCATTTCATAAGCTCCTCTACCTTGCTGATCATCCGGGGCGAGGTCCAGTCCTGCGCTCCGTAGTACTTGCCGGCCAGGTCCCCGTTTTTATCGACAAAAAAGGTGACTGGAAGAGCAAAGACCGCATAGAGGTCGAATGACACCTTACGGTCCGGGTCTTCGAGGACGGGATAAGGCAGGGGGTCTTTGCTCAGGAATTCCTTCACCGCGCGCTCCGAGCCGTCAATGGAGACCGAAATTATCTGCAATTTCCCCTTGTATCTCTGGGCCAGGGCCTTCAGCGAGGGGATTTCCTCGACGCAGGCGGGGCACCAGGTGGCCCAGAAATTCAGGAGCACGGCCTTCCCCCTGTAGGCGGAAAGGCTGTATACCTTCCCGTCGGCGGCCTTCAGGCTGAAATCCGGGGCCTTGCGGGGCGCGGCCCCTGCCAGACGGGGGGATAAAACCGCGGCCAGGCAAAAAACCGACAGACTGAAGACCAGAACGGGCAGGAAACGCGCTAGGTTTACGTGTTTAGAATCTAATAGCATATTGTGTAGATAATAACATAAAGACCCGATAACTTAAAGAGGATGAAAAAGGAAGGGCCCTGCCTGAGGGAGGTTAGGAGGGCCCCAGAGGGGATGAGAGCTTGTTTGCGCAAATAAACCTTATATGAAGAGGCTGCTGCCGGCCTCCTGCGCGAACTCTATGAACTTGTCCGCATCGGCCACCTCGACATTGTCGATGAGGTCTTCCTTCTTGTAGCCGAACATCTGCATGGTCGCCGAGCAGGCGATGAATTTCACGCCGGCGTCCTGGCACATCTGGATCATGCCCGGTATGTCCGCCCAGTTTACCGCGGCGGCCAGCTTCGGGAGCGCCTCCATCCCGGGGGGCGGCGGTATCTGCTTGTTTTTCTCCCTGTGGAGGATGTTCAGGCCGCCAAAGGCGAAGAAGACCCTTACGTCGGTGTCCAGGGCGGCGGCGGTCGCCGAAAGCACAAGCGGCGCATACGCCATGTCGAGCGTCCCCTTGCTCGCTATTATTGCCATCCTTTTCGAATTACCGTTTCCTGCCATCTATGCCGAACCTCCTTAACGGTTTTTCATCAACAAGATGTTTTCATATTACAAAATCCGGATATATTTGTCAAGAAAAATCGAAACTATAATCCGCCCGCCACTGGAGTGACGGACTGGCCTGCGTCAGACGGGGCCGGCATCTGCCCGCTCCTTCCGTTCAGCGCGCGGTTCCGGGCGTAAGTCCCGCCGCGGGGGGATTTACGTTGCAGTTAAGGGCGAATGTCAGGCCATTGTCAAGATGCGGTCCGCCGTGATCCGTCCGCTCTTCGCTTCTCTCCAGGAACAGGCAGATGCCGGCCCCGCAAATCCGGCGCAGGCCCGTGCCGGGCCGCGGGGCCCGCTGCCTCACGTAAAAATCCAAACGGAATGCTTGTGCGGCGGGGGAGGTTTTTATTATCCTAATAGCTGAAATGCTCGAAAAGATAGGCATATTCAGCGGCCTCTCCCGCCAGGAGGCGGAATCCCTGGAGCCCTTCTTCAAACAGGAGCGGCGCAGGAAAAGAGACGTCATCTTCTCCGAAGGAGACCCCTCGCAATGGTTCTATGCCGTTTTGGAGGGGAAGGTCAAGATCACCAAGCTCTCCCAGGAGGGAAAGGAGCTGATACTGGAGATGATAGGGCCCGGCGAGGTATTCGGCGGGGTTGCCGCGATAAGGGGGCTGCCCTATCCGGCGAATGCCCTGGCCATGGAGGACTGCCTGCTCCTGAAGGTCTCGAGTGAAGACCTGCTTGGCATACTCGGACGCTTCCCTGTCCTCACCATGGCCATCTTCCAGGACCTGGGCGGAAGGCTGCAGCGCTCGCACGAAAGCGTGAAGCTGATGGCGCTTGAGAAGGTGATGGCGCGCGTGGCCGCTCTGCTTGTAAAGCTTGCCGGGAAGGACGGAAGGCAGACCCCCGAGGGGACCCTCATCGATATGAGGCTCACCAAGCAGGAGATAGCCGAGATGGTCGGCACCACCGTGGAGACGTCCATAAGGACGATGAGCCGCCTCAAAAAAGACGGCATCATCGCGGAAAAAAACGGCGGCATCCTGATAAAGGACATGGAGCGCCTCAAGGAACTGATATGAATCCCTGGAGGGCCTGAAATCTACCCTAATGCCGGTAAAATGAGCCGTTTGCCGTTATTTGGGGGCCGGGGGCGAGGCCACCCGCCCTTAAGGGCGGGTGGCTCTGGGTTATAAAAAATCATTCGGGCGCCTTCGAGTAGATAGTGGCCAGCATGTTGTAGAAAAAAAGCGCAATCGAGACCACCTCCACCGCGCCAAAGAGGGTTGAAAGCGTCCTCCAGGCCGGGGTCCCAGGGTCGTAAAACGCGGCCAGATAAAAGCCGAGCATCCCTAGAAGGCCCGCGTTCGCCAGCCAGAACTGGAGCACAGCCATAGTCTTGCTCTTTAAAAACCTGCCGGCGAATTTGGGCAGTATGTGATAGCCCACGCCGTAGATCATCATCGAAACCCAGCCCAGCAGCATCAGGTGCGCGTGCACGAACACCAGCTCCCCGTGCCGCCCGCCGAGCATCAGCACCCCCAGCACCGATGCCGCCATCAGATAGATGATGCTCATGAGGATGAAATTCTTGACGAATCTGTCCATCCGGAAAATCCTCCTTCCCCTGTCTCTTGTATAATTCCTGTTACATAATATCGGGACCCGGACGGCTGCGGCAATGACGGCCGTCATAAATGGAGGGGGCCAGGCAGACATCGCCCTGCACGGGAGAAGGGGCGGCCGCGTTATGACATATATCATGGCGGCAGGAAAGGCCGCGCGGTATCATCAGGACAGAAGAGATGAACAACCCGCAGTGATAAAGGAGGTATGAAAGATGGCGGCGGACGCGAAAAACAAAGACGGCTTGATTATTAAAGACGGCGTAACTGGGGACTCCCTTATCGGGGACGTGATAAACCGGAGCCCCGAGGCGAAGAGGATCGTGGAGAAATATTTCGGAAACGGCTGTTTCACCTGCCCGGGAATAAAGGTGGAAACGCTGGCCTTCGGCGCGATGATGCACAACGTGGACCCGGCCAGGCTCATTAACGAGATAAACGGCGCGGAGGTGAAAAATGAAGGTTAGGTGCTTTGTATGCGGCGCCCAGGAGGCAGACAGGGTCTATCTGCACTGCGTGCACGAGGGCGAGGAAAAGCTGGTATGCGCGCGCTGCCTGCCCGTACTCATACACGGGGCGCATTAGTGTAGCGTCCCGGGAATTCGCGTTAAAATTATCAGCATGGGAGGATGTCCGCCTGGCCCTTGAGAGAGCGAGCAGGCTGACGGATCACGGCGCGCCGCATCCTGCCAATCTTTCGCCATTCGCGCTGAAAAACGCCCTAAACAAAGTTTTTATACGCCCGGAGCTTCAGACGAAAGGACTGGGCGGACATCAGGCATAGTCAGAGGAATTACGGGCCTGCTACAGCCCCCGCGAAAGCCTCTCGATAAGCGGCAGGGGCAGCCCCGCGGCGCCCATCTTCTCCTGTGTCTTGCGGATGTCGTAAGGCACGCGGACGAACCGGGCCTCCTCATCGCTTAAAAGCAGGTAGCATGCGCGGGGGTCCCCGTCCCTTGGCTGCCCGACGCTGCCCGCGTTTATGATGTAACGGCAGCTCCTGTCGAGCGCCGCCGCCTTTTGCCCTTTCGATGCCGTGATCTCGCCCGTGGGCATCCGCTCCATGACGAAGGGCAGATGGCTGTGCCCTATCAGGCATATCCACTCCTTGAAATGCTCGAAATTCACCTGGGCCTCGGAAAAATACAGCAGGTAGTGCCACTCCTCGGGCTCGTATGGGCTCCCGTGGACGAGGAACAGGCTGTCCTTCTCCAGCCGCTTCACAAGCGGCAGGGCCTCAAGCGCCGCCCTGCTTTCGGGCGTGAGAGTCTCGTCCGTCCATCTTATGGCCGCCCTTGCGTTTGGGTTGAAGAAGGTCACGTCGGTCAGCCCCAGGACGGCCCAGTCGTGGTTGCCGGCGACCCCCTGGAAGGCGTGCTTTCTGATGGCGGCAACGCACGCGTTGGGGTCCGGCCCATAACCGACGGCATCGCCCAGAAAAAGGATTTTTGCCCTCCGGCCGCCGGACTGCCCGGCCCGCGCCGAGATATCCGCCAGCACGGCGTCAAGGGCCTCCAGGTTGCCGTGGACATCGGAGATGACGGCATAGTTCATGCCTAGATTTTAGCAGGTTGCAGGGCATGGGCTGATATCCGCCTGGCCTTTCGTTCGGCTCGCGCGGTTCCGGGCGTATATAAACGGTCCCGCCGAGGCGGGATTTAGTTCGTCTTTCATGGCGAATGGCGAAAGATTGGCAAGATGCGGCGCGTCGTGATCCGTCCGCCTGCTCGCTCTCTCAAGGGCCAGGCGGATATCAGGCATAAGGCAGGGAAAGGGGCGTTTCCTGGATGATGCCGGCTTAATGTATTTTGGCTGACTTTGCTATCTTGTCAAGGATGCCGTTTATGAAAGCCGAGGACTCCTTCATCGAGAATTTCTTTGCCACCTCGAGGGCCTCGTTTATGACGACTGCCGGCGGGGTGTTGCTCTCGTAAAGAAGCTCGTAGGCGGCGGCCCTGAGGATATTCCTGTCCACCATGGCCATGCGCTCAAGGACCCAGTTTTCGGCGTATTTTCGTATGGCGGAATCGATCTCTTCCATGTGCTCGACAGCCCCTTTTACAATGCGCTCGGCAAACGCCCTGACCTCCGGGGGCTCGTCGAGGGGCTGCCAGAAAGAGGCGAAAAAAGCCCCATCCGGCTTTTCGGCGTTAAAATCGAGCTGAAAAAGCATCTGGAGAGCATACTCTCTGGCTTTTCTGCGTTTCATTTTTTATGGGTTCTTTTATGGGTTCCCAAAGACCGGGAAACTCCCCCGGAATCCGGGGATTTCCCTGGCTTACAAGTTCAAAATCAGTTTTGAGACAGGTTCTAGCGAAGCTTGTTCAGGAGCCTCGCCATTTCTATCGCGGTGATGGCGGCGTCAAACCCCTTGTTGCCGCTTTTGGTGCCCGCCCGCTCGACCGCCTGCTCTATGGTGTCCGACGTGATGACGCCAAAGGCCATGGGCACGCCGGTCTCCAGCATCGCCTGGGCCACGCCCTTTGAGACCTCGGCCGCCACGTAGTCGAAATGCGGGGTCGCGCCCCTTATGACCGCGCCAAGGCAGATGACCGCGTCGCAGCCCCCTTTTTTGGCGAGCAGTTTTGCGGCAAGGGGGATCTCGAAGGCGCCCGGCACTTTAACAACGTTTATATCGGCCTCGGAGGCGCCGTGCCGCAGAAGGGCGTCCCTGGCCCCATCCAGCAGTTTCCCCGTGATGAAGTCGTTGAAGCGGCTGACGATTACCGCGAATTTCAGGCCCTCCGCCCTCAGCTCTCCCTCGATGTATTTCATGGCCCTTGCCACCTCCAGGCAGTTTCTTTGAATAAACAAAGGCTTATTTTACGACATTTGAAAAGAAGGCACAAGCGGCCGGATAAATCCGCCGCCAGTGGCGAGGTTTACCTGCCGCGGTTCCGGCCCCCTACACGTTGTCCAGCATGTGCCCGAGTTTTTTCTTCTTGGTCTGCAGATAGACGACGTTTTTCTCGTGCGGCTTCATCTGGATGGGGACCCGCTCGACGACGGTAAGGCCGTAGCCCTCAAGGCCGACGATCTTTTTCGGATTGTTCGTCATGAGGCGCATGTTGCGCACCCCGAGGTTTACGAGTATCTGAGCCCCTATGCCGTAGTCCCTGAGGTCGGGCTTGAAACCCAGCTTCAGATTGGCCTCAACGGTGTCCAGCCCCTTTTCCTGCAGCTCGTAGGCCTTCAGCTTGGCCTCCAGCCCGATCCCCCTGCCCTCCTGCCTCATGTACAGTATGACGCCCTTCCCTTCCTTCTCGATCATCCTCATGGCCGCGTGGAGCTGCCAGCCGCAGTCGCACCTCCTCGAACCAAAGACGTCCCCGGTCAGACACTCCGAGTGCACGCGGACGAGCACCTTGTCCTCCGGTTTCAGCTCTCCCTTGACGAGGGCCAGGTGGATGTTGTCATCGACGGCGTTGGAATAGGCTATGGCCCTGAACTCTCCGTATTCGGTCGGCAGCGCGACGCTGGCGGCCTGGCTTACGAACCTCTCGTTGCGCATGCGGTAGTTGATGAGGTCCTTGATTGTGACAAGCTTGATGCCGTGTTTTTTCGCGAACTGCGATAGCTCCGGCACCCTGGCCATCGTGCCGTCGTCGCTCATCACTTCGCAGATGACGCCCGCCGGGTAGAGGCCGGCCATACGGGCCAGGTCCACCGAGCCCTCCGTCTGTCCGGCGCGCTGAAGGACCCCGCCCGGCTTCGACCTCAGGGGGAACACGTGTCCAGGTCTCGCGAGGTCGTCGGGCCTGGTCTTCGGATCGATGGCGGTTTTTATGGTGACCGCCCTGTCATGGGCCGAGATGCCGGTGGTGACCCCTTTTTTGGCCTCAATCGATACCGTAAAGGCCGTGCCGAATGAAGATGTGTTGACGTCGGTCATCATCCGGAGATTGAGTTCCTTCACGCGCTCCGGGGTCAGCGTAAGGCAGATAAGCCCCCTGCCGTGCTTGGCCATGAAATTTATGTCCGCCGCCGTCACCTTCCCGGCGGCCATGCAGAGGTCGCCCTCGTTCTCCCTGTCCTCGTCGTCCACGAGGATGACCATCCTGCCCTGGGCGATCTCCTTTATGGCATCTTCTATCGGATCGATTGAACCCTTTTCCATTCCCGCCTATCCCCGCCTTTCCTGTCCGTTTATAAATCCCGATTCCATCAGCGATTCCATCGTAAGTCCGCCACGCCCGCCCGGTTTTCCTCCAGCCGCCTTGCCAAGGAATTTCGCAACGTACTTTCCTATTATATCCGCCTCAAGATTTACAGGCGAGGACGGGGCCTTGAAGCCTATGGTGGTGTTCCGGGCCGTATGGGGTATTATGACTACCGTGAAGGCGTCCGCAAGCACATCCACCACGGTCAGGCTTATGCCGTCCACCGCCACGGAGCCCTTCTCGACAAGATAGCGGAGGACCGGAGGGGGCGCCTCTATCTCCAGTTTCCAGGCCTCGCCCGTCTCCGTTTTCGAGCGTATCCTGCCGGCCCCGTCCACATGCCCGCTCACAAGATGCCCCCCGAGCGCGTCCTGGGCCAGGAGGGCCGGCTCCAGGTTCACCTTTTCGCCGGGATTAAGCCCCCCAAGAACGGTGCTCCTCAGGGTTTCGGACGAGATATCGAATTCCAGGACGTCCCCTTTCGCGGCCGTCACGGTAAGGCATGCCCCGTTTATGGCGATGCTGGCCCCGAGCGCGGCCCCACGCGATACAAGAGGCGCCGAAACGGCGAGTTTGGCCCCCGATGCCCCGCGCCTCAGATGGACGACCGCGCCAAGTTCCCTTACGAGCCCGGTGAACATCAGGGCGCCTCCGCGTTTTCGTCGAAGGAAAAATTGAATTGGCGCCGGTAATGGCCGAAGATATCCGCGGAGTCGCTCCAGCTTGCCACCGCCCTGAAATGCCACTGCCTGCCGGAAACGGAGAGGTTTTCAGGTGAGAGGGGGACGTGGTCCTTCGCTGCCTTCTCCAGTATCTCGGCCTTGAGCGTGCCGGCGTCCTGGGCGGGGAACCTCACCATCCCTGTGACGTCCGACTTGAAGAGGTAGTACCTGAACCATGGCCTTCCGTACTGGAGGGCGGCGTAAATCAGCAACCCCGTGACAAGCAGGCAGAAAAGCCGCTTAATAGAGCTTAACACTATGGATGATCTTCCCCGTGCGGCCCAGCCTCGGCTCGCCGTCCCTGCCGTCCCAGGACCAGTAGATTATGAAAGCCTCACCCCTGATATTGTCCATCGGGACGAACCCCCAATACCGGCTGTCGTAGCTTTCATCGCGGTTGTCACCCATCACAAAATAATTCCCAGGCGGCACGACGACCGGACCGAAATTGTCCCTGGGGTCTATGTCCCCCGGCTTTACGTCCGGGTCCACATGCTGGGTAAAGAATGCTCGCGTGCGCTCCCCGTTTACATAGACCACCTTGTTCTTCTCGGTTATGACGTCCCCGGGTATCCCAACGACCCTCTTGATGAAATCCCTTGACGGGTCCTTGGGGTAGCGGAAGACTATCACATCGCCCCTCTGCGGCTTCCTGTCGACCAGTATCCTCTTGTCAGTGAAGGGGATGTCCGTGCCGTAGATGAACTTGTTTACAAGGATGTGGTCCCCCACGAGGAGTGTGGGCTTCATGGAACCCGAGGGTATCTTGAACGCCTGCACTATATAGGCCCGCACAAAGAGCGCCAGTATCAGGGCCGTGATTATGGCCTCGGCGTACTCCCATATGACCTTTTTTACGCTTTTTGTATGTTCCGGCTGAGGCATCAATTCTTATGATAAACTATTTGTCTTCGAGTTGTAAAACCGCGAGGAAGGCCTCCTGGGGCACCTCGACCCTGCCCACCTGCTTCATCTTCCTCTTGCCTTCCCTCTGCTTTTCAAGGAGCTTGCGTTTTCTGGTTATGTCGCCGCCGTAGCACTTGGCGGTAACGTCCTTCCTGAGCGCCCGGACGCTCTCCCTCGCTATGATGCGGCCGCCGATGGCCGCCTGGATGGCCACCTCGAAGAGGTGCCTGGGGATGACGCTGCGGAGTTTTTCCACTATCTGCCTGGCAAGGAAGTAGGATTTCTCCCTTGGCACGATGAGCGACAGCGCGTCGACGGGCTCGCCGTTTAAAAGTATGTCCACCCTCGCCAGGTCCGCGTCGCGGTATCCGATAAACTCGTAATCCAGGGAGGCATACCCCTTGGTCATCGATTTAAGCCTGTCGAAGAAGTCCCATAGTATCTCGTTCATCGGAAGCTCATAGGCAAGCATCACCCTGTCTTTCCCTATGTAGGTGAATTCCTTCTGGACGCCCCTTCTTGCGCGGCACAGCTCGAAGACCGCGCCCAGGTAGGTTTCGGGCACGAAGATCACGGCCTTCACATAGGGCTCCTGGACGTGCTTGTCGGAGTTGTCCCATTTCGAGGGGCTGTCTATGAGCCGCTCCGCGCCCTCGGGATCGATGGCCTTGTAGATGACGGTCGGCGTAGTGCTTATAAGGGCCAGGCCGAACTCCCGTTCAAGCCTCTCCCTGATTATCTCCATGTGCAGCAGCCCCAGGAAACCGCACCTGAAGCCGAAGCCCAGGGCCTGCGAGCTTTCCGGCTCGTAGGTGAAGGAGGCGTCGTTGAGCTTCAGCTTCTCCAGGGAGGCCTTCAGCGCCTCATACTGGTGGTGCTCCGTCGGGTAGAGCCCGCAGTAGACCATTGGGCGGGCCTCCCTGTAGCCGGGCAGCTTCGCGGCGGCCGGATTGTCCGCGCCGGTGATCGTGTCGCCTATGCGCGTGTCCGCCACGTTTTTTATCCCCGCGATGATATAGCCCACCTCGCCCGCCCCGAGGCTGTCCGTGGGCAGTATCTTCGGCGTAAAGACGCCCACTTCGCTGACTTCGTAGTCCCTGCCCACGCTCATGAGCCTTATCTTCATCCCCGCCTTTACCGTGCCGTCAAAGACCCTCACCAGCGTGACAACCCCGCGGTAGGAATCGAACCACGAATCGAATATGAGCGCCTTCAGGGGGGCCGCGTCATCGCCCTTTGGCGGCGGGACCCTCGACACCACCGCCTCCAGTATCTCCTCGATCCCGATGCCCGCCTTCGCGCTTGCTATTATCGGGTTTGAGGCGTCAATCGGGATGGTTTCCTCGATCTGGGCGATGACCCTCTCCGGGTCCGCCTGGGGCAGGTCTATCTTGTTTATGACCGGGATGATCTCCAGGTCGTTTTCTATGGCCAGGTAGGCATTGGCTATCGTCTGCGCCTCCACCCCCTGGGTGGCGTCTATCACCAGGAGGGCGCCCTCACAGGATGCGAGGCTCCTGGAGACCTCATAGGAGAAATCGACGTGGCCGGGGGTGTCTATCAGGTTGAGCATGTACCGCTGCCCGTCTTTGGCCTTGTAGGTAAGGCGAACCGCGTGGGCCTTTATGGTGATGCCGCGCTCCCTCTCCAGGTCCATCGAATCCAGCACCTGCGCGGTCATCTCCCTTACGGAGAGGGCGCCGGTGAACTCCAGCAGCCTGTCGGCGATGGTCGACTTGCCGTGGTCTATATGGGCGACGATGGAAAAATTCCTGATATTGCCGGGCATCAAACTATTATAACATTCAAAATCGCGCGGATTTCCCCGGCCCGCATCAGATTGGCGGGGCTGGCATCCGCCTGTTCCTGGTTTTGTGGCTCTTCCATACAAGGGTTTAGTATGGGTTAAAATAATTTTTCCTGAGGAAGATGGCAGGGGCACAGGGTTGAGAGGGCGGGGAAGGCCGTTATCTCCTCTCCTATCATACAAGGGGAGAGGCAGGGAGAGGGTGCTTAATAATGACTGACAGACTGATTGGTTATGCTAAAGAGCTGAGAACCCATTCCACGGATGCTGAGCGATTATTATGGCGTCATTTAGGGCAAAGCGCATGGATGGTTTAAAATTCAGACGTCAGCATCCGATGGGGAAATATATCGTTGATTTTGTATGCCTTGAAAAGAAGATTGTAATCCCTCCCCTTCATCCCCTCCCTCAAGGGAGAGGGAAATACCCACAGAAAACCCGGTAGAGCCGTTTTTGTTTTATGGGGTCCGGGGCGCAGCCCCGGCCTTGAAGGGTGGGGGGCTCGAACCTATTTCCCCGCGTTGAATACGAGGCTTGCGGCCCCGACGGCGCCCGCTTCGTCCCCGAGGCTTGCCGGAATGATGCTCACCTCCTGAAACAGGCTCTTGAAGGCCCGTTTGGAGGCCTCCTTTATCGCTTCGTCCACATATATGTTCCAGGAGCCCACGAGCCCGCCGGCAAGGATTACGGCCTCCGGACTCATGATGTTTATGATATTGGAGATGCCGACGCCCAGGTACCTGCCCGCTTCCTTCAGCACCTCCCTTGAAAGGATGTCGCCCTCCTCGAAGGCGGCCTTGTAAACGTCCTCGGGCGTGATGCGGTAAATCTTGCCCTGGCAGCATTCCCTCAATATGCTCTCCGCCCCGCCCTCCAGGGCCTCGACGGCGGCCGCGATTATCGCGCGCGCCGAAGCGAAAAGCTCAAGGCACCCGTTGTTGCCGCAAAAACATTTCTTGCCGTCCGCCACGATGCTCATATGCCCAACCTCGGCGGCGATCTTCAAAAGCTCCCCGCCGTAAATGATCCCGCCGCCTATGCCCGTGCCCAGCGTCAGGAGGACGAAATTCCTGAAATTCCTCCCCGCCCCCGCGCGGGCCTCGCCCAGCGCGGCCGCGTTGGCGTCGTTTTCGACATATACGGGGACGGGATAATCGAGGTCGTTAAAGGAATAGCCGGTGAGGGGGGGGATGTTCGGGGAGATGGTTATCCTTTTTTCCCCGCGGTCGAGCACACCCGCAACGCCGATCCCGATGCCTTCCACCTCCGGGGACATAAGCTCGTCGATTGCCGCCTTCATGAGCTTGATGACATCGCCCCCGGCGGATAGGCCCGTGGAGGGCTCCTTTATCTTCTTTACCACTTCCCATTCGCGGGAGACGAGCGCCACCCGGAGGTTCGTCCCCCCTAAATCGATGCCTATGGCGTATGGCTTTGTCATGTGAACTAAAATTCTATCATAATGGCCGGGGACTGTAAAGGAAGCGGCCCTGCCGCCGGAGAGCATGAAGCACAGTTAGGCCCGAGGTCCGCTTCATGGTAATCTTTTTCAGGGACATGGAACAACAGGAAGAGAGGGAAGAACTCGAGATGCTGCGGCAGGACGTGAAGCGCCTGAGAAGAAGGCTTGCCCTCTGCACCCCGTCGTTGGCGGCGCTCCTCAGGAGAAAGGGCCTGGACATCTTCAGGGAAGGGCCGGCCGGCGACCTGCTGATACCTGAAGAAGGCTCCGTGGATGAGTGGTACGAGCATATGAAACGCTATTCCTTCAGGCTCTATCTGAGGGACGTCATAAAGCAGCAGGAGCGCTTCACGGTCGGGAGCCTCACCCGCTACGCCACCGCGGACGTGACCGCCGGGTATACGCAATACCTGCTTGAGGCCGGCGTCATCGAGGAGGCGGACGGGGCATATAGACTGAAGGGGCGGCGCATAAGGAGTTTCGGGGAGACCCTCGAATGGTTCGCCGCACAAATCCTCAGCCGGGAGTTCCAGGCCGAGGCGATATGGGGCGTCAAGCTCAAAAGGAGACGCAGATCGGGGAGGCCGCGGACGGGGGGAGATTACGACGTCGTGGCGAAGATAGACGGCGGGATACTCTACATGGAGGTGAAATCCTCGCCGCCCAAGCAGATATACCCGAACGAGATAACCGCCTTCCTTGAAAGGACAGGGGAGCTGGCGCCCGAAATAGCCGTCTTCTTCATGGACACGGAACTCAGGATGAAGGACAAGATAGTGCCCATGTTCGAGGAGGCCCTGCCCGGTTTTTTCCCCGCTGCCGGGGCGCCCGCCCCCGTGAGGCTCCACAGGGAGCTTTTCCGGATAGGCGACAAGATGTTCATCATAAACGCCAAGGGCTCGGTGGCCATGAACATCGAAAGGGTTTTATGCCACTACTTCAGCGCCCCTTCTAGGTCAGCTTGGCCTTGACGCGGTCGGCATAGTCCGAGATTTCCTCCTTCGCGTCGTCTATGGCCTCCATGATTTTCCTTCTGGTCTTTTCGCCAGAATGGGGAGCGAAGATAAGAGCAAGTCCGGCGCCCAGCAGGCCGCCAATCGTAAAGGACAGGACCATGTTGGAAGTGCTGTTTCTCATCATGCCGGTTCCTCCTTGGAATTTTTTCCGCTTGAAATCGAAAGCCCTTTGCGGACAGTCATGAATCCTTGATCAGTTCCGCCGGCGATTTGATCCCCCCGGCCCTTATAGTCCTGATTATATCATCCGATGCCATGCTCTTGAAGAGCTTTCTTCTCTGCCCGGGGGGCAGTTGCCTCATGGCCTTTTCCCTCAGCCTGGAAAGCGCCCTCAAGTAGCCGGCAAATTGCCTGCCGTAGAGTTTTTCAAGCTCAAGCCTTATGGCGCGGCTCATCGCGGGGCTTGCGCCCGAGGTCGACACCGCTATCAGAAGCGGCCCTCTCTCCACCACCGAGGGCACGATGAAACTGCAAAGCTCCGGAAGGTCGGCCACATTCACCGGGATGTTCAGCCTTCGGGCGGCGCTGGCGACACGCTCGTTTTCGGCAGGCTGGTCCGTGGCGGAAAAGACGAGAAAGGCCCCTCTCAGGCGGCCAGGCGCAAATCTCCCCCGCACATGGGTTATCAATCCCCTGTCTTTGAGCCGGGAAAGGGTGGGAGCCAGCTCGGGGCTTATGACCGTGACCATCGCCCCGGCCTTCAAAAGGGAACTTACCTTTCTGCTTGCGACCTTGCCGCCGCCGACAACGACGCACCTGCGGCCATTCAGATCGAGGAAAGCCGGATAATAGCGCATCGGTCTTTTCAAGCGGGCGGGATGTCTTGTTTCTATCTCTTCGCCAGTTCTTTTCTTGCCCTGGCGGCGTAGAGACTGTCGGGATATTGCCGTTGGAGCTGATCGAGATAGAGCCCGGCCTTGTCTTTGTGGCCAAGCGCCCTCGCCGAGCCGGCCGCAAGATAAAGCACCTCGTCGGTGCGCCTGAAATCCGGGTAATTCGCCAGTATCCCCTCGAAACGGCCCAGGGCGCCCCTGTAGGCCTTTTTCTTGTAGTAGAAGTCCCCCACCATGAACTCGTAGCTGGCCATTATGTACCTGCACCTGCTTATGTGCATCGAGACGGAGTCCTTGTACGGGTTCCTCGGATACAGGTCTCTCAGCTTCTCGAACTCCCGGAGGGCCTTCTGGGCGGCCCCGAATCCCCTGTCATAGCCTTCTATCTGGCTGAAATAGATCATCGCTACCTGGTACTGGGCGTAAGAGGCGAACCTGTGGTCCGGGTAGACCTGCAGGAATTTCCTGTATTCATTGATGGCGGAATCCGGCTCGCCCTGCTTTTGATAGATGTCCGCAATCCTGAGCTGCGCGAGCGGGGCCACGGCGCCGGTCGTGTCCCTCGTCCTGATCTGCTCGAACAGATTCCGCGCCTTGTCGTAATCCTTGTGCTCGAAAAGGGCGTTGGCCTTCGTAAATGACGCCACCGCGTTGTAGGGACCTTCGGGCTTTATCGTCTGTTTCTTTGCGCATGCGGAGAAAACAAGCAATGACATAAGGAAAATATGAAAGGCGGATTTTCGCATCAACCTATTAAAACCCGGCAAGGTGCAAAGAGTCAAGTTTTCCGGGCAATAACGTGACAAAAATCACAAAAAAATAGCGCCTTTCTTCCCTGTTTTAAACCAAAGCCTTAAGTTATGCCTTTAAGGGCACTAAATATATTCAAAAAACTTGACTTTTATTATTTGTTCTGCAAATATATGCACATGTTTTTTGGGGGCAGGACATCGTTCGGGCTCGACATCGGCTCAAGCTGTATCAAGGCAGTGCAACTGAAGGAGAAACGGGGCGGGTACGAGCTTGAGTTCTTCGAGGTAGTCCAGTTGCCCCCGGAGCTGATAGTGGACGGCTCCATCATCGATTCCATACGGCTGGCCGAGGCCCTGAAACAACTCGTAAAAAAAGCCCGGATAAGGACAAAAAACGTCGCCATTGGCCTGGCCGGCCACGCCAGCGTTATCATAAAGCGCATATCCCTGCCGGAGATGGCCGAGGAGGAGCTGCAGGAATCCATAAAGTTCGAAGCGGAGCAGTACGTGCCTTTTGACATCGAGGATGTGAACGTCGATTTCCAGATACTGGGCCCAAAGGAAGAGCCCGGCCAGATGGACGTGATGCTTGTGGCCGTCAAAAAAGACGTCATCAACGAATACGTGTCGGTCGTGAAAGAGGCGGGGCTGGTGCCGGCCGTCGTTGACGTGGACGCCTTCGCGCTGAGCAACATGCACGAAATTAATTATGAGATAGAGTCCGGAAAGAACATCGCGCTCGTAAATGTGGGCGCTCACACCATCAATTTAAACGTGGTTAAAAACGGCGTCTCCGTATTTACCAGGGACAGCGCCATCGGGACGTCGGGGGTGACCGAGACCCTGCAGAAGGAATTCCACCTGCCGTATGAAAGCGCGGAGAAGCTCCAGCGGGGCGAGGCGGTCGAAGGCATCGGCGCAGCCGCGGCATTCGAGGCCATGTCCAGGGCCTACGAGGATATCGTGGCGGAGGTTGCGCGCTCCCTGGAGTATTTTCATGGCTCAACCATGCACGAGGAGACCAGCAAGGTGATCCTCTCCGGTGGCGGCGCGCTCCTGAAAGACTTCCCCAATGCCCTGGCGAAGAAGACCGGGCTTGTGGTGAGCCTGGCCGAGCCGTTCAGGAACATCTCCATCCCCAGGCGCTTCGACAGGGCCTACACGGAGGAGATCGCCCCGATTGCCGCCGTGGCCGTTGGCCTGGCGCTGAGAAGGCCGGACGACAGATGATCAGGATAAACCTTCTCGCCAGGAAGAGGAAAAAACCCAGGCCGGTGCCGGCCTTCATATCGGCGGGGGGGATAGTGCTTGCCCTTGCCGTTATCGTCACCTTCTATTTCAATTACTTCATGAAGGGGAAGATGGCGTCTCTCGCGCGCCAGAAAAGCGACAACGATGCGAAGATAGCGCTGCTTAAATCAAAAATCGAAGACGTCAAGAATTACGAGCGGCTCAACAGGGAATTCACCGAGAGAAAACAGATAATCGAGCAGTTGAGGCAAAACCAGGCCCTCCCGGTAAAGGTGCTGGACGAGATAAGCGCAAGGCTCACCGATGGCGTATGGCTCACCTCGCTCAACCTCACCCAGGACGACATACAGATGGAGGGCATCGGTTACACTAACGACGACGTGGTGGCGTTCGTGCAAAGCCTGAAGGGCTCGCCGCTTTTCACCGACGTGTATCTTGTGGGCACCAGCCAGACATCGGACGAAGGGGTTGACGTTTACCATTTCAGCCTGACCATGAAGGTGAAGGCATGAAGGGGATAAATTTCGAGAAGGTGGGGAAACCGGCGCGCGTGGCCATCGCTGTCCTTCCGGCCCTGATATATACCGCCGTCTTCACACTGCTCCTGCTGATGCCGAAGAGCAAGGCCATAAAGGCCGAGATAGCGCAGATATCCTCCCAGCAAAACGATATAGCCAACACCCAGAGCATGGCGTCCAGGCTGGACCTGCTGAAGGACGAAAACGCCAGGCTCAAGGCCAGGCTCGCTGAGCTGAACGAACAGCTCCCCGAAGAAAAAGAGGTCTCGCAGCTCCTGAGGCAGGTGTCGGACGCGGGCACGCGGGCCGGTCTCCAGATAATCTCCTGGAAGCCCGGTCCCAGGAAACTCCACAAGAGCAAGATAGTCTATGAGGTGCCGGTCGACGTCACCCTCTCCGGCAGTTACCACAGGTTTGGAATCTTCCTGGGCTCGCTGACCATGCTTAAACGCATCGTGAACATCTCGGACATAAAGATGAGCGCCCCCAAGCCCAGCGGAAACGAGGCCCAATTGAGCATAAGTTTTACGGCGCAGACCTTCACCTCCGCTGAGGCCGGAGGGCTGACAAATACTGCCGGCGCCGCCGGCAAACCGGGGGCTTCAGCGAAATGACCCTGAAAACGCATATAATCCCTGCCGTCTGCGCCGCCCTGCTTTCTCTCGCGCCGGCCGGCGCCCAGGCGGCGGCTGCGCAGGCTCCGGCTGTCAAGCCCGCACAGGCCCCGTCCGCCATGGCGCAAAAGGGGGAGGGCAATGGGCTGCCGCAGGCCCCAAACGGCCAGGCAGCCGCAGGCGCCCAAAAACCCGGGGATGAGGCCTATACCTATCAATCGGCCGGCAGGCGCGACCCTTTCCTCTCGCTTATCTACGTGGCCAAGGAAGCCAGGAAAAAAGAGAAAAGCCGGCTGCGCATACCGCTTGAGCAATACCCGGTGGACCAGATGGTGATTGAGGCGATCATAACCGGCCCGGGGATCCCTTCCTATGCCCTTGTGAGGCTGCCAAACGGGAAGCACTACAACCTGCGCATTGGCACGGTGGCCGGTGTAAACAGGGGGAGGGTTATAAGGATCACGCCGGGACGCGTGGTGGTGCGCGAGACCGTTACCGATTTGACGGGCAAAAAAAGCACCCATGAGATCACTTTAAAGCTCCGCAAGGAGGAGGAATAAAGATGAGATCCATCAAACATTTCAAGCACCTGCTTATTCTGATAGTCTTTTTCCTTGCCGCGGGGTTTGTGCCCGCCAAGCCGGCCTCAGCGAAAAGCCCCACGATAAAAAAGCTCGAAGTGAAGGACGACCTTGTCCGGATCGAGATAGACGGCGCCTTCACCTACACGGTTTACAATCCCGACCCGTTTAATGTGGCCGTCGAGTTCCCGGGGATATCGGCCGGCAGCTTCGCCGGAAAGATAAGCCCGAAGGCAAAGGGCATAACCTCGGTCAAGGTCGTCAACGGCCGCAAGGGGGCGAAGGTCGAGGTGCTCCTTGACAGCCCGGCCGGCATCAAACCTTCGGTTAGGGCGAATACCTTCAGTCTCGACATAGTGCCGCCCGCGCCCGGCCAGGCGGAAAACAATAAAAACGCGCAGACCGGCCCTCAAGTGCAAGCCGGCAATAGTGAAAACGCGGCCTCCGCAAAGACAATGGCAGGCGGGGGACAGACTTTCGCCGCCGGTAAAGACCCCGCGGACCATCAGGCCGCGGCCGCAAAGGCCACCGAGATAACCGGAATAAAATTCACTCGTGGCGAGGATAACGTTTCGCTTGTAATCACCGGAAACGGGGTGCTGAAACCGGGCATCTTCTCACTGACCGACCGCATAGTCATCGATTTTCACGGCGTAACACTTGCCGCGAGCCTGCCCGAACAGACGATGCCTCCTGTGGCCGCCATCAGAAGCGGCTCGTATCCGGGCAAGGTGAGGCTGGTGATAGACATCCGGAAAAACACCAGTTACGAGACGCTTGCCACCGGCAACACCGTGAGGGTCGTCATGCCCCTGGCCGCAGAGGGCCAGGCGGACCAGTCCGCGGTCCAGGCAGGCCAGCCCACGGGCGCGGCCGCCCAGGTGACCCCCGCCCCGCCGGCAAGCGGGCCCGTCCCGAGACCCCGGCAGAAGATATCTCTTGATTTCGAAAACGCGCAGATAGTGCCGATCTTCATGCTGCTGGGGCAGGTGGGTGGCTATAACGTGGTGGTGCACCCGAGCGTGAGCGGGACCATCACGCTGAAGCTGAAGGACGTCCCCTGGGAACAGGCCCTGAAGATACTGCTTGACACCTTCAGCCTCGGCGAGAAGATAACCGGCAACGTAATGACAATCGCGCCCCTGTCCCAGTTCGAGAAATGGGCGCAGGAGAAGGAAAGACTCAAGGAGGCGACCCAGACAAGCGAGGAACTGGCCCAGGCGGTCATAAAACTCAATTACGCGTCCGCCTCGGACGTCACCAACTATATAAACAACGCGAAGCTCCTCTCCCCGCGGGGCACCATCACCACCGACACTCGCATGAACACGCTCATAATCAAGGACATCCCCTCGCAGATAGAGAAGGTCAAGAAGCTCGTCTCCATAATAGACGTGGCGAAACCCCAGGTCATGATAGAGGCGCAGATCGTGGAGGTAGGCAGCACTTACACCCAGAACCTGGGCATCAGGTGGGGAGGCACGGCCTCTTTTGCCGATGCCGGCACGGCAAACCCGCAGAAATTCGATTTCTCCGTAAACACGCCCGTGGCAAACGCGGGACCGGGGGTGAGCGGCGGCGCCACAGTCGCCGGCACCACCGCTACCACCACCACTACGACCGCCGGCCTGCCTCAAGGCGCAGGGATGTTCACGCTTGGCACCGCCAACGCGCTTTCGCTGCAGCTTTCAATCGAGGCCCTGGAGCAGCTTAACGAGTCCAAGACCATAGCGAACCCCAAGGTCCTGACCATAGACAACGAGTCCGCCACCATCATGTCCGGCCAGAGCATCCCGGTGCAGACCACAACGGCGGCCGGCACAACCACCCAGTTCGTCAACGCGAACCTGAACCTGACCGTGACGCCCAGGATAACGCCCAATGGATACGTGCTGCTGCAGGTCAATGCCTCAAACGACAACCTGGGCACGCTCACCCCGCAGGGTTACGCGATAGACAAAAAGAACGTCACCACCCAGGCGCTCGTGAAAAACGGCGAGACTCTGGTGCTTGGCGGCATTTTCAAAAACAGCACAAACACCTCGACGTCCGGAATCCCGCTTCTGAGCAAAATCCCAATCCTGGGATGGCTCTTTAAGACCAGGCAGATAAACGGGCCGAACCGGGACGAGCTTCTGATACTGATCACGCCGCGGATCGTGAAAAGCTCGTAGGCCGGAGAGTTGCTCAAACGGGGGGAAGGCTGAAGCCCTTCCGGTTTTTGCGGTGCCGTTGTAGCGCTGCCGCTATTCGGGCACTCTCCATCAGTTGCCGGCCGCATTTGAAAAAACCCCGCTCGAGCACATATAATAACTCATTGAAATGTTGAGATTTTATACGGCAGGGGAGTCACACGGAAAGGGCCTTACCGGAATCATCGAGGCGATACCCTCCGGGCTTGCCCTCTGCGAAGCCGACATAGACCGGGAGCTTAAAAGAAGACAGGGCGGCCACGGCAGGGGCGGACGGATGAAGATAGAGTCCGACCATGCCGGGATCATCTCCGGCGTGCGCTGGGGGATGACGACCGGCGCGCCCATCAGTCTGTTCATTGAAAACCGGGACTGGGCCAACTGGCAGCAGGCCATGTCGGCCGACCCGGCGTTTCGGGGCTCCGCCCCCGCGGTTACAAGGCCCAGGCCTGGGCATGCCGACCTGCCTGGCGCCCTGAAATACGACCAAAAAGACATCAGAAACATACTCGAACGCTCCAGCGCCCGGGAAACCGCCATGAGGGTGGCCCTCGGCGCGGTCGCAAAAAAATTCCTTGCGGAATTCGGCATACGGGTGGGCAGCTTCGTATTCCAGATTGGCACGGCGGCAATGGAAATGGCCTCAAGCCCGAACGCCACCGCGCTCGCGGCCCTCGCAAGCAAGGCAGAGTCCTCGGATGTCAGGTGCCCCGGGAAGAAAACGGCTGAAAAAATGAAATCGCTCATCGACGACGCCGCACGGGCGGGCGACACACTTGGCGGCAGGTTCACCGTATTTGTCCTCGGGCTTCCACCCGGGCTTGGAAGCCACGTCCAGTGGGACAGGCGGCTGGACGGGCGGCTTGCCCAGGCGCTCATGTCCATCCAGGCCATAAAGGCCGTGGAGGTGGGTGACGGGGCAGGCCTTGCCGGAAGGCCGGGCTCCGAGGTAATGGATGAGATATTTTATTCAAAGGGCAAGGGGGGCAAGGGGGCAAGGGGATTTTACCGCAGGACGAACCATATGGGCGGGGTCGAGGGCGGCATGACGACCGGCGGGCCTCTGGTTGCGCATGCCGCGATGAAGCCGATCCCGACGCTGAAAAAACCCCTGCGCTCGGTCGATATAGTGACGAAAAAGACTTTCCGGGCGGCCTACGAGCGTTCGGACGTCTGCGCCGTGCCGGCCGCCTCCGTCATCGCGGAGGCGATGGCGGCGCTTACCTGCGCCTCCGCCTTCCTTGAGAAGATGGGCGGCGACAGCATGGATGAAACCCGCAGAAACTACGATGCCTATACAAAATACCTCGCCCGGTTCTGAGCGGAACATCGTGCTTACAGGCTTCATGGGGACAGGCAAAAGTTCCGTGGCCCGCGAACTGGCCCATATGCTTGGCCGCGAGGTCATCGACCTGGACACGGAGATCGAAAAAAATGCCGGCATGTCCATCACCTCCATATTCGCCACATTCGGCGAGCCCCGGTTCCGCGAGCTTGAGACCGATGCCGCAAGACAGGCGGCGCAAAAACGGGGCGCGATAATCTCCACCGGCGGAGGCGTGGTGCTCAGGAGAGAGAACGTCGAAGCTCTGAAGGCCTCCGGCATCATTTTCTGCCTGGCGGCAAGTCCTGAGACCATCCTCAAGCGGACATCGGCTAACCGGGAAAGGCCACTCTTGCAGGTGCCGGACCCCCTCGCCAAAATCACGGAGATGCTGAATGCCCGCGGACCCTGTTACATGGAGAGCTGCGATTACATGATAGACACCGGGGGCAAGACGCCAAAAGAGGTGGCGCAGGAAATCCAGGGGAAATTGAAGATTGGCTGAGACCGGGCAAAAGATAACTGAGATAGTGGTCGCCCTGGGCGAGCGGAGTTATCCTATCCGCATAGGAGACGGCATACTCTCCGGGCTGGGCCATGCCCTCGCGCGGCTCGATTCAGAAAAAAAGCTGGGCCTGGACAGGAAAATTGCCCTCATCAGCAATCCCACGGTCTACGCCCTCTATGGAGACACGGTCCTCTCCTCGCTCGAAGAGGCCGGCTTCGGCGTAACCGTCATAAATATCCCGGATGGGGAGGAATACAAAAACCTCCTCTGGGTGGAGTTCATCTACGGCGAGCTGCTGAAGGCCCGGCTTGAGAGGGGCTCCTGCCTGGTTGCCCTCGGCGGGGGCGTCGTGGGAGACATAACGGGGTTTGCGGCCTCAACGTACATGCGCGGCATACGCTTCGTTCAGGTGCCCACGACGCTGCTTGCCCAAGTGGACAGCTCCGTAGGCGGCAAGACAGGGGTCAATCACGCACTGGGGAAAAACATGATCGGCGCCTTCTGGCAGCCCTCGATGGTCTGGATAGACACCTCAACGCTGAAGACCCTGCCGCCCGCCCAGTTCGCGGCCGGGATGGCCGAGGTCATCAAATACGGAGTGATAAGGGACAAGGCCTTTTTTGAATGCCTGGAAAAGGATAAAGACAGGATAATGGGTCTCGATCCCGGCAGCCTGGCGCATATCATCGGCAGAAGCTGCGGGCTCAAGGCGGAGGTCGTAAGCCTCGATGAAAGGGAGGCCGGCCTTCGCGCAATACTCAATTACGGGCACACGGTCGGCCACGCCCTGGAGACCCTCACAAAATACAAAAAATACCTTCACGGGGAAGCCGTGGCCATAGGCATGTGCATCGAGGCGGAGCTTGCGGAAAAAAAGGGCCTTCTGAAACCGGGCATCCATGAGCGGATTAAAACCCTCGTCTCCTCATACGGCCTTCCGGCAGAAATACCGGCCGGCCTGATCGGGGAAGAGGAGATGTTCAAGGCCATGCTCCTCGACAAAAAAGTAAAGGGCGGGCGGATAAGGATGGCGCTGCCCGTGGACATCGGCGAAGCGCGAATCGAAACCATCTCCGATTTCCGTCCTCCCGCGGACCAGTCCGCAGACCAGTCTGCTTGACTTGGGCCAGCCTACTTGACTTGAGAGTGTATCGCCAAGTATCTTTTTGAGAGGAACATTGCGACAGGGTTCTTTTGGCTGAAGCATGCTCGCCGGACCTTTAAAAAACTGGAGGCTGATGGAAAATGTCTGAAAAAGCGGCAGCAGAGTTCAAACGCGGTGGACTCCGGGTGGGGGACATCATGACGAAAGGCGTGATCACCGGAAGGGCCGATGACACCCTGCCGGATATCGCGAAAATCATGGCCGACAAGGGCATATCCTCCCTCATAATCGTCAATCATGAGGACAAGGCCGTAGGCATAATCTCTTCCCTGGATGTCGTAAAGGCATTCGGCTGCCGGTCGGAGGAGCAGATAAAAACCACAAAGGCCTCCGAGGTGATGACCCACCCCGTCTATGACGTGAACGCGGAGATGACGCTGGACAAGGTGGCCAACATAATGGTCATCAAAAATATCCACCGGGTGGTGGTGTTGTCCTCCGACAAGAGCAGGAAACCCGTGGGCATCCTTTCGGCCACCGACATAGTAAAAGTGGTCACGCGGCTCAAATAAGCGCATTTTTTTTGCCGCACCCCGGATGGCAGTCCGGCCATCCGCCGGAGCGATAGCGATCGTTTTTCCCCGACATGCGCCCGCCCCCGCCGCGCTTTTGCCATTCAGCAGCATGTATCAAAAGGGGACAAATCCATGTTTCCTTCCTACACAACCAGGCGAATGAACGGGAGAGGGCTTTTGCCAGACAAACGCGAGGCGATAGTCATTTAGACGGCGGCCCGCAAGTTCCGCCCATGCCACCTGCACGGCAAAAAAGAACTTAAAATCAATGGCTTGCGGGTTATCAATCATGCCCGGGAAGCGCCTGCCCCCTTTTCAGGATTTCCTCGCCGGCCCTTCAGGGCCGGGATTGTCTTGCCAAACATATCCAGGCACATAGATTGCACTGTCATGGATGAGCAGGCCGAAACTCTGGAACCTATCCTCAAAATTGATTCTTGAGAAAAAGAGAGAGACCCCTTGCAGCAAGAACAATTTTGAGGATAGGTTTTAATCACATCTTGAAGGAGGGGCATATGAAGGTTCTCCGGGTGATTTCGATACTGGCTCTTTGTACGGCGCTGGCTGCCGGCTTCGCAGGCTGCGGGGGGGGTGGCGGAGGAGGATCTTCGGACAGCGGCAGCGCCAATTCTCCGGCCCAGTCCCAGCCCGCGCAGGGCGGCCCTCCCCCGGTCGTCACAAGTGTGGGGAATTTGGGAATCGCTCTTGTCCCCAGCGATCCCCAGGAAGACAACGCCGCCGGGGGAAACCCGACGAGCGTGCTGCAGGTCGTTCATCTTTTCGATGCAAACGGCAATCCCCTGGCGAGACCTACGGTGTCGTCCATGGTCTACAACGGGGTGGGAGATCTTGACGGCGCGGCCATGACGCCGGGCGGGGCTTACGGCGTCATGGTGGACGGCGCCAACGATAACCTGTTTTTCTTTCTTGTGCAAAACGGCAGGGCCTCGGCATTTGACGCGCCCCTTGGGGTCGGCACATACGGCAGGGACGGCGACTCCATTGTGATCACAAGCAGCGGCGATGAGGCAATCGTCTCGCTGGATGACAACGTCCATCTCCTCCTGGTCTCCGGGATAGCTTCAGGCAACCCCAAGCCGGCCGCATACATCATGATTCCGGACTATCGCGACGGCGTTGTGCTCTCCGCTGACGACAAGGTGCTCCTGGCGCGCGGCCCAGGCGGGCTTACCGTTTTTGCCGTCAATCCGGCTTCGCCGGCGCAGGGTCCGCTCGGCGGCACTGTCTCTCATAACTTTACCCAAACTGCCGATATCCCCGCGCTTGGGACTTCGTCCGCCGAGGGACAGGGGCGGGACGGCATGGCCATCAGCCCGGCCGATTCCAGCCGCGCCGTAATCATAACAAACGGCACCAGCAGCACCGTTCAGCTCCTGACCGGGCTGCCCGGCAACCCCACCCAGTCGGAGCCGGTCAGCGTGAACCAGCATGTCTATTCGGTGGCGGTCGGGCCGGCCCCCGGCGACCTTGCGATCGTCGGCACGGACAAGGGGCTGTTAATGTTTTCGGGCGTTGCGTCCGGCACGCTGACGCAGGTTGGGCCGCTATACGCGCCGGCCTATTCGCTGAATGGCAGGAACGTGACACTGGGCATGATAACGACTCTGGGGCTCACCCTAGACGGCAAGTATGCCGTGGTCTGCGACTTTACCAACAGCGCCCTGCTCATAATCCCGGTAAGCGCAAAGGGCTTCGGAGCGCCGGCAGGCATATTGCCGGGCATTTCCGTGCCTTGGAGCGATGAAATGCTGGTGCATTAGGAGCTGTTTAGCTCGAAATCGAAATTTTTCCAGGCCGCCGGGAAGGGCCCCCTCTGGGGCCCTTCCTTTTTAACCGCATCAGGATTAATGAACTCCCGGTTTTGTGACGATATAAAGAAAAAAATACGTCTTATCAGCCTGATAATTTGGGGGATGGCATCAACGAGGAGGAATCCATGAACATCAAGAAACTGCTGCTGACCGTGGGTATTACCAACGCCATAATCATGGGCGTTATCCTTGCCATATTCATCATTCAGACTGGCAAGGCCAAGGCAAGGACGGCGAAGATGATACACGTGGACCAGGCCCTGCTGCTCGACCTGGAGGACATGTATGCGCAGGGCCTCCAGTCGGGCCAGGCGACGAGGAACGTGCTTATAAATCCGGATGACAACAAGGCCAAGGACAATTACAACGATGCCGATACGAATTTCCAGAAGGCGAATGCGGACTCGTTGAACCTCTCCTCGGACGATATGAGGGACGAGCTTCAGCAGATAAAATCGCTCTGGGCGACGGACGGCGGGATGAAGCTCCAGGTACAGCAGCTTGCCGGGGAAGGCAAAAAGGCCGATGCGATAAAGCTGCTGGTGAAGACCGAAACCCCCGAGTGGAGACAGATACGAAGCGGCCTGCTTGGCATGATTAAGCAGCAGAAGAAGGTCTTCGAAAAAGGCCTCGATGGTTATGAAAGTGAGGCCGCCTCCGGCACCAGGCTTATGGTGATCGTGATGGTCTTCTCGCTTGCGGGCTTTTCGGCCTTTCTTTTCCTCATCAACAAGACCACACAGAGAAACATGTCCAGCGCCCTGCAATGCCTGGATACGCTCGAACGGGGAGACCTGGAAGAGAAAAACAAGATAACCGACAAGGGGAACTTCCTCAGGGACATCTACAACAGGATCCTCGACACGCTGCGGGGGACCGTCCTGAATATCAAAAATGTCGCGAAGGTTGTCGAGGCGGACCTTGGGACCCTGCTTGGAAAGATCAACGAAATCGGCGGCAGCGCGAATGAGCAGATGTCCAAGATGGACCAGGCGGCCTCCGCGGCAACCGAGATATCCCAGACGATAATGGACGTGGCTAACAACGCCTCAAGCGCCTCGGAAGCGGCCAGGGAGACCACCAGCATAGCGGAAAACGGCAAGGACGCCGTCAAAAAGGCCGCTCAGGCCATGACCGGGCTGGCGGATTCGGTAAAGGAGTCCGCCGCGACGATAAGGGAGCTGGGCAACAGTTCCCAGGAGATTGGAAACATCATTGCCGTCATCAATGATATAGCGGACCAGACCAACCTGCTCGCCCTCAACGCCGCCATAGAGGCGGCAAGGGCCGGGGAGCAGGGCAGGGGTTTTGCGGTTGTCGCCGAGGAGGTAAGGAAACTGGCCGAAAAGACCTCCAGGGCCACCGGGGAGATAACCGGAAAGATAGAGGCCATTCAGGCCAAGTCCGCGGCCTCGGTTGACGCAATGGAGAAAAGCACCCGGGACGCCGAGGAGGGCGTCGGCGTCGCAAGCGCGGCGCTGTCCGCCCTGGACGAGATGGTGGCCGCCACCCAGAAGGCCATGGACATGATACAGCGTATAGCGGCGGCCACGGAACAGCAGTCGCAGGCCTCCGAGGAGGTCGCGAAGAACATGGAAAACGTCACCGGCCTCGTCAACAGGACAAACCGCATGCTCGAAGAGGCGAAGGAGATAATGAACAGGCTGGACGGGCAGTCAAAGGCGCTCGGCCAGAGCATAAGCTGGTTCAGCGTATAGGGATGCCGGGGGCTGAATCCGCGCAGACGGCAAGAAAGTCATGGCAATCTGTCCGGGCTATTGCTAAACTTTTTCCCATGAAGCGCGCGCGGCTGTCTTTTCCGCATCCATATTTCTCTTCGCGTCCGGGATGGAGGTGGTTGATCCTGGCGACCGTTCTCATAGGCGCCACCATGTCCGCGCTGGACGTGAGTATCGTTAATATCGCCATGCCGACCCTGAAGACCGACTTCAATGTTTCGCTGGGGACAATCGAGTGGGTCGCAATGGCCTACATGCTTGCGCTTACCATATTTTTGCCTCTCTTCGGAAGGCTGGCCGACATGTACGGCCGGTCGCGGCTCTATAATGCCGGGTTCGTGGTCTTTACCATCGGATCCGCCCTTTGCGGCATGTCCCCCACGGCAAACTTCATGATCGGCTCGCGCACCCTTCAGGCGATAGGGGCCGGCCTCCTGCAGGCAAATTCCATCGCGATAATCACAGCTGCCTTTCCCTCCAATGAGAGGGGAAAGGCAATCGGCTTCCAGGGCTCCGTCCAGGCAGTCGCCATGTCCGTCGGCCCGCTGGCCGGCGGCCTGCTCATATCATTGATAGGCTGGCGCGCCATATTCTATATCAACGTGCCGATAGGCGCTCTCGGCACGCTGGCCGCCCTGCTCATCCTGCCTCGCGACGGGGTGAAAAAGGAGGAGGAGAAAGTGGACTGGCCCGGCGCTCTTTTTTTCTCCTCCGGCCTTCTGCTGCTGGTGCTGGCCTTCAACGAGATGTTCAGGCTGGGCCTGGCTTCCCTCAGGATAGAGTTATACCTTCTGCTGGCCGCCGTCCTGCTCGGCCTCTTCATCATTACCGAACTCAGGGTCAGATACCCCCTTGTAGACCTGACGATGTTCAGGGACTTCACGTTCTCCGCGGGTAATCTCACGGGTATGCTGTCCTATTACGTGCTCTTTGCGGTCATGTTCCTGATACCATTTTATCTGGAAAGGGTGGTCGGCTACAGCGTGGTCCTCACGGGCGGCCTTCTGACGCCGATACCCCTTGCCATGGCGGTCGCGGCCCCCTGGGCCGGCAGCGTCTCGGACAGGCGCGGCCCGAGGCTGATGACCACAACGGGCATGCTCCTCTGCGCCCTGGCCTGTTTCCTGCTGATGCTGCTTGGCGAGTCTTCCCACCTTGCCGTGCTTGTGGGCATACTGATAATGCTCGGCGCAGGGATAGGGCTCTTTACCCCGCCCAATAACAGCGCGATAATGGGCGCCGCCCCCAGGGATAAACTGAGCGTGGCCGGAGGCCTCCTGAACATGATGCGCTCCCTGGGGCTCATATTCGGAGTGGATGTCTCCGGCCTCATATTCATCAGCCTGGAGGACAAATATATCGTGGAAAAGGGGTTTTACGACGTCCGGCACATATTCCACAACAGGCTGATACCTGTTTCGGTAAAGGATAAAGCCTTCATGAGGGGATACCTCGCCGTGCTGGGAGTGCTTGTGGCCCTCAGCCTTCTCTCGGCGTTCCTGTCGGCCTTGAGAAATGAGAGGCCCGGAGAAGATGCCATCTCCGCGGCAAAGGAACTGGAGAGGGCCTGATCATGACGCCGCCCGTTTGCCGCCAATCCAATCATTATCAAAACTTTTAAACTTCATTTTGGTTTGACACTCCCAAGCGGTAGTGCATCAGTTTGAGCAATTCGGGCGGGGCGGAAGGCGGAGAGGACATGGCTCGCATCATTCTCGGCGGCCGTCCATGGCCGCCTCCGAGGGTTTTTGCCCGTCCGGACGTCCTGTCCGGTCTTGGGCAAAAAAATCCGTTCGCATACCCTCATCCGCCTTCCGCCTCACGCACGTTTGCCCAGACTGGCGTTGTTTGAGAAACCGGGCAATGCCGGATTGAGAGCGACAGACTACTAACATTGACCGTAAAGCTTTTTTTCGCCGCCGGTGCCGGCGAAGCGCCCGCAGCTCCGGCCCGGCGAGTTTCGGAGATACAGCAAAGCGACCCCCAATATTACCTTGAAATTGTCTTGCAATTGTGCGTAGTAATTATGGTATAAAGAATAGAGCCGGTTGTTTTCGCACGCATGGAAACAGTCTTTTTATTTTTATAGTTGCAAATTGATAATTTGACTCGGGGGAGGCGGCGGCTCCTCCAATCAAACCGCCAAATCCATCGCCCCGGCCCCGGCCCCGGCCCTGAAATTCGTAGATGGCGATGACCCAAACGGTATCAATTATGATACCGCCCAAAACGCCGGTGACTCCCGATTCGCCGTTTTTAACAATATCCTCTATGTAATATTGAGGATAACGGGATCGCCTCCCAGGTGCGCGTAAGGGCATACGATGGCTCCAAATGGACATGGGCGGGCGGAGGCTCTGTTACAGGAATAAATTATGATCCGGCGCGGCCCGCAGATTTACCTCAACTGGCTGTTTTCGATGGCAAGCTCTACGCGGCATGGAGGGAATTTAACGGCACCGCTTCTCAGATACGCTTAAGGGCGTATGATGGCTCCAAATGGACATGGGCGGATGGAGGCACTGGCAGGGGTATAAATTACGACAGCTCAAAAAGCGGATATGTTCCCGCCCTGGCTGTCTTTAACGGCAAACTCTATGCAGCATGGGAGGAATGGAACGGCCCCAACGCCTCCAGGTCTTTTTCCACCACGGGTCTTCAGATACGCGTGAAGGCATACGATGGTTCCGGGTGGTCCTGGGCGGACGGCGGCGCGTCAAACGGGATAAATCATGATGTCTCAAAAAGCGCTTTTGGACCCGAACTGGCCGCGTTCAATAACAGGCTCTATTTCACGTGGGATGAGTATAATGGCTCCACGTATCAGATACGCGTAGCCTCCGGTTTTTAGGTTTCATAATTGCGAGCCCCGGCGGCCTTGTATCCGCCTTGCTCATCTCCTGCCGGCCAGAAAATCCGGCAAGCGCTCTTTTCCGGGGGGATTACCTAAAGTAAGTAATTATGGCAATTTCTTTACTAAGGCGGCCATAAGTCAAGCAAAACCCGGGCTTCTTAACTGCGCCTTAGTATTGTAATCGTCTGTGCTGCACGATTTCCTTTTCAAGAAGGGAGGGCCCGCTCCAAGAGGGACCCTCCATGGTGATCAGAGTTTTACGACGTTAATAGCTTTTGGGCCTTTGGGGCCTTTTTCGGTTTCGAAGCTTACCGGCTCACCCTCGGCAAGGGACTTGAATCCGTTGTCTTGGATGGAACTGTAATGCACGAAGTAGTCATTGCCGTCTTCGCCCGATATAAAGCCGAAGCCCTTTGACTCATTGAACCACTTGACTGTTCCTTTAGCCATCTGTTTTCCCTCCTTATTTAGAACTAGAGATTCAGATGACCATCAACGAGAGCACAAAGCTAAAAGTCCTTGTGGCTGGCGGTACAAAAAGCTTTCTGAAAACTCCATCTGTATAATAACATTGATCCCACTGTAAATCCAAGGCCCCCTACCCCTCTATGCCCAGCTTCTTCATCTTCCTGTACAGGGTGACCAGGTCGATGCCAAGGCACTGGGCGGTGGCCTCCTTGTTCCTGTTTTTCATGTTGAAGGTCCTGATGAGAAGCCCCCGTTCGTATTCGTTCATCGCCTCCCGCAGCGAGCAGTTTTTTTCATCCATCTGGAAGCGGACCTTCTCCGGCAGATGGCCCGCGCCTATCAGGTCCCCGGCCACCAGCACCACGGCCCGCTCGATCACGTTGCTGAGCTCCCTCACGTTGCCGGGCCAGCGGTATGCGCCCAGGGCATCCAGGGCGTCCTCCGCAAGGCCCCTCACGGACTTCCCGTTTTCCGCCGAATATTTCTTTATGAAGAAATCAGCAAGCGCGGGTATGTCCTCGGTCCTCTCCCTCAGGGACGGGATCCTGATCTCGAATACCGCGAGCCTGTAGTAGAGGTCTTCCCGGAAGCCGCCCTCAGCGATCATCTTCTCCAGGTCCCGGTTGGTGGCGCTTATGAGCCTGGAGTCCACCCTCCTTGCCCTGGTGTCGCCCAGCGGCATGACCTCGCCCGTCTCGAGCACCTTCAGGAGTTTCGCCTGCAGCGCCGGGGGCATGTCGCCTATCTCGTCCAGAAAGAGGCTGCCCTCGTGGGCAAGCTCGATGAGCCCCTTTTTGTCCGTGTTCGCGCCGGTGAAAGCGCCGCGCCTGTACCCGAAAAGCTCGGACTCCAAAAGCCCCTCGGGGATGGCCGAGCAGTTGATGGAGATGAAGGGCTTGTCCGAGCGCGGAGAGCTGCAGTGGATCAGCGAGGCGATCAGGCCCTTGCCGGTGCCGGACTCGCCCGTCAGCAGGATGTTGCTCTTGGTCGGGGTGACGCTGTCCAGCAGCTCGAAGACCGCGCTCATCGCGTCGGATATGAAGATTATCTCCTTGCACCTGCGCCTGTGCTGCGAGAGCTCCCGCCGGAGGGCCTGGTTCTCGGAGCGCAGTTTTTCCTGTTCCATGAGCCTGCGCACCGTGAACCGGATGTCGTCGTTCATGAAGGGTTTCACGATGTAGTCGGCCGCGCCCTTCTTCATCGCCTCCACCGCGCCCTCCACGGTGGCGTAGGCGCTCATCATGACGACCGTCATGCCCGGGGCGGTCCTCTTTGCCTCCTCCAGGAGCTTCAGGCCGTCCATGCCGGGCATCTTGAGGTCCGTCATCATTATGTCGAAGCTCTCACTAGCCAGCATGGAGAGCGCCTTCTCCCCGCTCAGGGCGGTAGCCACCGCGTGGCCGTCCGCCCTCAGCAGAAATTCGAGCGCCCGGACTATGTCCTTTTCGTCATCGACTATCAGTATCCGCGTCTGCATCGGTCAATTTCCTCCCGGCCGGTATTATCACCGTGAATTTTGAGCCGGCCCCCGGCCTGCTGTCCACCCGCAGTTCGCCGCCCAGGCTACGCATGATGCCGTAGCTCACCGACAGCCCAAGCCCCGTGCCCTTCTCCTTGGTCGTGAAGAAGGGGTCGAATATGCGGGGCATGTCCTCCTTTGAAATCCCGATGCCGGTGTCTTCTATCTCGACGGCCACCCTGCCCACAAGCGTCTTGCTCCTCACCGTGAGCGTGCCGCCCTCCGGCATCGCGTCCACCGCGTTTAATATCAGGTTTATGAAGACCTGGGATATCTGGTTCTCGTCCGTCACCACTTCAGCGGGCTCCTCGAACTCGTCCCTGAAATCTATCTGCCGCGCCCGCTTGTCGTATTTCATCAGGTCCAGGGCCTGCCCGAGTATCCGGTTTACATTCACCTTCTTAAGCTCCGGGGGCGCCACCTTGGAGAGACTCGAAAGCTGCCTCACGATCTCCGCGATCCGGTTTATGTGGAAGAGCACGGTCTCCAGGCTCTCCTTCTTGAACGATTCCTGCTCCATGTCCCTGAGTATCTGGAGGAAGGAAAAGACCGCCGTCAGCGGGTTTCCTATCTCGTGGGCTATCCCCGCCGTGAGCCTGCCCACGGAGGAGAGTTTCTCCGAGTGCAGCATCTGCTCCTCCATCTTCTTCATCTCGGTCACGTCCTGCACAAGCCTTATGAAACCTATGATGCCCTCCTCCGACCTTACCGGCGCCGATGTGACCTGGAAATACCTGCCCTTCCGCCCGAAGAGGCCCTCGTAGAAATTCGTCTCGATGCCGTCGGATATCTGGGAGCTGATCGGCGGACAGTCGGGAGTGAAGTTGTGGCAGGACTGGCCCTCCACGGCGACGCCCGCCATCTCGGAAAACTGCTTGTTCGCCCAGATTATCCTGTCGTCGAGGCCGGCAAGCGCAAGCCCCCCGCCCACGGCGTTTACGATGCTGTTTAGCTTCTCCTTCTCCGTAAAAAGCTCCTTCGTCCTTTCGCCGACGGTCTTCTCCAGCAGGGCCGCGTACTTCTCAAGCTCATCCTCGTGTTTTGCCTTTTCCTCCGCCTTTATCCTCTTCATGTTCATGACGACGAGCATTATCGCGCCCAGAAATGTCGCCCCGAACATGGTAAGAATGAGTATGGAGTGCAGCTTCAGGCTCTCCCTGAGGCTCCTCGTCACCTCGGAGTAGGGTATCGTGCAGCAGACGATCCACTTCCTGCCGAACATGGAGAGCTTGGAAAAGGCGATGAGCTTGTCCTCGCCGAAGGGCGCGACATAGGAGCTTGCGCCGGTCCGGCCGCCCCTGAGTATCCAGCGCTCCGTATTGAAGGACTTGTGGCAGACGAAACAGGACCTGCTGGCCCGGTAGAGGTTCCTGCCTATCATGCCGGGCTGGCTGGGATGATACAGGAGCGTGCCGTCATCGCTCATCATCCAGGCGTAGCCCTTTTTGCCGGAGCGGATGGGCGCGAGGAATTTGCGGTTTATGGAGTCCAGCGATATGTCCAGCTCTACCGCGCCGATCGCCCTGCCGCCCGAGACGACGGGCGTGCAGAGCTTTATTGTCCCGTTTTTGATTATGTTGTCATCGTTGTAGATCGTCTTCTGTCTTTTGTCCGCAAGCGCCATGGTGCGGCCGGCCAGCTTCAGATCGAGCGGGGAGACGTCCGGAGGGGACATGCTGCTCCATACGGGGCGCTCCGCCCCCGGCCCTTCGCGCGCGCCCCGCCCGTAGACGACAAGGCCAATCTGCGCTTCCTTCCTCATCATGTTGAAAGAGGTCCTTATGATGTTACCAAGCCCCTGCCCCTCCAGGCGCTTCCCGCCCAGGGCGCCGGCCAGCTGGGTCAGCTCGTCCGTAAGACGCCCGAAGCAGCCCGCGATGTTCTGGGATGTGGTGTTCGCCAGCAACAACTGCTGCTTGTTGAACTGCTCGGCCATCTGCGAAAGGTAGTTCTGCTGGAGGAAGAGATTCAGGGTGATTATAAGGGAGACGACGAAAACGGCGACGATTATGAGAAGTACGTTTTGCCTCATCGGCAGGCCTTCATCAGGTCCGTCCCCTGGCCCTCTCCTCAAGCACCTTGAGTTTGGAGGACTCTCCAAGGGCTATGAGCACGGTGCCCGCGCTCAGCACCGAGCGCGACGTGGGGTTGAACTTCATGCCGTTGCGGCTGTCCCTCATGCCTACAACGATTATACCCAAATCCCTGCCCAGTCCGCACTGGTCCAGGGTCTGGCCGACCAGCCCGGAGTCCGGGCCGATGCGGACCTCCTCCAGTTGCAGCTCCAGGTTGCCGGACTTGGTGGCAAATTCGATGAAGTCCACGACGTTCGGCTTCAGTATGGTATGGGCGATCCTGAGCCCCCCTATGTAATAGGGGGAGACCACCCTGTCGGCGCCCGCGCGCAGGAGTTTCTGCTCCGAGCCCTCCTCCCCCGCCCTGGCGACCACCGTCAACTGAGGGTTCAGCCCCTTTGCCGTAAGCACCACGTACAGGTTTTCCGCGTCGGTGGGCAGGGCGCTCACCAGGCCCGCCGCATGTTCTATGCCGGCCTCCCTGAGGACCTCGTCCCTTGTCGCGTCCCCCCTGATGAAGAGCACGCCCTCAAGGTCCGCCTCGAGCAGGGCCGCCTCCTTCTCTATGACGACGAATTCGGTCCCGTACGCCTGGAATTCCCTGGAGATTATCCTGCCCATCCGGCCGTAGCCGCATATTATGTAGTGGGATTTCAGTCTCCTGATCCTCTTTTCCAATTTCCTCCTCCCCAGAAGCTGCGCAAATTCGCCCTCGATGATTATCTTCGCCCCGGTGTTAAGTATATACAAAATGATGCCCAGGCCGAAGAATATCAGGAATATTGTAAACACCCTGCCCGGAACGTCCAGGGGGTGGATCTCCCCGTAGCCGACGGTGGTGATGGTGATGACCGTCATGTACAGCGAATCCAGAAAGCCCCATCCCTCCAGGAGGCTGTAGCCGGCCGTGCCCGCGGCTATCACCAGGAACACGAGAAGCGCGCTATATAGGACCTGCCGCCAGTGCATTTACTCCTTTTTTATTATATCATCCATCAGTTTTTTGAATTTTTCGACGTGGGAGCCCTCCCAGTAGACGCGGCCGCAGCCGGCGCACATGTAAAACTCTCTCTTGTTCAGGAAGACGTGTTCGGGTACGAGGTCCCGGACAAGGCCCTTGTCCTTGACCTTGTCCAGCGCGCCGTTGCAGACGGAGCACCTGCCGATGAAGCGTTTTTTCCCGCTTGGAGGTTCGAGCGAAAAGTGTTCCAGCACCTCTTTGAGCTGGCTGGCGGGGTCGTCCGAGGCGACGAGGAAGGCCCGCCCGTGGGACAAGGCCTTCCTCGCTGCAAACCTCGTGTCTCTGGTAAGCACCGTCCGCCCTTCCTTAAGCGCCCTGGCAAGGAGGGCGGCGTCCGTTATGTCGCGTTCATACGCGGTGTCATAGCCCAGGAGCCTCAGGCGCTTTGCCAGGCGCCCGAGCATCGCATCGGCTATGAACCTCACACCTCGGGCGGGAGCGCCTCGCTTTCAGCGGCGACCGGCGCCTCCTCGATGAGCGGGGGCGGCAGCTCGCGCTTCACGAAGGTGTTGCGGTAACGGAGCATGCCTGTGCCCGCGGGTATCATCTTGCCCATTATCACGTTTTCCTTGAGCCCCCGGAGGTCGTCCACCTGGCCGCGGATGGCCGCCTCGGTGAGGACCCTCGTGGTCTCCTGGAACGATGCGGCCGACACAAAGCTCTCGGTCGTAAGGGAGGCCTTGGTGATGCCCAGCAGCATGGGCCTACCCATGGCCGGCTTGCCGCCCTTCGCCTTCACCTGCTCGTTGGCCTCGATAAAGGGTATCCTGTCGATCTGGTCGCCGACCAGGAACTCCGTGTCGCCCGGGTCGTCTATCCTTATCTTGCGCATCATCTGCCTGACGATGACCTCGATGTGCTTGTCGTTTATCGAGACGCCCTGCAGCCTGTAGACCTTCTGCACCTCGTCGACCAGGTAGCGCTGAAGCTCCTTCGGCCCGAGGATGTCAAGTATGTTATGGGGGTTGACGGAGCCGTCCATGAGGGCCTCGCCCGCGCGCACCCAGTCGCCCTCGTGCACGCTGACGTGCTTGCCCCTCGGGATCAGGTACTCCCTGGACTCCGTGCCGCCCCTCACGACGACCACGCGCATGCCCTTGTGGGCGCCCTTGAACTCGACAATGCCGTCTATCTCGCTGACGATCGCCTGCTCCTTCGGCTTCCTCGCCTCGAAGAGCTCGGCAACCCTGGGCAGACCGCCCGTGATGTCCTTGGTCTTGGTCGTCTCGCGCGGTATCTTCGCCAGGATGTCGCCCGGGAATACGGTGTCGGTCTTCTCCACCAGTATATGCGCGCCGGCCGGCAGCAGATACCTGGCAAGGGTGTTTGCGCCCTTGATCTTCAGCGTCCTGCCGTGCTCGTCCTTTATCGAGATCCTCGGCCTGAGATTGCCGGGGTACTCGATGATGACCTTCCTCGACAGTCCGGTCACCTCGTCCAGCTCCTCCTTGACGGTCACGCCCTCAAGGATGTCGCCGAAGGCGGCCTTGCCGCCCACCTCGGATATGATGGGGGTGGAGTAAGGGTCCCATTCGACCAGCCGCTGGCCCGCTTCCACCTTGCGCCCGTCCTCCACGAGGAGTTTCGCGCCGTAGACGATGGTGTATTTCTCCTTCTCGCGGCCCCTGGAGTCCACGACGGCGATGACGCCGTTTCTGTTCATCACGATGAGCATGCCCTCGCGGCTCCTGACGGTATTGAGGTTGATGAATTTTACCGTGCCGGAGTTCTTGGCCTCAAGCGCGGTCTGCTCGACCACCTTGGAGGCCGCGCCGCCGATATGGAACGTCCTCATCGTAAGCTGCGTGCCAGGCTCGCCGATGGACTGGGCCGCCACGATGCCTATGGACTCCCCGATCTCCACATGGTCGCTCCTCGCCAGGTCCCTGCCGTAGCACTTGGCGCAGACGCCGTACTTGCTCTGGCAGGTGAGCACGGAGCGTATCTTCATCCGGTCTATGCCGGCATCGATTATCCTCTGCACCGCCTCCTCGTCCAGCTCCTCGTTGCGCCTGACGACGATCTCCTTGGTAATGGGGTCCTTTATCTCCTCGGCGGAGTACCTGCCCAGGAGCCTTTCGTCGAACCCCTGGATGATCTCGCCGCCCTCAATGAGCGCGGTCATGAGGATGCCGTCCGGCGTCCTGCAGTCGTCCTCCTGGATTATCACGTCCTGGGCCACGTCCACGAGCCTCCTGGTGAGGTAACCGGAGTTGGCCGTCTTCAGGGCGGTGTCGGCCAGTCCCTTGCGGGCGCCGTGGGTGGAGATGAAGTACTGAAGCGGCGTGAGACCCTCCCTGAAGTTCGCGGTGATCGGGGTCTCGATGATCTCGCCCGAGGGTTTCGCCATGAGGCCCCTCATGCCGGCAAGCTGCCTTATCTGCGCGGTAGAGCCCCTGGCCCCGGAGTCGGCCATCATGAAGACGCTGTTGAAGGCCCTCGCCTCCTGCAGGTCCTGGCCTGCGGCCGCCTTGCCGTTTTCCTCGGCGCCCAGCTCCTTCATCATCTCCTCGGCCACCTTCTCGGTGACGTTGGCCCATATGTCGATGACCTTGTTGTAGCGCTCGCCCTGGGTAATGAGGCCGTCCGCGTACTGGTTCTGTATCTCCATCACCTCGTGCTCGGCCTGCTGTATGAGGGCCGCCTTGGTGGACGGCACGTGCATGTCCGATATGCATATGGACATGCCGGAGCGCGTTGCGTTGGCGAACCCCAGCTTTTCCAGGTTGTCCAGGAACACGACGGTCTCGCGCCGCCCGATCCTCTTGTATATGTAATCTATGAGCTTTTGCAGCTCCTTTTTCGTCAGCTCCCTGTTGACCATCGAAAACGGGATGCCCTCCGGCAGTATCTCGCCGAAGATGACCCTGCCCGCGGTCGTCTCCACCATCTGCCCGTCCATCCGGACCTTTATCCTGGCGTGCGCCTCGACGATGCCCGCGTCATAGGCGCTCCTTACGTCCTCCGGGTCGCTGAAGTATTTGCCCGAGCCCGTCGCGTCCGACTTCTCCTTCGTCATGTAGTAGATGCCCAGGACCATGTCCTGCGTGGGGGTCACTATGGGCCTCCCGTTTGCCGGAGACATAAGGTTGTTGACGCTCATCATGAGCGTCCTGGCCTCCACCTGCGCCTCGATAGACAGCGGAACGTGGACGGCCATCTGATCGCCGTCAAAGTCCGCGTTGAAGGCGGTGCAGACAAGCGGGTGCAGCTTTATGGCCTTGCCCTCCACAAGCAGCGGGTCGAAGGCCTGGATGCCCAGCCTGTGCAGCGTGGGGGCGCGGTTGAGGAGCACCGGGTGTTCGGAGATGACCTCCTCAAGGGCGTCCCAGACCTCGGGGACCTCCTTCTCGACGAGCTTCTTCGCCTGCTTGATCGTCGTTGCGAAACCCTTTTCCTCGAGCTTGTTGAAGATGAAGGGCTTGAAAAGCTCCAGGGCCATCCGCTTTGGCAGACCGCACTGGTGGAGTTTCAGCTCCGGACCCACGACGATAACGGAACGGCCGGAGTAGTCGACCCTCTTTCCAAGCAGGTTCTGCCTGAAACGGCCCTGCTTGCCCTTTATCATGTCGCTTAAGGATTTCAGGGGCCTCTTCGTGGCGGCCTTCAGCACGCGCGAGCGCCTGCCGTTGTCGAACAGGGCGTCCACGGCCTCCTGGAGCATCCTCTTCTCGTTCCTGATTATCACGGATGGGGCCTTCAGCTCCATAAGGCGCTTCAGCCTGTTGTTCCTGTTTATGACCCTCCGGTAGAGGTCGTTGAGGTCCGAGGTGGCGAACCTGCCGCCCTCCAGCGGCACCAGCGGCCTGAGATCCGGCGGCAGCACCGGGATGACGTCCATGACCATCCACTCCGGGGAGTTGCCGGAAAGCCGGAACGCCTCCACGAGCCTGAGCCTCTTGGTCAGTTTCTTCTTTATGCCCAGGGACTGGGCCTCTTTTATACCCAGCCTGAGTTCGGTGGCGAGGGCGTTTAAGTCCACCTTCTTCAGAAGTTCCTTTATCGCCTCGGCGCCTATGCCGGCCTTGAACCTGTCTCCGTATTCAGCCAGCGCCTTCTTGTATTCCTCCTCGCCAAGTATCTCCTTTTCCTTAAGCGGCGTATCGCCACCGTCTATCACGACGTAGCCCTCGAAGTAAAGGACCTTCTCCAGATGGCGCATGGTTATGTCCAGAAGGGTGCCAATGCGCGACGGCACGCCCTTCAGAAACCAGATGTGGGCCACGGGGGCCGCAAGCTCTATGTGGCCCATCCTCTCGCGTCTTACCTTGGATTGAATGACCTCCGTGCCGCACTTGTCGCACACCACGCCCCTGTGCTTCATCCTCTTGTATTTGCCGCAAAGGCATTCCCAGTCCTTGATCGGGCCGAATATCCTGGTGCAGAAGAGCCCGTCCCTCTCCGGCTTGAACGTCCTGTAGTTGATGGTCTCGGGCTTCTTCACCTCGCCGTGGGACCATTCCCTGATCCTCTCCGGAGAGGCGAGCCTTATCTTCAGGGCGTCAAAGTCCGTAGGGTTCTTGGGTTTCTGAAACAAGGTGTAAATTTCTTCCGCCAAATTGATCACTCTCCCTTGTTTTTGTTCTCAAGGAGCTCAACGTCTAGTCCAAGGGCCTGAAGCTCCTTTATTAATACATGGAACGACTCCGGAACCCCCGGCTCCAGGGTCGCGTCCCCTTTTACAATGGCCTCGTACATGCGTGCCCTGCCTGTAACGTCGTCGCTCTTTACGGTAAGGAACTCCTGCAGCGTATAGGCCGCGCCGTAGGCCTCCAGCGCCCAGACCTCCATCTCCCCCAGTCTCTGGCCGCCGAACTGGGCCTTGCCGCCCAGCGGCTGCTGCGTGACGAGCGAATAGGGCCCGATGGAGCGGGCGTGCATCTTGTCGTCGACAAGGTGGTGGAGCTTCAGCATGTACATGACGCCGACTGTCACGGGCCTCTCGAAGGGCTCGCCGGTCCTGCCGTCGTGGAGGGTTATCTGGCCGCTCTGGGGGAGGCCCGCCTTCTTAAGCAGGTCTTTTATCTCGGTCTCCCTTGCGCCCTCGAAGACGGGGGTCGCAACGTGGAGCCCGAGGGCCTTCGCGGCCCAGCCCAGGTTGGTCTCCAGTATCTGCCCCACGTTCATCCTCGAAGGGACGCCCAGCGGGTTGAGCACTATGTCCACGGGCGTGCCGTCGGGCAGGTATGGCAGGTCCTCTTCCGGCAGCACCATCGCCACAACGCCCTTGTTGCCGTGCCTGCCGGCCATCTTGTCGCCGACCTGTATCTTCCTCTTCATGGCCACATAGACCTTGACCACCTTGTTGACGCCGGGCGGCAGCTCGTCGCCGCGCTTCACGCGGTCCACACGCTCGTCATAGAGCCTCTCCAGGGATTTCACATACTGGCTGGAGTCCGCGCTGATCTGCGAGATCTGCTCCTTCACGTAAGGGTCCTCGACCTTCACCTTCATGATCTGGTCGTCCCTTATCGACATCACCATCTTCCTGGTGAGCTTCTTGCCCTTCGGGCAGATGACCTCCTTGCCGCGGGGCTCCTTCACGTCCTCAAGCACCTTCTGGCCGACCAGCAGCTCGCGCACCTTGCGGGACCTCTCGTCCTTCACTATGCGGATCTCGTCCTCCAGGTCGCGCTGAAGGCGGATGATGTCTTCTTCCTCGATGCTCTTTGCGCGCGCGTCTTTCTCGATGCCTTTCCTGGAGAGTATGAGCGCGTCTATGACCGTCCCCTCGATGCCGGGCGGCACGTAAAGGCAGCTCTCCTTCACCTCTTCAGCCTTCTCGCCGAAGATGGCCCGCAGGAGCTTTTCCTCCGCGGTAAGCTGGGTCTCGCCTTTCGGGGTGACCTTGCCCACGAGTATGTCGCCCGCCTTGACCTCCGCCCCTACGCGGATGATGCCGCTTTCGTCGAGGTTTCTCAGGGCCTCCTCGCCCACGTTGGGGATGTCCCTGGTTATCTCCTCGGGGCCCAGCTTCGTGTCCCTGGCCTCGACGGTGAATTCCTCTATGTGTATGGACGTGTAGGCGTCCTCCTTGACGAGCTTTTCGCTGAGAAGTATCGCGTCCTCGAAGTTGTACCCGCCCCAGGACATGAACGCCACGAGGACGTTCTTGCCGAGGGACAGCTCGCCCTTTTCGCTTGAGGAGCCATCGGCCAGTATGTCACCGGCCTCCACCAGGTCGCCCACCGAGACAAAAGGCCTCTGGTTTATGAGCGTGGCCTGGTTGGAACGGCGGAATTTTATCAGGTTGTAGATGTCCACGCCGCCGTCGGTGGACTTCACGACTATCCTCTCCGAGGAGGCGGATTCCACCTCGCCCGCCCTCTTCGCGATGACCACGGTGCCTGAATCCCTCGCCACGACGGACTCCATGCCGGTGCCCACGGTGGGGGCCTCCGGCTCCAGCAGCGGGACGGCCTGCCTCTGCATGTTGGAGCCCATGAGGGCCCTGTTGGCGTCGTCGTTTTCGAGGAAGGGGATGAGGCTTGCGCTGACGCCCACTATCTGCTTTGGCGATATCCCCATGTACTGGACGTCGCGCGCCGAGACTATCTTGAAATCCGCGCCCATGCGGGCAAAGACCGTCTCGCCCACGATGCGCCCCTTCTCGTCCACCGGCGTCGTCGCCTCGGCGATGACAAATTTCTCGCCCTCCACCGCCGACAGATACTCTATCTTGTCCGTCACGCCCCCGTTGTCGACCTTCCTGTAGGGGGACTCTATGAACCCGTACTCGTTGACCCTCGCGTACGAGGCCAGCGAGGTTATAAGGCCGATGTTCGAGCCCTCAGGCGTCTCTACCGGGCATATCCTGGCATAGTGGGTGGGATGCACGTCCCTGACCTCGAAGCCGGCCCTCTCCCTGGTAAGGCCGCCAGGCCCCAGGGCCGACAGCCTCCTTTTATGGGTGATCTCCGAAAGCGGGTTCGTCTGGTCCATGAACTGGGAGAGCTGGCTGGAGCCGAAGAACTCCTTCACGGCCGCGATCACCGGCTTTGCGTTTATCAGATCGTGGGGGGTGGCCTCTTCCAGGTCGGTAAGGGTCATCTTCTCCTTGATCGCCTTCTCCATCCTCACAAGCCCTATCCTGAACTGGTTTTCTATCAGCTCCCCTACCGCCCTGATCCTGCGGTTTCCAAGGTGGTCTATGTCGTCCACCTCGCCCTTGCCGGCCCTGAGCTGCAGCAGGTAGCGCACGATCTCGATTATGTCCTTGTCCGTGAGTATCTGGGTCTCAAGCGGCACGTCTACGCCCAGGCGCTTGTTTATCTTCAGCCTTCCCACCGGGGAGAGGTCGTACCTCTTGGGGTCGAAGAACAGCCCGTTGAAGAGCTCCCTTGCGTCCCTTATAGTCGGGGGCTCGCCGGGTTTCAGCTTCTTGTATATCTCTATCAGGGCGTCTTCCTCGGTGGCCACCTTGTCCGTAAGCAGCGTGTCCCGGAGCGAGGGGAGGTAATGGATGTTGTCTATGAAGAGCAGTTCAAGCTCCGGTATGCCAAGTTTCAATATCCTCTCGAGGGCCTCGTCGTTGATCTCCTCGTTGCTCTCCACGATCACCTCGCCGGTCTCCGGGTCGACGATGTCCCTGAGGGTTATCTTTCCCTTGAGCTCCTTTCTGCTGAGGGGTATATCCGTGACGCCGGCCGCCTGCAGCCTCTTCATGGCGGCCCTCGTGATCCTTCCGCCCTCCTTCACGACAACCTCTCCGGTCTTCGGGATCTCGATGTTCTCCGGGGCCCTTAGGCCCACGAGGATCTCGCTGACCAGGCGGGCGAGCCTGCCGTCCCTGTTTGTGATCTTTTCAACCGGATAGAATGTTTTCAGCAGGTCCTCGTTCGTGTAGCCGAGGGCCTTCAGCACTATGGTGGCGGGCAGTTTCTTCCGCCTGTCGATCCTCACATAAAGCAGGTCCTTCGTGTCGAACTCGAAGTCCAGCCAGGAGCCCCTCGCGGGTATGACCCTGGCGGAATAAAGCAGCCTGCCGCTTACGTGCGCCTTGCCCTTGTCGTGGCTGAAAAATACACCCGCTGAGCGGTGAAGCTGGCTGACGACGACCCTTTCCGTGCCGTTTATGATGAAGGTCGCGGTGTCCGTCATGAGAGGTATCTCCCCGATGTAGACCTCCTGCTCGCGGGCCTCCTTGAGGCGTTTCTGATCGCCGATGGTCTCAAAGATGTTGAGCCGGACCTTTATCTTCAGGGGCGCGGCGTATGTGATGCCCTTTTGCAGGCAGTCCCTGGGGTTGAACTTGGGTTCTCCCGTGCTGTAACCCAGGTACTCGATCGAGGCCGTCTCGTTGTAGTCGGTTATCGGGAACACGCTCTTGAAGGCTGCCTGCAGCCCGGCATCCCTCCTCTCGTCGGCCGGCACGTCGCTCTGGAGGAACTCCGCATAAGAGGCCAGTTGGGTCTCTATCAAGTGGGGGACCTGTATTATCGGCGGGACCTTTCCGAAATCCAGTCTTTCTCGTAAAATCCTTGCCATGCTTCTCCTTGTTTACTCTTTATTTTTATAAAAGGGGGGGGAGCGAGATTTTCACCCCCCTTCCTCAAAAACAAACTGAAAAAACTTCTATTTCACTTCTACGGTAGCGCCCTGCTCCTCGAGCTTCGCCTTGATGCCGGCCGCCTCGTCCTTGGAAACACCGGTCTTCACGGGCTTGGGAGCGGTGTCCACCAGTTCCTTCGCCTCCTTCAGGCCCAGGCCGGTCAGTTCCCTTACCACCTTTATCACCTGTATCTTCTTGTCCCCGGCGGCCGCAAGCACCACATCGAAGCTCGTCTTCTCCTCGGCCTCCGCGGCGGCGGGCGCAGCGCCCGGCGCGGCGGCCACGGCCACCGGCGCGGCGGCGGTGACCCCGTAGCGCTCCTCGAACTCCTTTATGAACTTTGACATCTCAAGGACCGTCATCTTGTCTATGAATTCAAATACCTCTTCCTTCGTTGCCATCTTTCCTGAATATCCTCCTTATATCAAAAAACTTTCAAATTTTTAATGTCTTCCTATGCAGCCTCTTTTTCCTTCTTCCTCAGAAGGCCGGTAAACGCGTTGCCCAGACCGGAGACCGTGGCGTTAAGCGCCCCGGCCATCTTCGCAAGCGGGGCGGAAAACGCGCCGGCCATCATCGAAAGAAGCACGGGACGGGCGGGAAGGGCCGCAATGGATTTAAGCTCCGCGGCGTCCACAAGCTGGCCTTCCACGACGGCCGCAAGGGGAACGAGCTTCTCGTTCTTCGAGGAGTATTTGATTATCCCCTTCGCCACCGTGACGGCGTCTTCGTACCCGAGGGCCACGCCCACCGGGCCCTCAAACAGTTTCTGCGCGCAGGCCATTGGAGTGCCTTCGGCGGCCTTGCGCGCAAGGGTGTTCTTCACGACCTTGAAGCGCGCGCCGTCGGCGCGAAGGACCATCCTCAGTTCGGTCAGCTCGGCCACGGTCATGCCCTTGTAATGGGTGATGACCGCCCCCTTGACCTTGCCGAAGCTCTCCTTCAGCTCCCCGAGGGCCTGTTGCTTTTCGTTTCTGTTCATATTCCTCCTTTCCCAGAGACCAGGAGAAATGTCTCGGCAGGCAATCCCTCCCCCGTGAACATGGATGCGGGACTATTAAGAATTCTCACCTGCTGTCTCTGACCGATATAAACCCGGGCAAAGCCCGTCTGCTACAGTTTGCTCACGGTCGACACGTCGACCTTCACCCCGGGGCCCATCGTGGAGGCGATTGCGACCTTCTTCAGGTATTTGCCCTTGGAGGTGGAGGGCTTCGCCCTCACCAGCGAATCTATCGCGGCCATGGCGTTTTCGGCCAGGGCGTCCTCGGAGAAGGAGACCTTCCCCACTATCATATGGACGTTGCCTGCCTTGTCCACCTTGAAGTCCGCCTTGCCGGCCTTTATCTCCTTTATGGCCTTGGCCACGTCGAAGGTGACGGTGCCAAGCTTCGGGTTCGGCATAAGGCCCCTCGGGCCCAGGAGCTTTCCGAGCTTTCCGACGAGGCCCATCACGTCCGGGGTGGCCACCGCCTTGTCGAACTCGAACCAGCCCTGCTGTATCTTCTCCACAAGGTCCTCGGCGCCCACGTAGTCGGCCCCGGCCTCGCGGGCCTCCCTGTCCTTCTCGCCTTTCGCGAAGACGACCACGCGGACCGATTTGCCTATGCCGTTTGGCAAAAGCACCGTGCCCCTGACCATCTGGTCGCTCTTCCTGGGGTCCACGCCCAGCCTCACGGCCAGCTCGACCGTCTCGTCGAACTTGGCAGGGGCGTTTTTCTTCACGAGGCCCACGGCCTCCCCGATGCCGTATTCCTTCTGGATGTCGTAATTCTTCAGCGCGTTTTCATATTTCTTGCCGCTCATTGTCCGGATGAACCCCCTTATTCGATCTCAACGCCCATGCTTCTCGCCGTCCCCTTAATCATGTTCGCCGCGCTCTCGACGGAGCTGGCGTTCAGGTCCGGCATCTTGGTCCTGGCTATCTCCATGACCTGAGCCCCGGTGATCTTGCCGACCTTGTCCTTGCCGGTCGTGCCGGAGCCCTTCAGGATGCCCGCGGCCTTCTTTATAAGTTCGGAGGCGGGCGGGGTCTTCAGGATGAACGTGAAGCTCCGGTCCGCATAAATGGTGAGGACAACCGGCACTATCGTGTCGCCCATGGGGCTTGTCTGCGCGTTAAAGGCCTTGCAGAACTCCATGATGTTCACCCCGTGGGGGCCGAGGGCCGGACCGACCGGGGGCGCGGGATTGGCCTTGCCCGCGGGAATCTGAAGCTTGACCATTGCTGCCACTTCCTTCTTTGCCATCTATATCATGACCTCCTTAAATATCCGCTTCCCCGCCCATGGCGCGGCGTTCCGGAAATGAGCCCGCAAACCCGTTCCGGCTTGCGGCAATGACAACCAATCCGCGCAGGCAACCGTACGCCATCTATGATTTCTCCACCTGGAAGAAATTCAGCTCCACCGGGGTCTGCCGTCCGAAGATGCTGACCATGACCTTCAGTTTCCCGTGGTCCATGTCCACCTCCTCGACGTAGCCGTTGAAGTTGGTGAAGGGGCCGTCTATTATCCTGACCACGTCGCCCTGCTCGAACTGCATCTTGACCTGGGCGGTCACGCCCTTTTCGAGCTGCTGGACTATCATCTCCACCTCTTCCTCGTCTATCGGCACGGGCCTGGTGCCGCCGACAAAGCTGGTCACCCTGGGGATGCTCTTTATGAGGTGCCATGTCTCGTCGTCCAGCTCCATCTCCACCAGTATGTAGCCCGGATAGAACTTCCTCTCGGCCTCCTGCTTCTTGCCGGCCTTAAGCTGTATGACCCGCTCCGTAGGTATCATCACCCGGGATATCTTCTCCTCCAGCCCCAAGCGCTTCACCTTGTCCTCGACGGAGGTCTTCACCTTCTCCTCGAACCCCGAATACGTATGTACCACGTACCATTTCTTCGCCACGTTAATACCTCAAAAGGGCCTGGACGATCCGCGATAGCACAAAATCAATCACACCCAGAAACACGGACATTATCAGGACCGAAATTATGACCACCTGGGTAGACCCCAGGAGTTCCTCCCTCGATGGGAAGACCACCTTCTTCAACTCGACCTTGACTTCGTGCAGGAACTGCTTCAGCTTCTGCATACCGGCAATTGGCACTCCTTGTACAAAGAATTTTGGCAGGCCAGGAGGGATTCGAACCCCCAACCCTCGGATTTGGAGTCCGATGCTCTGCCAATTAGAGCTACTGGCCTGTCCGCCACAGTCAGGCCCTTGAGGCTGATGTCCGCCCGTCCGTGCCCGGTCTTCATATGCTCAACCCGTTTCGCGTCTCCATACCGCCGCGCCTACGCCTTCGTCTCCTTGTGCGGCGTGTGCTTCCTGCAATGCCTGCAGTATTTCTTTATCTCCAGCTTGTCCGGCGTGTTCTTCTTGTTCTTCATAGTGGAGTAGTTCCTGTTTTTGCAGACGCCGCACTGCAAAAGAAGTATCGTTCTCATCGCTTGTCCCCGCCTTTATTCCCGGATTTCCGTGACGACGCCGGCCCCGACGGTCCTGCCGCCCTCCCTGATGGCGAACCGAAGGCCCTCTTCCATCGCCACCGGCGCTATCAGGTCCACCAGAAAGGTCACATTGTCGCCGGGCATCACCATCT